>JAJPJX010000093.1 GCA_021324015.1 Solibacteraceae bacterium | reverse complement strand
CGTGCCCAACTTTGCGCTGCAAAGTAGCCAACTTTATCACCCGACTTCAGCAGCCCCTTCCCTGCGCGGCCGCCTGAAAACTCCTACTTCTACCACGGACTGCTAGGGATATGGCGCAGCAACGCCCGGCACCGCCACTCAGCCGGACCCGGCTTTAGAATCCGCTGGGATGGATCCAGAAGCTCGCCTGCCAGCTCTGTCCGGGCGGGATCGACTGCAACTCCTTGTAAATACCCCTGTGCGCCAGGTTCAAGGCATTGTTGATGCCCGCCATCGGCTCGAAGCACAGGAACTCGCGGCGCGGCGGCGCCCAGATCTCCCCCGCGATGAATCCTGGCCCGAACAGAACCTCGATCTTCTGCTGCTTTCCCTTGACCCAGAACTTCGCTTGGCCCGACGAATCGCGGATCAACCCAGCCAGGACATTATCAAAGGCACGGCCCCGCAGGCTGAAGTTGGCCGGGTCCGCAATCAGGTCGTGGAGCGGGCGTGTCTCACCCGTCGGGAGCAGATCCTTATCGACCGGCCACTCCCGCGCCGCCCCCAGGCCGACCATCCAATCGTCCCGGGATGCGTCCGTGATCTGGTAAAAGGAGTGGTATCCGATCGAGAGCGGCATCGGCTCGGCGCTACGGTTCTCCACCTGCGTGGACACCTCCAGCACCCCGTCCTTCAAGGAATGCGTCATTTCGATCGTGTGCGCGAAGGGAAATTGGGCCATCCACTCCGGGCGGACGGTGACATCCAGGCGGCTCGTCGCCCGCGCGCCCTTGCCGTCTGCTTCCAGCCGAATCACCTGCCAGCCGGACGTCAGCGACAGGAATCCATGGATGGGATGTCCGGCGTTATCCAGGCGAATATTACCGAGCTCCAGGTTGAGACGATACCTCTTGCCATTGGCGTAGAAGGCTGTTTCGTCCAGGCGATCGGCCCACGGCGCCAGCAGGGGGATACCGCAGATGCGCGGCTGGTCCCGAAAAGCGCTGACGGAGGGGTAAGGGAACCACAGAACATTGTGGCCATTCACGAGCATCTCGAAGGCGATATTCCCGATCGAGGGAGCCACCGAAACCACGGTCCGATGCCTCTGGTCCTCCAGCCGGATCACTTCGACGCCGTCGCGCGTCGTGCGCCGCGCATGGTATTGTGGGGCGGCAGGCATGGAGAAGAGCAGCGATAGAACTGCGATTTTTACCATAGCACTCGGTGATTACGTAATAATACACGTTGCTCCTTGAGGGGGAGCATGAGACACTTCGCCCTTTGGCTGCTTCTTTTGTCCTCCGATCTTCTGCCCGCCGCGCAGAACACCCTGCAGATCTACTTCGTGGACGTCGAGGGCGGCGCCGCCACCCTGATCGTCACCCCCGCCGGAGAATCCCTGCTCGCGGACACTGGCAACCCGATGCCCGACGACCGGGACGCCAAGCGCATCTTCCAGGCGGCCCAAGTGGCGGGCCTCAAGAAGATCGACTATGTGCTCATCACGCACTTCGACCGCGATCATTCCGGTGGAGCACCGGCGCTAGCCAAAATGATCCCAGTCGGCAAGTTCCTGGATCATGGCGACTCCATCGAAACCACCGCTCCCCAGGATGCCCAGCGGTGGCAGGCTTACCTCTCAGTGGCTGCCGGCAAACGCATCAGCCCCAAGCCGGGCGACCGGATCCCGCTTAAGGGCGTGCGCGCCGAAGTGGTCACCTCGAACGGAGCCGTGCTGGCCAAGGCGATTCATGGAGGCACGCCCAACCCGGCGCTCTGTGCTGATGCGCAGCGCAAAGATCCGGACCTGACTGAAAACGGGCGCTGCCTGGGCTTTCTGATGACCTACGGCAAGTTCACGTTCCTGGATCTGGGAGACCTGACCTGGGACAAAGAGATGGAATTGGCCTGTCCCGTAAACAAGCTGGGAACCGTCAGCCTCTATCAGGCGACCATGCATGGGTTCTACGCAGATCGTGCCGGCGCACCGGCGCACGTATGGGCCATCAAGCCGCAGGTGGTCATCGTGAACAACGGACCGCGCAAGGGACTCCTCGCACCTGCCTACGAGCGCATCGCCAAAATACCCGGAGTCGAAGACATCTGGCAGGGACATCTCTCCCTCGCCAACGACAAGCAGCACAACACCAACCCGGACCTGATCGCGAATCTCGAACCCAGCGACCAGTGCCAGGCGCACTGGCTGAAGGTCACCGTCGAGCCTCAGGGCAGGTATACGGTCACCAACAGCCGGAACGACGTCAGCAAGACCTACAGGGTACGTTGACCGCCATGAACCGCCGCACGCTTCTCAAATTGGCCGCCGGGTCTCCCGCGCTGAGCCCCTGGGCGCAGGCGCAGGTCGCACGAGCCACACGCGGCATGCCGCCGCCGAAGATCAGGGACATCAAAGCGATCAGCACCGCGCCCGGAAAGATTCCCCTGGCCGTGGTCAAAGTGGTTACCGACCAGGACGGTCTCTATGGCTGGGGCTGCGCCAGCTTCACCCTGCGCTCGCAGGTCGTCGTGGCAGCCGTGGAAAAGTATCTCAAGCCCCTTCTCGTTGGGAAGCCCGCGGACCGCATCGACGACATCTGGCAAGCCACCTACAACAGTTCCTACTGGCGCAACGGCCCCGTGCTGAACAATGCCATCAGCGGGGTGGATCAGGCGCTCTGGGACATCAAGGGCCGCCAGGCAGGCATGCCCGTCTACCAGTTGCTCGGCGGCAAGTGCCGCGAGGCCGTGGCGTGCTACAGCCACGCCTCTGGAGGTGAAATCCAGGAAGCCATCGACCACGCCCGGCGGATCATAGCGAACGGCTTCCGCTACGTCCGCGTGCAGGTCGGCGTGCCCGGCATGGAAGGCTACGGCGGCGCCGGGCGTGGATCTCTGGCTGCCAAACCGCTGCACGCCAGCCCGGTCTACGAACCCGCCTACTATATCCGCCGCACGCTGAAACTGTTCGAGGAGTGCCGCGAACAACTTGGCGACGAGATCGAACTGTTGCACGATGTTCACGAGCGCGTCTCCCCCAACCAGGCCGTGCAGTTCGCCAAAGACCTCGAGCGCTTCAAGCTCTTCTTCATGGAAGATGCGCTCGCGCCGGAGGACATCAGCTACTTCCGTCAGATCCGCCGCGAATGCGCCACGCCCATCGCCATGGGAGAGTTGTTCAACAGCCCGCATGAGTGGACGCCCCTGATCACCGAGCGATTGATCGACTACATGCGCATGCACGTCAGCCAGATGGGCGGTGTGACTCCCGCGCGCAAAGTCGCGGCGATGGGAGAGATCTACAACGTCAAAACGGCTTGGCACGGTCCCGGCGACGTATCCCCCATCGGTCACGCCGCCAACGTGACACTCGACCTCGCCTGCCACAACTTCGGGATCCAGGAATATTTCGCCTTCGACCAGACCACCCGCGAGGTCTTCCAGGGAACCCTGGTCGCCAAGGACGGCTACCTCTACGCCAACGAAACACCCGGCTGGGGGATCGAAGTGGACGAAAAGGCCGCCGCAAAACTCTTCCGCGAAGAGTTGAAACCGGACGGCATGCCCTACTACGGTTTCCCCGTCATCCGCCGGCTCGACGGGACCGTCATCAAACCTTAGGCCAGCACATGATTTTACGAAGACGTGTCCTCACGCTCTCCGTGCACAACCGAGAAACGGTGTGTCGCTGTCTGCGGGCGCCCTTGCCTCGAAGCCGTCCGCCCGATCGTCCCAACGGCTGACGCGGAATGCACCCTATGGGAGCCTCGCAAATGCGGCAAGCCGTTTGCCGGATCGGTCATCCCCTCCGACCGGATCAATCCGGTGGCCAGGAACCTGCTGGCGTACCATGGCGCGGGAACCAGCCTCGCCAGCCCGCCCACCAACTTCAGCGGCAATCCCCGAAACACGCTCAACGCGTCGTGGGCGGCAACGAGGCCCAGAACGAGGGCCCGGTTCTGAGCTCGATCGGCATCGCCAACACCTTCGAGACCCGGGGCATCAGCTCCATCAACCTGCAAGGATATTCGTCTTTCGGCAGATCGAACGGCTCGCTGGGAAGCCGCGATAACTCCTGGCAGATCAGCGAGGATTTCACCCCGCTGAAAGGGTGCCACAGCTTCGCATTCGGCGCTCAGATGGATTACCAGCGGAGCTGGCAGCTCGCCGGCATCGTCCTGGCCCTCGGGTCGCTGACATTCCAACCTACCTTCACGGCCCAATTGGCGCCCACGCCTCAAGGCCAACTTGCGCCAGTAGCGAATACCGGTGACTCCTTCACCGATTTTCTCCTCGGCTTTCCGATAACCGGTCTCATGGCGGGTCTTCCGGTGGTGCCGGTGCGCGGAACCCGGTTCACGCCCTTTTTCCAGGACAGTTGGAGGATGACCGGAACTCTGACTCTGAACTACGGAGTCTCGTGGTTTCCGGAAGGCCCGCCTACCCCCCAGAGCTGGGCGCAGAGTGCTGTGCACGGCTTCGACACGCGGACCGGACTGCTGACGGACGCCGCGCTCGGGCAGATCGATCCGCAGATCATCGCCGCGGATTGGAAGAACCTGAGCCCACGAGTTGGGCTGGCGTGGAAGCCGGCTTTCCTGAAAGCGACTGTGTTCCGGGCAGGCGCCGGGATCTCTTACTCCGAGATGCCCACCCAACGGGAACGCAGGAGCCGGCGCGCCTTTCGGCCGCATCTCCTCGGCCCGCACCCCCCGTCTGATCCAACTTGCAGTGAAGGTGCTCTGGTAACCGACGGCACATATCCCGTCCTTCCGGCGAAGCGCGCAACGTTCAGATCTTCCCCGACGGTGAGTCCGGGATACAAGACTTTTGGAGACGGTAGACCAGCGGCTCCGAAGGTGCAGGCAGTCGTCAGAAAACGAATTTTGGTTCATCCGGGCGAGAATTCTTAGAACGTATCCTTCCTTTTAGCAGTTACCAACGAAACAGAGGTGCTTTGCCGCGCTACCCGGGAAACACGGCTGGAATAGGACTCCCCGCACGTGCCGGGGAGGTCGCAGGTTCCCGAAGCAGCTTCTCTTCCGGCCGGATCTCCAGGAGCCCCGGCAGTCGCTCCTGAAGCAGGAATTCGGCGGAAACAACGAGCGAGTCCGCGTGAAATCGTGCTTGCATACGAGCCCCCAGGAGCACGTTGGACAGCGCCACCAGCCCCATGGCCTGATGGTGTGTCATGTACATCCTGACCAGCACCGGGCCGCGCGAGAAGTCTACGGATTCGTAGAAGCCGTAGGTCCCCAGCCAGCCGCAGGCGGCCATCTGGCGCAGGTTCTGGGCCGCCGCAGGCCGGTCCACCATGGCCGCCAGCATGCTGGCATACGGCGCAATGACCAGATCTTCGGCGCGGTGCGGGTCGGCTGCCAGTTCCGGAACGCCGAATGCCCGGTACTGATGACTCAGCGCATGGTCGCGGGCGCCGCAGGCCGCCTCGGAGATGCCCCAAGGGACCCCGCGCTGCCGGCCGTAGACCTGCTGCACGCGGACCGCGCCCAGGAGGCTCTCGGCCAGCAGCGTGTGCGGGTAAGTCCTCATATAAAGGCACGGCAGGAGGTATTCGAACATGGTGCCTGACCACGAGAACATGGTGCGCTGGCCGCGGTAGGCGACCAGTTTGCGCTGCAGCCGAAACCAGGCTTCCCGCGGGATATCCCCCTTGGCGATGGCCAGAAACACGGCCGAGCGGGCTTCGGAAGCCAGCAGGTCATAATGCGCCTGGTCTGCGCGGCCGCTCTCCACGTCCCAGCCGATACGCAGGAGCTTACGGGTTGCGTCGAACAGGAAGGCGAAGTTCATCTCTTCCACCCAGCCCGAGACCAACTCTGCCTGCCGTGTGAATTCCGCAACGAGATCGGCGGCCTCTCGCTTTGCCCCATCCAGTGCGGGCAGCAGGTCCAGCAGCACGCGGCGCGTGGAGGCGGGAAGGGGCCGCGGATCCCTCAGGCGCCTGTGGATCGCGGATGCGATGGCCTGGTATTGGGCCGGCAATTCTCTCAGGCGCGGCACGCGGCACAACAGTTCCATCAACTCCCCCAAGCCGGTACCCCGCGAGCACACCCGCAATTCCGTTTCGAACCGCGGCGCCAGCCAGGGAGCCAGTGCCCGCACGTGGTCGAGAACGCTACGCGCCCGCGCCGAGAGGGCGTCATATTGCAGCCGGATTACGGCTGTCTCTGCCGGGCAGCGCGCCTGCAGTTGGGAGCAGACCCATTCCACCGGCTCACGAAGCCTCTCGACGAGACTGCGCGCCTCCGCCAGGACTCCCTCCCAGAAGAACAAGTCGGTCGGCGAATAGGCCAGTTGTCTCAGGAGGCTAGCGGTCAGGCGGATGATGGAGCCGGTGTGGGCTTCGGTGGGCAGAACCCCCTGGAAGAGCAGGCAATGATCGCGCAGTCCGAGCAGCGATGCGGGGCCGATCAGTGGACTCGCCAGGACCTCCAAACAGCCTTGCTTGAGGGCCAGCAGGGAAGCCGCCAGGTTTCCGCTATCGACGGTCGAGACATAGAGCGGTGCGAGCGGTTTGAGGGTGCGCGTATCGTACCAGTTCAGGAAATGGCCGCGATAGCGCTCCAGCCGGCTCATGCTCTCCAGCACCTGTCGCAGGCGCTCGGCCAGTTCCTGCTGGGTCAGGTAGCCCAGATCATGCGCCGCCAGGTTCGCCGTCAATTGCAGGCCCATATTGGTGGGCGAAGTGCGGTGCGCCGCGAGGGCCGGTTCCTCCCGCACGTAGTCCGGCGTCAACCAGTGGCTCTCGGCCGAAGGAGAGCCGGTGAAGTAGCGCCACGTTCGCAGACACACGAGGCGCAGAAAGTCCAGATCGCCCTTGGCTGGACCCGCATCCTGCTCAGGCCGGCCATTCACCCAGATCACCGTTAGCGGAGCGAGCGCCCATAGCGCGAGCAACAGGCTGGTCGCCCCATCCGCGGAGGCGCCTGCCAGGGCCAGCGCGGTGATGGCAGCCAGCGCCAGCACCGGACACAGCGCCAGGCTCGTTCGCACCAGGCTCGCACCGGACTGCGCCGGCGTTTCCGATTGCGCCATCGTTTCCCACTCCAGCAGTCTGCGGCGGGTGACGCACATCCGGGTCAGCGTCCGGATCACGGCATCGGCCATCAGCAACCCCTGGCAAGGCAGGAATGCCAGATTGAACAGGGCCTCCAGGTGACCCTGGCCGAGGCGGAACAGCAGTTCCCGCAAATAGCTCTTCCAAAGGCGTGCCGGAGGCAGTCTTAGTAAAGAGAGCAGGAATTCCAGGTAAGCCGGCAGCAGCGGGAGCGCGGTTAGGGCCGCAGTGGTGCGCGCGCATCCGTCCGGCAGCGCGAGCCAGCCGCCCAGGAACAGCGCCAGCAGCGCGGGCTCCACCAGACTGCGGCGCAAATTGTCGAAAATCTTCCAGCGGGAAAGCACTCCCAGCGGATTCCTGACCCAGCGCCACCCGGCGTCCGGCGCCCATGGCAGCAGCCAGAGCGCGATCTGCCAGTCTCCCCGCACCCAGCGATGCTTTCGTTTGCAATAGCTCTCGTAAGTCGAAGGGTAGTCGTCCACCAGTTCCAGGTCTGCAACCAACCCCACGCGCGCGTGCTCCCCTTCGATCAGATCGTGGCTCAGGAGCGTGTTGTCGGGGAAGCGGCCTTGCATGACCCGGTCGAACACCGCCACGTCGTAGACCCCCTTCCCGGTGAAACTGGCCTGGCTGTGAAGATCCTGGTAAACATCCGAGACGGCCGTCGCGTAAGGGTCGAATCCGGGCTGCCCCCCGTAGATCCACGCCAGGCGGGACCTGGATGCGGACTCCATGCTGATGGCCACCCGCGGCTGCAGAATCCCATATCCCTCGCGGACCGTGTTAGTGCCTGGATCGAGCACCGGCCGGTTTAGGGGATGGGTCATTGCCGCCAGCATGTCGCGCGCAGCGTCCCGGGGGAGTTGGGTATCGCTGTCCAGGGTGATCACATACCGAACCGTCGGCAGCACGGAGAGATCGCCGACCTTGGTGTGGAACGCGTCTTGCCGGCCGCGTAACAGCGCGTTGAAATCGTTCAGCTTGCCGCGCTTGCGCTCGTGCCCCATCCAGGCGGATTCACCCGGATTCCACTTCGGCGCGCGATGGAACAGGTAGAACGGCGCATGGCCGGCCCGGCCGTAACGCTGGTTCAAAATCCGGATTCCATCGGCGCAGGCCTCCGGCAATCGTGGGTCTCCCTGGGGCGTCCGGCTGTCCGGAAAATCCGTGAGGAGCGCGAAAAACAGGTTGGGGCTGCGATTGGCGAGGTAGTGAATTTCCAGGCGCTCCAGCAGTTTCTCCACTTCGGCGCGCGACAGGAGCAGCGTCGGGACCACCACGAACGCACGGGAGGAAGCGGGAATTCCCTCCGAGAAGTCCAGGCGCGGCAGACGGGTGGGCGGAATGAGGAAATGGATCAGCCGGTTCACCATCACCACGGATGCCTGGCTGGCCGGAATAACCAACAAGATCGCGTACCACCGGGGAAGGGAACCGAGGAGGCGCGATGCGGCGGCCGCCAGCATGCCTGTCAGCAGAACAATTCCGCCCAGGTAAAAGCCATTTGGCCGGCGCCGAACCGCCCGGCCCAGTACCTCGGCGCACCGGCAGCGGTAGCCGGCCCGCGCTTCCAGGCGGCCCAGGCCGGGGCCGGCGAGGTAATAGCCTACGTGCCCCCGGCGCGGCGTGTCCTGGACCCCGCGGGCCCCTTCGTTCGCTAACTCCAGGGCGATCTGTGCAACGCGCTCTTCGCGCAGGCCCGAGCCGCGCGCCAGGCGCTCCACACACTTCCGGTACAGGTCCCGCGTCTCGAAGTCCATGCCGGGGTAGACGCAGGCCGGGTCCTGCCGCAAGATATGCTCCGTCAGGCTGGCCGATTCCACCACTTCGCGCCAACGCAGCGACTCGAGTGCCCGCAACCCGGTGATGGCGCGGCGCACAGCGGTTTCTGCCTGGGCCGATTGCAGGGTTCCCGAGCCAGCCTCCTCGCACAGCGCGTGAACGATTGCCAGTTTTAGCATGGGTCCCAAGGCCCAAAGTTCCGCCAGGGTCAGCGGCGCCTGGCGCTGGCGGTCCTCCAGGCAGACCCGGATCCGGTCTGCGTGGAGTTCGCCTCCCAACTCCGCCAAAATGTCCTCGGCGATGCGGCAGACGCGGGGCGCCTGGTTCGACGCAGTCTTCTCGCAGGGCGGCAGATGGCGATAGAATGCGGCCGGCAGCGCGTCGCGCGCTTCGCGCCACTGTGCGTGAACAAACATGAAGTTGTCCAGCAGCCAGACGGCCGCCGGCGCCAACTCGCGGCCCGCAGCCGCCTGCGCCGCCAGAGCTTCACAGGTCCTGCGCAGCGTACGCCCATACTCCTCCACGGTTTTCGCAAAACGGCGGCCCGCGCCGCGGCTGATGGAAAAAGATCGATTGGCCATGATCACCGGTAGTTCGAGGCTTGCAGTTCAAACATCGCGGCGTAACGCCCGCCGCGCGCCACCAATTGGCGATGCGTACCCTCTTCCCGGATACGCCCGGCTTCCAGCACAACGATGCGGTCGCACATGCGCACGGTTGAGAAGCGATGGGAGATCAGAATCGCCATGCGGCCCTCGGTCAGCTCCGTGAACCGGCGGAAGACCTCGTATTCCGCCAGGGCGTCCAGAGAGGCCGTGGGTTCGTCCAGGATCAGAACCTGCGCGTCGCGCAGATACGCGCGCGCCAAAGCGAACTTTTGCCACTCACCACCCGAAAGGTCCACGCCGCCTTCAAACCGGCGCCCGAGCATCTGGTGCAGGCCGTCCGGAAACCTGTGAACGATCTCCAGAGCGCGGCTTTTCGACGCCGCGCGCAGCAGCGCCCGCGGATCGTGCAACTGCTCGATCTGACCCACGCCGATGTTCTCGCGCGCCGGCAGATCATAGCGCATGAAATCCTGAAAGATGACACCGATCTGCCGGTGCAGATCCTCCAGGTGGTACTCACGCAGATCCACGCCATCCAGCAGAATCTGCCCGGAGGTGGGATCATAGAGCCGCGCCAGGAGCTTGACGAAGGTAGTCTTGCCCTGGCCGTTCTCACCCACCAGCGCCACGCGTTCGCCCGGTGCGATGCGGAAGTCGAGGTCGCTCAGCACCAGACGCTCCGTCTGCGGATACCAAAAGCTCACCTGGCGGAATTCGAATCCGTCGCGGATCGGGCGTGGCGCGGGCAGGGCCCGCGGGACACACCGGATCCGCGGCCGAACCGCGAAGAACTGCATCAGGTCGGTGAGAAAGAGAGCCTGGTCGGCGATGCTGGCGAAGGTGGAAAACAGGAGTTGAAGCTGGCGGTTGGAACCAGCCAGCGCGCCAGCCAGAAACGTGAGCTCTCCGACACTCAGCCGCCCCTGCAATGTGCGCACAACCAGGAACGTATAGCCGCCGTAATATCCCAGCGATCCGAGAATCGCCAGCAAGGAGCCGACCCACAGCCGCTTGCGCGCAAGAGACCGATTCCGGCGGATGACTCCGCCCGTAATCGAGGCGAACTGGTCCCGCAGGTATCCCGCGAGGCCGAAAACCTTCACTTCCTTGGCGCTCTCTTTGCCGGTTGCCAGCACTCTCAGGTAATCCAGTTCCCGTCGGACGGGAGTCAGGCTGTGTGCCAGCGAGTAGCCCAGAAAAGCCAGATGGCTCTCCCCCAGAAACGCCGGTGCTACGCAAAACACCAGCAGCGCAAACAACAGGGGTGAGAACAGGATCACAGCCGCAGAAAGCGAAACCAGGGTAATTCCCTGCTCCACCAGGGTGCCGAGGGCATGCAACATGGCGATTCGGTCCGTGGCCTGGACCCTAGCGCGTTCCAGCACGTCATAGAACGAAGGGTCCTCAAAAGAAGCGAGGTCCAGGGTGGCGGCGTGTTCCATAATGCGCAAGCTGACTGAGCGGCTGAATTCGTCCGCCAACCGCGCGTCGCAATAGTCGATCGTGCGCCCCAACACGCTCCCGGCCGCGCCGAGCAGGAACTCCGCCGCCACCAGCCACCAGATATCGTCAGGAATATAGCCGGGATGCCTGACGGCGGAGACCGCGTCGTCGATGATGAAGCGCGAGACCCAGAGCATCGAGACGGGGATCAGAGCAGAGACGATGCGAAGACTGACCGCAGCCGTCACCAGCAGCCTCCCGGAATTCCAGAGCAGAACGAGCACGGGAGGTAGATTTTTCAGAGCGCGCATCCGTTCGCGCCATGCGCGAACCTGCGCGTCCAACACGGAGTTCATTCCTAAGGTCCTCACTTCGGGAAGTTTCGGCACGAACGGGAACGTGAGCGCAAAGCCGAAGGTCGCAGGAGAAGGGCGGAGTACGTGCGCAGCGCGGAGCCTCGCATCTGGCGGGCCAAACAACGGCCCACCCCGCCTTATCCGAAGGGCATTTGTGAGCCAATTCACGACCGGCCCGCCGGCGGATTCCCTACTGCACCGTACGAGCTCCTGCGTGCGATCTGTCGCAAACACCCAAGCCGCTGCATTTGCGACGGTTAGCAAATGCAGCACATGGCGCAGTGGGCCAGGAGCCGGAAGGATGAAGAAACTACGCTGCTGACGGAGGCGGCGCTCTGATGCGGAGCACGTTCGATTCACGGCGGGCTAAACCCCACGAATTGTAGGATGTTAATCATGCCTGGAGCCCACCAACATCCACCTATTCGTGAAGCCGATCGCAAACAGCCCCCGTTCCACCTCTATCTGCTCGGTTGCGCCCTCGTTGCCGCGCTGGGCGGCCTGCTGTTCGGCTTCGACACCGCCGTCATCTCCGGCACCACCGAAGCCCTCCGCGATAAGTTTGCCCTAAGCGACAACCTCCTCGGCTTCACGGTGGCCAGCGCCCTTATCGGCACTATCCTCGGGTCGATCGGCGTTGCCCGCCCCACTGACGCGATCGGCCGCCGAGGCGCCCTCGCGTTGCTGGGCGTCCTGTACTTCATCTCCGCACTCGGATGCGCCTTCGCCTGGGACTGGTGGTCTTTTCTGTTGTTCCGCTTTCTGGGAGGGCTGGCCGTCGGCGGCGCCTCGGTGGTCTCTCCCCTCTATATCGCCGAGATCTCGCCCGCCCGCTACCGTGGCCGCCTGGTCGCCATCACTCAGTTCAACGTCGTCCTGGGTATCCTGCTTGCCTACCTCTCGAACTACCTGATCGGCACGCTCCATCTCGGCGAGCACGAGTGGCGCTGGATGTTCGGCGTGATGGCAGCGCCCTCCGCCGCCTTCTGTCTGCTGATCTTCCTCACCCCGCAGAGTCCGCGCTGGCTCGTCGCCCGCGGCCGCCTCGCCGAGGCGCGCGCCGTACTCCAACGCTGCGGCTCGGACAGCGGCAGTGTCGAAGACGAGATCCGCGAAATACAGCACTCGATGGACCTCGCGCACCACAGCCTCCGCGAGCCGTTCTATTGCCGCCGCTACCGCACCCCCATCCTGCTCGCGGTGGCCATTAGCGCGTTCAACCAACTCTCCGGCATCAACGCGGTGCTCTACTACACGCCGTCCATCTTCAAGATGGCGGGAGCCGGTGTCGAATCAGCGCTGCTGCAATCGGTGATCGTTGGCTTTACCATGCTCGTGTTCACAGTACTGGCGATGGCGATCATCGACCACTTCGGCAGGCGCAACCTCATGATCGCCGGCTCGGTCGGCTATATCACCGGCTTGTCGGGTGCGGCGTGGGCGTTCTACGCGAAGGTCGATGGGCTGCTGCTGCTGGTGAGCCTGTTGGTGTTCATCGCCGCACATGGCTTCGGACAGGGTGCGGTCATCTGGGTGTTCATCAGCGAGATCTTCCCCAACCGCGTCCGCGCCCGCGGCCAGGCTCTGGGCAGCTTCACGCACTGGGCGATGAACGCCGGCATCTCCTGGACCTTTCCGATAATTGCCGCTGCCGCAGGCTGGATGGCGTTCGCCTTCTACGCACTCTGCATGGTCGGGCAGCTTGCCTGGGTGCTGCTGGTGATGCCGGAGACCAAGGCTGTCTCGCTGGAGAAGATTCAAGAAAAGCTGGGTATCGAGTAGGCACTCATGAAATCGCGATGGAGTGTTTGTCGGCCCGGCGCTGCGCTGTCACGTGCGGCGGCCCATCAAAGCAGCCGAGTGATCAATAACGGCGACTCACTGGAGGCGATTGTACCTCTTGAGTAGTTCGCGGAGACGATCGTGTGGCAGGGCGGTGACGGTGTGTCCGTTGACGCCGGTCATGGTTTCGGCGCCGAGCATCGCGTTGATGATAGCCTCCTCTGTGGCTTGCACCGCGGCTTCGAACACAGGATTCAGCCGGTCGTTGGGCCACATCGAGACGTTCGCCGCCTGGGTAGCCGCGGCGGCGTGGGGGTTGGCGGTCGAGAAGGCGATGAAGATGTCTCCCGATCCGTTGCCGGAGGTGGAACCGGTGCGCGCCAAGCCCATGGTGGCGCGGCGGGCCAACCGCTTGGTCTGATGGGGGAGGAGCGGGGCGTCTGTAGCGACGACGATGATAATGGACCCCATGTCTTCCCGGTAAGGATGGTCCAGGCTGGCGCGGGGTAGATTGGCGCTCAGTTCCTGGCCAACGGGGAGCCCGCCGATGCGTAGCTGGCTGCGGCTTCCGCAATTGCACTGCACCAGTGCGCCTACGGTGTATCCACCTTGTTCAGCAGGGAGTCTGCGGGACGACGTACCAATGCCGCCCTTGAAGCCATAGCAGATCATGCCAGTGCCGCCGCCCACACTGCCTTCGGGTACGGGTCCGGGGGCGGCGGAATCCAGAGCCGCGGCAACATCCTCGGGCTTCACATGAAAGCCGTTAATGTCGTTGAGAAAACCATCGTATGTTTCGGCCACGATCGGATAGGTGTAGAAGCCGCCCGTGAAGACATTGGTGCCGGGTTGACGTTTGTTCTTCACCAACCAGGCCAAATAAGCATCGCGAACCACACCGACGCTGTGGGTATTGGTGATCAGAACCGGACCATCAAGGAAGCCCGATTCCTCCAGCCAGTGGGTGCCGGTCATGTCGCCATTGCCGTTCTGGGAGAAGAAGCCGCCGAAGACAGGGTCGCTGGACGCCTTGCCTCGCGGCCAGACCGCCGTAACGCCGGTGCGAACAGACGCACCGGAGATCATGGTCCGGTGTCCGACTTCCACGCCGGAAACATCGGTGATGGCGTTGAGCGGCCCTGGCACGCCCTCTAAAGGGACGCCCAACTGGCGCGCCCGAGGCTTGGATTGAGCGCCCGCGGTAAGCGAGAGAGTGAGGACGAGGAAGAATATGTGACGGGTCATGGTTGGGTTGTCCAGTCCCAGTTGTGCTCCAACGCCCTATCATACACACAGCTCGGGCGGCGGATGGGTCGCATCAGCGTCCAGAAGCTCATCATCGCGGATATCGGTCTCGACACGGCGGAAGGGCTCGCCAGGATCGCCAAGGACGGGCGTTCTCCAGCCGCGCGATCTTCTCGCGCAATAGCTCATTTTGACGCTGAGGCTGGCGGCCACGGATTTCAACCGACGTCGCTCCTCGTCTTCGACGTCCGCTTCGCGGCTCTTTAGGCCAACCTCAGCGCCAACCAGATTGTCCGAGACGTCAATAAATATACAGGGACTTTTAGGGACTTTAGAGACGGTAGACTAGCAGCATGGTTGCGCTCGTCCTGATGGTAGCTGCCCTAGCTGCCGGCGTCCCACCCGGAGTCGTAATTGATCATGAGCCGGCGGCTGCGGGCCGCTACATTGGGTCGCCCTCACTCGCCATCCTCAGAGATGGCTCGTACGTCGCCTCGCACGATTTCTTCGGACCGGCATCAAACCAGAGTGTCTCGGGCGTGACCCGCATCTTCCGCTCGGAGGACCGCGGGAGGACCTGGCAACACCTCGCGGAACTCAAGGATCAATTCTGGTCGAATCTGTTCTTCTGCCGGGGCGCGCTGTACCTGATGGGAACCAGTTGTGAATACGGAAGGATCGTAATCCGCCGTTCCACCGACGGCGGCCAGACATGGACCGGACCGTCATTCCTCACTTCTGAGCCCAACTACCACACAGCGCCCGTGCCGCTTGTCGTCTACAAGGGGCGCGTGTGGCGCGCTTTCGAGCACCACCGGCCCGGCGCCTGGGGCTTCTTCTCAGCCCTGGTACTCTCTGCGCCCGAGAAGGCCGACCTGCTCGACGCGCAATCCTGGACTATGACTCAGCCGCTGCCGTTCCCGGCGGACGCACCCGAAGGCAGGCACTGGCTGGAGGGCAACGTGGTCATCGGCCCCCGCGGGGAATTGCTGGACATCCTGCGCGTGGACAACATCGAGAAGGCCGCCCTTACGCGCGTGGAATCGAACGGCCTGCGTTTCGAAGGCATGATCGCTTTCCCGGGCGGGGCCAAAAAGTTCACCATACGCTACGACCGCAAGAGCCGGCTCTACTGGGCGCTCACCAATCCCGCGCCGGGAACCGCGAATCCGGCTTCCGTGCGCAACACCCTCGCCCTCATTTCCTCGCCCGACGTGCGGCACTGGGAGGTACGCAAGACCATTCTCACGCACCCAGATAGCCTCCGCCACGCGTTCCAATACGCGGACTGGCAGTTTGACGGGCGGGATTTGGTGGTCGTCTCACGCACTGCCTTCGAGGATGAGGGGGGCGGCGCGCCACGCGCCCACGACGCCAATTTTCTGACTTTCCACCGTGTCGAGCGGTTCCGCGAAACCCGCGGAAGCCCCCAGTAGGGATTGGCGAGGTTTCCCGCGACCCAGCGGGCACGCGGTAGGCGGCCATGATGAACACATCCATCTGCCGGCCGTTGAAAACCGGGGCTGTGCTACGGCATCCTGCTGATATCGAGCAGGTGAATCGCATGAGATTCCAGGAGGTACGCGTGGCATCCGTTTCGGCCCGAATTTTCACGATTCTGGGGCTCTTCGCAGGCGCCCTTCCGGCACAGCAACTGGCCAGCCTCTCAGGCGTGGTGCGTGCTGCTTCCGGCAGCCCCTTCCCCTGCGCGACGGTGGTGGTGAACAATACGCACACCGGCAAGGCCGTCACCATCACGACCGGGTATCCGGCCGAGTACAAGGCGGAGAACCTGGTTCCCGGTCCCTACCTGGTCACGGTCACATCAGTCCCGGGCTACATGCCCGTGCCGGTTTCGTTGCATACCGGCGAGCGCCTGCGACTCGACCTGACGATCAGCGCGCACTATAAGGTCAGTCCCGCACTCGCCAGGCCCGGCCCGGTGACCCTGGCCGAGCTTCAAAGGATGAAGACAACCGGGGTTTCCGCCGTGGAGGTGTCGGATTATGTTTTCGGCAACTATGCGGGGGGCTTCACGAGCCCGCCATCGGCCGACCTGAACCCCAGGAAGGCCGTGGTCATCTTCTGGAAGGACCACCCCTATCGCTTGGTGTTCTCGCACGAAGCGAGTTACTGCCCGTGGTTCGAGTTACCTTCCGGTAGCGGACTCAGTTATCAGTTCTTCGAGGGAAACGAAGGGTGGGCGGAGCTGTTCAACGAGTGGGGGCGCAAGGAACGGAACAGCCATGTGGACGTTCTGGAGGCGGGACCGCACCGGGTCTGGGTGCGTTGGAGCTATCTCGGCGTGAATATGAAGGCTGGCGAGGCAGCCTATCGTGGCACGGAGGATTTCTGGGCGTATCCAAACGGACTGGTGCTACGGCGGCAGACGTACCGGACACTCCTGCCCGGCAAGCACGAGGGGTACACACGGGAGCCGATCGAATTGATCGGCATGTGTCCGGTCGGAAAACTGTGGTATGACGTGCTGGCACAGGATCCTGTGAGTGGGGAAAGCCACCCGCTGGCGGTGTTGGACGCGTTTTCGGATGCACGCTATGACGTGTTTTGGAAGCGCGTACCCGGCACGCTGTGGAAAGCGACACCCCGCCGCACGGGAGCTGACTGGCGGCGACTGGATGACTCGCCCGGGGTCGCCATGATCATTCCGATGAAGGATGGGGCGCCGTTCTGTATTTTCGGCGACGCTTCGGGCTTTGGCCACGCTTTCACCAGGCTGAAAGAGCACAGCCATCGTGACACCGGCGGGATCGGATGGGTCTCGAGTTCCTGGGATCACTGGCCCATCGGATGGCTGAACAGCCAGGGACACGAGGTCACGGCAGAATCGTTGCGGAAGTATCCGAACCATTTCTCCCCCATGGGGATGGACTTTTTCGCGATGGCGGATGAAGAGAGCGAGCGCGGCGAATATTACTCGCTAATGGGCGTAGGCGGATCGGATTTCGAGAGCATCCGGAGATTAGCGCGGGAGTGGCTGGATAAGGGCACCTTCTCGATCGCCCGCCCCGACAGCGGCGAAGACCTGCCATCGCAATCTGATACCAAGCGAGGGAGTCTCAGATAGCCGCTCCGGAAGATTTTCGAACCGGCGCGTAGGCCGGGAGGGCGGGGCCTGGGACTACTTGTACTGAGCCGACGACTCCACCGGACTCATTGCCGCCGCCCAAGCGTGATATTGTTGCGGCTAAGGGAGCGCATCGACCATAAATGGTTCGGCGGCTTCCACAATCACGTGACCTGCGAAAGGCCTCCTGGGGAGGGCCAATGAAACTGGCCGCCCTGTTGCTGTGCGCGAGCGTGCTCGCCGCGGCCGATTTCGAGTGGATACACACGGCCCGCGTGTTCCTGATCGACGCTTACGAGCCGCCGTTTGCCACAAAGCTGGAATTCGATGCCGAGGCGCTTGCCGAAACCATGGCGTCGATGAACGCCAACACAGTCCGCATCGCGACGATGGGAAAATACGCGCTCATTCCGGGCGTTCGGTTCACGCCGCACCCGGAATTGGGCAATCGCGACATTCTCGCCGAAGTGATTGCAGCCTCAAAGCCACGCGGCATCCGTGTCGTTCCGTATGTCTCCACGGGCCACAAGCTTGCCTGGACTATGGTCACGCGCGACCATCCCGAGTACGCACAGCGCACCAAGCCGGGCGGCGGCCCGGCGCGCAGCCACATGTACGTGGGAGAGGACCACGGCACGGTATGCTGGAACACGCCGTACCGTCAGGCCTACCTCGATCTCGTCGAGCGGCTGGTCCGCGATTACGACATCGATGGCATGTACTTCGATACCTGGCGGGCGGGCTATTTCTGGCCGGGGCGCGGCGTCTGCTACTGCGACGGCTGCCGGAACGGTTTCCGGAAGGCGACTGGCCTCGAACTGCCATGGCATGAAAACGACGCGGACTACACTTCCGCGGATCTCGCCGTCATCGACCGGTATCACGCGTGGAACCAGGATAACCTGGTCGAAGTAATCCGCGAGGTCCGGCGGATCGTCAAGTCGCACAAGAACATCCCGCTGATCTACAACATTAACAACCCGATCAAGATCGCCTCCGAAGACCCGCGCGTCTTGCAGGCCATGGACGCATTCCTCTATGAACGCGGCAACAGTATCCTGGAGCGGGCTGAAGGCGTCAGCGTCGCGCGCGCGTCGGATCTCGGAGTGTGGCCCTACGTGGGCGAGTACAATAACTGGCCCCGCACCATCTACAACGGCTTCGATTTCCAGCAGCAGATCTTTACCACTGTTATGTTCGGTGGAGCGCCGATTCTCGCGCTGCCATGGGGCTACGTCAACCATGCCACAAACCGGAAATACGTAGAATATCCCTTCGGTGTTTTGAAGAAACACGAGCGCGAGTTCTCCGGCTTCACCAACGACCCCTATGTCGCGGTGGTCTATGGATACCGCACGCCGCGCGGGCATGCTCCGTCTCTTGGCTGGTGGTGGAAAACCGACTCCCGTATGAACTCACTCGGGGCGTTCGCGGCCTGCCTTTACGGGCACATACAGGTATCCTCAATTTCCGAGCTACTGCTGGATGACGTTCAAAAGCTGCGGCCATACAAGGTCCTCTACCTGGCCGACTTCGCCTACCTCTCTGACAGGCGAATCGCCAACATCAAACAGTTCGTACGCGAAGGCGGCGGGCTGGTGGCCAGCTACGGAGCGTCGCTGTTCGATGCCTCTGGCAGCATCCAGCGTCGCTTCGGTCTCGAGGATATGCTTCGCGCCGCGCCCGTCGAACCGGAGGGCGAACTGGCGGAAACGCTGGCCAACTACCAATCCATGACCGGCGGGCCCTACGACCTCTACCTTGCTGAGCCGAAGTCGAACCGTCTCACCCCTCTCTGGTGGACCCAGCCCATCAAGGTGTTGCCAGGCGGAGAAGTCTGGCAAAATGTCGTCACCGGCGACGGTTTGCGCCCCGTGCTTCCGGGAGTGATCACCTCGTCCTATGGCAAAGGCAAGGTGGTGTATTGCGCCTCCGCATTGGAGAGTCTCTTTTTCCAGCAAAACAGCAGTGCAGTCGGCGATTTCATCCGCCGTCTGATCGCGAGGGTGTCGCCGGCGTCCGCTCCCTATGAAATGGACGCGCCCGCGGCGCTGATTGCGAATCTGACCACCAAAGGCAACACTCTGGTTCTGCACATGACCAACTGGACCGGAAACAAACTGGAGCGAGCGGGCGCCAACGAGTATTACCTCGCACCGGTGGAGAACGTGCGCGTGCGTTTCACCATCCCTCAGGGCAAGAAGCCGTCCGGCATCGCTCTCCTGGTGGAGTCGCCATTCCGCACGGAGCGGAAGGGTTCGACGCTCGAGATCACAATTCCCCGCGTCGAAGCCTATCAGGCGGTGCGAGTGGATCTGGAGCGGCAATGATCTGAGGGTATCCGCACGAAGAGATCCTCCTCGAATTTACGAAGGCTCAAGCCAAATTCCCGTAATTTCAGTTAAAATAGTCGTGTTATCCTTTGCGTGAGCCTTTGGTTGCCCCTTTGGCTGGCATTGCCTCGGGGATTCTCGTTTCGCGGTTTGTCTCCTTTGAATCTCGCGAAGTTCTCCTCGTGATTGCCGCGTTTTTCCTGCTGGGGCTGGCGAGCCTGTGGCGTGGCTCGCGCGTTGTGGCGGGGGCGTGCTGCCTGCTGGGACTTTTTTTCGCGGGATGCCTGACGGAGATGGCGCACCGGCCGGGGCCGCCGCCGGAACTGGACGCGGGCAGCCGGGAGATCGTGATCCTGAGCGGCTGCGTGGTCCAGCCGCCGGCGCTGGCGGGCGACCGGGCGCGCTTCGTGCTGGAACTGGAGCCCGGCGCGCGGGTGCAGGTGACGCTCTACGGCAAGGAAGACGCACCGCTCCCCGCGCTGGCTTACGGGCAGAGGGTGGAGATCGAAGCGCGCGTGCGCCGGCCGCGCAATTTCGCCAACCCGGGCGCCTTCGACTACGCCGGCTACCTGGCGCGGCAGCAGATTTTCTGGACCGCCTCGGCGCCGGCGGACGCGCCCGTGCGCGTGCTCGCCGGTAGCTGCGGCTCGGCGTTCCAGAAGGCCATCGTAGGGCTGCGCACGGCCGCGCTCGAACGCCTGGCGCGCCTCTACGCGGGCAATGCGTACGAAACCGGCATGATGCAGGCGATCCTCATCGGCGAATCCTTCCAGTTGGAGCGCGTGTGGACGGAGCATTTCCGCTCCACGGGCACGTTCCACGCGCTGGTCATTTCGGGGACGCACGTGGCCGTGCTGGCGGCTTTCCTGATGTTCCTGCTGCGGCTGTGCTTCGTGCCGCGCGGGGCGGCCATGACGATCACGGTGCTGGCGGCCTGGCTCTACGCGCTGGTGGCCGGGTGGCAGGCGCCCTGCGTGCGCTCGGCTGCGGGATTTACGCTGTTCCTGGCAGGCGGCTACTTTTATCGCGAGCGGCGCATCATGAACCTGCTGGCGGCGGTGGCGCTGGGCTTTCTGCTCTTAGACCCGGCGCAGATGTTCGAGGCCAGCTTTCAACTCTCCTTCCTGGCGGTGGGCTTCATCGGGGCGTTTGCCGCCCCATGGTTGGAGCGGACCTGGGCGCCGCTGGAGCGCGGCCTGGCGGACCTCGCGGATACGGGGCGTGATCTGCACCTGGAACCGAGGGTGGCGCAGTTCCGCGTGGAGATGCGGCTGCTGGCGGAAACCGTGCGGCTGTGGACCCGCCTGCCCGAGCGCGCCTGCCTGGTGCTCATGGCCGCGCCGGCGCGGGCGCTGTTCTACCTGTTTGGCCTGCTGCTGGTTTCGGCGGTGGTGCAGGTCGGGCTGGCGCTGCCCATGGTGGTGTACTTCCACCGGGTGGGATTCTCGGGGCTCTCCGCCAACGCGCTGGTGGTGCCGCTGATGGAGTTCGTGGTGCCGCTGGGCTTCGTGGCGGTCTTCACGGGATGGGGCTGGGCGGCGCACGGCGCCGCCTGGCTGCTGGATCTCTCGCGGCGGGCGGTGGACTGGCACGCCCGGCTGGAGCCCAACTGGCGCATCCCCACGCCGCCTTTGTGGCTGGGTGTGGCGCTGGCGGCGGCGCTGATGGCAGCGGCGCTGGCGGACCGCGCCGGCAAGCGGTGGCGCGCGGCGAGCGTAGGCGCAGTCGTGGCGCTGCTGGCACTGCTGGTGTGGCATCCCTTCGCCCCGCAGGTGGTCCCGCGCCAACTGGAGATGACCGCCATCGACGTGGGGCAGGGCGACAGCCTGCTGGTGGCCTTCCCGGGCGGCAAGCTCATGCTGGTAGACGGCGGCGGCATTCCCGTCTTCGGGCGGCAGAGGAAGGCGCAGATCGATATCGGCGAGGACGTGGTGTCGCCCTACCTGTGGCAGCGCTCGATCCGCACCCTGGACGTGGTGGTCTGCACGCACGCGCACGAAGACCACGTGGGCGGGCTGCCAGCGCTGCTGGCCAACTTCCGCGTGCGGGAGTTATGGACCGGCGCGCTGCCGGACGGCCCGCAGACCCGGCCACTGCGGGAGGCGGCCGCCCGCCTGGGGACGCGCCTGGTGGCCATGCACCGCGGGCAGAACCTCGAGTTCAGCGGCGCGCGGGTGCGCGTGCTGGCGCCCGCGCCGGACTACGTCCCCGGCCCGGCGCCGCGCAACAACGATTCTCTGGCGCTGGCCATCTCCTACGGGCGGAATTCGTTTCTGCTTCTGGGAGACGTGGAGCGGCAGGTGGAGGCGGAGATGGCGGCGGATAACCTGCTGAGCCGCACGGACGTGCTCAAGGTGCCGCACCACGGCAGCAAGACCTCTTCGAGCGAAGTGCTGCTGGACGCCGCGCAGCCGGCCTTCGCGTTGATTTCGGCGGGCTTCGAGAACCCCTACGGACATCCGCACCCGGACGTTTTGGCGCGTTACCGCGCCCACCGGATCTGCCTGTTTCGCACGGACCTGGACGGGCTGGTGTCCTTTCGCAGCGATGGCCGCCGCATCCAGGTGGAAACCAACACCGGCAGTGGGCCGGACTTACGCCTGCTGAGTGCCTTCTGAAGCCTCTTCGGCTTCGGCGGCGGCAGCGGGCCCGGCTTCCCGCGCCTCGGCGATGGCGCGCTCGGCTTCGGCGGTCCGGCTGCGAGGCACCTGCACCTGGAACTGCAGCACGGGGATGGTGGAAGCGCCGACCACCACCGCGGGAATCCCGTTGGCTTCCAAAATGCCGTGAATGGCCATGGCCTCCATTTCCGCGTCCACGTTGGAGGAGCTGAAAATGGGAACCAGATCCAGCTCGTGGGAAGGATCCACTGCTTCGGTCTCAGGCTCCAGTTCTTCCGGCATGACTCCAGCATATCGCACCGCAGGAACGATAGAATGAAAGCTCAAGGACTTATCGGACGGAGGCAACGGAATGTCGCATCATGAAGACGCCGAAGAGCGGGCCGCGCTGGGGTTGGGCTGGTTCCTGGCCGGGGTGATCATCGGAGCAGCGGTGGCGCTCCTCTATGCTCCCAAGAGCGGCAAGGACACGCGGGACTTTCTCTCGCAGAAGGCGCAAGTAGGCAAGGACGCCGTCAGCGACGTGGGCAAAGACGTTTTCTCCGCCGGCAAAGATATGTACGAGAAGGGCCGGGAACTCGTCGAGGACGCCGCCGACCTGTTTGAGCGGGGCCGCAAGCTGGTGCGAGGGTAAGCGCCGCCGGATGTCGAGCGTCGCTCTGGGCGCATTCCAGGTGACCCTGGTTCGCGCGGGCATCCACTACTGGGACGGGGGTGTGCTGTTCGGCGTGGTGCCCAAGACCCTGTGGGGGCGGAAGGCGCACGCGGATGAGCTGAACCGCATTCCGCTGGGCTTCAACTGCTACGTCATCCAGACGGACGAACACACCATCCTGATCGAGACCGGCTGCGGGGATAAGCCGGACCGGCGCATGCGCGAGCGCATGCGCGTGCCGGCGGTTACGCCCCCGCTCGCGGAGATCGTGGCGGAGCACGGCATCGACCCGGAAAAGATCGACCTGGTGCTCAACACGCATCTGCACTGGGATCACTGCGGGGGCAACACCCTCCTGACGGACGGCGGGGTGCGACCGGCGTTCCCGCGAGCCACCTATTACACGCGTCGCGGCGAGTGGGAGCATGCCCACGAGCGGCACCCTCGCGACAGCGTGTCCTACGTGGATGCAAACTACGATCCGCTGGTGGAAAGTGGTCGGATGCGGCTGGTAGAGGCGGACTTCGGGCCGGCGCCGGGCATTCGCATGTGCCTGGCGGCAGGGCATAACCGCGACATGATGGTGGTCACGGCCACCTCGCAAGGGCAGACGTTCTGTTTCCTGAGCGACCTGGTTCCCACGGCGGCGCACCTGGCGCCCACCTGGGTGGCGGCCTTCGATCTGTTCCCGCTAGAATCCATCGCCAACAAGCAGCGCTGGCTGGAGGCGGCCGCGGAGGGCAACTGGGTGTGCGGGTTCGGGCACGACCCGGAAATGGCCTTCGCGCGCGTGACCAAACGGGACGGAAAATTCGAACTGGCGTAAGCGGGCGGCCTACGGCCTAGTCTTCGCAATGACCTCCATCAGCTTCTGGGTCATCTCATTCCGCGGCGCGTATTGCTTGCGGGCATAATCCACGGTCCAGAGGAACACCGTGGAGCCGACTTTGGCCCGCACCTCCACCAGCCCGTCCGGGAGCTTGCGGTTGGAGACATCCACGGTCACGTCCGCATTGCTCTGCTTCTTGATCATGAGGCGGATGCCCTCCAGAAAGGTGGTAATGGGCGGGTTGGTGGCCTGGTGCATGAGCCATTGCATGGCCTGGTATTCCGGCTTGAGCGTGTACGAGGTGAGATCGTTGGCGAGATTGGACACGGCGGGGCTGTCGCCGCCCTGGAAGATTTGAAGGACCGTGGTGAGGTAGATCTTGGTGTCGCCGCCCTGGTTCTTCAGAAACGTCTCCAGCACGGCAATGTTTTGCTTCAGGAGCGGCTGCGCGGGGTTCAGATCCAGGCTGCGCTTGAGGTACGGGATGGCAGTCAGCAGTTTTTGATTGATCTCCAGTTTGTTGTGGATGAGATAGGCACCACCCACGCAGCGGTAGAGAGATGCCAGGACCGGCGACCGGGCGCTGGAGAAGCGGGGGTCCTCCTCCACGTTCTTCAAAGGCCCGGAAAGCTCGGCGATGATGGCTTCTCCCTTGACATTGTCGTTGGGGAAGGACGCCAGTTCCGCGCAGGCATAGGTGACATCCGTTTCGATGGCCGAGATCAACTGCTCGAAGCTGCCCGGGGCTCCCGGCGGGCGCAGGTCCACCTCGTACTGATGCGCGGCGAGCCAGGCGATGATGGTGTCCAAGGCGATGGCTTCGCCGTGGGGCGGCTGGTCGCTGCGCAGCATGCCGATCAGCTCCCAGCGGTCGTTCAGCAGGGCGCCTCCGGAATGGCCCTGGCCGATGAAGCCGGACTGGAAGTACAGGCGGATGCCGTCCTTGGAGGACATGGCGTCAGGCTTGACATTGGCCTCCCACAGCTTGCCGTTCGGATGCCCCACGCTAAAAACCGGGTCGCCGCGGTTGACCCCGCGGGAATGCCCAGCCGGTCAAAATGCAGCAAGCCCGGCGGCGCGGCGGTCTCCACGCTGAGGACAGCGACGTCCAAGCCGGTATCGGCTGTGCTCAACAGGCGCGCGCCGGATCTCTCGCCCGGTAACCAGCGGAATTCCACGTCGACCGCTTGGGCAGTCTCCACACCCTGGCGGACGACGTGGTTGGCGGTGAGGATATAGAGGCGATGGAGCGCCGCGCCGAAGATGATGCCGGCGCCCAGATCCCGGGCGCCGCGCGGGAACGCGCTGCGCACGACGACCACGAGATTCTTGATCTGCTCTTCGCCCGGGTTTAAGGCGGCCCCGGCCGGAGAAAGCCCGGAGACGGCGATCGCCGCTATCAGTAACGCACGCATATCGTCCTCCTACTTTTGCGCCTGGGCCATCATGTCCATGAACTGCCGGGTGAGCTGGTTCTCCGCAGTGAACTTTTTTCGGGCGTAGTCCACGTGCCAAAGGAAGATATTGGGGCCAATGACGGCTTGCACCTCGACCAGGCCGCTGGGCAGCCTTTTGCTGGTCAGCTCGACCTGGTAATCGAGATTGGCTTGCTTTTTGGCCATGGTCTGGACGGCATCCATCATCACGCCCAGCGGCGGGTTGGTGGCTTCCTGCATCAGCCATTGCTGCGCCTGCTGTTCGAGGCCGCCCATGTAAGAAGCGATGGCCTCGACCAGCCCGGGAATGGACGGGTCGTCCCGGCCCATGGTCACCTGAAAGACGTTCTTCATGTAGGCGCGGATATCCGCCTTGTTGTTGTCCAGAGAGGACTGCAAGAACGCGATGTTCTGCCTCAGCAGGGGCTGGTCGGGATAGTACTCCAGGCTGCGATTGAGATGCGGCAGCGCCGCCCGGTTTTTGGCGTCGAGCTCGAGTTTCTGATCGATCAGGTAAGCTGCCCCGAGACAGCGATAGAGCATTCCGATGATGTAGGACCGGGCGCCGTAGAACCGGGGCTCGCTCTCCACACGCGCGGCGAAGCCCGATAGTTTCTTCACGATCGCCTGCGCGTCGGGGGTCTGCTTGGGGAAGGCCGCGACGGTGCCGCAGGCCCAGGCCACGTCGTACTCGATCTGGTTTTCCAACTCCGACAACTTGCCGGGCGCGCCGGGAGGCCGCAGGTCCACGGCATAGCCGTTGCCGGCAAGCCAGCGTACGATGGTGTCCATGCTGAGCGCTTCGCCTCGCGGCGGCTGGGCATTGCGCACCATGCCGATCAACTGCGCCTGGTCGTTGAGCAGGGCCGCGCCGGAGGCGTCGGCGTTTTCGAAGCGGGACTGGAAGTAGACGTGGATTCCGTCCACCCCGGAGAGGGCATTGGACTGCATGTTCAGGACCCACCGCTTTTCCGCAGAGTGGCCGATCGTGTTTGCGGCGTCCCCGCGCTGAACCGCCGCCGGACTCCCGAGTAAGTCGAATCGCAACAGGCCCGGGGGCAGAGTGGTTTCCACGCTCAGCACCGCGACGTCAAGGGTCATATCGGCGGTGTTCAGCAGGCGGGCCGGAAGCCGGCGGCCCGGCGTCCAGCGGCACTCGACTTCCAGGTTCTGCGCGACTTGCACCCCCCGCCTGACCCGGTGGTTCGTGGTGAGGATATACAGGCGGTTGCCCGGCGCACCGAAGATGATCCCGGCCGCGATATCCGGTTCCCCAGCGAATGGCAACACGTTGTGGACCACCACCACCAGGTTGGCCGCCTGCTGGATCTGGTTGGCCGCGACGGGGGCGATCGGGAGAGAACAGAGGAAAATCAGAGCCGGCCCGGCGGAACGGGCGACACGCGCCAATGGAGTCACGACGTCTTCTCCTGGATGGCCCTTCGGGCTTGCAGTCAGTGCCTGAGGGATGGTGCATGTCGCGCGCGAAGTGTTACACCAGGCGGGGGCCTGGCTCCGCTACCTGACGGTCGCGGCTCAGTCACTCAGTGCTCGTAATTGCAGGATGGAGCGGTGGAGCCCCGGAATATTTTCACAGCTTCTGGCGGGCCGCTGAGCAGGAGGGGAACAGCAACTGGTCGAACTGCGCTAAGCAAGGGCAGCGCGGGTCGGGGGCGGGCGCGGAGGCCAAGCGCGCCAGAGTGCAGCGGGCGGCCAGGTTCTGCGGATCGAGGGCCAGGGCGGTCTGGAGCCGGCGGCGGGCTTCGGCTGGCCGCGCGGCGCGCTCCAGCAGCAGGCCGTGCGCCAGGTAGGGGCGATCCCACTCCGGCCAGCGGGCCTCGATCTCCGCCAGGGCCTTTTCGGCTTCGGCGTTGCGGCCCGCCTGACCCAATGCGAGGGCGCGGAGGAGCAGGAGGTCCGAGTTGCCGGGGTTGGCGCGGACGGCCTGGGCCAACAGATCGAGGGCTTCCTGCCGGCGCCGGCCGCGCAGCAATAGCAGAGCAGCCTGCTCGGCCACCTGCGGCCGGGAGACGGACAAGCGCAGCCCTTCCCCCAGGGCCTGGCGCGCTTCGGCCGGCTGCCCGGCAGCGTCCAGGAGGCGGGCTTTCAGCAGCAGGTAGTCGCCCGACGGTTCTCCCTCCGGCGCCGGCCCGAGGGCCTCCAGGGCCTGCTGCGGCCCGGCGGCGAAGAAGACGGCGATGGCCAGGTCCAGGCGGGCCGCGGGCAAGGAAGCCGCGGCGCGCTCCAGAAACTCGCGCGCCAGGGCGTATTGGCCGGCCTGCACGAGCGCCGTGCCAGCCTTCTGACACTGGCCGGCGGCGGCATTCAGGCGCAGCAACTCCCGGAACTCGCGCGTGGCCTCCTCCTGGCGGCCGTCGGCCAGCAGCAGCAGCGCGAGGTTGAGCTGAAGTTCCGGATCTCCCGGATGAGTGCGCGCGTCGGCGCGCAGGCGCTCGATTTCGCGGCGCGCGCGTTCGGCCGGGGAGAGAGTAGCCAGCTCGATCATGCCGGCCTCGCGGAGGGGAGCGCGGGCCGTCTGCGGGCGAACTTTGCGGAACTCCTCGAGGTAGCGCCTGGCCTCGTCTTCGCGGCCCAGGGCTATGAGCGCGCGGCCCAGGTTCACGAGGATCTCGGGATCGCCGGGCGCGGCCGGCAGGGCGCGGCGCAGCGCCTTTTCGGCATCGGCGGACCGGTCCAGCGCCAGGTAGACCACGCCGAGCTGCGCTTCGACGCGCGGGTTGCCGGGGGCCAGGCGGGCGGCGGCTTCCAGGTCAGCGGCAGCTTCGGCGTCGCGGCCCTGCCGGTGGAGCAGCCAGCCGCGGCTGAAGCGCGCTGCGGCAAGATTGGGGTCCAGGCGTACGGCGGTGGAAAGTTGCTCGAGGGCCTTCTCGGGCCCGGTGTTCCAGGTGAGGCGCGCCAGGCCGTAGTAAGCGAGCGGGTCCCGGGGATGTTTCTTCAGGTAGGCAGCCAGTTCCTGCAAGCCTTCCTTCAGGCGGGCGCCGGTGAAGCCATAGACCACGGCGCGGTCCCGGCGGGCCGCATCGTCGTTGGGCTGGAGGCGAAGATATTCGTCGTAGGCCAGGGCGGAATCGCCGTAGTAGCCGGCGTCCTCGGCGGCGCGGGCCAGGGCGAGCAGGATGTCCGGGCGGCCCGGGGCGGCCTGGCGGGCCTGCGCCAACAGGTAGACAGCGCGGCTGGAATCGCCCTGGGCGGCGGCCACGCGGCCCAGTTCCAGGAGCGCCTCGACACTGGCTGGCTGCAACTTGAGGGCGACTTCCAGGGCGCGTGCGGCGCGGTCGTAATGCCCGGCGCGCGCGGCGGCGCGCCCCAAGTTCAGCAGCACTTCGAACTGATCGGGGTAGCGCGCGGCGACGGCGTTGAAGGCGGTTTCCGCGCGGCCGTAGAGGCCCAGCCGGGCGCAGGTGAGACCGAGGGCGAATTCCACGCGCGGATCGCCTCCGGCTTCTTTCGCGAGGCTGTCCAGCACTGCCGTAGCCGCCGGGCGCCGGCCGGCCCAGTAGAGCGCTTCGGCGCGCAGGAGGCGGATGGCGGGGTCCGACTCTTTGACGTGCCCCAGGTATGCGAGCGCCCGGGCGCCGTCTTTACGCTCCACCGCCATACGCCCCAGTTGCAAGTTGGCGTTGGGGTGGGTGGGGTTGATCTTCAGAAGCTGAGAAAAATAGATCTGGGCTTTTTCCGGCTGGCCGCACAGCAGGTAGTGGTTGCCGAGATTATTGAGCAGAGGCGGCGAGGGAGAGCCCTGCGCGAGCATGCGCTGGTAGGCGGTTTCGGCTTCGTCGCACTTGTGCGCAGCGTCGAGTTGGGCGGCCTCGCGCAACCCCTGGTCCTGGGCGGAGAGGACGAGTGTGAAGAGAAGGAGCGCGGCAAACCGCTGTCTGACGGTCGCGGCTCGGTAACATTCTGCAAACACGAGCACGTAGCTACCGAGCCGCGATGGTCAAAACTCGACGCGGAGACCGAGTTGGGTACGCCGTCCGTAGGTGTTGGCCAACTGGTTGTTACCCTGGGAGTGCCCGAAGTTGGGAGAGTAAATATTAGTGTCCGGATCCTCCCAAGTCATGTTGTTCAGGACGTTAAACACGTCCATGCGCAACTCGAACCGGAGCCGCTCCACCACATGGAAGGACTTCACCAGCGAAGCATCCATGTTGAACTGGCCGGGGCCGGTAATGCCGGAGTAAAGCCACGGATTGGTGCGCGGCGTGTAGGCCGGGAGCGGGGAAAAGGCGCCGGTATTGAACCACCCGTAGGCTCCGGGGTTGGAAGTGTGCGGATCTCCGTTCACCACCATGCCGCCGAAGACAGCGTAGCGGCCGGAACGCCAATACATCGTGGGGGTCAGGTTCCAGCCGCCCAACATGGCGTCCACCGCACGCGGCGCATCGCTCATGTACGCCCGTCCCTTGCCGAACGGGAGTTCCCACGTGCCGGCGGCCGTGAGGCGGTGCCGGGAAGCGGGCGAATTGATCCAACTGTAGTTCTGGGTGTACAACGCGATGTCGTCGTAGAAGCGCTGGTCCTGCTCGTAGTGGTAGTTGTACCCGGCCAGGAAAGAGTACCCCTTGCTGAAGCTCTTCGTCAGCTTGATCTGCAGGGAGTGGTAATGCATGTTGCCGCCGGGCTGTCCGTCGGTCACGTTGATATCGCCGTACTGCGGGTAGGGCTTCATCAGCGAAGAAATGCTGACCTGCTGCTGGTACCGGAGCGGGCCGGGGAACTTATCCACGGTCAGGATGTTGTAGAAGGGGTTAGGCACGACCTGGTTTACAGCGTCCTTATTCTGATAGGCGATGCGCGGATCCACCATGTTCAGGTTGCGGGTGGTGTCGAACACATAGTTCGAGAGGTTCAAAAAGTAGGTGACGTCCAGCACCACGTTTTGCGGCAACTGCCGCTGCACGGAAAAGTTGAAGCGGTCGCTGGTCTGCCGGGGGCGGTCCGCCTGGTAATAGGACGGGCTGTCTCCAAGCATCGTGTAGGCGCCCAGAGTTTTGCCGTAGGCGGGGATGACCGGATAGGTGGATGGGAACGGATTTTGTACTTGCATCTGCGGCACGCCCAGTACCTGGGGAGGCGCGCCGGTGTAGTTGGTAAAGCCGGGCGTGGTGAGGTTGTTGAAGTCCGTGGTGCCCTGGATCCACGGCGTCACGTAGCGCCCATAGGCCGCCCGGATGGAGGTCTTGTCGTTCAGGCGGTAGGCGGCGCCGATGCGGGGCGAGAGCGTGCCCAAGCCGGAGTTCCACTGCCCGCGCGGGTTGCCGCCGCCGGCAAACTGGAACGCGCCATTGAAGGTCCACGGTCCGCTATAGAACTGCTTGACCTGGGCCGGCATTTGCGGCGCATTGGCGCCCTGGAATTCGGGAATCGGAACAGTGAGGTCCAGGGGCCGAACGGCGCGGTCCTGTTCCTCGCGCCAGGCCTGCTCAAATTCGTAGCGCAAGCCCAGGTTGATGGTCAGGTTGCGGGTGACCTTCCAGTCGTCGTTGATATAGCCGGCGTAGAAGCGCGCCGAGGCATTCAGGAAGTTGATCACCGGCATGGAGGTAGCGCTGGAGTCCCAATCGCTGGGGCTGCCGTTGGTGGGCACCACGGCGCCGATCAGGAAGGTGGCGAAGCCATCCCCCGAGACCAGGGTATTCGGATTCACGTAGGTGGCGCTGGTGGGCCGCGCGTCGAAGCCGAATCCGGGGTTGCTCAGGATGAGTCCCTGGGGAGAGCGATTGCCGCGCGTCTCGAAACCAAACTTCAAGTAGTGCGGGCCGCGCTGCTGGGCGAGCTTGACGTCCACGCTGTCAGCGGTGGGACGCTGATCCCAGTACCCGCCGCCCGGGCCCATGTTGAAGTTCCGCGTGTAGCCGTCGGTCCCCGAAATCGACATGCGGGGCAGCAGCACCGGCACCGAGGGATCCTGGAACATGGCCTTGTAGAAATTCGTGTTCTGCCAGATGGAGCCCCACCCGGCGGAGAAAGTGCTAGCGTAAGCCGAGGCGTCGATAAAGCTGTGATAGTCGCCGCGCACGTTGAGCACCGTGCGGGGACTCAGGGTGTAGGTCACATCCCCAGTGATGGAGGTGGAGTCCCGCTCGCTGCCGCGGTCCGATACGAAGTAATCGGAGCCGGTGGGGTTGGAGGTGGTGATGGGGGTGCGGAAGAGGCTGACGCGGCCGGAGGCCCGCAGCCTGTCGGTGGCCTGGTAGTCCACGCGGTCTGAAAAGTTCTTATAGGGGAACTTAATGGGCAGCGGCGCGTAATAGTTGTTGACGTGGTAAGGGCCGTCGCCCGGCGCGTTCGGTTTCCACAGGTGACCGACGTAGCCGGACGCGATTGGATCGATCCTGGAGCCGGGAATGATGTTGCCCGGGAACGGCGTGCGGTTAATGGTTTTGCCGTCCGCAGACGTCTGCGTGCTCCAGGGGTCGTAGATGGTGCGCAATCCTCCGGAGCCGTTGAGGGACTGGGAGAAATTGCCCTGGCGTTCGAGATCGGTGGGCAGGGTCTCGATCAGGCTTTGCGGATCGGTCTGATTCCAGCCCTCGTAGGCCACAAAATTGAACAGCTTGTTTTTCAGGATGGGATGGCCCACGGTGCCGCCATACATGTGGTTGCGGCCCAGGTTGATGCTGCGGATGACGCGGTTTTCGAGCGCGTTGGCCCAGGGATACTGGCCCTGGTAGAAGGCCGTGCCGTGCCAGTCGTTGGTGCCTGATTTCAGGGTCAGGCTGATGGCGGAGCCGGAGCTGTGGCCGTATTCCGCGTCAATGGCGTTCTGTTGCACGTTGACTTCCTGCACCATGTCGGGCGAGGGCACGTAACTGGTCTTGTACCCGATGCCCACGGGGGCGCCGTCCACCTGCAGGTCGTTGGTGTAGTTCTGGCCGCCGCCGACGCGCTGCTGGTTGGGTCCCCAGCTATGGTAGGGCATGTTCTCCGAAGCGTAGTCGTTCTTCTCAACCGACGGGTCAAGCTGCGCCAGGAAGAACGGCGTGCGGAAAATCTGGGGCATGTTGTTGGTCAGGTGGCTGTCCACCGTAGTTTCCAGCTTGGCGGTGTTGAACTGCACCGTGCTGGCCTCGGCGGCCACCGTGACGGTCTCGCGGACGTCTCCCGCCTTCAATGTGGCATTCACGGTCATATCGCCGCGCTGCATCATCAGCACGTTTTCCTGCACGAACTTGCTGAAGCCCGCGAATTCGACCGAAATCGTGTAAGTGCCGGGATCCACCAGGTCGAAGATGTAGTGGCCGGTCTCGTTGCTTTGCCGCGTTGTAGAGACGCCGGTATTCACATTGAGCAGCGTCACGGTCGCGCCGACGATGGCAGCCTGGCTAGTATCCGTGATCGTGCCTTGAATTCTGCCGCGGAACTCCTGCGCGAACGAGCTGACGGCGCATACCACCGCCAGCACGAGCAGAAGCCCCAGTGCTCGTAGTTGTGCGAGTCTCACCCACAAACCTCCCCCGCGGCCGCACCGAGGGCCGCGATCTTGACCAAAGGGACACAGGGAGCCTGAATTCCCTGAACGTCATATAGCGTGTATCACACCGCAAAATGGATGTCAACGCTATCCGGGTCCGATTTGGGGGTATTAGGGGCGAGGTTCGTCCAACTTGAGGATCTGGTCGGCGGGAACGTTGTGCAGCGTCTGGACGGCGCCGCGGGGCCATTGAATCTCGAGGGAGGCGGCGGTGGTTTCGGGGCCCAGGCCGAAGTGCACCCGGAGATCGCTCGAGGACATAAAACCGACCGAGGCAGTCACGTGATTATAGAGGGTCCGGCCGGAGGGGGTGGTGAGCTTGAAGCGGGTCCCGACCGCGTCGCGGTTGCTCTGGCGGCCAGTGGCCTGGATGAGCAGCCAGTGGTTGCCGTTATCGGCGGAATTCAACAGGATGCGGGGTTTCTGGTTCAGGGAGGTGACCACGATGTCCAGGAAGCCATCATTATTCAGATCGGCGAACGCCGAGCCGCGCTGGAACCCCACGCGGAGGAAATCCGCGCCCATGTCCGCGGAGACGTCGCGGAATTCCCTGCCGTCAAGGTTTTCGAACATGGTGTCGTGCTGCGGCGCGTTGGGAACCAGGTTGTCCACGTCCCCGTTGGCGGAGAACAGGTCTTTCCAGCCGTCGTTGTTGTAGTCGATGAAGCCGTTGCTCCAGCCGGACATGGATTCGCTTAAGCTCAGGATGCGGGAGCCGGCGGAGACATACCGAAAGAAACGGCCACGCTGGTTGTGGAACAGGCCCCAGATCTGGCCCATCAGGTTGTTGTAGAAGATGTCCACCCAGCCGTCGTTGTCGTAGTCCTTGGCATCGCAGCCCATGGCCGAGACGGTGGCGGCGGTATCGTTGTAGGCCACGCCGTACTGGAGACCGACCTCCTTGAAGGTGCCGTCGTGCTGATTGAGGTAGAGGAAGTTGGGCTCGGTGTCGTTGGCGATGAAGATATCCATCCAGCCGTCCTGGTTGAAATCGGCGATAGCGATGCCCATGCCTTTGCCGGCGGATTTGGCGAAGCCGGATTTTTCGGTGACGTCCTCGAATTTCCCGTGGCCCAGGTTGTGGTAGAGGCGGTGGGGGACGGCGACGTAGGTTTTGGGGCTGCAATAGGCCTCTTTGCCGCCGTGGGTGCAGCGGCGGTCCTGGGCGGGGGTCCAGAGAGTGTAGTTGGAGAGGACCAGGTCGAGCAGGCCGTCGTTGTCGTAGTCGAACCAGGCGGCCTGCACGCTCAGGGTGTCCGGCGGCTTGGCGGCCAGGCCGGAGGCGTCCGTGACGTCGGTAAAGGTTCCGTTGCCGTTGTTGTGATAGAGGGTGTTCTTGCCGGTGTTGGCCAGGAACAGGTCGGGCCAGCCGTCGTTGTCATAATCGCCCACCGCGACGCCGTAGCTGAAATCCAGGCGCTCGCCGGCGACGCCGGCGCGGGCTGTCACGTCTTCGAAGGTTCCATCCCCGCGGTTGCGCAGCAGGCAGTTATAGAAGGAGGGATCGGTCTTGCGGAGTTCCGGCAGCTTGGCGCCGTTGGTGAAGAAGATGTCCATGCGCCCATCGTGATCGTAATCCAGGATGCCCACGCCGCCGCACATGGGCTGCTGGAAGTATTTGCGCCCGGTGAAATCGTTGTTGGAGATGTAGGAAAAGCGCGAGCGCGGCGCGATGTCGGTGAAGTGCGGGCGCCGGGCGGGCGCCTGCTGCGCGGGAAACAGGAGCAAGCCCGCAGTGGCCGCGAGGGCGGAGGCCGGGAGAAGTATCGAGAGGCGTGCCAATGCCGCTTCCCATTGTGCCACGGCGCCCCGGGACGAATGCCTTCGGGACGTATCATCAAAGGTATGGAGACCCTGCCGGAATTCCGGAACGAGGCGTACACGGATTTCTCTCTCCCGGCGAACCGCCGGGCCATGGAGGCGGCGCTGGCGCAGGCGCGCGCGCAGTTCGGGCGGGAATACCCGCTGCGCCTCGATGGGAAATTGATCGAGACCGAGGAGAAGCTGCGGTCGGTGAATCCGTCCAACCCCGCTGAGGTGGTGGGGATCCACCAGAAGGCCACGCCGGAGATGGCGCGGCGGGCGGTGGAGGCAGCCTACGCGCACTTTCCGGCCTGGTCGGCCACGCCGGCGGAGGAGCGCGTGCGCCTGCTGCTGCGCGCGGCGCAGATCCTGCGGCGGCGCAAAATGGAGTTCGACGCCTGGCTGGTCTACGAAGCCGGCAAGACCTGGCCAGAGGCGGAAGCGGATGTCTCCGAGGCCATCGATTTCTGCGAGTACTATGCCCGGCAGATGCTGCGGCTGAGCGGCCCGCAGCCGGTGGTGCAGTTGAGCGGCGAGCGCGACGAGATGTACTACCTGCCGCTGGGCGTGGGAGTGATCATTCCGCCGTGGAACTTTCCCCTGGCCATCCTGGCGGGCATGGCCACGGCGGCGCTGGTGGCCGGCAACACGGCCGTCATCAAGCCTTCGAGTGAGACGCCCACGATCGCGGCGCAGTTCGGCGATGTGCTGCGGGAAGCCGGGTTCCCGGAGACGGCATTCTGCGTGTTCACCGGTAGCGGCGCTTCGGTCGGCGATGTGCTGGTGGAGCATCCCAAGACACGTTTCGTCGCCTTCACGGGGTCGCGGGAGGTGGGGCTGCGGATCAACGAACGCGCCGCCCGGCCGCCGCCGGGGCAGATCTGGATCAAGCGGGTGATCGCGGAGATGGGCGGCAAGGACGCCATCATCGTGGACGGGGACTGTGACCTGGAGAGCGCGGTGAGCGGCGTGCTGGTCTCTGCCTTCGGCTACCAGGGGCAGAAATGCTCGGCCTGCTCGCGGGCCATTGTAGACGCGCGGGTGTACGACGCGTTTCTGGAGAAACTGGCGGCCAAGGCGGCGGCGCTGCGGGTGGGTCCGGCGGACAAGCCCGACAATTACATGGGGCCGGTGATCAGCGAGGGCGCGCGGCGCACGATTTGCGAGTACATCGAGACCGGCAAGCGGGAAGGCCGGCTGGTGTGCGGCGGGGGGACCGTTCCCGAGAACGGGTATTTCGTTCCGCCGGCCATCTTCGCGGACGTGGACGCCAAGGCGCGCCTTTTTCAAGAGGAGATCTTCGGGCCGGTGCTGGCGGTGACCCGGGCGCGGGATTTCGACCACGCGTTGGAACTGGCCAACGATTCGCAGTACGGCCTCACGGGCGCCATCTACTCCAACGATGCGGAGCATATCCGCAAGGGGCGAGAGCGCTTCTTCGTGGGCAACCTGTACGTGAACCGGAAGTGCACCGGCGCGATGGTGGGGGCGCACCCGTTCGGCGGGTTCAACCTTTCGGGGACCGACTCGAAGGCCGGCGGGCCGGATTACCTGCTGTTGTTTCTGCAAGCCAAGGCTATCGCGGAGAAGGTGTAGCCGGGCCGCTCCCAGCGGGAATTTGTGTGATAATTTCTTCATCTCCGGATGAGGAAGTTTCTGTTACTGTGCTGTCTGCTGGGGCCGGCCGTGGCGGCGCCCGTGGATTTTCAGCGGGCCGTGCGGTCTATCCTTTCGAATAACTGTTTCGCCTGCCACGGACCCGATAAAGATACGCGGATGGCGGGCCTGCGGCTGGATCTCAAGGAGGAGGCGCTGGCGCCGCGGAAGAACGGCGCGGCCATCGTGCCGGGTTCCCCGGAAAAGAGCCTGCTGTACCAGCGCATCACGGCGGAGAGCGCGGCGCGGCGCATGCCGCCGGCCTACTCCCACAAGACGCTGACCGAGGAACAGAAGGAGACGCTGCGGCGCTGGATTGCGGAGGGCGCGCCGTGGCAGCAGCACTGGTCCTTCGTGGCGCCGGTGCGGCCGGCTGTGCCGGCGGTGAAGACCAAGGGCTGGGCGCGGAATCCGATCGACGCGTTTATCCTGGCGCGACTGGAGGCAGAGGGGCTGAAGCCCGCGCCGGAGGCCGACCGGCGCACTCTGATCCGGCGCGTCTCGCTGGACCTGACCGGCCTGCCACCCACGCCGGAAGAGGTGGAAGCCTTCGTCGGGGACCGCTCGAAGAACGCGTACGAGAAGGTGGTGGACCGCCTGCTGGCCTCGCCGCACTGGGGCGAGCACCGCGCGCGCTACTGGCTGGACGCGGCGCGCTACGCGGACACGCACGGCATCCACGTGGACAACTACCGGGAGATGTGGCCCTACCGCGATTGGGTGATCAACGCGTTCAACCGCAACCTGAGCTTCGACCGCTTCACCATCGAGCAACTGGCGGGAGACCTGATTCCCAACCGCACGCTGGACCAGCAGATCGCCACCGGCTTTCACCGCTGCAACGTGACCACCAACGAGGCCGGCATCATCGAGGCGGAGTTCGATGCGATCTACGCCAAGGACCGCGTAGACACGACCGGCGCGGTGTGGCTGGGGCTCACGGTGGGCTGCGCTACTTGCCACGACCACAAGTTCGATCCGATCTCGCAGCGGGATTTCTACTCGATGGCGGCCTTTTTCCGAAACACCACGCAGCCCATCATGGACGGCAACGCTCCGGATACGCCGCCCATCGTGGTGGTGCCGAACGAGGAGGACCGCGGGCGGTGGAGCGAACTCATCGCGCAGGAGGCCGAACTGCGGCGGCGCATGCAAGAGCGGCGCGGAGGACCGGATGCGACGTTCGATGCGTGGCTGGCGGCGGGGGAGCACAAGTCCCTGGCGATGCCGCTCGAGGCGGCCTCGCAGACGCTCGCGCTTTCCTTCGGCCAGGACTTGAAGCTGGCCACAGGGGGCAGCCAGATCGCGCTCCCGCTGCCCGACGGCGTGACGCTGGGGCCGGCGTCGGATCCGGGTCGGAAGGCGCTGCACTTCGCGAAGGAATCGTCGCTGCCGCTGCCCAACGCGGATATCTCGTCGGACCAGCCGTTCGCAGTGGCCGCCTGGATTTATTTTCCGCCGGGCGACGACAGCTTCACGGTGGCCAGCCAGTCCAACCCGGAGGAGCAGAACCGGGGCTGGGCCATCGACATCCAGGCGCGCGTGGCGGGGCTGCGGCTCACGGCCGGAGAGAAGGACACCATCCAGGTTCGGGCCGGACACCTGGAACAGTTGAAGCCGGGCACGTGGAACCACCTGGCGGTGAGCTATGACGGCAGCCGCGAGCAACTGGGGCTGGCCCTGTATCTGAACGGCCGGGCGGTGCCGACGCAGGGCGCGGGCGACCAGAACACGCACCTCAGCGGTGGTATCCGCACGGACGCGCCGCTGCGGCTGGGGCGCGAGGGCCGCCGCTACTTCGCGGGCGGAGCACTGGCGGATTTCCGCGTGTTCAACCGCGCGATCAGCGAGGAGGAAGCGCGGCTGATCTCGCTGTGGCCGGTGATCGAGGGGGCGCGGGCGAAGGCTGCCGGGGAACTGACCGCCGCGGAACGGGAAGCCTTGCATCTCGTCTACCTGAACCGGCGGGACGCGGCCTACCGGGAGCAGGACGCACAGCTTCGGAGCCTGCTGGCGGAGCGGCGGGCGATCCGCGATCGGGGGGCCATCACGCTGGTGATGGAGGAGCGCCAGGACAGCACGCCGATGGCGCACATCCTGTATCGCGGGCAGTACGATCAGCCGCGTGAGGCGGTGGAGCCCAATGTGCCGGCGGCGCTGCCGCCCATGGCGGCGTCGCTTCCGCGGAACCGCATGGGGTTGGCGCGGTGGCTGGTGGATCCAGCCAATCCGCTGACGGCGCGCGTGACCGTGAACCGCTTCTGGCAGGAAGTGTTCGGCACGGGGATCGTGAAGACGGCGGAAGATTTCGGCTCGCAGGGGCAGCCGCCTTCGCATCCGGAGCTACTGGACTGGCTGGCGGTGGAGTTCCGCGAATCCGGCTGGGATGTCAAGCGGTTCTTCCGCCTGCTGGTGACCTCGACGGCGTACCGGCAGTCCGCCGCGACGACGCCGGAGAAGCTCAGCAAGGATCCGGACAACCGATTGCTTGCGCGGGGGCCGCGCTTCCGGATGGACGGCGAGATGGTGCGGGATTACGCGCTGGCGGCGAGCGGATTGCTGGCGCCCCTGATCGGCGGGCCGAGCGTGAAGCCCTACCAGCCGGAGGGCGTTTGGGAGGCGGTGGCCATGGTGGGCAGCAACACCCGGTTCTACCACCAGGACAGCGGGGAAAGCCTGTACCGGCGCAGCCTGTACACCTTCTGGAAGCGGGCCGCGCCGCCGGCTTCGATGGAGATCTTCAACGCGCCCACGCGGGAGACCTGCACGGTACGCCGGGAGCGCACGGATACGCCGTTGCAGGCGCTGGTGACGATGAACGATCCGCAGTTTGTGGAAGCCGCGCGGCATCTGGCCGGGCGGGCCATGGAGGCCGCCCCGCAGGACCTGGACCGGCAGATCGACTTTCTGACCGCCCGGCTGCTGGCGCGCAGCTTCGACGAGAAGGAGCGGGACGTGACTCGGCGCGCCTATGCGGACTATTTGCGCTACTACGATGCCCATCCCGAGGACGCGAGCAAGCTGCTGGCGGTGGGCGAATCCCCGGCGGACAGCGCGCTCCCCGCGGCCGAATACGCGGCCATGACCATGGTGGCGAACCAGGTCATGAACCTGGACGAGGTGTTGAACAAGTGAAACCGACCGATCCCATCGACGAAGCCGTCCTGATGGCCACGCGGCGGCAGTTTTTCGCGCGCAGCGCCCGCGGGCTGGGCGTGGCGGCGCTGGCCAGTATGCTGGGCGAAGAGGCGCGCGCGGCGAAGATGACGGCCGCGGGCGGTCTGCCGGGGCTGCCGCATTTCCCGCCCAAAGCCAGGCGCGCCATTTACCTGCACATGGTGGGCGCGCCGCCGCAGATCGACCTGCTGGATTACAAGCCGGGGATGAAGGAGTGGTACGACAAGGATCTGCCGGAATCCGTCCGCCACGGGCAGCGGCTGACCACCATGACCTCCGGCCAGAGCCGCTTCCCGGTGGCGCCTTCGGTATTCAAGTTTGAGCAGCACGGGCAGAGCGGGGCGTGGATTTCCGAGCTGCTGCCCTACACGGCGAAGATGGTGGACGATATCGCCATCGTGCGCTCGCTGCACACCGAGGCCATCAACCACGAGCCGGCCATGACGTTTATTCAGACCGGCAACATGACGGCGGGCAAGCCGTGCATCGGCGCCTGGATCGCCTACGGCTTGGGCAGCATGAACCAGGACCTGCCCACCTTCGTGGTGCTGAACGCCACGCATTCAAATCCCAAGGCCAACGTGCAGGCCATTTCGGCACGGCTGTGGAGCGCGGGTTTCCTTTCGGCGCAGTACGCGGGCGTGGCGCTGCGTTCGGCGGGGGATCCGGTGCTGTACATCAACAACCCGGAGGGTGTGCCGCCGCAGATCCGGCGGCGCATGCTGGACGCCCTGGGGGAGTTGAACCGGGTGCAGGAGGAAAAGATCGGGGACCCGGAGACGCGCGTGCGCATCGCGCAGTACGAGATGGCGTTCCGCATGCAGTCCTCGGTGCCGGAACTGACGGATCTCTCCAAGGAGCCCGAGAGCGTCTACCAGATGTACGGCGAGGACGCGCGCAAGGGCGGCACGTTCGCCAACAGTTGCCTGATGGCGCGCCGGCTGGTGGAGCGCGGGGTGCGGTTCGTGCAGATCTACCACCGCGGCTGGGACGTGCATGGGAACCTGCCCGGGGTGCTGCCCAGCCAGTGCAAGGACGTGGACCAGGGCTGCTGGGCGCTGGTGCAGGACCTGAAGGCGCGGGGATTGCTGGAGGATACGCTGGTGATCTGGGGCGGCGAGTTCGGCCGCACCATTTACTCGCAAGGCAAGCTCACGCCGACCGATTACGGGCGGGACCATCATCCGCGCTGTTTCAGCCTGTGGATGGCGGGAGGCGGGGTAAAGGGCGGCGTGGTGTACGGCGAGACGGACGAGTTCTCCTACAACATCGTGCAGGATCCGGTGCACGTGCGGGACTTCCAGGCCACCCTGCTTCACCTTTTCGGCATCCAGCACGACCGCTTCAGCTACAAGTATCAGGGGCTGGACCAGAAGCTGACAGGCGTGGATCCGGCCAGCGTGGTGAAGGGGATTCTGGCGTAGGAAGTGCGAGGCGGCTTGGGAACGGAGTCAGGCGGGCACACCACCGATCTCCGGCAGCGCGGAAATGGGATCGCGAAACATGAACAGTAGCAAAAAGGCCTTGTCGCCAGATCAACGTGAAGAACTACTCACAGCATTGAAGGTTCGTTTTGAGAGAAACATGAACCGCCATAAAGGTCTTGAATGGGCTCTTGTACAATCCAAGCTGGAAGCGAATGCTGAAAAACTGTGGTCGCTCCATGAAATGGAAAGGACCGGCGGTGAACCGGACGTGATTGGCCATAACAAGAAGACGGGCGAATACATTTTCTGCGATTGTTCACCGGAAAGCCCCAAGGGCCGCAGAAGTATTTGCTACGACCGTGAGGCGCTGGAGTCAAGGAAAGAACATAAGCCGGAAGACAGCGCTGAGGATATTGCGGCCGCCATGGGCATTGAGCTGTTAACGGAAGAACAATATCGCGAGTTGCAGAAACTTGGGAGTTTCGACACGAAAACGTCGAGCTGGGTGAGAACACCTCCCGCCATCAGAAAACTCGGTGGCGCCCTCTTCTGTGATCGCCGCTACGACACTGTTTTCGTGTATCACAACGGCGCAGAATCTTACTATGCCGGTCGAGCGTTCCGTGGCTCGCTAAGGGTCTAAATTTTGCCTGCCGGCGATACCCGCGCCTGTCCCCACGCTCCTGCAGGTTGAAGGTCGCCGCCGGCAGGCCCTCCCAGGGATGGTCGGTCTCAGGGCTGTTTGACGTACATCGTCACCGTGTTGTCCGGGCTGGAGGCCCCGCCCGCGGTGATCACCACGGGGACCGGATCGCCAGAGGCGCTGCCGGCCGGCACCACCACTTCAGCGATCAGAAGCCCGGCCCAGCCGTAAGGCACCGCGCCGGCATACCGGAGATCAGCCAACTTGCCTCCGATCGTGACACTCACCGGAGCGATCACCCGGGGCAGCGGGAATCTCTCGATCTGCCCGTCCACACCCGGCGGATCGGTCTGCCCGCCTCCCGTCCAGTAGATCGTCACCGTGGAGTTCTCAGCGGCTGGGTTGTCCTTGTTGTTAATAGTGTACGGGTCGTTGCTGATGAGTCCGGGGCCATTCGGCGCGCCGTCGAGCGTGAAGACCCCCGGCGCCGTCCCGGCCACCTGCATGTCTACCGTCTGCGACTGGACGCCCTTGTACTCTACCCGCACCGCCACGGTGCTCCGGCCCGCCACGTCGAACGGCACGATGGCGCCGATTTCGCTCGAGTTGACATACAGCAGTGGCGCCTGCGTGCCGTCGAAGAACGCCCGGACTTCTCCAAGGGTCGTGACCACGCGGCCAGCGGCATCCAACTGCATCCGGGTGGTATCGGACAAGTTCACGCCGGAGGTGAGGATCGTGACCATCTCGCCTGGCGCGATGGGTCCGAAGGCCCCGGAGGCCGCATTCCGGATGCCGTTGTCTTTGATAGCAACCGCGCCTGCGGACTTGAGCGTGAATGTTACATTGTCGGCCTGGGGCGCGCCGAACCCCACAGCGCGAGGGAATATGAGGGTAATCACGATGGAGCGGGTTTCTGGCGGAACGGCGCCGTCCGTGGAGCGCTTCAGCATGCCGGCTTTCTTGCCGCGGTCCTCCATGGTCACCGGGCCGATGATCTGGCTGGCTCCGAGCAGCTGGTTGCCCGAGCCGAAAAATTCGGCCTTCGCCGAAGTGCCGCCCGGCTGGTTTCCTTCGGCTCCCAGCCACGCCGAGAAGCTATAACTCACGCCGCCCGCGTCGATACGGTCTTTGCCCAACGTGACGTCGATGCGCTGCGAAGTCGGCGCTTTCTCGGATTCAACAGACGGGAACACGAGGTGTTGCTCGCCGCGGTCATCGGGCGTCAAACCGTTCCGGATGAAGTCGGCGGTGTACGCCATGAGCCTGCTACTCTGGTGTCCGTTCCAGCCCAGCGGCTGTGTCGGGCTGTTGCCGATGTTTCCGGGCAGCTCGAAATCTCCGTTCACCACAAGATTGGCGCCGAAGATGGGCTCGATGCGGAGAACCAGTTCCAGGTTGTCGGCGCCCGAGTTATTGGGCGTCCCGGAAGGCATTCCGGAGGCCGATAGGTCGAGCAGAATTACCACTTTCCGCGTATTGGGCAGCACGAAACCGCTACTGGCGCGGACCAGCAGGCCGCTCCCCTCGTTCACACCAGGACCGCTGACTTCGCTTTCGAGCAGTTGGCGGTCCTGCGCATCCAGGAACGCCGCTCGGAGCCTGGGGATTCCGTAGTTCGTATGGCTGACCAAATACCCGCTCAAATAGAACCGCACCCGCCCTGCATCGATCTCGGTCGCACCCGCGCTGAGATCGATCGTCTGAGTGGCGCTCGAAGGGCCGCCGCTCGCGCCGCCCCAGAAGTAGTTCGATCCGCGATCCTTGGGGCCGTAGGTGCTCGGCCACAGCGGCATCGCGCTGATGTACTGGCCGACGCTGAACGCCCCGGTTCTGGTCCAGCCGGGCACGTCGGAGACGGTATCGGTTCGCTTCGCCGCGCCCGGCCCGCTTTCGGCGCCGGGATTTACAAGCAGATTGCGGTCCCACGGCTGCGCCCAGGCGAGCGCGCCGGTGAAGAGGAAGGGAAGCGCAAGCAACTTCGTCGAGTAAGAAAGGGCCATAGTCGTGTTCTTTCACACAGCCAGACTATATTTAAGACCTTTTTATATTTTATGACTCGCCAGGCCCAGCGCGACCGCTTCATGTACTAGTACCAGGGCTGGGCCAGAAGCCGACGGGTGCGGATCCGGCCAGCGTGGTAAAGGAGACTCTGGCGTAGGAGACGGGCGGGTGAGGCCTGGCAAGTAGGCCGTCCCTTCGCTTCTGTGATTCAGCCTGCCGCTCCGGGATTTCCGGCCTCGCGTCGCGTATAATCTCCGGAGGCCGGGGACACTCAGAAGGGAGGCAGGATCATGAGTGGGGCGAGGCCGCGGGAATTGGGATTGGGTGACGCTGCCGGAGTCTTCTGTCGGGACGTGAAATACGCGCTGCGTTCGCTGGCCGGCGCCAAAGGGCTGACGATTGCCGTGGTCCTCACGCTGGCGCTCGGCATCGGGGCCAATGCCGCAATCTTCACGCTGGTGCGCGGGGTGCTGCTCCGTCCGCTGGTGAATCGCGATGAAAACCGGCTGATTTACATCCGGCAGAGCGCCCGGGGCATGGGCATGGAGAATGCCACGTTTTCCGTGCCGGAGATCCAGGACCTGCGGCAGCGGGTGAAGTCGCTCAGCGCTATCGGTGATTTCTCCACGATCGGATTCACCATGATTGGGCTAGGCGAGCCGCGCGAGGTGCAGGCGGGAGTGGTCGGGGGCACGTACTTCGAAGTGATGGGGCTGCATCCGGTAATGGGGCGGCTGCTGGATATGCGGGACGACGGCCCCTCCGCCGCGGGCGCCGTGGTGCTGACGTATCGCTTCTGGACGACCGCGCTGAAGAGAGACCCGACAGTGCTTGGGAAAGTCGTGCGTCTGGGATCGTTCGGGACGCGCACGGCCACCGTTGTCGGAGTGCTGGAACCCTCGATCCCGTATCCGGCCGAGACCGAGATCATGGCCAACGTGGTGACCAGCCCGCACCACCTGTCGGCGACGATGGTGACGGGCCGGATCCATCGCATGACGGAACTGTTCGGCCGCCTGGCTTCCGGGGCGACGCTGGAACAGGCTCGCGCCGAACTCCGGGCGGCACACTGCGCCATGCTGAAAGAGCGTCCCGAGGCGTATCCGGCAAAGGCGGATTTCCGCATCGACGCGGTACTGCTACGCGAGCAGATTACGTCCCAGGCCAGCACCGTACTGTGGGTGCTGCTGGCGGCCTCGGGATTGATCTTCATCATCGCGTGTTCCAACGTGGCCAACCTGATTCTGGCGCGGACGATCCGGCGCGAAGGAGAACTGGCGGTGCGCGCCGCGCTGGGAGCGAGCACGGCCGCGCTGCGGCGCGTCCTGCTGGCGGAAAGCCTGCTGCTTTGCGGCGCGGGGGCGGCGCTGGGCGTGCTGAGCGCGCGGCCCATGGTCGCGGTCCTGGCGCGCTACGCGTCGCGGTTCTCGGTCCGCGCACTGGACCTGACGGTAGACTCCAGCATGCTGTGGGTGGGCGCCGGACGGGCGCTGGCCGCCGCGGCGCTGCTGGCGTTTGTGCCGCGCCTGCCTTCGGGCGACCGGTGGAACGGCATCAGCATGTCCAATGGCAGCGCGCGGGTGACAGGCGGCGCGGCGCGGCGGCTGCGGGCGTTCGCCGTCACCCAAATCGCCGCCTCCTTTATCCTGTTGGCAGGCGCCGCCATGCTGGTCAAGACGCTGCTGGCGATTCAGGCGGTCCAGACCGGCATCGATACGCGCCGCGTGCTCGCGATCAACGTGCCGGTGGTTTCGTATGGACGGACAGACGGCCAGGTGGTGGACTTTTACAAAGAAGCGATGCGGCGCATACACCAGTTGCCGGGTGTGGACGGCGTGGCTCTGGGCATGCTCACGCCGTGGCGCGAGGGAGGCGGCCCCGGCCTGCAATTCACGGCCGAGGGCTACCCTCGCGGGAGGGGAGAAGACGATCCCCGCGGGCAATTCCGGATCGTGTCGCCCGGATTTTTCGCCGCGCTTGGCGTGCCGATTCTGGCCGGGCGCGATTTCAACGATCTGGACCGCACCGGCGGCGAGCCGGTGGTGATCGTCAGCCAAAGCCTGGCGCGGCGGATGTTCCCGAACCGGGAGGCGCTCAACCGGCACGTCACGTGGACGGACCCGGTGTTGAGGTTTATCGGCGTGAAGCCGGCGCCGATGCGTATCGTCGGGATCGCCGCGGACATCGACGATGAGCACCTGATCCCCCGCCCTACTCTGACGGTGTATCAACCGTTCGGGCAAGGACCGCTTTTTGGCGGGCGCCTCTTCGTCCACCTGCGATCGGATCCCTATGCCCTGGTCACCCCGATCACGCGGACCATCCGCAGCCTCTCGGTGGATCAGCCGGTGGAGCGCGCCGCGACGCTCGAAGACGTCCGCGCGGAGGTGCTCACACCGGACCGGTTGAACGCCATCGTTTTCGGCGGCTTCGCGCTGGTGGCGCTGACGATTGCGGTGGTCGGCGTGGCGGGTGTGCTGGCGTTCTCGGTGAGCGCTCGCACGCGCGAATTCGGCATCCGCATGGCGATCGGGTTGCAGCCGCGGCATCTATTGACGCGGGTGATCGCGGAGGGCGCGGTCATCACGGCGGCCGGAATTGGCGCCGGACTGGCGTGCGGCCTGGCGCTACAGCGGCTAGCCGGCAGTTATTTCGGGAGCGTGCGGATGCCCGGTGTGTGGGTTGTGGCTGGGGCGGCTGGCATATTGCTGGCAGCCGCCGTGGCGGCGTCTGCATGGCCCGCTATGCGGGCCGCGCGCGTGGATGTGATGCAGGCGTTGCGAGCGGACTAGCTCGTTGCTCCGGGTTCATGGCCCGTCAAGAGGCGCGACGCCGCTCTTTTTTCAGTCTCTCGGCCAGGAATACCTTGAGAAGAGACTGATAAGGCACGTCCCGCTGATTCGCCAGGACCTTGAGGTCTTCGATCATCGAAACCGGCAGCCGAATGGAAATCGTTCGTAGCGTCGGCTTGAGGTTGGGAAACTTGCGGCGTCCGGCGCTCCGCCAGTCGATGAATTCCGTCGAGTCGTGATCCGCCCAGAACTCGCGCTCCTCATCCTCGGAGCGAAATTCAGGCGTGGGCTTCTTTTTCGCGATAGGCATAGGCGCTCCTTTCTCGCCGATTCATGCCCCGCACGGAGATCACGCGCAGTAGAGAGCCCCGTAGGGTGAAGGCAACGAACAGATAGCGTCCGCCGGTTGTGCGCCCAAGGGCGTAGTACCTTCTCTCCTGCTTCGAATGACGCGTGTCCCCGCGCACGACAAGCGGTTCGTTGAAGAAAACATCCTCGGCCTCTTCCGGGGTGACTCGATGCCGTTCCCAGTTCTTATCCGTGTTCGCTTCATCCCAGTCAAAACCAGTACAGGATTCGAGCGGGTCCTTGCGCTCGGCCACACGTGCAGTATATCTCTGCTATATACAGGCTGCAAGCGACCAATAGCGGGAAGCCGCGCGGTACTCCGCCGCCGCGATCGAAGGATTCGGGCCGTCTTCCGCTGGAAGCCCTTACTTCTTTTTCGCGTCCGCGGCGGGCGGCTGTGGCGGCTCGAAGGGCGCCGAGACGTGCTCGTGAACGATGATCCAGTCGTCGCCGCGCCGCTCGAAAATGTCGGTGGCCCGGGTGACGGCTTTCATCACCGGGCCTACTTTCGGCTCGATCTCGATCGGGGAGGTGTAGACCGCCCAGACAATGTTCCCGCTGCGCGTAGCCTGGAAATCGCCGAGGGCGAGTTTGATCGACTTCCACGTGGCGGAGACTTGCTGGAAACCCTTCTCATACTCCGCCCATCCGGAATATTTCAGCGGCGCGACATCAAAGAAGACCAGCCCCGCGTCCTTGGCGTAGTAAGGGGCGACGTTTTTGATGTCCAGGGTGGACCAGCCGGCGAGAATCTTTTCGATCCGGGACCTGAATTCCGCGGTGACGTCCTGGTCCTTGGCAACCTCGGGCGGCGTAGTGGCGCAACCCGCGAGCAGCAGCATCAACGAGCAGGGTAAGAGGTTTTTCATAGGCCTGGCGTCCTCAGATATCCGAATGCTACAACATTTTTCCGGAGTTGTTCGCGGCTATTCGTTCCGCAGGGCCAGCAGAGGATCCAGGCCGGCGGCGCGGCGCGCCGGCAGGTAACTCGCCGCGGCGCTGACCGCCAGCAGAGCCAGGGGAACTAGGGCGTAGACCGCCGGGGAGGACAGACCCAGGCCGGGAAAGCCCGCGGCCAGCAGGGGCGCCGCCACGGGAGTGAGCGCTCCGCCGGCAGCGATGCCCACGCCGGCGAGAACCAGGCCGCGGCGCTCGACCAGCCAAACCACGTCGCGGCGGCGCGCGCCGAGGGCGACGCGGATGCCGAACTCCTTGACACGACGGCTCACCGTGTAGGCGACCAGCCCGTAGAGGCCGGTGGTGGCGAGCGCCAGGCCGATGAATGCCATGGTCCCCACCATCTGGAAGAACTGCAGCCACGTGCCGGTGGCGCGGCTTTCGTAGAGCAGCGCCACCGTGCGCAGGTTGAAGACGGGCAGGTTGGCATCGATCGAACGAACCGCCTCGCGCAACGGCGCCGCGAGGGCGCCCGGATCGCCAGCCGACTGCACGATCAGCGTCATCCGCGGGCGCGGGTTCTGCTCGTAGGGCAGGTACACGTAGGACGCCGGCGCCTCGTTCACGGCCAGGTAGTGCCCGGTCTTCGCGACCCCGACGACTTCGGCCGCGGGCCCATCGGAGCGATCCAGCCGGATGCGCTTCCCGATGGGATCCTGGCCCGGCCAGTAGGTCCGGGCGAATTGCTCGTTCACGATCGCCACGCGACGGGATTGGGCGCGGTCGTCATCCGTGAAGGCGCGCCCGCGCCGGATCTCGACGCGCATGGTGCTGAAGTAGCCTGCGTCCACGGCGCCGCCGAATACCACGGTTTTTTCGCGACCCTTGGGAAACTGGTAGCCTTCGGGCACGACGGTCAGCACGGTCTGGGCAGGCGAGAGAGGCAGCGACTCGGCCATGGCCACGCTTTCCACGCCGGTCATCGCGCGGACGCGGTCAACCAGCTTGCGGTAGAAGGCCACGGTCTGATCGGGCGAGTAGTGGAGCATTGCGGGCGCGGTATCCAGGCTGATGAGGTGGTCCGCGCGGAAGTCGGGCCGCATCACTAGCATGTTGCGGAAGCCCGCGAGAAACATTCCCGCAGCGACCAGAACCACCATGGCGAGCGCCACCTGGCCGGCCACCAGAACGTCACGCACCACCGTGCGCCGCTCTCCGGAGGCCCGGTCGCCGCCGGCCCTCAGGGTGCTCAGGAAGTCCGTCCGCACGATCTGCCAGGCGGGAACCAGGCCGAACAGGACGCAACTGAGCAGCGCCGCGCAGAGGCTGAACTCGATGACGCGCCAGTCCAAACGGACATCCAGAACCGATGGCGGCTCGCTGGGTACGCTGAGTCTTTGCAGCAACCGGATGCCGCCATAAGCGAAAAACAATCCGGCTACGCCGCCGGAGATCGCCAGGATAAGGCTCTCGGTCATCAACTGGCGGACGAGGCGCCGCCGGCCCGCTCCGATGGACAGCCGGATGGCGATTTCCCGGCCGCGGGCGCGCCCCCGGGCGAGCAGCAGGTTTCCGATGTTCGAGCAGGCGATGATCAGGATCAGCCCTACCAGGCCCATCAGCATTTTGATGAGGGCAAGCAGTTGGGGCGTCTGCTGGATGCGGCGCGCGAGTTCCGTGCGGACCGCCGGGCGCCGGTTTTGATTGGTCTTGGGATATTCGCGCTCGAGGGTCGCGCCGAGGGCCCGCAGTTCAGCCACGGCCGATTCCCGGGACGAGCCTGCGCGCAGCCTGCCTTTGACCACCCATTCATGGCGTCCGCGATCCTCGAGCGGATCCGCCGGGGCGGCGGCCAGGCGCTGGGACATGCCCAACGGAACGTAGAGGCTGGGGTGAACGAAGCGGTCCAGACCGGTGAAGGATTCCGGGGCGACGCCGATGATGGTGAAGACGATCCCGTTGAGCCGCAGGGTCCGGCCCAGCACCGCCAGGTCGCCCCCGTATTGCTGCCGCCAGAAGTCGTGACTGATGACGGCCACGGCCTGGCCCGGCGCATCTGCTTCGCGGGGCACAAAGGAGCGTCCCCGCGCCGGCGCGACTCCGGCGACCGGAAAGAAGTTGCCGCTCGCGAGCACGGCGAACCGGATCTGCGCCGGAGCCGCGGGATCGGTGGCGGCGGCCAGCGTGGTGAGGCGATAGGCAGCCAGGCCGGCGAAGGAGCAGCTGTTCTCACTCAGGTCCCGGTAATCGGGGAACGACATGCCCTCCAGGGGGTCGTCGGGGGTGGTGTTGGTGACGTCGTACAACCCGGAAGGGTCCGGCACGGACAGAGGCCGCAGGAGCAGGGCGTCCGCAAAGCTGAAGATGGCGCTGTTTGCGCCGATGGCCAGGGCCAGGGAGAGCACGGCCACCGCGACAAAGGTCGGCTGGGCACGCAGCGCGCGGAGCGAATAGCGGAAATCCGCCGCCATGCTTTCAAGCCACGTCCAACCCCAGGTTGCGCGGACGTTCTCCATGGCCAGCGTAAGGTTGCCGAGTTCTTTGCCGCCGGCGATGGCGGTGAGGGATTCGAATTCCTCGCGCATCTCGCGCTCTTCGCGGCGGCGCCACGCCGGCCACAGGGACTTCAGCCGGTTGGGGAGGCTCATGCTTTGGCCTCCGGCACCGGGCCCATCACCCGTCCGACCGCGCTCACGAAGTCCGCCCACTTGGAGTGCTCCCGCACCAACTGCTTCCGGCCCGCCGCGGTGAGCCGGTAGTACCGCGCGCGGCGATGGTGCTCGGAGGTCTCCCACGCGGAGGCCACCCAGCCCTTGGCCTCCAACCGCTTCAGCGCGGGATACAGCGAACCGAACTCAATCTGGAGCGCCTCATGGGAGGCGCCGCGAATGGCTTTGGCGATGCCGTATCCGTGCAGGGGTCCGGCCAGCAGCGTGCGGAGCACGAGCATGTCGAGCGTGCCTTGCAACAGGTCCATATGGAGGAATTCTATATGAAGATGATCTATATGTCAACCGACTTGACGCGGCTGCGCGCTACGCTGGAAAGGCATGCCGACGGAGCGAGTTGCGATTCTGATCCCGGGGGTTGTGTTTCTGGCGACTCTGATTCGCTCGGCGTTTGGATTTGGCGAGGCATTGGTGGCCGTGCCGCTGCTGGCGCTCCTCATGCCGGTGGAGGTGGCCGCTCCGGTGGCTGTGCTGGTCTCGGTCAGCGTGGCGCTCCTGGTGGTGGTGCAGGACTGGCGGCAGGTTCACGTGTACAGCGCGGGCCGGCTGGTGCTGGCGACCATGCTGGGGATTCCGCTGGGCCTGCTGCTCCTGCGAGCCGCGGCCGAGCCGGTGGTCAAAGGGATTTTGGCCGCCGTGATCATCGCCTTCTCCGCGCATGCATTGGTCAGCGGCAACCATCGGGAGTTGAAAAGCGACAAGCTTGCCTGGCTGTTCGGATTCGGCGCGGGGGTCTTGGGCGGCGCCTACGGCATGAACGGTCCGCCGCTAGTGATTTATGGCTCGCTGCGCAGGTGGCCGCCGCAGCAGTTTCGGGCGACGTTGCAGGGATATTTCCTGCCGGCGAGCCTGGCGGGCTTGTGGGGGTACCGGCTGGCGGGATTGTGGACTCCGGCGGTCAACCGGTTCTACTTGCTGTCGTTGCCCTTTGTGATCGTGGCGACGTTCCTGGGGCGGGCGATCAACCGCCGCCTGAGCGCTCACCGGTTTCTGCTGTATGTGCATGCGGGTCTCATTGCCGTCGGAATGGTTCTGCTGCTACAGGCGGTGAGCGCGCGCTGACGGGCCGCGGCCCGGCACGCCGGACTCATTCGCAGCGCAGAGCTTCGATGGGGTCCACGCGCGCGGCCCGGCGGGCCGGGGTGTACGCCGCGGCGAGCGCGATCGTCACCATCCCCACGGCACCCAAGGCGATGGGGAATGCACCCGTCACCGGCGGGTCGTGGACCAGGCCCGTCGCCAGGCTCCGGCCCCAGTATGCCAGGGGCACTCCGAGGAGCAGGCCGGCACAGGTGATCCCGAGCGCCTCTCGCAGCACCATCCGGGAGATGGCAGTCCGTGTGGCGCCCAGCGCGATGCGGACACCGATCTCGCCCGCCCGGCGCGCCACCGTGTACGCCAGCAACCCGTAAATGCCTATCGCCGCGAGCAGAGCGCCCAGAGCGCCGAAGACCCCGGAGAGCATGGCGATGAGCCGCTCCGGAACGATGGTGGCATCCACCTGTTCGGAGAGAGTGGCAAGGCGCACCACCGGCACATCCTTCATCCATTCGCGCACGCTGCGGCGAACCGTGGGAGCTACGGCCAGGGGGTCGCCGCTGGTGCGCAGCGCAAACGTGGATGCCGGGCGGGAGGATTGGAACGTGTTGAGGTAGATGATGCGCTGGGCGGCTTCGCGAATCTCGTAATACCTGGCATCACCCGCCACTCCCACAATCTGATAAGGCTTGGGATCGCCGTCGAAGGCCACATACTCGCCGATGGGATTGCGGCCGGGGAAATAGTACCGCACCATCCGATCGTTGATGATGGCCACGCGCGGCCTTGCGCGGTCCGCGAAGCTGAAATCGCGGCCGGCCAGGAGCGGCGTGCCCAGGGTCTCGAAGTATTTTGGCGCGATCCAGCTCACGGACACATAACGGCGATCTTCGGGCCTTTCCGGGTGCCCGGCCACGCTCACGAACCGGCTGGCGCCCGCGCCCGAGAGCGGCGTTGGCGCGCAGATCGTGGCTGACTCCACGCCCGGAATCGTCTCGAGGCGCCCGAGCACGTCCTGATAGGCGAAAGACAACTGCTCCCCGCTTGATCCGCTGCGCGCCGGATCCAGGGTCATCAACAGAATGTCGCCGCGGCGGAAGCCCAGATCGGCGCGCTCCAGATTCGACAAGTTGCGGAGGAACAGGCCCGCGGCGCTCAACAGCCCCACCGATAAGGCCACTTGCGCCACCACCAGGCCTTTGCCGAGGCGGCGGCGTGACCTCGTCTCGCCCGCCCTTCCAGCGTCACGCAGGGAGCACGCCGGGTGGGAAGCAAAGGCGCTCCAGGCGGGAACCAGCCCGAACAGCACGGCCGTCAGCAGTGCGATTCCGGCAGTGAAGAGCAGAACCTGCGCATCGGGGAGAATTCTCACTGGGATGTGAGGCGGCCCGCCGATGAACCGCCCGGACGCCATGATCCGCACCAAGACGCTCGCGCCGAAATAGGCCAGGAAGACACCCAGCAGGCCGCCGGCTGCGGAGAGCAGCAGAGATTCCGTCAATAGCTGGCGCAGCAGGCGGGACCGGCCGGCGCCCAGAGCCACGCGCAATGCCATTTCCCGGCGGCGCGCCGCGCCGCGCGCCAGCAGCATACCGGCCACGTTGGCGCAGGCGATCAGCAGTAGCAGGGCGACGGCGGCCATCAGCGCTGCCAGCGGCCCGGCGAACCGGTCGCGCAGTTCCGTGTACAGACCGGCGCCGGCGGGTTCCAGCGTGAACTTGAGCCGTCGGAGCAGGGGGTCCGGGCTGGCTTTGGCCCTCTCCTCGAGGGTGAACCGGAACAGAACCGCCAGTTCCGCGCGCGCCTGCCCGATGGACACACCGGGCTTCAGCCGCCCGACCAGGGCCAGGCCGCCGATCCCCTTGCCAGGATCGATCAGCCGCTGCACCGCCAAAGGCACCCAGATGTCCGTGCGAGCTCCGACCCGCAGTCCGAAAAAGTCGCGCGGCGCCACGCCGATAATCGTCACGGGCACGCCTTCCACAACGATGCTTTTGCCCAGAACGGCCGGATCCAGGTTGAAGCGGTTCTTCCAATAAGACCAGCTCAGCACGGCCACGGCGGAATCGGCCTGTCCCACGCGGTCGTCCTCTGGTTCTACCAGCCGCCCGAGAGCGGGCCGCACCCCCAACATCCCGAAGAAGTTCCCCGTCACGCATTCTCCATCCACGACTTCCGCTTCGAGCCCGCCGCCACCGACATGGAAGCGGCACCGGTGAACTCCGGAAAGCGCCGACAAAACGTGATTGTGATCCCGGTAGTACTCGTAGCTTGCCAGGGAGAAGAAGCTTCCCGGCGGCTCACCGGGGTATTGGATGATGAGTTCCACCAACTGTGCCGGGGCCCGCACGGGCATGCGGCGGAACATCAAGGTGTGGATGAGGCTGAAGATGGCGGTATTGGCGCCTATGCCGAGCGCCAGCGAGAGCACGGCCACCGCGGTAAACGCGGGGCTGCGACGCATGCCGCGAAAGGCATACCGGACGTCCGGCCAGAGGCGGCCACCGAAGTACCTCCCAGGAACCGAAATGGATCGCCTGGTCATAGCCGGAGGCATTCTACCTGCGGGCCCGTAGATTGTCCACAGAGCGGCGGCATTACAATGGACAGAGGATCACGGCCAATGGATCGTCGCAAGTTTCTCGGCACGGCGGCTGCTGCCAGCACCGCCTCGGCATACGGTGCGGCAGGGCCTCTACCCAGGCGGACCTACAAGGACGGAATCGACCTCTCCATCATCGCTTTCGGCGGCATCGTGGTTTGCGGCCTTTCGCAGGAGGAGGGCTCGCGGCGCGTTGCGGCAGCGTACGACCGGGGTGTGAACTATTTCGACTGCGCCCCGTCGTACTTCGACGGGGAAGCGGAAATCAAGCTGGGGGAGGCGCTGCGGCCCTATCGCAACAAGGTCTTCCTGGCGGAAAAGACCACGCGCCGCGACGCAAAGGGGGCGCGCGAGGAATTGGAGCGCACCCTGGGGCGCTTCCACACCGATCATGTGGATCTCTACCAGTTTCACGCCGTGGGTTCGACGGAGGACGTGGACAAGATTCTCGCGCCGGGTGGAGCGGCGGAGGCATTTGCGGCGGCCCGGAAGGCGGGCAAGGTCCGGTACCTGGGCTTCTCCGCCCATGATGCGCCGGCCGCTCTGCGCCTGATGGACGCGCTCGAACTGGACAGCGTGCTGTTTCCGCTCAACGTCAACGCCTGGGAGAACGCCGGCTTTGGGCCGCAGATTCTGGCCAAAGCGAAATCCAGGCGCATGGCCCGCATGGCGTTGAAGGCCCTGGCGTTCGGTAAGTGGCCGGCGGACCTGAAACCGTCTGATCGCAAGTATCCGAAGTGCTGGTATCAGCCGATCGACGACCGCGAGATGGCTCGCCTGGCGCTGCGATTCACCCTGAACCAGGAGATCACCGCCGCCGTGCCACCCGGCGACGAGCGGATTTTTGACCTGGCGCTGGAACTGGCGGCCGCCCCGCTGCCCCGGTTGAGCGCGGCAGAGCTGTCGAGCCTGAAGATCAGGGTCTCCGCGCTGGAGCCGGTCTTCCGGGCATGATGACGGCGGGGCAACGTCAGAAGATGTAGCGGGTGAACATCTCGAACGGGGCCCAAAAGAAAGGCTTGCGGTAGAGGGTATCGGAGTGGAGCAGGTGGAGCTTGGCGAGACGCAGGGCTTGGTCGGGCGCGGCGCCACGGGCGATCCTTTGATAGAAGTCCCCCATGAGACGCGAGGCCGCGGCGTCGTCCACGTCCCAGAGGCCCGCCACCACGTGCTGCGCGCCGGCTTCGAGGAAGGCCCAACTGAAGCCCATCAGTCCCTCGCCGAAGTAGGACCGCGGGCCGGCGCTGCTGCAGGCCGAGACGGTTACCAGGCGGGCGCCGATGGGGAGGTCAAGCACATCTTTGGCGTACAGTTTGTAGGTCTCGCCTTGCGGCGAGAGCACCACGGCGGAGTTTAGCGGGCTCTCCGGATTGGGCGTGGCGTGCGCGGCGAAGTGAATGACGTCGTAGCGCGCGGGCTGCGCTTGGCGATAGGCCGCGGGCGTGGCCTCCGCGCGGGCGTAAACCCGGCGGGCACCGGGCGGAAAGCAGCGCTCCAGGATGGCCAACTCGTCCTTCAGGTGGGGCAGGGGGGGGTACTGGCGGCCTGGCGGAATGGGGTCGCCGATGAGGAGCAGGCGGGGGCGGCGCCGGGCGGGCGGCGAGGCGAAGCCCAGAATCTCGATGGAGGGGGCCACCGAAATAGTGACATCCTCGATCCAGTAATGCGGGCGCGGCTCCTCGACCACCAGGGTTTCGAAATTGAGGTTGTGCAGCGCGCCGTCGGGCACGATCACCACCGTGGATCCGGGCTTGACGCGGGAGCGGATGGGCGCCAGCAGCGTGCGATACAACCGCGAGCGCACGGCGTAGGCACGCTCGAGTGGGTCGCGGCGGTTGAGCAGGAGAGCGTTGTACTCCTCCACCATGTGAGTCAGATCGGCCTCGGACGCCAAGGGGCGCTGGACAAACGCATCCGCGGTGATGAGCCACAGGAAGGAGTGCTCCGGGCCGAGCCAGTAGGCCAGCAGCGCGGTGCGGGAGCCCGCCAGCTGTTTCTGAAGCTCGGCAACCTGCAAGGAGGTTCCGGCAGAGTGGCCCAGCCCCAGCCGCTCTTGGAGCACGCGGGAGCGCGCGGATTCGGCCACGCGCAGGGCTTCGGCGGGACGACCCTGCCGGACCAGGAAATCCACGTACTGCTGGTAGAAGCGGATGAAGTTGGTGAGGAAGGTGATCTTGGACTCGTCCCGGCGCAGCCCGGACCACTCCGCATCGATGATCGCGGTGGCGCGGCGGTACTCGGCGCCAGCTTCCGGCCAGCGGCCGTGGTCACGGTAGAGGGCGGCCAGCGCGGAATGCCCTTCCCAGGCCACGCGGGGTTCCTCCTGCTGTTCCGCGGAGCTGATGACGCGGCGCAGGGAAGCTTCGGCCTGGGGAAACGGCAGCCCGAGGCTCTCTATACGGGCGGAAGTGAGTTCGGAGTAGACCAGCAGGCGGGGATCGGCGAGGCGGCGGCGAAGGTCGAGCGAGCGCCGGCTGAATTCGCGGGCGGCCGAAAGGTCGCCAGCGTCCAGGTAAACCTCGGCGAGGCGGTTGAGGACCGTGGAGAGCCAGTCCTGGTCGTCGCGGTCCTCGGCGAGGACCCAGGCACGGCGCAGGCAGGAGATGGCGTTGGAAAAATCTCCACGCCGCTGGTAGAGATTACCCATGTCATAGAGCCAGACCTGCTGGTTGCGTTTGTCCTGGATCTGGGCGGCGATGGCGGCGGCGCGCTCCAGAAGCTTCAAGGCACGGTCGAAGTCTCCCAGGCGGGCGTAGGCCCAGCCGAGATTGCCCAGGGTGCTGCCGAGGAATCTTTGGGCGCCGGCCTCCTCGGCGGAGACCCGCGCGGCTTCCAGCCAGGGGAGGGCCTCGTCGTAACGTCCGTAGCGCACTCGGTTGTAGCCGAGGCCTCCATATGCCATGGCAATGAGGTAAAGGTCCTGGGCGCGGGAGGCGAATTGCAGCGCCCGCCGGTACCCGGCCTCGGTCTGTTCGAAGGTTTCCGGGAGCTTGGCGCAGCTTAGCTCCACTTCGGCGCGGAGGGCGGCATCGGGCGAGCGCGCGGCCTCGGCGGCAGCCTGTTCCAGGTAGCGGCGAGCCTCGGTGCGCCGCGACAGCCAGAACCAGGCGTCGCCCAGGTCCATGGCGCGGCGGGCCTGGAGGTCGCCATCGGGAGGCTCAGCGGCATCCTGGAGCAGATCCAGGGCCTGGCGGCTATCCCCGCGGTCGAGGAGGATTTCGGCGCTCAGCAGGCGGAAGCGCCAGTGCCAGGCGGAAGTCTTGCCGGGAGATTGCCGCAGGCCCCGGCTGGCTTCCGCCAGCGCCTCTTCGAGGCGGCCGCCGCGGCGCAACTGGTCGGCATCCCGGTAGAGCGAATCGGGGGGCGCCCGGTGCGCGGAGCAACCGGCCAACGCCAGCAGAGCAAACACAAATCGCGCCGCGCGCATGGGATGGGACCATCCCAATCTTCTCGCACACGGCTGGGAGGATCAATGGAATCGGTGGATTCCGCCTCAGAGCCCTTTGGGCGGGCTGCCGTTCTCGTCGATCATGGCGAAGCGGATGTGGCCGTGCACCGGGCTGCCTAGATCCAGGCTAAGCATAGCGAGCCGGTGCAGTCGGTGGGGCTTTTCCGGGCTGCGGCCGGGGATAGGCAGCACCTCCAGCTTGCGGCAAGTGATGGAGCCAAACCCAGGCACTTGAAAGGCATGGCCGGGAGTGGCGTAGTGGTGCTGGGTCTTCTTCCACTCGTCGTAGCTGTGGGGCTGGTCGAAGTCCAGTGTGAAGCCCCCGTCCGGGGTGATTTGGACAGCGCGGCCGGCGATGCGCAGGTTCTCGATGGTGCTGCCCATCGGAATCACCCAGGGGTGCTCGCAGGTCTCAAAATCCACGGCGCGGTGGTGGCCGACCAGGCGGGCGGTGAGGCGCTCGATTTTGACCAGGTCCAGGACGTTGAGATTCTCGATAGTGGCGATGGCCAGGGTGTTGAAGTGACCCTCCGGGCCCTCGGAAGCAACCACCTGGGTGTAGGCCGCGCCGATCGAGAAGAGCTCATGCACGCGGTGATTTTCCAGGCGCGAGGAATGATAGCCGCCCTCGGTCTGGATAAGTTCGGTTTTGGCCATCTCTCCCAGGTCGATAGCCAGGGGCCGGGTGAGCGCGCCGGCCACAGCGACGGCTTTGGCGTGATAGTTATACTTGGAAGCCATGGCAGATTCCTCCGAGGTCAGCGCCCGACTTGCAGCCGGCAACTGCCTATCTCCACGGAACTGGAGCCCTCGATGCCGCGCAGGCTGACACGCCAGGCGCCGCCGGTGAGGCGCGCGGCTGGGACGGAAAGCAACAATTCCTCGTCGGTAGCCGCCGGCGAGGGAACTGAGCCGCCGAACCTGCCCATCCCGTCTTCCCTGGCGACCTCGTACTGATACTTCGGGAACCGGTGCGGTAAGGCGAAAGAAAGGGGAATAAGACGCATGGACGACGGTACCTGAATGAGTTTGGGCTCGGCGCGGACGATGGTAGGCACGGAAATAGCGGCGGTGAGTTGAGGGGTTTGGAGGGTCTCAAGCTGGGCGCGCAGCCGGGGCATCACTTCCAGGAACTCGTAGCCCCCCACGAGCAGCAGCGCCACATTGGCAAAGGCGGAGAGGGCAAACGCCGGCCGCAGCCAGCCGAACGAAAACCAGCCGCCGGCCCGGCGCGGCTCAGCGACCGGCTCGGGGGCGGCGGCCGGGCGCGGGGGGCGTTGGGTCTGCTCCCGGAAGACCTCCCTGGCGTTGGCCACAAAGATCTGTTCCCAACGCACTTCCTCGGCGCACTCCGCGCACTCGAAGAAGTGCTCCTCAAACTCGTCCCGCTCCGACTCGGATAAAGCACGGGCCACGTATCGTTCCGCGGCCTGGAGTCGAATCGCTGTTTCGTGGTCCATCACCTACAGCCTCACTTCAATCGTGTAACGGATTCGGGTTCCGTTGCAGAAAGCCCGCATGAACTTTCGCTTATGCCCCTGCCGCTCCCTGGGTATAGGCCTTTCGAAAGCGCGATTTCGCACGATGCAGGAGGACGCGGAGGTAGTCGGCATCCACCTGGAACCTGGTGCAAACCGCGGCTTTATCTTGCTCTTCGAGGAACACCGCGCGGAGCAGATCACGGTCCTTGGGGGCCAGTTCGCCGAGAATGCGCTGGACCGTGAGGCGGCGTTCGGCGTTGATGAGCGGGCGGTCGTGGTCGACGCTGGGATCGGCCGGCTCGGCATCGTTGTCGCCGATGGCCTCGGTGCGGCTCTGCGAACGGCGAAACTCGAGCAACACGTTGTTGCAGACGGCGTTCACATAGGCCCCGAAACGCTCGGGGTACTCCACACCGCCCTTGCGGCGCAGATTCTGGAGGACGCGCAGCAAGGTTTCCTGACGAACGTCTTCGGCGGCCTGCGGCGAGCGCAGGCGGGAACGCAGTTTCAGCAGCAGGAGTTCGCCGAAATAGGCAGCGAAGTGCTCCTCGGTGGCCGAGTCCCCCTCGGTCAGGCGCCGGATATAATCTGCGTCGAAGGATTGGAAGATCAAGCCGTTACAGACCAAAAAAACCTGAGCGTTTTATAATAACAGGCTGGCCGGATGGCCGGGGTGGGAATTGAGGAGTTGGATCTTCACCGGCTGCCGCCGCCGTGCTACGCTGAGGGGAGCCCCGATGCGAAGGGGACCAAGAAGTAATCAGTACAGGGTCAAATCTGTTCGACGCGGCCCAGGCGGGTCAGTGCACGGCGCTGCCCGCCTGGCCTCATCGCGATGTTCCCTCGTGGTCCTTATCCTGTCTCTTCCTCCAGCGCTTTGCCGATGCCTGCCGCCCGGATCAGGCCGCCGTTCTGAGCACCTCGCGGATGCGGCGGGCGACGACTTGGGCCTCGCCGGGCTGGAGCATCCAAACGGCCACCTCCAGGCAGTCCTTAGCTCCGGGCCGCAGTTCAATGGAGGGTTCTCCCTCGCGGAGTTTTTTGACGGCCTCTTGGGGCGTGATTTTCAGCACCGAGGAATCCCAGGAAATGCGCAGGTGCGGCACCGCGTTGGCGATTTCCGGGACGAAGGTCTCGGTCTTGACGGAGTGCAGCGGCCCGACGCTGTCGGCCACCGTCTTGACGCGGCGCTCCCACTCCCGCCATTCCGCCTGGTGATCGAGCTTGATGAAGGTTTCCACGGCCACCATCATGCCCAGGATCTCTTCCTTATTGACCTTCATGCCGCGCCCGATGGAGTCGCTGTTCGGAGAATTGTTCAGTTTGGCGGCCTCGATGAGGTCTTTACGCCCGAGCAGGAGGCCGGCGCTCTGCGGTCCGCGGATGCCTTTGCCGCCGGAGAAGATCACCAGATCGAAGCCCATCTTGAGGTACTTGGAAATGTTCTCGACAGGCGGGGTATCGGCGGCGGCGTCGTTCATGGTGGGGATGTTGTGCTTCTTCCCAAGAGCCACAAACTCGGCGGCTTTGATCTGGCCGTTGGGTTCGCCGGCGTTGAAAAAGTGCATCATCACCGTATTGGGATTGATGGCGCGCTCGAGGTCATCCGCGGATTCCACCTCCACGTACTTGATGCCGCAATTGCGCACGGCATGGTCATAGCCGTACCGGTGGGATTTCTGGATGATGACTTCGGTCTTCATGCCCGTGGTGTCAGGGAGCCGGCGGACGAAGTCCATGTTCTTGCCGGTCATGCAGGCAGCGGTGCCGAGGGTGAGTGCGCCGGCGGCGCCGGAGGTAACCAGGGCGGCTTCGCAGCCGATCAGTTCGGCGATGCGGCGGCCACAGGCCTCGTGCACTTCCATGAGATGCACGAAAGATTTGGAGGCGTAGTCGATGGCCTGCATCACTTCCGGACGCATTAACGACGCGGTCAGGGTGGTGTAGGTACCGGCGGCGTTGATAAATGGCCGGATACCCAGTTCCTTGAAATAGTCACGTTTTACGGGCGCGCTCAAGCCCACCTTGCCGAACAGCGGCAGCGTGCTCAAGCTTTGGAGGAAGTTGCGACGGTTTGACATGGGATCATCACTCCTGTTGCGGCTTTCATTCTATCGCAGTCGAAACTCACCGGCCCCGCGCTAGGGCTCCGGAAGGATCTCGATGGCGCTGATCTTGGGATTGCTGACGACGGGCAGGAACTCGATGAGGATGCCGCCACCGGCCGCGCGTACCGAAAACTGCCGGTCCACGGCGCGGTAGGGGCCGCCGGCCGCGGCCAGCGGATCGAAGCGGAGCAGCACGGGCGAGCCGTTCAAGCGGATGTCAAAGACGCGCTCGCCGGGCCGGGTGAACCAGATCTCGGCGAACTTGAGGGTCACGCGATAGCTGCCGTCCGGCACGCAGAAGCGATAGGCCAACGGGCCGTTCTCGAACCGTTCGCTCTGATACAGAGCAGGCGTATCCGTTCCGTCGATGGCCCGGCCGGTAGTGTAAGTTTTGCCGCCGCGATAGTTGCGGTCCGCCTGCCAGAGACGGCCAGCAGCGTCGGTGAGTTCCTCGCCGCCCGACACGATGCGGATGGGTGCGCGCTCGCCGGGTGCGGCACAGTTTCCGGAGGTGAGGCTACCCGCGGCATCCAGAGCGCGGGCGCGGAACGCCGCGCTGGCATCGTGCCAGTTGAACTGCGTGTCATAGCGCACGAAAAAGGCGTTCGGCCGCGCCAGCCATCGCCGGCGGAGATCTTCTGGGACCTGGTCGAGCGGAGGAACGATCACTTCCTCGATATCGTGGCGCAGATAGACATAATTGAAGAGCCTGCCGAAGCAGCCGTACCACCATGGGCCGAGTCCCAGGCGGTCCTCGACATAGAAGAGGGGGGCGGCGCCGAGGCGCGCCAGCGGCACGGGAGGATGGTCGAGCAAGGAGTGGTCGATGCGGAAGGCGGTGGCGTGCATGCCGCGATCGAGTTCGACGGCGAGGTCGGCGCGCCCCAGGAGCAGGGCGCCGGCCAGGAAGATCGCCACGGATGCGCGGCGCCACGCGGGCGAGCGAATTTGTTCGAGCGCCCAGGCGAGCGCCATCCCGAACAGCACGCAATAGCCCACCACGGGCAGATTGATGTGCCACAGAAAGCCGCCCGCATAAACCGGCATCACCAGGAACGCGGCGATCCAGCCCAGCATCCACCCCAGCGCGAGGCGGCAGGCGGGGTCCCGGCGCGCCCGCCGGGTCCAGGCGACGGCCACGAGCACGAGTGCGCCGAGGCCCACAGCATTGTTCCATGGCGTGGACTGGTACATGCGGGCGTGAATTGTTTCTCCGGTAAACGCATAGATGCGCAGGATCCAGAGCGGGAGGCGCCGCAGATTTCCCAGGATCACGGACCACTGGGCGACCGCCCGATAGGGACCGCTGCCGGTGAAGACGTCATGGGGGATCCGAGCCAGGTGGAAGAAATAATAGAGCGGCAGCACGGCCAAAAATGGCAGCAGTCGCAACGCCTCACGCAGCAGGCGCCGGACGGCGGGCTCACCACCGCGGTCCAGGGCAAGGTACAGGAGGCTCGCCAGCGCCAGGTAGAAGGGGATGGCAAGGGCCATCTCTTTGGCGGTGAGAGCGATCACGAATAGCAGCCAGGCCAGCGCGGTGGGCAGCACGGAGCGGGCGGGGGGAAGCCGCAAGGCCTGGAAATAAAAGCCGGCACAGAGGATGGCGAGCAGGATATGCACGAAATCGAAAGGTGAAACCTCCATGACAGCGACGTAGAGCCCCGGCTGCGCGAGGAAGTAGATGGCGGCCAGGAAAGCAGCCAGGCGGCTGCCGCCGAGGCGCCGTACGACGAGCCAGCAGAGGGCGTACGCGGCGGCCAGCACCGTGGTGAAATGGAACAGCTTCCACCCGAGCAGGTCGTGCCAGGCGAGAAATTTGGCGCCGATCCAATAGAACGGCGCCGAAGAAGTCGGCCGATACCACAGCAGGTTGACATAGGTGTAGCTGCGCAGCATCTGGTGCAGGTCCTGGCCGTCGCTGTAGAAGTAATACAACGGAAATTCAGGTCCGAAGGTATTGTAAACAAAGACTTGCGCGTAGAGCACCAAGGAGAAGGCGGCGAGCAGCAGGAGCGAGAGGATGCCGGCCGAACGATACTTTCGCATGCGGGAGGGCTCGCGGGCGAGCCTGACCGTCTCAGGGTATCGCGCCCGCGAGGCCTGCCGCGATGAGTGAAATCGCACATGGCCGCATTGACGCGAATCCGCACGGATTCTACCATGCGAAATCAGGCCGCCGGCACGATATGGAAAGCGGCCGCGGCCCGGCAAGGGCATCATGGCCACCTCTACTCCCGAATTGGCCCGGGCCTCCGGGGAAGCGCCGCCCTCGTTTCGCAAGCGTGCCTGGCTGCCCCTGACGGCTCTTTTGGCGCTGGCTGCGATGTTTGGCATGGCAGCGGCGCTGGCTTGGGCCACGCGAGACGCCGCGTTCCGCATCGCCTCGATTCACCTGGGCCACGCGCTCGCGGACAAAACCTGGCAGGACATCGCGGAGACGGTGGCGGCGCTCGTGGCCTGCGGGTTGGGATTCTTCGGCCTGCGGCTGGGTAGCAAGCGCCTGGCGGCGGCCGAGCGGGCCGTGGCGGCTTTTGCCGGTCACAAGACGCGGGCGATGATCTGCGTGGGCCTGCTGCCGATGCTCGTGCGCCTGGCGCTCGATCCGGTGCTGCACACACCACAGCCGCTGGTGGCCGACGAATTCGGCTACCTGCTGCTGGCGGACACGTTCGCTTCCGGACGGCTGACCAATCCGACCCACCCGCTGTGGAAGCACTTCGAAACCATTTACGTGTTTCACCAGCCGACCTACACCTCGATTTATCCGGTGGCGCCGGCGGTGCCCATGGCGGCGGCCAAAGCGCTCGGCCTCGCGCCGTGGTTGGGCGTCTGGTTGACCGCCGGGCTGATGTGCGCGCTGATCTGCTGGATGCTTCAGGCCTGGCTGCCCCCCAAGTGGGCCTTCCTGGGAGGCCTGCTGGCGGCGTGCCGGTTCGGCATCACGAGTCCCTGGATGAACACCTACTGGGGAGGCGCGATGGCGGCCGCCGGTGGCGCGCTGGCCCTGGGCGCCTGGGCGCGCATTCCGCGCGGGCCCAAAGTCCGCGACAGCCTCCTGTTCGGCCTGGGGCTGGCTATCCTGGCAAACAGCCGTCCGTACGAAGGTTTGCTGCTGAGCCTGCCGCTAGCGCTCTGGGTGGGAGTGTGGCTGGTGCGCGCGAAAGGTACGCCGAAGCACCTGCGGGTGACGCGGGTGGCGCTGCCGTTGACCGCCGCGGCAGCGGTGCTGGCGGCAGGCACGGCGTACTACAACTGGCGGGTCACCGGGCATGCGCTGTGGATGCCTTACAGCCTGCACCAGCGGATCTACGGCACGCCGCAGTCGTTCTTCTGGCAGGCTCCTATTACAGACGCGCCGGGCATTCACCGCCACAAAGACCTGGCCGATGTCTTTCACTGGCAGTTGGACGCCTACCGCTCGCAATTCCGGTGGGGCCTGCAAGCGGAGCGGCTGAAGGCCTTCTGGCGTTTCTACCTGCAACCGCTGTTCACGCTGCCGCTGCTGTTCCTCCCACTGGCCTGGAAGCGGCGCCGGCTGCGTGTTCCGCTGCTGGCGGCCGGAGTCGTGCTGGCGGGGAACACCTTGTACCCGTTTTTCTTCCCGCATTACGACGCGCCCCTCGCGGGACTGCTACTGCTGGCGGTGCTGGAAGGCCTGCGCGTGATGCGCACATGGCGGGCGGGCCGGGTGATTTCCCGGTATGCGGTGGCGCTGGTGTTCGCGAGCGCGGGCGTGACCATCCTCAGTGGACTGCTGCTCCCGTGGACGGTCTCGGCCACGTTCACGCCGCGGGCCGAGGCGCTGCGGCAGTTGCGGGAACGCGGAGGAGAGCACGTCGTGCTGGTGCGCTACGGCCCCGCGCATTCCTTTCACTACGGCGTGGTCTACAACGACGCGAACATCGACGCTTCGCCAGTGGTGTGGGCACGCGATCTGGGAGCGGCGGCAGACGCGGAACTTGTCCGCTACTTCCCGACGCGGGACTTCTGGCTATTCAATCCGGACGAAGAGCCGGTGAAGCTGACGCCCTACCCAGGCAAGCCCTACATCGAGGCGATCACGGGCGGAGGCGGGTGGCGCGACGATGTGCGGCAGGGCGTCAGTCCGGGGGGGATCGTCACCATTGTGGGGGGCGGCTTCGCCAGCGGTCTCAAAGGAGCGGTTCCCGCGGGGGCTGTGCTGGGCCGCCTGCCGGTGGAACTGGCGGAGGTTTCCGCAACGTACGGAGACGTTTTCTCGCCGCGCGCGGGCACCGCGGCGGATCCTCCGGAACAACTGCCGCTTGCGCTGCATGGCGTCTCGGTGTGGTTCGGCGACAGGGCGGCCCGCATTCTGGCGCTGTGCCGTTTCGGCTTGCAAGAAGCCGTCACGGTGCTGGTTCCCGCCCGCCTCGCGCCTGGCCGTGTGAAGGTCAGGCTGCGCGCCGGAGAAGCCCTGGTGGTGAGGGAGGTGCAGGTACTGCCCGCGGCACCCGGCATTTTCCAGATGCGCGCCGCGGGCGGGGGCTTGCAGGCGGTCCTGCTGCACGCCGATGGAAGCTTGGTGACGGAGGAGCGGCCCGCGCGGCGGGGGGAAGAGCTGCGCCTGTTCGCTACGGGGCTGGGACCGCAAGATCCGCCGGTCTACGGCGTAATTGTCGGCGTGCACCATCACGGCGCCCGGCTGATTTCAGCCGCGGGCGCACCCGGGCTGACCGGCGTGGAGGAGATCCGCTTCGAAGTGCCGCGGGATGCGCCCCCGGGGCGGGCCGTACCGCTGGCGATCGCCGCGGTGGTGGAGGGCCGGAGCGTGTTCGGCAATCGCAGCAGTTTGCCGGTGGAATAGAGCCACTCACCAGGATTGCGGCGGGCGGGGACGCGCCCGCGCGAAGGAGTTGGCGGGCAGTTCGGCGCCTAGGAGAAAGAAACGGCCGGGCGTAGGCGCCGCGAGGCGGCGGCCGGAACCCGCCAGCGGCTCGACGGTGGAGCGCAGACCGGCGGGCAAATAGAAATCGCTGAAGGGATGAGTGGTCATCATGTGCAGGACCTCGGCTTTTGAAGCTGCCACGATGGTGGTGCCCACGGGTTCGGCCGAGTCCAGTCCCCAGGCGCGCAGGCGCTCGAGGAATCGTGGCTGCCAGCTTTCCAGGTCGTCGAACTGTTCCGCGCGGATGACGATGCCCAGATAGACATAGTGTGGGGCATAGCGGAGACCTACTCCGGCCGGGTCGACGTAGCAATAGCGTACCTTGGGGAGGGCCAGCACGGAGGCGTAGAACTCGTCGTCAGGGTTTACGGCAATGAGTTCATTGGGGCGTCCCAGGCCCGCATACCAGTCGAGGGCGCGGGCCGCCGGGAGCGGCGCGCCACCGCCATAAGAGAGGCCCCAAACCTGGTGGGGAAAGGCCGCCTTGACGCAGAGGGCACCCACCAGCGCGGCGCAGGCAAGCCGCTGCCGTTTGGAGGCAGCCAGGGGGGCGTAGCCGGCGGCGGCGAGGCACAGCGGTGGGATCAAGTAGAGAAGATACGGCAGGTTGTGATAACGGAAGGCCAGCAGGGCGGCGGCACACACCAGCAGCCAGGAAACCAGCAGCAGGGCCTCGATTTGTTTACGCCGCGCAGCGCGCACCAACATGGGCATCGCCGCGAGCGCCAGGAGAAGGAGCAGCGGATCCATGCGGAACAGGCGCTGGGCGTAGAACGCCGCGGCGCTTTCGGGCGTAGGTTGGACGGGGGGGCGGAGACCGAACTTCAGAAGCTGGATACCGACGTAATCAGTCCAGAACCAGCGCGGGTGGACGACTCCCTGATAGAGGTGCCAGGGGGCGGCGAACAGGATCACCAAAGCAACCGCTCGCGCCACGCGCGCGAACGCAGGGCGGCTGCCGGGGGGAGCAAGCAGGCAAAACACCCCCAGGATCAGGAGGGGCAGCAGGCCGGCGGCATTCTTGGCCATGATCCCCAGGGCGGTAGAAAGCGCGAAGAGCAGCAGGCTGCGGCGGCGCTCCAGACAGGGGTCCCGGAGGAGGACAAACGAAGCTCCGGCGAGGGCCAGGGCCAGCAACATGTCCGTGTAGCAGAGACGCGCGAGCATGTGCCACAGCGGATCCGCCAGGAGCAGCAGCCCGGCGAGCGCTCCTGCCCAGGGCGAGCGGGCGCGGGCGGCCCAGAGAATGAGTAGAACGGTGGCGAGGGTTCCCGCGAGCAGAACCGGCAGGCGCAATGCGAGCGTCGATTCGCCGAGTAGCCGGAGCGAGAGGCCGGCCAGCCAGATGAGCAGAGGGGGCTTCACCAGCAGGTAGCGGCCCAGGACTTTAGGGGTAAGCCAGCCGCCATGACTGGCCAAACCAAGCGCACCGCTGGCGTAGGTGGTTTCGTCCTGCGCGCGAAAACCGCTTACCGGATCGATAAAAGCGCTCGCCAGGCCCGCCTTGCCGAGGCCAAAGCCCAACAGCACGAGGACAATCCCAAACAGGCACGCAATCCGGAGAGTGAGGCCCTTCATGATGCGCCGCGTCCGGGGCCGAGACGACCAAAGCCGATTACCTTTTATTGTAGGCGCCCGGGGACAGCGGCCCGGCGCGGAGGGTACTGTTGCGGGTGCGTTCCTTCACACTCGAGTGCCACCGGACAGCATGGCTGAAAACCACCACCGGCGGTGTTTTCCGGCCATGGTATAGCGGGGTGCGGGGGGCGGAGACGTGCCGCTAAGTCCCTGTAAACAGGTTGGCAGATCGCTCCCGCGCACGGCTGGCGAGATTGGCGAAACAGATGCATAGCGAGATGCATCGAGACTGTAGAGGCAGTCGATTATGAAGAGCTTTGGCCGTTATTCGATTTCCGGTGCTTCCCACCTGATCCTCGGTTTGGCGGCACTTTCCGCGCTGAGTTTCGCGCAGAACTCGCCGGGCCCGGCGTCGCCGGGCGGGTGGCGGCGGATAGGAGATCCGCCGCAGAACCAGGCGGCAGCACCCGATCAGGGAGTCCCCGCAGAGACGAACGACCCACAGAACCAAGTACCCCCGCCATCGAACGAGGGCCCGTACGTGCTGCCTCCGAGGCTGACAATCCAGCCCGGCACCTATTTGACGGTGCGGCTGAACCAGGCGCTGTCCTCGGACGTAAACCAGCCAGGTGACGGGTTCACGGCCACGCTGGTGCGGCCGATCATCGTAGATGGCGTCGTGGTGGCGCAGCGCGGGCAAACCCTGGGCGGGCGGGTGGCCGAAACCAGGAAAGCCGGACGGGTGGAAGGCGTTTCGCGGCTGGGCATTCAGTTAACGGATCTGCCTCTGGTGGATGGCCAGCAGTTGCCGGTCCAGACGCAATTGGTGCAGCACGCGGGAGGGACCTCGATGGGGCGAGACGCAGCCGCCATCGGAGGCACAACGGCATTGGGAGCGGCGATCGGAGGAGCGGTCGAAGGGGGCATGGGCGCCGGCATAGGGGCGGCCGCCGGAGCCATGGCCTCGACCATTGGGGTGCTGCTAACCCGCGGCCGGCCGACCGTGATTTATCCGGAGAGCGTACTGACGTTCCGCGTGCTGGCGCCCGTGAGTTTCTCGACCGAACGCGCGCCGCAAGCCTTCCGTTTCGTACGGCCGGGCGACTACGAGCAACCGGCAGAGATGCAGGCGCGCCAAGCGGCTCCGCCTCCTGCGTGTTACGGCTGCGCGCCGCCTCCGCCGCCCTACTACTACGGCTACGGGCCGGGTTACTATCCGTATTACTGGGGACCGAGTTTCGCCTTTATGTGGGGACCGCGGTATTGGGGACCCGGCTTTTACTACGGCCACGGATTTTACCGGGGTTGGCATCGATAGCACGACAGCGGGCAGCATTCCTGTCTCGACCCCGGGGATCGCGGGAAATTTCGCCGCTGCCGGGAAGTAGGGTACACTGGACGTGTTCGAGGCAGGAATCTTTACTTGAGGCGTTTTGTACTTCCCGCCATTCTGGCGGCGGCCCTGACAGCGAGGGCCGGTCCCTCCGAGCACGGCCAACTGGATGCCAGTCCGACGCTTTTTACGGTCATGGCAGCCCTCAACGCCGCCGGGTTTGACGCCGACCTGGACTCGCCGAACAATCACCCCTTGCGAGCGTCGGTCCGTAAAGAACTGGCCGGCAAAAGCCTCGCGTGCCTGCCGGCGCTCAAGGAGTTCTTCGCCGAACACCGTAAGCGGGACAACACCGCCGAACTCAACCAATATATTTCCTGGGCTCTTTCGTACGGCGATCCGCCCACCTTCGAAGTAAAGGGCCGGGATGTGGAGATCCCGCCGGATGCGGCGCAGTTGCAGGGACTGGGGCCGCTACTTACCCGCTTCTACGAGGAGGCGCACATCGAAGACCTCTGGAAGCGCTCGCAGCCGGCCTTCGAGCAGGTCCTGGAACGCTACCATGGTCCGATCACCGACCTGGTGCTGCAAGTGAACGCCTACCTGCGGAACGTCACGAACGCACCGTCGCTGGGCCGCCATTTTCAGATCTTCGTGTGCCTGCTGGCCCCGCCCAGCCAGGTGCAGACGCGCAGCTACGGGAACGATTATTACGTGGTGGTGACTCCCGCCGCGGAACTGCAGACCGACGAGATCCGGCACGCCTACCTGCACTTTCAGTTGGACCCCCTGGCCACGCGGAACGCGGAAATCATTCTGCGCAAGCGGGGGTTGGCGGACCACGCGCAGCGGGCGCCGGCGCTGGCCGAGCAATACAAGGAAGATTTCCTGCTGCTGACCACGGAATCGCTGATCAAGGCGGTGGAAGCCCGCATGGACCACAAGCCGGCCCTGGTAGACCTGGCGCTGAAAGAGGGCTTTATCCTGGCGCCTTACTTTTCCGAAGCGCTGGCAGGGTACGAAAAAGATCAGATCTCGATGCGTTTCTCTTTCCCGGAGATGGTAAAGGCGATTGATTTGAAGAAAGAAGACGCCCGCCTGATGCCGGTGGAATTTGCCAAGGAGCTGCCGGCGCGGAAGGCCCCCTTGCCGCAAGCCGCGGCCGCGCCCCCGCCGCCATTGAGCGGGGCGGCGAAGGCCCTGGATGAAGCCGAGCAGCTTTACCGCAACCGCAACCTGGACCAGGCCAAAGCGGCTTATCTGCATGTTTTGCAGGAAAGCGGGGACCAGCCAATGCACGCCCAGGCCTATTATGGGCTGGCGCGCATCGCCGTACTGCAGCGGGATCCCGAGACGGCCGAGCAACTGTTTCGGAAGACGCTGGAATCGTCGCCCGCGCCGCCGGTAAAGGCTTGGGCGCTGGTGTATCTGGGCAGGCTTTCAGACGCGGCGGGCGACCGGGCGCAAGCGGTGAAGCATTTTCAGGACGCCCTGGCCGTCGCCGGGGCATCGGCCGCGGCTCGCAACGCCGCCGAGCAGGGCGTTACGCGGAGCTTCCAGAAGTGAGCAGTACAGCACAAATACGAAGGAGTTTTTCATGAAACGAATGATTCTGTCCGGTATCCTGGCGCTGGCCGCCGGCGCAAGCGGCCTGTGGGCGCAGCCCCGGCCGAAGTCGCAGAAAGAGGTAGAGGCTTTGCAGGCCATGTTCAACGCCCAGGATCCGGACACCCGGATAAAGGCCGCGGAGGACCTGCTGACCAAGTTCGCCGACACCGAGTTCAAGGGCATTGCGTTGTTTTTCGAAGCCGCCTCTTACGAGCAGAAGGGGGACTACGACAAGGTAGTGATCTACGGCGAACGCGCCCTGGAAGCGGATCCCAAGAACTACCAGGCCATGCTGATGCTGGCGCGCAACATCGCGGCGCACACACGCGAGAACGACCTGGACCGGGAAGAGAAGCTGGCCAAGGTGGAGAAGTACTCCAAGAACGCCATGGACACGCTCAAAGACGCGGCCAAGCCGAATCCGCAACTGACCGACGACCAGTGGAACGGAGCCAAGAAGGATTTCACAGCGCAGGCTCACGAAGCCCTGGGTCTGGCGGCTATGGCGCGGAAGAAATACGACGTGGCAGCAAACGAATTCCAGTTCGCGGTGGACAATTCCACGACGCCGGACCCGGCCACCATGGTGCGTCTGGGGGCGGCCGAAAACCTGGCGGGCAAGCACGACGAAGCCGTGGCGGTGCTGGACAAGGTGATGGCCATGCCGAACCTGAACCCGGCCATCCGGCAGTTCGCTCAGGCGGAACGGGTGCGCGCCCTCCAGGCTAAGGGCGGCGCCAAGCCGGCCGCGCCGCCCGCGCCTCCACAGGTGGACATCAAGAAGCCCTGATCCCGGACCATGCGCGCGGACCTAGAGGGTCTGGAGGAGACGATCGGATTCCGTTTCGAGAACCGGGAAATCCTGGTCCGCGCGCTTACTCACAGTTCCCACGTCCACGAAAACACTCCCGCGGCGGTGGCGGGCGGCGACAACGAGCAACTGGAATTTCTGGGCGACTCGGTGCTGGGCTTCCTGATCAGCGAGGCGCTGATCCGGCGGCTGCCGGGCGAGTCCGAAGGGCGGCTTTCCAAAATCAAGGCACACTTGGTGAGCGCCGCGCATCTGCACGAGGTGGCGCGGGAGATCGGCCTGGGCCAGTACCTGCAACTGGGGCGCGGCGAGGAGATGAACGGGGGCCGGAGTAAGAAGACCCTGCTGGTAGACGCGCTGGAGGCCCTGATCGCCGCCATGTACCTGGACGGGGGACTGGAGCGCACGCGGGAGTTCGTCACCCACTTCGTGCTGGGTCCGGCGGGCGACGACCACGCCATGCTCCAGGAGCCACTGCCGCAGAGCGTGATGGATTTCAAGAGCGCGCTGCAGGAACTGGCCCAGGCGCGCAAGCTGCCGCAGCCGCGCTATTCCATCGTGCGAGAGCGCGGGCCCGAGCACTCCAAAACCTTCACCATCGAAGTGCGCGTAGGCCGCGAATGGGTCGGGCAGGCGGACGGCTTCACCAAGAAGAGCGCCGCGCAAAAAGCCGCCCGGGAAGTTTATCAACGGCTGGTGGCCGGGGCCCAGACGGGGGACGAGGCACGGGCGTAGGGCGCTGCGCCGAACTGACGATGGTATAAGGTAGAGCAGACCCGCGGGAATCCGTGATCTATGGCCGATACGATTCGGAAACTGACTATCGAGGGTTTCAAGTCTATTCGGAAACTGGAGGACTTTGAACCCGGCGCGTTGACCGTGTTGATCGGCGCAAACGGAGCGGGAAAGAGCAATTTCGTCGGGTTCTTCCGGTTGCTGCGGGAACTGATCGAGCAGCGGCTCCAGGTTGCGCTTCAAACCTTGGAGGGCGGCGCGGATGCCTGCCTGTTCATGGGTCCAAAGGTCACCAAGCGCTTCGCCGCCAAACTATCCTTCGGAAGAAACGGTTATGAGTTCGCCCTTGTGCCTACGCCGGATAACCGACTGGTTTTCGAGGCGGAAACAACGGTGTTCGAAGGAGACTCGGGCCTAGACCGCCAACGTCTTGGTTCCGGGCATGCCGAGGCGAAGCTCAAAGACCGGAAAGATGACCCCGGCCAGCGCGGCAAGTATGGCGTGCCGCATTACGTGTATGAGGCGGTTTCCCGCTGGGTAGTTTATCACTTCCACGATACAAGTCTTTCCGCCGGTGTCCGCCGCCCGAGGCCGATCAGCGACAATGCCGGGCTCCGCCAGGACGCAGAAAATCTAGCGGCGTTTCTGTATCGCATTCTCCAGACCTCCCGCGGAAGATACAATCAGATTCGTGACGTGGTGCGGCTGGCCGCTCCTTTTTTCGATGACTTTCACCTCCGTCCCATGCCGACAAACCCCGATCTGATCCAGCTCGAGTGGCGGCAAAAAGATTCCGACTACCCATTTCTCTCCAATCAGCTTTCAGACGGGACCCTGCGCTTTATCTGCTACACGACGGCTTTGCTTCAGCCCCTCAGTCCTCCCACGATGCTCTTCGACGAACCGGAACTGGGCTTGCATCCCTACGCCTTGACGTTGCTTGGCAATCTGTTCAAGCAAGCGGCGAACCAACGGCAAGTTATCATCTCGACACAATCCGCACCCTTATTGAACGAGTTTGCACCGGAAGATATTGTGGTCGTCGAACGCCACCAGGGAGAGTCCGTGTTCCGGCGCCTTGACTCCACGGAACTATCCGCATGGCTGGAGGAATACACGCTGGGTGAACTCTGGCAGAAGAACGTGCTCGGCGGCAGGCCTGGGCCGGAAAATGCGCCGCAGCTTGTGCCGGATGGAAACGAAAACTCGTGACGCGGGTGAAGGTGGTGGTGGAAGGCCCAACCGAGGAAGCCTTCGTCCGGAGCGTGTTGGCGGAAGCTTTGTGGCCATCCGGGGTATCGTTGACTCCGATTGTGCTGGGCGTTCCTGGGCATAAGGGCGGAGCGGCCAACTACGCCCGTGTGAAGAAGGATCTGCTTCTCCATCTGAAGCAGGACCGCACCGCGTATTGCTCCACGATGCTCGACTTTTATGGGCTGGGCGAAGGCTTTCCGGGCATGCCGCTCCCTCCCGGCTTGCCGAACATTGCCAAGGTGACCCGCATCGAAGAAGCGATCAAGGCCGAGATATGTAAACTGATCCCCGATTTCCGGCCCGACGTCAGATTGCTGCCCTATCTTCAATTACACGAGTACGAAGGGTTGCTTTTCAGCGACCCGCCTGCTTTCGCCAGGGCCCTCGCGCAGCCTCAACTTGCGCAGACGTTCCAGGATGTGCGCGACGGTTTCCCAACGCCCGAAGACATCAACGATAATCCTGCAACAGCACCGTCCAAATGCGTTCTCCGGGTCTTCCGTTCCTACAACAAGGTGCTGCACGGAACGATAGCCGCCCGCGGTGTCAGCATCGACGCCATGCGGCGAGAGTGCCCTCATTTCCGCGGGTGGCTTGCGCAACTCGAGGCATTGCGGCAAAACCCGCCGTTGCAGTAGCGAACTGGCCGCTTACTCCGCCGGCCGGATGTTCTGGTTTACGCGGAAGTAGTTGTTGGGATCGTACTTCTTCTTGATGGCGGCCAGGCGATCGTAGTTGTCCCGATAGGTGGCCCGCACCCGGTCCTGGCCTTCTTCCATCATGAAGTTCACATAGGCGCCGCCGGCGGAATAGGGATGCAGGGCGTCCCAGTAGTCTTTGCACCAGGCCGTGATCGTTTCGCGGTTGGCGGGGTCCGGGTCCACTCCCACGATCACCTCGGCGAACAGCGCCTCGCGGAAACTGTAGGCGGTGTCATTTCGGCCTACCCGCTGCGCGGCGCCGTTGACCGGGTAGAGGTGCATGGTAGACAGCATGGTCGGCAAGCGGGAGCCGTGTTCGACGTGGCGGGCAATGGCTTCCTCGCTCAGGTCCGTGAAGTTGTCCGCGCGCCAATACCATTGCAGGCCGGGAACAAACAGCGGGTCGAACAGGCTCTGCACAACCGGAAACGGAGCCGGCCCGACGTGGTCGAAGACCGGGTGGCCCAAGGTGCGCATGGGCCTCAGGCATTCTTCGGCCTGCTCGGCGGAGCCGGTGCAACACCAGACCACACCGCACACCTTCTTCATGTGGAGAGCCTCGGGAAACATAGGGGCCGGCGGGATGACGAGAAACGCAAAAAAGCCGTTGATTTCCTCAGGAGCTTCTCGGATAAAGTCCCGCCAAGCGCGAAGCACAGTGGCGGCCTCGTCGAGCGGCCAGAAGGTCGGGCCGAAGTGGACCGTGTTGACCGAATGCAGCCGGAATTCGAAGGAAGTGACCACGCCGAAATTCCCGCCGCCGCCGCGCACGGCCCAGAACAGATCGGCATTTTCCTCGGTGCTCGCCGTCACGAAGCGGCTGTCGGCCAGGACCATGTCGACGGCGAGCAGATTGTCGATGGTGAGGCCGAAGCGGCGGGTGAGGTAACCGATGCCGCCGCCCAGAGTGAGCCCAGCTACTCCAGTGGTGGAAATGAAGCCGCAGGGCGTGGCCATGCCGAAGGCGTGCGTCGCATGGTCCACGTCGCCCCAGACGCACCCGGCCTCCACGCGGACGGCCCGGGCGGCTGGGTTCACCCGGATACCCCTCATGCGCGAGAGGTCGATGACCAGTCCGTCGTCACAGGTGCCGAGTCCGGCGCCATTGTGGCCGCCACCGCGAATTGCAGTGAGCAGGTTGTTCTCTCTGCCAAATTCCACGGCGGCGATGACGTCGGCAACGTCCGCACAGCGCGCAATCAGATGCGGGCGTTTGTCGATCATGCCGTTGTAAACTTTGCGCGCAGATTCGTAGGCGGCATCCGCAGGCTGGATCAGCTCGCCGCGGAAAGAACTTCTCAACTGCTCCACAGACAGTGCAGGCATAGGATTCTCCCGTTACGGTGATTTAGATCCCCAGTTTGAACGAGCCCGGCTATACCCAGTCCTCGCGTCCCGCGACAGGAAATTGCTCCTAACCGGGCGCGAGCCGGGAACAGTATACCAGTCAGAGCGGGAGGGTGGACTGGCGGTCAACGCACCAGGGTATTGAGGTCCAGGCGGATTTCTTTGTGGAAGCGCTCCCGCATGTCGCCGAGCCAGCCGTCCACATAGCGGCGGCTGAGGTCGATAGTGGCGGTGGCGGCGGTGCCGCGCTCGCGGGCGAGGGAGAGCACTTCTCCGTTGGGGTCCAGGATGTAGGTCGGGTAATCGTAGCCTGAGGAGGCCAGAAAGACCTGGTTTTCAATGGCGCGAGCCTTGCCCAGCGCTTCGTTGCCTCCCCAGATGGGCATGAGGATGAGATCGGCGCCGCGCAGGGCGAGGTTGCGCGCCGGATCGGCGTATTGCAGATCCCAACAGATCATCATGCCGACTTTGCCGAAATCGGTTTGAAAGACCGGGTAGTCCGAACCAGGGGTCAGGCCGCCGTCCATCTCCTCGCGCGGGATGTAGACTTTGCGGTATTTGCCCAGCAGGCGGCCCTGGCGGTCCAGGAGCACGGAAGTGTTATAGAGTGTCGTGCCCTCGCGTTCGTAGATGCCCGCCACCAGGTAGGCGCGCTTGCGGCGGGCCATCTCGCCCAGGCGCGCGGTGGTAGGGCCGGGGACAGGCTCGGCCACTTCGGCATAGGTCTTGCCCGTGCTCACCACGGTGATGCCCTCCGGCAGAAGGATGACATCGGCGCGCGTGACCAGGCGGTCCACCTGAGCCAGGAACTGGCTTACGCTGTCTTCCGCGGAGGCGGCGTGCTCGGGCCGGTAGTTGATGGCCTGGACGACGACCTGGCGAGGCGGCGGCGCGGGAATCTGGTCCAATACCACCTCGTCCCACCAGACGGTGGCGGCAGGCGCGTTGACGAGGTAAAGCTGGATCTGGACGCCGGCAGCGCCTTCCGGCGCGGGGGTCTCCAGGCTTACCCGGGTCCATTCTCCCTGCCGCTCGGCGGCGTAGACATAGTCCGGCTTACCGGCGCGATGGCCGGAGGTGCTCTTCCAGTCCAGGCGCGCGAGCACCTGCCCGCGTTCGTAAGACGCCCCCTGGGCGCGGTAGAAAGCCGAGAAGCGATACCATCGGCCCGCTTCGATTCCCGCAACGGTCGAGACCCAGCCGCCATACTCACCCGGATTGCTGTTACCGGAGATGGCCAGCGCACCGGCGGGCGTGCGCGCGTGAATGCGGTCCACGAAGGTGCGGGGCATGATTTCGGCCCTCGGCGCCCACGTAGTCCAGGCGGCCGGATCCGGACGCACGTGCAACGGTGCGGCTGCGGCGGCCGCCGCCAGAAGGAGCAGCCAAAAGCCCGGTCTCATAGGCTCTCTGAGTATAGCAGTCATGCGCCCACCACGCGGGTCGAGAAGGTGACGTAAGGGAAGACCTCGGGTATGTGGGAATCGTAGTGCCCGTGCTGGTTCCAGGTCCAGCCGGCGCTCCGCGCGAGGGCCTTTCCACGGCGGTCTTTCTGTTCGAAGCGGGAGCAGTCGATGCGCCATACGTCGCCGTCCCGCGGCGGCAGGGAGCGCCCGGCAGCCAGGCCGTAAAAGCCCTTCCAGGGGAAGGCCAGTTCCACGGTCCAGCCACGGTCCACGTCGTCATGCCGGTTGAGCGTACCGTCGATGTGGACAGCATGGCGCAGGCCCGGGAAATCCCAGTCCAGAAATCCCCAGCGCTCGCCGCGCGGATGGATATGGCCGCCGATGCCGGAGAGGGTCATCACCGGGTGCGCCCGCGGGTCCCACTCGTGCCTGCCGGAGTAAGGGCTGCCGGGCGCCAGGGCGTCTTTCCAGATCCAGAACACCTCGTAGATGGTGTTGAAGGCGTTGATCTCGAACTCGTAGTAGGCGTCCGGGGCGGCGATGAAGACCTCCACGTCGTTGTCCTCATAGATCTTGGAGTCGCGCTCGGTGAGCGTGGCCCAGACATCGGGCTCTTCGGCGGTGAAGCCGAAGTAGAGGCAGGCGTCATCCCACAGCAATTGCACGTGGGTGTCATACCAAGCGGGTTCGCCCGTCACGATGTCCACGAAGGGGGTGGATTTCGGCGCCAGGCGCCAGGAAGGCTCGTCGAGTCCGCCATCGACGATGATCGGGCCGGCGGCCCGGTAGCAGGTGTAGCGCGCGATCTCTGGCATTGTCTTCATTTCAACTCGACGGCGGCGGCGCTCACAAGCGGGCTGAGGGGCAAATACCCGGCAAGCAGGACGGACGGCGCTTGGAGGCGTCCGTTCAGGTTCAGTCGGCGCGAGATTGATATACTGAAGGTATCCTCGTTCCACAGAAGACTTGGCGCGTGCCCCGAAGCCGGCTCTGCGGAGTCTCTGGTGTTCGTAGCCGTAACGCTGACTGGCTGTGGATACATACCAGTGGATCTCGTTGAACTGATGTTCCAACACGAACTCGTGCGCAGAAGACGCCCGGCGGTAGCGGCTTGAGCCAGGCCGAACACCGGGCCGGGTCGCGCCAGGACCGGCTGCTCCGGGCGGTTGAGGAGGCGGTGCATCTGCTTCCGAAACAGGGCCCGATCGGAGTCTTCGTTCACCACAACACACTGCACGCCTTCGAGGACTTGACCTTCGAGCAGGCCGTGATCCGGGCCGCGCATCTGTTCGGCGCCGAACCTTACATGAGCGAAGCAGCCTATCGCGCCGAGCTCGCTCGCGGCCGCATTCGCCTGGAAGATATTGACGCTGTCCTGGACAGCGAGCCGGACGCGATGGTGTTTCCGCGGCTCAGCCGGCACTCGCTTCGGCGCGCCATGATGACGCCGGGCGTGCGGGAGTTTGACGCCGCCACAATCCTTTGGCGGACCGAGCAAGGCGACCTGTCCCGGGACTTCCACCAGCCGGCCCTGCGAGCGTTGTTCGAGGCCTGTTTCGATCGTGCGGTGGCGCATGAGGAAGACGCAGCACCGCCGCGTCCGGTGGACGAGGCGATCCACCCCTGGCTAATCCGGCTTTGCTCGGTATTCCTGGATCAGGGCATGGCCTATTGGCCGATGCCCAACCGGGAGAGAGGCTTCTATGAGAGCGTCCGAACGCTCCTGGCCCGGCGGGGCGGCGTCTTCCCTCGATACCTCACAGGTTTGGATGACGAGTTCCGGCGCCAGGAGAGCCACTCCTTCTCGGCCGCCGATGCCGTGTTGGACTACTTGGACAGCCAGGATCTGGCGGAGGCTGAGTGGGGCGGCGTGCTTCAGTCCGAACTACTGGCATTACCCGGCTGGGCGGGGTTGATGCGGCGGCTCGAAGAAGACCCGGCGCTGGCTCCGCATGAACCGGTGCCCTGCTCCTTGATGGATTTTCTTGCGGTGCGGCTGACGATGACCCGTGTGGCTTCCCGCATGGGCGCGGCCGAGGCCGGCTCCGAGGAGCCCCCGCTCAAGACTCAGGAAAGGCGACGCCTGAGCCGCGCGGCGCGCCTCTATGACGCGGCGCGTGTGGTGTCCCTTTCCGCCGATGAAATAATCCGGCTTTCCGGCGCCGAGTGGCAGGCGTTCGTCAGCGAAGTGGGAGCATGCAACGGACTGGAGCGGCGCCGGATCCTGCACCTCGCCTATGAGCGCCGGCATGAACGCGAGATCCTGCAAGGGCTGGCAAGCCACCGGAGGTACCGGTGCTGCTCCGATCGCACAGACCGGCCGGCAGCCCAGGTGTTCTTCTGCATCGACGAGCGTGAAGAATCCATGCGGCGGGCGCTCGAAGAGGTCAACCCGCAAATCGAGACGTTCGGTTCGGCCGGGTATTTTGGCGTCGTGGTGGACTACAAAGGCATCGACGACCCGCATGGCGCGGCGTTTTGCCCGGTGGTGGTGAAGCCGCGTCACGCCGTGCTCGAACAGCCGAAAGCGGAAGACAGCGCGCTGCTGGAGAGCCGCCGTCTCCGCCGGCGGATACTGGGACGGCTGATGCGGAATTCGTTCGTATCATCCAGAACGCTGATGCGCGGCTGGCTTTCGACCACCGCCCTCGGGTTGCTTTCCGCGGTCCCCTTGATCGGCCACCTCCTGGCGCCGCGGCGCTATGCCCGGTTGCGTGAGTGGATGAACCGGGAGTTCCTTCCCGAGCCCCGCACGGAGCTGACCCTGATGCGGAACAGCGCGCAATCGCAGGAGGCGGTGAGGGGCCTGCTGGTGGGATTCTCAGCCGCGGAAAAAACAGAAGCAGTGGCCAGCGTATTGCGCCCCGCGGGCTTAGCGCGAGGTTTCGCCCGCGTCGTGCTGATCCTCGGCCACGGATCCTCAAGTCTGAACAACCCGCATGAATCAGCCCACGATTGCGGAGCGTGCGGGGGACGCCGCGGGGGGCCGAACGCACGGCTTTTCGCGGCCATGGCAAACCGTCCCGACGTGCGCGCCGCCTTGCGCCAGCGAGGTATCGACATCCCGCATGACACTTGGTTTGTGGGCGGTTATCACGATACTTGTAGTGACGACGTGGAGCTTTACGATCTCACGGAAGTCCCCCCCGCGCATCAAGCCGATCTGGACCGGCTTCGCGAGTCGCTGGACAAGGCCAGGGCGCTGAACGCTCACGAACGCGCCCGGCGATTCGAGGGTTCGAAGGTGCCCGTGTCGCCGGAGGTTGCTCTTCGCCACGTCGAGGAACGGAGTGAACATCTGGCCCAACCACGGCCTGAATACGGTCACTGCACCAACGCGGTGTGTGTGGTTGGACGCCGCAGCCTGACCCGCGGACTGTTCCTGGACCGGCGGGCTTTCCTGGTCTCCTACGACGCCGGCCAGGACCCCGATGACCGGAGCCTCGCGGAACTGCTGGCGGCGGTTGTTCCCGTCTGCGCGGGGATCAGCCTGGAATACTATTTTTCCTTTGTGGACAACGATCGCTACGGCTGCGGGACGAAGCTCCCCCACAATGTGACTGGCCTGGTCGGCGTGATGGATGGTCACGCCAGCGATCTGCGAACGGGACTGCCCTGGCAAATGGTCGAAATCCATGAGCCGGTGCGCATGCTCTTCGTGATCGAAACGACGCCAGAACGGCTGATGCCGGTAGTCAACGCGAATGCCTCGCTAAAGCGCCTGACGGACCATCGCTGGATTCGTATAGCCACGATCGACCCGGCAACAGGCCGCGTGCATGTCCGCCGGGATGGCGGCTTTGAGGAATTTGACGAGCCTGTGGAGCGGCTGCCGGTCGCACTAACTTCCACGGAATGGTATGCCGGCAAGCTCCAGCATCTGACCATGGCCTGGATTCAGGGGCAAGGTGTTCGCCGTGGGTCAGCGTCCGCGGACGAAACCCATGGGGAATCAAAGGCTTACACCGCCGGGAGCACCCGGGAGGGGAGGGCAGGGGGGCAATAGGTATGGACCTTTTGCAAGCCACGCTCGTCGTTGTGGTGCTGGCGCCCGGGGTGGTCTTCGCGGTCTTCGGGTTGCTGTGGTTGACGGGCTGGGTTCCATCCGAACGAGTGCTCTCCCGGGTCACGGGAGCGACATTTTCCTCCTCCGTTTTCGGGCTCGCCGCCATTGTCGGGAAGCTACTGTGGACAAGAACTCCCTCTGTCGAGGTGGCCTTCGGCAACTGGTTCGCGGTGCACAACTATCACTTCCCGCTCGTGCTGATGGCAGACCGCCTTTCCCTTCCCTTCCTGGGCATGACCGTGGTGCTCTCCGGACTCATCGGACAATTCTCTGCGACATACCTGCACCGGGAGCGCGGTTTTCTTCGGTTCTTCCTGCTGCTGCATCTGTTCGCGTTCGGCTCGCTCGTCGCGTTCGCGGCCGGATCGTTTGACCTGCTGGTGGGCGGATGGGAGTTGGTGGGCATCACGTCCGTGCTGCTGATCGCCTTCTTCCAGCAGCGCACCGCGCCGGTCGAAAACGGTCTTCGCGTCTTCGTGGTATATCGTGCTTGCGACATCGGGTTGCTGGTGGCGGTTTTCGCGATGCATCATTGGGCCGGGACGGCTTCGTTTGCCGCGGGCCTTCCCAAGCTGACCGGGGGCCAGACGGTGATCGCCTGCCTGCTTCTCCTGCTGGCGGCTGCCGGAAAGGCCGCCCAGGTTCCCTTCTCGGAATGGCTTCCCCGAGCCATGGAGGGCCCCACGCCCTCGAGCGCGATTTTTTACGGCGCGATCTCGATTCACGCCGGAGCTTATCTCCTGCTGCGGGTTCAACCGATGATTGCGCAGTCCGCACTCGTTTCCGGCCTGGTGATCGCGACCGGCGTGATCACGGCAATCCACGGCACCATCGTTGGGCGTGCCAGCGCCGATGCGAAGACGTCTCTCGCGTACGCGTCGCTGACACAGGTGGGCGTGGTCCTTGTGGAGATTGGCATCGGTTGGAAATCGATCGCTATAGTCCATGTCCTGGGACACGCCATGGTTCGCACGCTGCAGTTTCTGCGGGCACCCTCGATGCTTCACGACTATCACATGATGCGCTCCGCTTCCGGAGGCGAATTGTCTCCGACCGGCAAGCACCTGGAGGATCTCTTTCCGAAAGGAATGCAGTTGTGGCTGTTCCGCTGGGCGCTAGACCGCGGCCATCTGGACACGATTCTGGATCGCCTGGTGGTTCATCCTCTGGTGCGGCTGTCCCGGGCTTTCGCAACACTGGATCACATCGGATTGGGCCAGCCGATGCCCCGGCAACGGGAGGCGGCGATTTCCGGGAGGAGTTCTGCGGGGGTGGGGGGCGATTGATGACCGGCTTCGGCTTGACGTGGAGCGTGGTGGCGATCTCGGTTCCCTGGCTCGCGGCGATTTTGACAAGCGTCGGCCGCCGGCAGATCAGGGTAATCGGTTTCACCGCCGCGCTGGTTTCCGCGCTGGCCAGCGCACTTCTGCTGAGCGCCGCACCGCCCAGGGAGTCATTGGACGAAGCGCTGATGGTGCTGTTCTCGTGCCTCACACTAGGGGCGATGCTGATGGTTCCACGCCGGGATTGTACTTCCGGGACCATCGCAGGGATGCTCTTTGTGCTTGGGTCCACATTGCTGGGCTATTCGGCCGAGAACCTGCTAGTCCTGCTCGCCGCTTGGTTTTTGACGGCGATTCCCTTCTGCCTGCCGCAGTGGTTCGCCGCGCGCACGTGGCGTCCGCGTGCGGGCCTGCTGCTATCGGGCCTCACGCTCGCGCTAGCCATCGGCTTGATCGCGGCAAGCGGCCACGGAATGTCGATCAGCACCTTGAGGGGCCAAAGTCCCGGCGGGATGGCTGTTCTTGCTCTCCTGGTGGCCGCGGTGGTCTTCCGGAAAGGAATTTGCCCTGCGCATGCATGGGTAGCGGATGCCGCGCATGGCGGCCCCGCAATTCCTACCGCTCTTCTGTTGAACGGCCACTTCGGGGCCTTGCTGGTAGCCAAATTGGTTGTGCCCCTGTTTCCTTACGCGGCGCGCGATCTGTTTCCGGTGCTTTCCTATTTCGCCCTCGCCACTGCGCTTTACGTGGCCATACGGGCCCTCACGGAGAATTCGCCTCGCCGGCTGCTGGCCTTCATCGCTCTGAGTCAATCCGCATGCATACTGGCCGGATTGGAGAGCCGGACCACTGAGGGCATTACCGGTGCTCTGGTCCACCTGGTCGTGGTAACGGTATCCACCATGGGTCTGTTTGGGATTCTGCGGCTGCTGGAAGTCCGCTTCGGCGAGAATCTGAACGCTGGCCGGCATCTCGGCCTCGCCGAGCACGCGCCGCGGCTGGCGGTGTTTTTCGTCGTATTCGGGCTCGCGCTGGTTGGCTTGCCGGGCACACTGAGTTTCTGTTCTCAAGATCTGCTGATTCACGGAACGCTGGCGTCGCACCCGTTGACGGGGCTGTTGCTGCCAATGGCCACCGCGATGAACGCGGTCAGCATTTTCCGTCTGTTCACGCGGCTGTTCCTGGGCAAGCGCCGCACCGGTTTCACAGTGATGGCGGATGCCCTTCCACGCGAGAGTCTGATTCTGGCTACAGGCGTGTTGTTCGTCGTGCTGGGAGGATTGTTCCCGACGGCCATTATCGCCCTCCAGTCGGCGCAGGCGGAAACGGTCGAGCAGGCCATGCGAGTGACCCATTCTATCCGTTCCAAGGGCGACATGAGCCGCCCGGCCCTGAATGCCTCGCGCATTTGCAGGCGGAGCGACTAGTCATCAACTGGCGCGGTCACGGTCCACCAACTTGCCGACGATAATCTCGCCGGTCTTCGAGAGAGTGCATTCGGCGGTAGCCGCGCCGTGGCGGATTTTGCTGGCCGCCTTGTAGTACTTCATGGTCTCCAGGCCGTCGCCCATGCGGTTACGGCCCTGGTAGAGCGTCGGGCAGGGAGAAAGCACTTCGATGAAGCAGAAGCCCTTCTTATGAAGCACTTCTTCCATAGCCCGGCTGAGTTGGGTGACGTGATACGTGGTCCAGCGCGCCACGTAGACGGCCCCCGCGGCTTCGGCCAGGGACACCAGGTTGAAGGCCGGCTCGGACACGCCGGTGGGAGCCGTGGAAGTGATTGCCCCCAAGGGCGTGGTCGGAGCCGTCTGGCCGCCGGTCATGGCGTAGATCATGTTGTTCAGGCAAATGATCTTGATGTCCAGGTTGCGGCGCGCCGCGTGGATGAAGTGGTTGCCGCCGATGGCGAAAAGGTCGCCGTCACCGGAATAGACCACCACGTGCAACTCCGGATTTGCCAGCTTCAGCCCGGTGGCGAAGGGAATGGCCCGCCCGTGGGTGGTGTGAAAGGAATCCAGGCGCACGTACCCGGCCACGCGGCCGGCGCAGCCGATGCCGGAGACCACCGCCACCTTGTCCAGATCCACTTTGGAATTCAGCAGGGCGCGGGCGAAGCAATTGACCGTGGTGCCGATGCCGCAGCCGGGACACCAGATGTGCGGCATGCGGTCCATGCGTAAAAAAGGCTCTACCAGGTTCCGCGCGGTCTCCGAAACATCCACCGGCACATCGAGCGTAACTTCACTCATGGCCCGCCTCCACGACCGCATCCCGGGAGGGCGACTCGCGGGCAGCGGTGTCAGGCGGTGACGCCGGCGGCTTCGGGCATGCCGAGCTTGGGCGCCATCACGTTCACCAGCTCTTTCACAGCGGCGGCGCTCTTGTGCAGCGCCGCGAGCTCATCCTCGGCCAGGCGAAGCTCGAAAATCTTCTCGATGCCTTCCGCGCCGAGTTTTACCGGCACTCCGACAAACAGCTTGTCAATGCCGTACTCGCCTTCCAGATAGGCGGAGCAGGGGAGGACCCGTTTGCGGTCCAGGAGAATGGCTTCCACCATTTCCACGACCGCGGCCGACGGCGCATAATAGGCGCTGCCGCTTTTGAGATATCTCACGATTTCGGCGCCTCCGTCGCGCGTGCGTTTCACAATCTGCTGGAGGGTATCGGCATCCAGCAGGTCCGTGAGAGGAATGCCCGCCACGCTGCTGTACCGCACCAGGGGCACCATGGTATCGCCGTGGCCGCCGAGCACCACGGCCACCACATCCGACGCCGAGACCTTCAGCGCCTGTGACACGAAAGTCCGGAAGCGCGCCGTATCCAGGATGCCGGCCATTCCCACCACGCGGTGTTTGGGGAAGCCGCTGACGCGATGCGCGACGTGGCACATGGCGTCGAGCGGGTTGGTGACCACTACCAGGATGGCGTTCGGAGAATGCTTCGCCGCCTGTTCCACGGTAGCCTTGACGATGTCATAGTTGGCCCATAACAGGTCGTCGCGGCTCATTCCGGGCTTGCGCGGAAAACCGGCGGTGAGAACTACGATGTCGGAGTGAGCCGTCGGCTCGTAGTCATTGCCGCCGGCAATCTGGATATCGACTCCCTCGACAGGGCCCGCCTGGAGAATGTCCAGCGCTTTGCCCTGCGGAATGCCTTCGAGAACATCCACCACGACAACATCGGCGATGCCTTTGCCGGCCAGACGGACCGCGCAGCTCGCGCCGACATTTCCGGACCCTACCACGGTGACTTTTTTCCGCATCGGGGCTTTCCTCAAGCGGCCACCATTGCCGCCTTCATGTTGCCGACAATGGCCGCAGCAAATTCACTGGTTTTCAGTTTCACCGCGCCCTCCATCTGGCGATGCAGATCGTAGGTAACCTGCTTGCGCCGGATGGTCTCGGTGATGCCCACTTCGATCAGATGCGAGACCTCCTTCCAGCCCATGTAGTGGAACATCATCGAGCCGCAAAGGATGACGCTGGAAGGATTGACCACGTCCTGACCGGCATATTTCGGCGCGGTGCCATGCGTCGCTTCGAAGACCGCGTGCTGATCGCCGATATTGGCGCTGGGGGCCATCCCCAGGCCGCCGACCTGTGCTGCGCAGGCGTCGGAGAGGTAGTCGCCATTCAGGTTTGGGGTGGCGATCACGTCGTACTCCTCGGGCCGCAGGAGCACCTGTTGGAACATGGAGTCGGCGATGCGGTCCTTGACCAGGATTCTTCCCGGGGGCGCCGCGAGGCCGGCCTCCGCTTCCGTGACGCAAATATCCGGGAACTCCTCCTTGACCAGTTCATAGCCCCAGTCCCGAAAGGCGCCCTCGGTGAATTTCATGATGTTGCCTTTGTGGACCAGCGTCACGCTGCGGCGGCCGTTTTCCCGGGCGTACTGAATGGCGCGCCGGACCAGCCTTTTCGTGGCGGTCACGCTGATCGGCTTGATGCCGATGCCGGAATCCGAGCGAACCTTCTTGCCCAGCTCGCGCTCCAGGAACTCGATCAACTTCAGGGCCTCGGGCGTTCCCTGCCGCCACTCGATGCCGGCATAGACATCCTCCGTGTTTTCCCGGAAGATCACTACGTCCAGCAACTCGGGCCGTTTCATGGGCGAGGGGACACCGGGATAGTAACGGACGGGCCGCAGGCACACGTACAGGTCCAACAATTGCCGCAAAGCAACGTTTAAGCTGCGAATGCCGCCCCCGATCGGGGTGGTCAGCGGACCCTTGATGGCGACGTGGAACTGCCGGATGGCGTCGAGGGTGCCTTGCGGCAGCCAATCGTTGAACTGCCGGTAGGCCTTTTCGCCGGCAAAAACTTCGTACCAGGCAACGCGGCGCCTGCCCCCGTAGGCCTGCCCGACCGCAGCGTCGAAGACTGTGCGCGCAGCCTTCCAGATGTCGGGCCCGGTGCCATCCCCCTCAATGAAGGGAAGGATTGGGCAATCGGGGATAATCAACTTGTTTTCTTGAAATTGGATGGCTTGGCCATTCCTGGGGACGGGGTGATCGTTGTAAAACTCCATAGCACCTCCTGAGCCAGACCGGCGGGCAGGAGTCGAAGATCCTGATTTGTCAAGGAGCCTGGCCACCGAGGCGAGGCAACCGGCGGCCACCGCCGGCCGGTTAGTAGCTAATCAGACCTCATACTATGTTTTCGGCCTCAACTATAGCAGTTCGGACCCCCACGAGCAATCCCTCAAAATGATCCCGGCTTGCTCTCGACTTCCCAATCTGATATCCCTTCCCCTGGGAAAGCAGGTTCGCCATGAAATATTTCTCGCTGCGCCTCAATCGGCGCAATTTCTTTCTGCGCTCCGGCGCGATCTCCGCGTTGGGAGCGATGCCCGGCGGGCAGCGACTGGCTGCCGCGCTGGCCGCCAAGTCCGGCACCGATTCGGCCAAGGTCTATACCAACCTCGGGCTGCGTCCCATCATCAACGCGTCCGGCACCTACACGCATCTGGGCGGATCGCTAATGCCTCCCGAGGTGATCGACGCCATGAACGACGCGGCGCAGCATTACGTGCCCATCCGCGACCTCACCAAGGCCGTGGGCGAGCGCATCGCCCAACTCACGGGCAACGAAGCCGCCCTGGTCACCACCGGCGCCGCCGGAGCCATCTTCGTGGGCACCTGCGCCTGCATCGGGGGCAATGATCCCGAGAAGATGAAGCGCCTGCCCTTCACAGAAGGCATGCGCAATGAAGTGGTGGTGCAGAAACTGCACAGCACCGGCTGGATCCGGCAGTGCGAAGCCGCCGGCGCGCGCATGGTGGAGGTGGAATACAAAGACCAGATGGAGCGGGCCATCACCGGGCACACCGCCATGATCTATTTCCTCGTCGCCGACAAGCACTTCGGGCAGTACCGCGACCGCCTGGATGCGCCCGGCGGCAAAGTCTCGCTCGAGGAATGCGTGGCCCTCGCCAAGGCGGCGCGGGTTCCTCTCCTGGTGGATGCCGCCGCCGAGTTGCCGCCACCGGAGAACCTTTCCGCATACACCCGGCAGGGCGTGGACCTGGTGGCGTTCAGCGGAGGCAAGGGTCTGCGCGGTCCCCAGAACGCGGGCCTGCTCGTGGGCCGCAAAGACCTCGTGGAGATGGCCACCCTTTACCAGAGCCCCTACAGCGGCCTGGGCCGCGATCTCAAAGTTGCCAAGGAAACCATGATCGGCATGCTGGCCGCCGTCGAGCGCTACGTCAAGGTGGACCACGCCGCCGAGTGGAATTTCTGGAAGTCCCAGGTGGACCACGTCAAGAGTGTGGTGGACGCGGTGCCCGGGGTCGAAACCGGCTACGTGCCCAAAGAAGTCACCAATCACGTCCCCCGGCTGTATGTGAAATGGGAAGAAAGGGCGTTCAACTTCTCGCGCGAAGAGTGCTTCAAAGCGCTCCAGGAGGGCGAGCCCAGCATCGTGGCCTTGCGCACGCCGCTGGGGGTCACCATCGTCACCTGGATGATGGCGCCGGGCGAGGAGCGCATCGTGGCACAGTGCCTTAAGGAAGTGCTCGAAAAAGCACGCCGCTCGGCGCACCTCCGGCCGCCGCGCACCGCCGCCGAACTCGCCGCCGGCTTCGGCATGGATAACCCCATCGACGAGTGGGATCCGCGCGGCGACGGCTTGGTGCGCCAGTATCCGTCCGACTGACTAACGCCGCGCGATCAGCAGGTCGCCGGCCGGGTCCGGGCGTACACATTCCGCGAAGCCCGCAGCGGCCAGCCAGCTTCGGTATTCAGCTTCCGTGTAGGTGGAGCCGTTGCGCGTACCCACCAGCATGTTGATGGCGAACAGCGCCGCGAACTTCGGGGCGGTCTTGTCCGGCTCCAGGATGAAGTCGCGGACCACCAGGCGGCCCCCGGCGCCCAGCGCGCGATAGCAGCGGCGGAACAGGTCCTGGTTCTCCTCCGGCCCCAGCATATGGCAGATGGCTGAAAGCAGGATCAGGTCGTAATCACTGCCGAACTTATCGGTGCGCAGATCGCCCGTGCGCGCCGTCACCCGGTCCGCCAGTGCCGCCTGGGCGATATGCCCGCGCGCGATCTCCACCACGGGCGCCAGGTCGAAAACCTCCGCGTACAATTCCGGCGCGGACTTGGCGAATGCGATCGAGTAGGCGCCCGAACCGCCGCCGATATCCAGCAGCCGGCGCACGCCCGCGCTGCCCACGGCTCGCACCATCGCGGGTGCATGCATCTCCGCGTTCCGGTGCATGGCGGCAATGAAGCTGCGGGTCCACTCCGCGTCCCCCGCGCCCCCTTCGGCTCGGGGCGCCGGGGCGCCCGAGCGCACGCAGCCGGTCAGCGCGTCCCACCTGCGCCACAGGTGCACCGTGTGCATCATCGCCGCGCGCGCCGAATCCGGCGAATCCGCCACCAGGTAGCGCGCGGTTTCCGCGGTGTTGTAGAAGATTCCATCCTTCTTCACCAGCGCCCCCAGCGCCGCCACGGCGTGCAGTAGTGCCTCGGTGGCCCGCGGATCCGTTCCGCATCTTCGCGCCGCCTCCGACGCCGTCGCTCCTTGCCCGACGGCCGTGAACAGATCCAATTCCACGGCGGTCAACAGCACGCGGCTTTCCTGAAAACCGCGCATGATCTGCGCGAGGTCGGCAAAAGAAACTTCGGACATACCTCCAACCCTCTCTAAACGCCATCATATAGCCGTCCCGCCACCAGGAAAACTCGCGCAACTTCTCCGCAAGGCCGGTGGCCGTGTGTTCTACGGTGTCGAACGCTGGGGAATACCCTGGCGATAGTATGGGCCGGCGCCACCCGCAGCGATAGAATTCGAACAGAACGTCGGAACGGGTGCAGCCCGCCTTCTCGCGCTGGATGTAGCGAATGAAGACGCGCTTTCTATCTCTCTCGCCGGCAGGGGCCTGTCTGGTTGCGCTGGCCTCCGTAACGGCAGGACTGCAGGCCGCGGTCTCGGTGTCGTTGACTCCCTCGGTGCCGTCTCCGGCGCCGCTTGGCACAGTGGTGACTTGGAGTGCAGCCGCTTTCGGCGACGGTCCCGGCCCGCTGTGGTATCGCTTCCGTGCTGCCCCGGCCGGCACGGACCTCCGGGTCATCCAGGACTACGGACCTTCCGCGACCCTGGACTGGACCGCCACGAACCATGACGGCCCATACGAGATCGAGGTGACCGCCCGCGACACGTCCACCGGGGAGAGCGCCGCCATGACGGCTGAATTCGTGATGACCAGCCTGGTGGCGGGCGGCGTGCCGGCCGTCACTCCGACTGCCAATCCGCTCGTGTTCCTTTACAGTGCACCGCCGTGCGACGTGGGAAGCCGTATGCGAGTGCAGTTCCAGGTCAACGACGAACCCGTCCAATCTACGCCGTTTCAGCCCTGTGTCTCCGGCCGGAGCATGAATTTCTATCTGGCCGGCATGCGGCCGGACACCACCTACCGGGTGCACCATACCGTCGAGACTGCATCTGCGCTGGAAGACGGCCCCGCATTGGCCGTGACCACACCCACCGTGTCCCTGCATCTGCCCGCCATTGACATACTGCAACCGGCGCCCTTCGGGGGCATCCTGCTGCACAGCCGGCAGGGGAATCCGCCGTTTGCCACGGACCTGGCAGGCAATCTGTTGTGGTATTACACTGGCAAACTGAACGCTGTAACGAGAGTTCAGGACGGCGGGTACTTTTACTCTCTGCTGGGTAATGCCAATCAGTCGGCGTCGCTGATGCGGGAGTTCGATCTGGCCGGCAACACCGTGCGGGAAACCAACGTCGCCCGCATCAACGAGCAACTGGCCGCGCTGGGCCTGCACTCCATAGGCACCTTTTCTCATGAAGCCCTCGGGCTGCAGGACGGAAAAGTGCTCGTACTGGCTACCACGGAGCGGATCCTGACAGACGTACAAGGGCCCGGCGCCGTGGATGTGCTTGGAGACATGATCCTAGCGTTGGACCCGGACCTGCAAGTGGTGTGGACCTGGGATGCTTTCGATCACTTGGACCCGCACCGGGCCGCCACGCTCGGCGAGACGTGCAGCAAGGGGGTCTCGGGCTGCCCGCCGCTGTACCTTGCCTCGACGGCCCAGGATTGGCTGCACGGTAACGCTCTGCAACTGACGTCTGACGGCAACATCTTGTTTTCCGCCCGGCACCAGGACTGGATCATCAAGATCGATTTCGCCAACGGGGCCGGTTCCGGCGATGTCATCTGGCGGCTGGGCAAGGATGGCGATTTTCAGATGAACTCGAGCGATCCGAACCCCTGGTTTTCCCATCAGCACGGCCCGTATTTCGCCCCCGGCAGCGATTCGATTCTCGGGGTGTTCGACGACGGCAACCTGCGCCAGGCCGTCGATGCCAATGCCCACAGCCGCGCCCAGGTCCTGCAGTTGGACCAGAAGAACATGACGGCCACCCTGCTGGTCAATGCCGACGTGGGAGGGTTTTCCTTTGCCATGGGAAACGCGGAGCCGCTTCCGAACGGCAACACGTTTTTCGGTGGTGGCTGGCTGCCGGACGATAGCTGCAATCTGTTTGAGTTCGACCGGTCCGGGAACCTGTTGTACCAGGCGCATGTGCACGCCCCCGAGGTGCGGACATTTTGGATGCCCGACCTGTATACTGCCGAAGCTCCTGCGCCAGGAGTGGACTCCGTGCAACGCTGCCGTCCCGGACAGCGACCGCTCGACTGGGAGTGCCGCACATACCTGCAATGACAGCGCCGGCTGGCAAACCGGTCCGCGTGATCACGCAGATCGAGGTTCATGTTGAACTCGATCCCTGCCCGTTACGGAGCGGAGCGGCTTCACACGGCCGTTTGTTTCTGCTCGTGGATCTGTTGCAGGCTCCACACGCGGATGGGATCGCGGCGGCGGGCTTCCACCGCGTCGGCCGCGGCGCGTGCTCCGCTCATGGTGGTGATGCATGGCACGCGATACATCACCGCGCTGCGGCGGATGGCCTTCTCGTCGAAGAACGCCGGCGCGCCCGTGGTGGTGTAGATGGCCAGTTGGATGGCTCCCGCTTTCAGTAGGTCCACGGCGTTGGGCCGGCCTTCATTGACTTTGAAAACCGTCTTCGAGTGCAGGCCGGCGGCCTGAAGCGCAGCGGCGGTGCCCCGCGTGGCAACCAGTTGGAAGCCCAGCGCGGCGAACCGGCGCGCGACTTCCACCGCCTCCGCTTTGTGATGGTCGTTCACACTGACGAACACCGTGCCCTTCTCGGGCAGCGGCGTGCCGGCGCTGAGCTGCGCCTTGGCGAAGGCTTCGCCGAAATTCTCGCCCACGCCCATCACCTCTCCGGTGGAGCGCATCTCCGGTCCTAAGGCGGGATCCACTCCGGGAAACTTGTTGAAGGGGAACACCGGCGATTTCACGAAGTCCTGCGGCACAGTCAACACCCCATCGGTCCGCCCGCCGGTGAGAGACGAGAACTCCCGGAGCTTGCGGCCGAGCATCAGTCCTACCGCAATCTTGGGCAGCGGCACGCCGGTGGCCTTGCTTACGTAGGGAACCGTGCGCGAAGCCCGCGGGTTCACTTCCAGCACGTACACCTTGCCGTTGCGGATGGCGTACTGCACGTTCATCAGCCCGATCACGTGCAGGGCCTTCGCCAGCCGCACGGTGTAGTCCTCGATAGTGCCCAACTGCTGCGGCGTGAGGGTCTTGGCCGGCAGCACGCAGGAGCTGTCGCCGGAGTGCACGCCCGCCTCCTCGATGTGCTCCATGATGCCCGCGATGAGCACGTCCTCACTGTCAGAGAGCGCATCCACGTCGATCTCCGTGGCGTCCTCCAGGAAGCGGTCGATCAGCACCGGACGATCCTGCGAGAAAGTGACGGCCTCGCGCATGTACTGGCGCACCATCTCCTCGTCGTAGGCGATCACCATCGCCCGGCCGCCCAGCACGTAGCTGGGGCGCACCAGCACCGGGTAGCCGATGCGTCCCGCCACCGCGCAGGCTTCCTCCACACTGGTAGCCGTGCCGTTCTCGGGCGCGGGGACGCCCAGGTCGTCCAGCAGCTTGCCGAACAGCTTGCGGTCCTCGGCCAGATCGATGTTCTTGGGGTCCGTGCCGATGATCGGCACGCCGAGCCGCTCGAGCGGCAGCGCCAGGGTCAGCGGCGTCTGCCCGCCGAACTGCACAATCACGCCGTCGGGCTTCTCCGTGTCGTAGATGTTCAGCACGTGCTCCAGCGTCAGAGGCTCGAAGTACAGCCGGTCACTGGTGTCGTAGTCGGTGGAAACCGTCTCCGGGTTGCAGTTGACCATGATGGACTCGATGCCTTCATCCTGGAGCGCGAAGGAGGCATGGCAGCAGCAGTAATCGAACTCGATCCCCTGGCCGATGCGGTTCGGTCCGCTGCCCAGGATCATGACCTTTTTGCGGTCCGAGGGGTCCGCCTCGCAGGCGCTTTCGTAGCTGGAATAGAGGTAGGGGGTGAAGCTTTCGAACTCCGCGGCGCAAGTGTCCACCCGGTTGAACACCGCGCGCACTCCCAGCGCTTTGCGCCGTTCGCGCACGGCGAGTTCGTCCGTGTTCCAGCCGCGCGCCAGTTGCGCGTCGGAAATGCCGTAGCGCTTCGCCTGCGCCAGCACTTCCCGGGACACCGTCTCGACCGCGAGCCGATTCAACTCTCCCTCGAGATCCACCACTTCCTTGACCTGTTCCAGAAACCACGGGTCGATGGAAGTCAGCTCCCGCACCTGCTCCACGCTGTAGCCGTTCTGAAATGCGAAGCGGATGTAGTTCAGGCGGTCCGGGGTGGGGGTGATGAGCCTCTGGCTGATCAGGCTCTTTTCCAGCTTCTCCGAACCGAACGCCTTGCCCGTCTCCAGGCTGCGCATGCCTTTCCACAATGCCTGCTTGAAGGTGCGTCCGATGGCCATGACCTCGCCGACGGACTTCATCTGCGTGCCCAGAGCCGCTTCCGCGCCCGGGAACTTTTCGAACTGCCACTTGGGAATCTTCGCCACGACGTAGTCGATGGTCGGCTCGAAACAGGCCGGGGTCTTGCGCGTGATGTCGTTGCGGATCTCGTCCAGGCGGTAGCCCACAGCCAGCTTGGCGGCGATCTTGGCGATGGGGAAGCCGGTCGCCTTGGACGCCAGCGCCGAACTGCGCGAGACGCGCGGATTCATCTCGATGATCACCATCCGCCCGCTGCCGGGATCAATGGCGAACTGCACGTTGGAGCCGCCCGTGTCCACCCCGATTTCGCGCAAACAGCGGATGGCGCCGTCGCGCATCATCTGGTATTCGCGGTCGGTGAGCGTCTGCGCGGGAGCCACCGTGATGGAATCTCCCGTGTGCACGCCCATGGGATCGAAATTTTCGATCGAGCAGACAATGATGCAGTTGTCCGCCAGGTCGCGCATCACCTCCAGCTCGAATTCCTTCCATCCCAGGACGCTTTCTTCGATGAGCACTTCGTGCACCGGAGAAAGATCCAGGCCGCGCTCCAGAATCTCGGCCAGTTCCTCGCGGTTGTAGGCGATGCCGCCCCCGGTGCCACCCAGCGTGAAGCTCGGGCGCAGGATGCAGGGGTAGCCGGTCTGCTCGGCAAACTCCAGCCCGGCGGCCACGTTCTTGACCAGGCGGGACTGCGGCGTCTCGAGGCCGATGGCCCGCATGGCATCCTTGAACAGCAGCCGGTCCTCGGCCTTCTTAATGGCCTCAATCTTGGCGCCGATCAGCTCCACCCCGTACTTTTCGAGAATGCCTGCTTCGGCCAGTTCCACCGAAAGGTTCAAGCCGGTCTGGCCGCCGACGGTGGAGAGCAGCGCGTCGGGACGCTCCTTGCGGATGATCTCCTCCACATATCGCCGGCTGAGCGGCTCCACGTAGGTGCGATCGGCCAGCTCGGGGTCGGTCATGATGGTGGCCGGGTTGGAGTTGACCAGGACCACTTCAAAGCCGTCCGCCCGCAGCGCCTTGGCCGCCTGCGTGCCGGAGTAATCGAATTCACAGGCCTGGCCGATCACGATCGGACCGGAGCCGATGATCAGGATTCGGTGGATATCGTTGCGTCGGGGCATCCGCTTACTGCTCGTTTTCCATCAGTTTCACGAAATCGTCAAACAGGTAGTGCGAATCGTGCGGTCCGGGAGCGGCTTCGGGGTGATACTGCACGCAGAAGACCGGATGGTGGCGGTGGCGGAAGCCCTCCAGCGTCTGGTCGTTCAGGTTGACGTGCGTGATCTCGACCTCGTTGAGATTCAGCGAATCCGGATCCACGGCGAAACCGTGGTTGTGCGAAGTGATCTCCACCCGTTCGGTGAGCCGGTTGATGACCGGGTGGTTGGCGCCGCGGTGCCCGAATTTCAACTTGTAGGTGCGGCCGCCCACCGCCAGGCCCAGAATCTGGTGTCCCAGGCAGATGCCGAACACCGGTTTCTTGCCGATCAGCTTGCGGACGTTCGACACCTGGGTTTCGAGCGGCTCGGGATCGCCAGGCCCGTTCGATAGAAAAATTCCGTCGGGCGCTAACTCCAGCACGTCTTCCGCCGCGGTCAGCGCCGGCACCACGGTGACGCGGCAGCCAGCCTGCACCAACCGGCGCAGAATATTGTGTTTGATTCCGAAATCGTAGGCCACCACGTGGAAGCGCGGCTCGGGCGCCGGCGGGATGTGCTCGGAGGGCGAGCAGGCCTCCACGGGCTCGTTCCAGGAATAGGTCGCCGTCGTCGAAACCCTGCTGGCCAGATCGAGCCCCGCCATGCGCGGGATCCGGCGGGCCTTCTCCACCAGTTTCCGCGCGTCGCTCTCGATGGCGGAAAGCACGCCCCGCATCACTCCCTGGGCGCGCAGGTGGCGCACCAGGGCGCGGGTATCGAGCTCCGAAATGATCGGAATGTCATGTTTGGCCAGAAACCGCCGGGCGTCCTCGTCGGACCGCCAGTTGCTGGTGATCGGAGAGAACTCGCGCACCGCGAGGCCTTCGATGTACGGGCGGGTTGCCTCGCTGTCTTCGGGGGTGGTTCCGTAGTTGCCGATTTGCGGATTAGTGAGAATGACAATCTGCCCGGCATAGGAGGGATCGGTGAATACCTCCTGGTAGCCGGTCAGGGCCGTATTGAAGACCACCTCTCCCGACCGTTCGGCAGGCGCACCAAAACTCCTGCCTTGGAAGACCGTACCGTCTTCCAGGGCCAGGAACGCTGAACTCAATCCGGTGTCCCTCCTAGGAATGGATAAGTCTTATTTTAGCGCACCCCTGCGGACCGTTGAAAACGCCGCGCGCCGCCTACAACAGGGCCGTATCCAGGCGGGCCTCGGCGCGGGCGGGCTCGGCGGATGCGCCGGGCTCCGGGTGGCGCAACAGTTCCAGAAGCTGTTCCGCGGAGCCGTCGAAGTAACCCTCCAGGAACTCTTTAAGCGCGCGCCGCTGCACCGAGTTGCGCGTGAGGAGCGGAGTGTAGAGGAACGCGCGGCCGACTTTCCGCCGGGAGATCACTCCCCGGCGCGCCAGCCGGTCCAGCACCGTCATCACCGTCGTGTACGCCAGGGTCCGCGTGCCCGCCACGGCCTCCTGCACGGCCTTGACGTTCCCTTCCCCGAGCGTCCAAAGCGCGCGCAGGCACAGCATCTCCAACGGCGGAGGAACCTCGCGAGCCGCTCCGGCGTGCCGCATTTCAGCCCTCCTGCTCCGGATTGGGGCCGCCCAAGGCCTGCTTGAGTTTGTCCGCGAACAGCGAATTGTTCGTCGCCGGGGCGGTAAACAGCGGATGGGTGGCCGGCGGCGGAGTTGGTCCCGGGGCTGCCGGCGTTGCCGCCGGGGGACGGGCAGGCCGAACCGGCCCGGCCTCGCCCGCAAGGTACTTCGCCTTCTTCAGCACGGCGCGCTCCAGCGAGGAACTGAAGCCCGTAAACAAACCTTCCACCTGGCGGTCGTTCTCGACGAGGGCCCGCATGCACTCCATCTTGGAGTCCAGATCGTCCAGGTAGTGCAGCAGCAGGGCCTCTGGAAACAGCGGCACCTTGGGCGAGCCGAACTCCAGTTGCCCGTGGTGGCTGATGATCATGTGTTCCACCAGCGTCCGCAACTGCGGCGGGAAGTCCGGCAGGCCGCGCAGTTTCTCTCCCACCAGGCGCAGGGCGATCATCATGTGTCCCAGCAGTTGACCCTCGGCCGTGTAGCCGAAGCCGCGGTCATAGCTCAGCTCGTAGATCTTTCCGATGTCGTGCAGGATCACGCCGGCGAGCAGCAGGTCGCCGTCGATGCTCCGGTAGTGCTTCGCGGCCATGCCCGCCAGCACGCACACCGAGAGCACGTGTTCGATCAGGCCGCCCAGAAAAGCGTGGTGAATCTGCTTGGCCGCCGGCGCGGCGCGGTACCGGCGCCCGATCTCTTCGTCGTCCATCAGGGCGTTCAGCAGCGCCCGCAGGTGCGGATTCTGGATGCGGTCGATGACGCCGCGGAGCTCCTTCCACATCTCCTCCGGGTCGCGCTGCGACGCCGGGAAGTAATCGGCGAAGTCCACCTCGCTGTCGTCCAGGCGACGCATCTTGTGGATGGTGAGCTGCGGCCGGTTGTGGAAAATCTGGATGAGGCCCTTCACCCGGACAAAATCGTCCCGTTCGAAGGCTTCCACCACCTCCCCCACGTTGTCCCACATCTTGGCGTCCAGTTCCCCAGTCCGGTCGCCCAGCAGGAGGGAAAGATAGAGTTCGCCGCTCTTTTTCTGGCGAATTTCCTTGGAATGCACCAGGAAATTGCTGGTGATGACTCGATTGGGTTCGAGCTCGCTGACGTAAGGAGATTTCATTCTGTCGGCAACGCCGTTACTTGGCCGGAGTGGGTGCGGAGGCCGCCGACGCCGGGGCGGCAGTTGCCGGAGGCTGCGCGGCCGCAGACGGCGCCTCTTCCGGCTTCACCTTCTTGTGTCCCGCCGGAATGACCCACAGCAGCTTGCGCTTGCGCCGCGAGGCCACTTCCTCCTTGGTGACGGTCTCGGGCTTCAATTGCGCCGGGTCTTTCCAGGCGGTGTCTTTGCCGGGCGCCGCGCCGCTGTCCACGTAGCCGCCGCGAATCTCCAGAAACGCGTCTTCCCGCAGCTTAGTCAGGTACGTACGCACCTTGGGCTGCATCAGCGGCATCCTGAGCTGCTCATCGATCTGGTTTTCCACTTCTTCGTAGCTGGCCTGGCCGGCTTCGTAACGCTCCTCGACCTTCAGGACCAGGAATCCGTTGCGCACCTTGATCGGGTCGGTGACGTAACCCCGGTTGGCCTTGAAGACCACGTCTTCGATCTGTTTGATCAACTGGCCCCGCCCGTAGGGTGGCAGCTCGCCGCCGTTGCGCGCGGTCTCCGGATCATCCGAATTGTCGCGCGCCAGGTCGGCAAATTTCTCCCCTTTCCGGGCGCGGGCCACCAGGTCCTTGGCCTTTTTCTCGGCGGCCGCCACCTGCTCCGGCGTCTTGCCTTCGGTCGAAATCAGGATCTGCCGCAGAAAGACCTCTTCCTGCCGGATGAAGTCCTTCTTGTGGTCCTCGTAATACTTGCGCTTCTCCGCGTCCGGGATGTTGATCCGCGAGCCGATCTCTTGCCCGACCACGCGTTGCGTCAGGAGCTGATTTTTCATCTGCGACTTGAAGTCCTCGAAGGACATCCCGGTCTGCTCGTGAAGCCACTCGTGGAACTTGTCGGGATCCACAATCTTGCTCTGCAACTGGATCTCGGCGATGCGCCTGGTAACATCCGGGTCCACGTTGATGTTCAGGTCTTTGCCCTTCTGCACCAGCAGCAACTGGTCGATCTGATCCCGCAGCGCGTCCTTTGCCCGCTGATCGGCGGCCTCGCGCAGTTTTTGCCCCGAGAGACCCTGCTGGCGCAGCTCCGCTTCGATGCTCTGCCGCGTATGTTCGAGTTCGGTGCGCGTAATGATGTCGCCGTTGACTTTGGCGACAATCTCCTCGACCACCCGCACGTCCGCCGCCGAAGCCGTCGCCAGCGACACTATCAGTAGCCCCAAAGACCGCACATGCATAGCGAACCTATTTTACCATTGGGCGCCGGCGTTCCTACGCGTGTAATTCGGCCAGGCGCTCCCGCAGAAAGTCCAGAATTTCCCTGGGCGCGGACACGCCGTCGAGTGGCAGCAGCAGCATGCCGGCGGGAGTGAACTGCGCTCCCCGGTTGCGGCGCACCAGGTGCATCAGCCGGGCCGGGTCCACCCGCGTCTGGGCATGAAACTTGACGTTCAGCAAGCCGTGCCGGCGGTCGATCACCTCGATCCCCAGTTTCTCTGCCGTAGTCTTGAGCTCGGAATAGTCCAGCAGGTGGCGAACCTCGTCGGGCGCGGGCCCGTACCGGTCTTCCAGGTCTTTTTCCACCCGCTCGCGCGAGGCTGCATCGCCCGCGTTGGCGATCTGGCGGTAGGCCCGCAGGCGCTGGTTCTCGTCCGAGATGTAGTCCGAGGGAATGCGGATGTCCAAACCAAGATTCAGACTGGAATGCACCTCCGGCAGGACTTCTTCCCCTTTCAACTCCCGCACGGTCTCCTCCAGCATGCGGACGTACATGTCGAAGCCCACGGCGTTGATGTGGCCATGCTGCTCGCCGCCAAGCAGGTTGCCGGCCCCCCGTAGCTCCAGGTCCAACGCCGCGATTTTGAAGCCCGCGCCCAGGTCGCTAAACTCCTTCAGCGCCGCCAGGCGTTTGCGGGCCACCTCGGTGAGTTCGCTATCCGGCGGAACCAGCAGGTAGGCGTAGGCCCGGCGGTTGGAGCGGCCTACCCTGCCCCGCAACTGGTACAGTTCCGAGAGGCCATAGCGCTCGGCATTCTCGATGACGATGGTGTTGGCCAGCGGAATGTCCAGCCCATTTTCTACTATGGTAGTACAGACGAACACGTCATACTCATGGCGCATGAAGCGGAGCATGGTGTGTTCCAGTTCGGCCTCGCCCATCTGCCCGTGCCCCACGCCTATACGGGCCTGTGGGACCAACTCCTGGATACTGGCAGCCCTCGCCCAGATGGAATCCACCCGGTTGTGGAGAAAATAGACCTGCCCACCTCGCCCCAGCTCTAGCTCGACGGCGGAGCGCACCAGCTCGGGATGGAAATGCGCCACCACGGTGTGAATCGCCAGGCGGTCTTTGGGCGGAGTTTCGATCACCGACATGTCCCGCAGACCCAGCAATGACATATGTAGTGTTCTGGGAATGGGGGTGGCGCTCATGGTCACCACGTCCACGCTCTTTTTGAGCTGCTTCAGGCGCTCCTTGTGCTTCACACCAAAGCGCTGCTCTTCGTCCACGATCACCAGGCCCAAGTCTCGGAAGACCACGTCCTGGGAGAGCAGCCGGTGCGTGCCGATGGCAATATCCACCCTGCCTTCTGAGAGATCCGCGAGGGCAGCTTTAAGTTCTTTGGGGCTGCGGAAGCGGCTGAACATCTCGATGCGTACTGGGAAGGGCTGGAAGCGGCGCTTAAAGGTTTCGAAATGCTGGAAGGTAAGCACCGTGGTGGGGGCCAGAACCGCCACCTGCTTGCCGTCCCCCAGGGCCTTGAACGCAGCCCGCATGACCACCTCGGTCTTCCCGAAGCCCACGTCCCCGCATAAGAGCCGGTCCATGGGTTGCGGGTTCTGCATGTCCCGCTTGATCTCCTGAATAGCGGTGACCTGGTCTCTTGTCTCCGTGTACTCGAAAGCATCCTCGAACTCCCGCTGCCAGTTGCTGTCCGGGGAGAAGGCGAAACCCTCCGTCATGCGGCGCTGGGCGTAGAGTTTCAGTAACTCGTCGGCCATGTCGCGCATTTTGGCCTTGACCCGCGTTTTGGTCCGGGTCCAGGTGCTGCCGCCCATGCGGTCCAGGGCCGGCGGGCTATCGCCCGCGCCCCGGAAGCGCTGCACCAGGTCCATGCGGGTGAGCGGGACATATAGCTTGCTGCCGCCCGCGTATTCGAGCAGCATGTAGTCCCCTTTGGCCTCCCCCTGGGCGATTTCGCGCAGCCCCAGGTATTGGGCCACCCCGTGTTCCACGTGAACTACGTAGTCGCCTGGCTTGAGATCGATCAGGTCGGCGGAGAAGGTGGCCAGGTGGGACTTGGCAGCGGGTGCGCGGGCCACCAGTTCCGAGCTTTCGAAGAGGTCTTCGGAGCCGAACACCGCCAAGAGCGCGTCCCGGAAAATCACCCCGTGCGCGATCTGACCGCGAATCAGATAGATCGAAGCCACCGAGCCGGCCATATAGGCCCGCTCGGCCAGATATTCCGGGGTACTTTCGGACTGCTCGAGGCCGAGCTGATAGGCCACGCCATACTCGTTGAAAATATCCGCGACGCGCTCGAGTTCTCCCGTGGACGCGGCAAAAAAAGCCACCCGGTGGCCGGACTCTACTAGCGTGCGTGCCTCCGCGATGGCCACCTGCATGTTGCCGCGAAAGCTCATCGAGGGGCGCGTGGGGACATAGAATGCCGAACTCTGTCCGCCCAGTTCCAGCTCTTCCATGCCAAGCTGCGGCAGAGACTCGGCGGCAGCCTCTAACTCATCCCAGTTCATAAAGATGCGGGCGGGGTCGAAGGCCGCGGAGGGTTCTGCCTGCGCGAGGCGTTTCCAAAAACGTTCGGTGGCGCCGCGGATCTGTGCGGGCTCGTCCCAGACCACCATGGGCCGCTGGGAAAGGGCGAAAACGGATGCCTGCCTGGGGCGGACCATGGGAACCAGAAGTTCCCAGCCAGGGAACGGCTCACCAGGGTTGGGCAGTTCCCGGGCGGGCGTTCCCGATTCGCGTAGTAGTTCGCCCAGTTCGCTCAGCACCGCGCGGTTGCGCGGGTACTCGCTCAGGGGCAACAGGGTGCATTCCTCGATCTTCAGCACCGAGCGCTGCGACTCCGGGTCAAAGCGGCGAATGCTTTCCACCTGGTCACCGAACAGGTCCAAGCGGACTGGCTTCGGGCTCTCCGGCGAGAAGACATCCAGGATGCCGCCCCTGACCGAATATTCACCCACCATCTCGACCGGTTCCCGGCGCTCGTAGCCGATGCTCTCCAGGTGCGCAACCACTTCATCCAGCAACACTTCGTCGCCCGCGCGGAGGTGCAGGGCAAGCTGGCGGTAGAAATCCGCCGGCTGCAAGCGCAACAGGGCGGCGGCGACCGGCAATACCGTGATGGGAGCGCGCTCCTCGGCCAGGCGCCAAAGTCCGATGGCCCGCCGCTCCAGGATTTCGGCGTGCGGGGACATTCCCTGCATGGGCAGGACGTCGAGGGCGGAGAGCAGTTGGGGGCCGCCCCGCTCGCGGCGCGCCGCCAGCAGGTCGTAGAACGTATCGATCGCCTCGGAGAGCGCCTCAGCCTCTTTGTTGCCGTCCACCACGACCAGCAGAGGCCGCTGGAAGTGCTGCCACAGCAATACAATATAGAGCGCTTTGGCAGTGGTGGTCAGGCCCGCCAGGGAATACCGGCCGGGATCGGAAAGGCGCTTGAGAAGTTCCTGAAACACCGGGTGGCGGCCCAGGCCAAGAAACAGGTCACGGATGGCGGGATGAGTCAAGGCTGGCGCAGTAGGAGTTTTTCTACTATTCCGGTAGTGGAATAACCTGGTTCCAGGGCCAGAGCCATGACCTGGCCTCCGGCAGCCTCCACTTCCTCGCGGCCGGCGATCCAATGCGCCCAGTCCGCACCTTTGACCAGCACGTCCGGCAGCACGGCGGCGATCAGCTCGCGGGGGGTGTCCTCGTCAAACAGCGTGACTGCGTCCACGGCTTCCAGGGCGCCGGCGACGGCGGCCCGTTCCATTTCGGGAATCAGCGGCCGGGAGGGGCCCTTGAGCCGCCGCACGCTGTCGTCCGAGTTCAGAGCCAGGATGAGCACATCCCCCAGGGACCGGGCCTTTTCGAGCAGGCGGACATGGCCTGGGTGCAGCAGGTCGTAACAACCGTTGGTAAAAACCACCTTCCTGCCGGCCTGCTTCCACAGGGCGCGCTGCCGGACCAACTCAGGCCGGGTGAAGAACTTGTGCATTCCCGCTCTTAGTGTAACTTAGGCCGCTCCCACGGCGGCGGCCTCCGGCCGGAAGAGCAGCTCGCCCGTCGCAGAATCCAGCTCTACCTGGACGTGCTGGCCGTCCCGCACCTCGCCCTTGAGGATCAGGCGGCCGAGCGGCGTTTCGATCTTTTTCTGGATGGCCCGCTTCAAGGGACGGGCGCCATAGTGCGGGTCGAAGCCGGTGCGGACCAGGTTGAGCGCTGCGTCCGGGGTCAGGGTCAGCGTGACATGGCGCTCGGCCAGACGGTCGCGCAGGCGGTCCAACTGAATTTCCGCGATCTGCCGCAGGTGTTCCTCGTTGAGGGCGTGGAAGACGATGGTTTCATCCACGCGGTTGAGAAACTCCGGGCGGAAGTGGCGGCGCATTTCTTCGAGCACGGCTTCCTTCATCTCCTCGTACTCGGCGCCCTCGAAAGCCCCCCGGTAATCCAGAATGCGCGGGCTGCCGATATTGGAGGTCATGATGACGATGGCATTTTTGAAATCGACCGTGCGGCCCTGGCCGTCGGTGAGCCGGCCGTCGTCCAGGATCTGGAGCATTACGTTGAACACGTCGTGATGCGCTTTTTCAATTTCGTCGAACAGGATGGCGGAGTAAGGACGGCGGCGGACGGCTTCGGTCAACTGGCCGCCTTCCTCGAAGCCGACATAGCCCGGGGGCGCCCCGATCAGGCGGGCGACGGTATGCTTTTCCTGGTATTCCGACATATCGATGCGGATCATGGCTCGCTCGTCGTCAAAAAGGAACTGCGCCAGGGCGCGGGCCAGCTCGGTCTTGCCCACTCCGGTGGGTCCCAGGAAGATGAAGCTGCCAATGGGGCGGTTGGGGTCTTTCAGGCCGGAGCGTGCGCGGATGACGGCCTCGGAGACCGCGGTCACGGCCTCGTCCTGCCCGATGACCCGCTTGTGCAACTCCTCCTCCAGGTGCAGGAGCTTTTGCATTTCCCCTTCCAGCAGCTTGCTCACCGGCACGCCGGTCCAACGGCTGACCACCTCGGCGATATCCTCCTCATCCACCTCTTCTTTCAGGAGCGGCGCCTGCCCCCGCTGCTTCGCGAACGAGTCGGTCTCAGCCTGCAACTGCCGCTCCAGGGCGGCCAGTTTCCCGTATTTGAGCTCCGCGGCCTTGTTCAGGTCGTACTGTCTTTCGGCCCGCTCGACTTCGATCTTGGTCTGTTCGATCTGCTCGCGCAGGGCGCGCAGCCGCTGCACATTCTGCTTTTCGGACTGCCAGCGGGCCTGCAAGGCGTCGCTTTCAGCGCGCAGATCGGCCAGTTCCTTTTCGAGCTTGGCCAGGCGCTCCCGGGAGGCGGCGTCGGTCTCCTTTTTGAGGGCCTCGCGCTCGATTTCGAGCTGCATGACACGGCGCAGGATCTCATCCAGTTCCGAGGGCATGGAGTCGATCTCGGTGCGCAGGCGGGCGGCCGCCTCGTCCACCAGGTCGATGGCCTTATCCGGCAGGAAACGGTCCGAAATGTAGCGGTTGGAGAGCACGGCGGCGGCCACCAGGGCGGAGTCCTTGATGCGCACCCCGTGGTGCACCTCGTAGCGCTCCTTGAGGCCGCGCAGGATGGAAATGGTGTCCTCTACGCTGGGCTGATCCACCAGCACGGGCTGGAAGCGCCGCTCGAGGGCGGCGTCTTTTTCGATGTGTTTGCGGTACTCGTCGAGCGTGGTGGCGCCGATGCAGTGCAGTTCGCCGCGTGCCAGCATGGGTTTGAGAAGATTCCCGGCGTCCATCGCCCCTTCGGCCTTGCCGGCGCCCACCACGGTGTGCAGTTCGTCGATGAACAGGATGATGTCCCCCTGGGATTCCTGCACTTCCTTGAGTACGGCCTTGAGGCGCTCCTCGAACTCGCCGCGGTACTTGGCGCCGGCGATCAGGGCGCCCATATCCAGGGCCACCACGCGCTTGTTTTTCAGGCCCTCCGGAACGTCGCCGCGGATGATGCGCTGGGAGAGCCCCTCGACGATGGCGGTCTTGCCCACGCCGGGCTCGCCGATCAGCACGGGATTGTTTTTCGTGCGCCGGGAGAGCACTTGGATAACGCGGCGAATCTCCTCGTCGCGGCCGATCACCGGGTCGAGCTTACCCTGGCCGGCCAGCTTGGTGAGGTCCCGGCCGTAGCGTTCCAGGGCCTCGTAGGTAGCCTCGGGGTTCTGGGAAGTGACGCGCTGGCTGCCGCGCACCTCGCGCAGCGCCTGCATCAACCGTTCCCGGGTGATGCCGAACTCCTTGAAAAGCCGCCCGGAGGCGCCGCCATCCCGGGTGATGGCCAACAGGATGTGCTCGATGGAGACGTATTCGTCTTTGAGCGCCTTGGCCTCGTCTTCCGCCTGGGCCGCCAGACGGCTCAACCGGCCGCTCAGGTAAACCTGATCCGGACCGCCAGAGGGGCCCGAAACCTTGGGCATCCGCTCCAATTCCTGTTCGATCCGGCGCTGGAGCCCCTCTCGGGGGACACCGGCTTTGGCCAGAATCGACCCCGCCAGTCCGTTTTCCTGGCTCAGCAGGCTGGCGAGCACGTGCTCGACATCAAGCTGCGGGTGACCATACCGGATGGCCAGGGTCTGGGCAGCCCGGATCGCTTCCTGCAACCTCTCCGTGAATCGATTGATGTCCATGCTTTTTAGATGCTCCTGTCCCTATTTTTGGACCGCCGTGTCACGGCAGGCAAGATTGGGCCACCACGGTGGTGAGGCGCAACGCGGGCGGGATCTCCCGCATCTATACCGAGTGAAAGGTGGGGTGGCAATGAAAAGGGTGCAAAAGCGGCTGTCCAAGTTGAGCACGCTTTGGTGCGCGATCATGCACAGCGGGGCCACGTGGCCGATTCACGGCCACTATCGCTGTGCCACCTGCAGACGGCTTTACTCGGTACCGTGGTGAAGTGCGGGGCTCCCGGAACTGCCGTACCATGGTAGTTCGCGGGAGCGCGCCGCCCGAAACCGGGCTAGGCGGTCCTCCCGGACAGGTTCATGTACATCGCACTGAACGGAACGCTGACTGCGGGCCGGGCCCCGTGGCCGGAATTCGCCCGGTTGGCCGCCCGTACCGGCTACGGAGGGGTCGATGTAGACCTGGCCAAGGCCTTCGCGGAGGGCGTGCCCGCCACCAAATCGCTCCTCGAACACCTGCAACTGCAGCCCGCGGTGGTGGGGTTGCCGGTGGAGTTTCGTAAGGATGACGCCGCCTTCGAAAAAGACCTCGCCAAGCTCGAGCCGGCGGCGCAATTCGCCGCCGCCATCGGCTGCCCGCGCATGACCACCTGGATCATGCCCTCCAGCCAGACACCCAAAGCGGAGCTCCGGGCGCTGTATCTGAAGCGGTTCCGGGCTTGCGCGGACATTCTGGCGCGTTCCCACGTGCGTCTGGGATTCGAATTCATCAGCCCCTTGCACTTGCGCCAAATGGCGCCGCACGAGTTCATCTGGCGGATGCCCGACATGCTGGCCTTCGCCCGGGAGTGCGGACCCAACTGCGGGGTGCTGCTGGATTCCTGGCACTGGTACCATGCCGGAGCGACCCCGGAAGACATACTCAAGGCGGGCCGCGCCGGGATCGTGCACGTGCAGGTGAACGATTCGGCGAAGCTCCCGCCGGAGCAGGTGCGCGACAACCAGCGTCTTCTGCCCGGGGAAGGTGTGATCGACCTGGCGGGCTTCTTCCGCGCGCTGAAAGAGATCGGCTACGCGGACGGTGTCAGCGTGGAGGTCTTCGGACGCGGCTTGAAGGACATGCCGCCGGAGGAGGGCGCGCGGCTGGGGTTGGCGAGCGCGCGCGAGGTCATGCAGAAGGCGGGCGTTCTGTAGGGCCGCAAGCACGCGCATGCTGGAACACCTCATCACGGAGCAGGTGAACCCTGCCTCGGAAGCCATCGACACGCTGCCCACCGAAGAGGTGCTGCGCATCATCAATGCGGAAGACCGGAAGGTGGCCGAGACCGTGGCGCGGGAGATTCCGGCCATCGCCCGAGCCGTGGATGCCATCGCGTCCGCTTTCGAACAGGGCGGGCGGCTCTTCTACATCGGGGCCGGAACCAGCGGGCGGCTGGGGGTGCTGGACGCTTCCGAATGCCCGCCGACCTTCAGCGTGGACCACAGCCTGGTGCAGGGTATCATGGCCGGCGGCGAAGCGGCGCTGGCGCATCCCACCGAGGCCACCGAGGACGATCCGGAGACCGGCGTGCGCGACCTGCGGGAGCGCGGCTTCACGGCGCGGGATGTGCTGGCGGGGATCGCGGCCAGCGGGCGCACACCTTACGTGCTGGGCGCTATCGCGGAGGCCAACCGCCTGGGAGCGGCGACCATCGGGATCAGTTGCACGCCGGATTCGGAGTTGGCGAGGCTGGCGCGCTTTCCCATTACCCCGGTGACCGGTCCGGAGGTGCTGGCCGGCTCCACGCGCATGAAAGCCGGCACGGCCACCAAGCTGGTCCTGAACATGCTGACCACGGCCACTTTCATACGCCTGGGCTACGTCTTCGGTAACCTGATGGTGAATGTGCAACCGAAGAACAGTAAGCTGGTGGACCGGGCGCGGCGCATCATCGCGCGGGCCGCGGGGGTTAGCTACGAGCGCGCTGGCGAACTGCTGGCGGAGGCGGGCGACAGCGTGCGCACGGCCATCGTGATGGCCAAAACGGGAGCGGATCGGGAAGCCGCGGAGAGGCGCCTGGCCGCGGCGGGCGGACGGGTTTCACAGGCAATTCATGGATAAATTCGTGATCAAAGGCGGCCCGGCCTTACAGGGTGAGATCCTCACCAGCGGATCGAAGAACGCGGCGCTGCCGGCGCTGGCGGCAGCTCTGCTCACCGACGAGCCGGTGACACTGCGGCGGGTTCCGCGCGTGCGGGACATCCGCACGATGCAGCGGCTGCTGGTAGATATCGGTAGCAAGGCGGCGGCCAAGGGCGAGACACTGACGCTGCACACGCCGGCGATCGTTTCACCCGAGGCGCCCTATGAACTAGTGAAAACCATGCGCGCCTCGGCCCTGGTGCTAGGGCCGCTGGTGGCGCGGGCGCGCAGCGCCCGGGTATCGCTGCCGGGCGGATGCGCCATCGGCGCGCGGCCCATCAACCTGCACCTGACGGGCCTGGAGCAACTGGGCGCCGCCATCCGGCAGGAGCACGGCTATATCGAAGCACACGCGCCCGAGGGCTTGCGCGGCGCTACGGTGCATTTTGACCGCATCACCGTCACAGGCACGGAAGACCTGATGATGGCGGCGGTGCTGGCCCGCGGCGAAACGGAGCTGCGCAACGCGGCGCGCGAGCCGGAGGTGGTGGACCTGGCCGAACTGCTGAACAAAATGGGGGCGCGCGTCGAGGGTGCGGGCACCTCCACGATTCGCATGCAGGGGGTGGAAAAGCTGCATGGCGCCGAGCACACCATCATCCCGGACCGCATCGAGGCGGGTACCTTCCTGGTGGCCGGCGCTATCACCCGCGGAGATCTCACCGTGACCGGCTGTAACCCCGAGCACCTGGGCGCGCTGATCGCCAAGCTCATGCAGACCGGCGCGGAGATCACGCGGCCGGATCCCACGGCGCTGCGCATTCGCGTGCCCCGGCCGCTACGCTCGGTGGACGTCACCACGGAGGAATATCCCGGTTTCGCCACCGACCTCCAGGCGCAGTACATGGCGCTGATGACGCAGGCCGAGGGCATCGCCCTGATCGTAGAGACCATCTTCGAGAACCGCTTCATGCACGCGCTGGAACTGGCCCGCATGGGGGCCAACATCCGGTTGGACGGCCGCCAGGCGATCGTGGCGGGACCACGGACCCTGACCGGCGCCGGGGTAATCGCGTCGGACCTGCGGGCCAGCGCCTCGCTGGTGCTGGCCGGCCTGGTGGCCAAAGGCGAAACTGTCATCGACCGCGTGTATCACATCGACCGGGGCTATGAGAAAATCGAGGAAAAACTGGCGGCGGCCGGAGCGCAGATCCGCCGCGTCGAGTAGGAGCACGAACAGGGCATGGTGCACAGTCCAGGGTTTTTGAAGCTGGTTGACGAGGCCAAGGCGCGCGTAAAGCGGATCGACGTTCAGGGCTATCAGAAGATGCGGACGGACGGCGAGACACACCTGCTGGTGGATGTGCGCGAGGATAACGAATGGGCCGCCGCTCACGCCGCCGGCGCAATGCATATCGGCAAGGGCGTTATCGAGCGCGATATCGAAGCGAAGGTGCCGGACAAGAACACGATCCTGGTGCTGTACTGCGGCGGCGGATACCGCTCCGCGCTGGCCGCCGACGCCTTGCAGCAGATGGGCTATCCGAACGCCATCTCCCTGGACGGCGGCTGGCGCGCCTGGCAGCAGGCGGGACTGCCGATCGAAAAATAGCCCGGAGAACCAGTGCATTGTCCTCTCCACGGAGCGCCGCTCCTCCCCTGATTGAACTCCAGAACGTGACCGTGGTCCGCGGCGAGCGCGTGGCTCTGGACCGGCTCACGCTCTCCATCGCCGTGGGCGAACATGTTGGCATCCTGGGTCCGAACGGCTCGGGGAAGTCCTCGCTGATCAAAGCGATCACCCGCGAATGCTGGCCGCGCTACACGCCCGAAGGCGCGCTGGTGCGCCTGCTGGGGCGGGACCGCTGGCACGTTTGGGACCTGCGCACGCTGCTAGGCATCGTGACCAACGACCTGATGCAGACCTGCACGCGTGACGTCTCCGGCCGGGAGCTGATCCTCTCCGGCTTCTTCAGCAGCGTGGAACTGTGCCCCTGGCACGAGGTAACCGCGGAGATGCAGCGGAAGACCGGGGAGGTGCTGGACCTGCTGGAGATTCCGCACCTGGCCGGCCGGATGATGACGGAACTCTCTTCCGGGGAGGCGCGGCGCGTGCTGATCGCGCGGGCGCTGGTGCACGACCCGCAGGCGCTCATCCTGGATGAGCCCACCAACAGCCTGGACTTCCACGCGCAGCGGGAGTTGCGCGAGATTTTCCGCAAGCTGGCGCAGGCGGGCACCAGCATCATCCTGGTGACCCATCACCTGCCGGACATCATCCCGGAGATCGGGCGCGTCATTCTCATCAAGCAGGGGCGCGTCTTCGGCGACGGCGCCAAGGCGGAGATGCTGCGCAAGGAAGTGCTGTCTCCGCTGTTCGGCGGGCCGGTAGATGTGCTCGAGCGGGACGGCTATTACCACCTGTGGTAGGCGCAGCGCGCCGGAAATCGGCATTTCAGATCTCCTGCTACCATAATCGGTATGGATTCCCAGCCGATACGGGGCTTGAGCCGCCGGAGCATGTTGCAACACGCCGCCGGCCTGGCCGCGTTGGGGGCCGCCTCTGGGCCGGCAGAGGCAGCCGCACAGTCCCGCAGCGCCGCGGGCGTCAACACCAATTCTTCGCCGAGTGATCTGAAGATCACCGACATGCGGGCCTGCACGGTCGCCGCGAATTACGACTATCCCATCATCCGCATTGACACCAACCAGGGGGTCTACGGCCTGGGCGAGGTGCGGGATGCCGGGGTCAAGGGCATCGCCCTGATCCTGAAGGCGCACCTGTTGGGCAAGAATCCTCTCCAGATCGACGCCCGGCTGTCACAGATCCGGCCCTTCGCCGGCCAGGGACGCATGGGCGGGGGCTACAGCGCCGTGGACATGGCGCTGCACGATATCGCCGGCAAGGTCTATGGCGTTCCGGCCTGGCGCCTGATCGGCAACAAGCTGCGGGACAAGATCCGGATCTACTGCGACACCACCGGGCACAAGGATCCCAAGATCTACGGCAAGCGCATGGCCGACCGGAAGAAGATGGGCTTCACGTTTTTCAAGATGGATCTGTACACCAGCCTGGTGGAGGACCGGCCGGGAGCCGTGAACGTGAACGGCGTGGCCACCGAGAAAGGCCTGGGGTACATGTGCGAGTACATCGCCGCCGTACGCGACGCCATCGGCTGGGATCAACCCTTGGGGGCGGATCACTTCGGCAGGCTGACGGTAAACGACGCCATCCGCTACGCGCGCGCGTTCGAACCCTACCAGTTGGCCTGGGCGGAAGATTTCGTCGACTACCGGGACTGGCGCGGTCTCAAGCAGATCAGCGACGCCACCACCACGCCCACGCTCACCGGCGAGGATGCCTTCGGACTGGAAGAAGGGTTCCAGAACCTCATCGACAACCAGGCGGTGGACCTCATCCAGCCGGACCCGGAAACGTCCGGTGCGCTGCGGGAGACCAAGCGCATCGCTGACTATGCGGACATGCACGGGATTCCCACGGTGCTGCACTTCGCCGGCTCGCCGGTGGGCTGCATGGCCAGCGTGCACCTGGCGTGCACCTTGCGGAATTTCGTGGTCATGGAAAACCACGCGGTAGACATGCCCTGGTGGCAGGACCTGGTGACCGGGCCCGCAAAGCCCATTATCCAGAACGGCTACATCCCCGTGCCCGACAAGCCCGGTCTGGGCGTGGAACTGAACGCCGAAGTGATCAAGGAGCACCTGCGGTATCCGGGCTACTTCGAGCCCACGCCAATGTATGACGATTTCATCGTTTCCGGGTTCCGCCGCGTGGGTCCGTGGCCGCATTTCGACGAAGACGGCAAATACGTCAACGCCGTCACCTATTGATGCCAGGAACAAGGCACAACCAGTCTGCGTATAGGCAGTAGGATAGGGTTTGAACCGCTCCCTGGCGGTTGCGGCTCGATAATCCGCCATGCAGCCTGTCATTGAACTGGACAACCTGGAGGTCCGGCTCGGCGAGCGAACCGTGCTGAACAAGCTGACGGCTTCGCTCACCGGCCGGTCGATCGGGCTGCTGGGTCCCAACGGCGCCGGCAAATCGACGCTTATCAACACCTTGCTGGGGTTTCATGCTCCCGCGGCCGGCACGGCGCGGGTGATCGGGTTGGATATTCGAACCCGGGCGCGGCAGGTGCGCGGGCTGACCGGCTATATGCCGGAAAACGACTCCTTCATTGCCTCCATGAGCGGCGTGCGCTTTGTGCGGCTGATGGCGGAACTGTCCGGGCTGCCGCAGGAGCAGGCCCTGGAGAGGGCGCACGAGGCGTTCTTTTACGTGGGCTTGGGCGAAGTACGCTACCGGCAGATCGGCACCTACTCGCTGGGCATGAAACAGATGACCAAGCTGGCGCAAGCCATCGTGCATGGCCCGAAGGTGCTGTTCCTGGACGAGCCCACCAACGGGCTTGACCCGCCGGCGCGAAAGCGCATGATCCAGCTTATCCAGGAGATCCGGGACCACGGCGACCTGCACCTAATTCTCTCCTCGCACCTGCTGCGGGACGTAGAGGAATGCTGCGACCAGGTGCTGATCCTGAAGGATGGGCAGATCGCCGCCTTTTGCAACCTGGAGGAAGAGCGGCGCGCCAATCGGAAGTTCCTGGAACTCGAGACGCGCGGCGCCAACGGCACCTTCACGGCGGCCCTCGCGAAACTGGGCTGCCAGACGGCCCCGGGTGCGGGCGGGCGCATCAAGCTCGTGCTGCCGGACGGGGTCGAAATCCGGCAGTTGTACGAACTGGCGGCGCAGCAGCAGGTGCAGATCCGGCGCATCCACTGCAAGCGCGACTCGCTTGAAGACATTTTCTTCAAAGCCATGGAGCCCGCCAATGGCCGTCTATAAAAAAACCTATCGGCGCTACGAAGGCCCGCTTACCCCGGAGCGGCAGCGGTTTCTGGTAATTCCGCGCTACGCCTTCGAGGAAATGCGCCGCTCGCGCTTCCTGAACCTGTTCTTCCTTGCCAGTTTCATTTGGCCGCTCATCTGCGCGCTGGTGATCTACCTGCACCACAATCTCAGCGCCTTGAAGCTGCTGAACCTGGACGCGGACAAGCTGATCCGCATCGACGCCGGCTTCTTTCTGACCTACCTGGGCATCCAGAGCATGGGCGCGTTCTTCCTGGCCGCGTTTGTGGGCCCGGGACAGGTGTCGCCGGACCTGGCCAACAACGCGCTGCCGCTGTACCTGGCGCGCCCCTTTTCGCGCTCCGAGTACGTGCTGGGCAAAATGCTGGTGCTGGTGACGCTGCTCTCGCTGATGACCTGGGTGCCCGGCTTGCTGCTGTTTGCCTTGCAGGGGTATCTGGAAGGCGCGAGTTGGATGGCCGCGAACCTGCGCATCGCCGCGGGCCTGTTCTTCGGCGCCTGGATCTGGATCCTGGTGCTTTCGCTGCTGGCGCTGGCCCTTTCGGCGTGGGTCAAGTGGCGGCCCGCCGCGGGCGGTTTGCTGTTCGGCGTCTTTTTCGTGGCGGCGGGCTTCGGCGGGGCGATCAACGGGATCCTGCGGACCCGGTGGGGCAACCTGCTCAATATCAGCCACCTGATCGGCTCCGTGTGGGTCTCGCTGTTCGAAGAGCCGATGCGGCGCGGCGCCGGCGCGGTCTTTTTCCGCGTGGCGCGCGGCGAAGAGATTCCCATCTGGTGTTGCTGGGCCGCGCTCCTGGGCGTCTGCCTGATCTGTCTCTTCCTGCTGGGGCGCAAGATTCGCGGTGTGGAGGTGGTGCGATGAACGCTGGTGCTATTGAACTGGACGACGTTTCCAAGTTCTACGGCGATGTGCTGGGCGTGAACCGCGTGCACCTGTCCATCCCCACGGGTGTCACCAGCCTGGTAGGCCCAAACGGCTCCGGCAAAACCACGCTGATGAATCTCATCACCGGGTTGATCCGGCCCACGCGCGGGCAGGTCCGCGTGCTGGGCCTCTCTCCCGCGAAGCATCCCGATATCCTCCGCAAAATCGGGTACTGCACGCAGTTCGACGCGTTTCCGAAGGGTTTGACCGGCTACCAGTTTGTGTATTGGTTTCTGCGCCTGCACGGTTTCCCGCGTGCGGAAGCCAATGCACTCACCCGGCAGGCGCTGGAGCGCACCGGGATGCGGGAAGCCGCCGACCGGCACGTGGCCTCGTACAGCAAGGGCATGCGGCAGCGCGTCAAGCTGGCGCAGGCCATCGCCCACAACCCCTCCGTGCTGGTGTTGGACGAACCGTTGAACGGCCTGGATCCCATGGCGCGCGCGGAGACCATCGCGCTGTTTCGCGAATGGGCGGGTGAGGGACGCTTCGTGCTGGTCTCCAGCCACATCCTGCACGAAGTGGACCGCATTTCCGACCAGGTGATCCTGTTGAGTCACGGGTACGTCGTGGCCGAAGGCCAAATCCAGGGAGTGCGGAGCGAAGTGAAGGATCATCCCATCCAGGTGCTGGTGCGGTGCGACCAGCCCGGATTGCTGGCCTCGCGCCTGTTCGAGCAGGATCACGTAGTCGAGGCCCGCATTCACGAGGACGGCAAAGGGCTGCTGATCCGCACGCGCGACGCCGACCGCCTCTACCTGCTGCTCAACCGGGTGGTGCTGGAGCTTGGGCTCGAGGTGGAGTCCGTGGCGCCGGCCGACGAGGATGTGAATTCGGTCTACCAGTACCTGATCGGAGCGGAAGGAGGCACGGCATGAACACGTCCGACCTGTGGCTGCGGCAGGCGGCCGCCATCCTGCGGCTGGAGATCAAGAAGAGCTTTCTTGCGCGCCGGGGCTGGTGGATCTACCTGCTGGCGCTCGGACCGGTGGGCATCTGCGGCCTGCATTCGCTGGTGTCAGCGCGGAGCACCCGGATGCATCACACCCTGAACGAGGACTACCACGTCTACGCAGGCATCTTCCAGTTTTTCTACCTGCGGCTGGGTATCTTTTTCGGCTGCGTGGGCATCTTCTCCAACCTGTTTCGCGGGGAGGTGCTGGAAAAGACGCTGCACTATTACTTTTTGGCGCCGGTGCGGCGCGAGGTGCTGGCGCTCAGCAAATACCTGGCCGGTCTGGCGGCGGCGATCTTCTTTTTCGCGGGCAGCGTGGCGCTGGCCTGGCTGCTGATCGGCGCGCATTTCGGTCCGGGGTGGCGCGAGTTTCTGCTGGGCAACGGTCTTGCGCAACTGGGCTGGTACACGCTCACCGCCGTGCTGGCCTGCCTGGGTTACGGCGCGGTGTTCCTGGTGATGGGTCTGGTCTCCCGCAACCCCATGCTGCCGGCCGCCCTGGTGATGGTGTGGGAGGGAATCAACGCCTTCCTGCCCAGCTTTCTGCAAAGGTTCAGCGTGATCTTCTATCTGAAGTCGCTCAGCCCGGTGGAGGTGCCCGTCACCGGCGGCCTGGCCATCCTCGCGGTGGCGAGCGACCCGGCCCCCGCGTGGCTGGCGATTTCGGGCCTGCTGGCCGTCTCGGGGCTGGTGCTGTACGTGGCTGCGCGGCAGGCGCGCACGATGGAGATCAGCTATAGCGAGTAAAGACCTCTCCCTGCCGGCAGGGTTACCAGCGTAAGTAAGGTTTCAAAGCGGCGAACTGGAAGTCCATTTCGCGCGTGGCTTCCGGCGTGAAGCGGGACTCTCCGCGGCGCGAGACCGTGGTTTTGAAGATGCCGCGCTTTTTCAGGATGTAGTTGCGCGAGTGGGGCACCTGCTCATCCAGGTTGATCACCAGCATCAGCTTGCTGAACAGGTCGCGAGCCTTGGCATGTTGTCCGCCCTGATAAAGCTCCCAGACCTGCGCGTAAAGATCGGCATAGGGCGCCCCAGGCATGGTGCCGTCGAAGCCCAGGCGCATTTCGTACAGCATGCCGCGGCCGGCGGCGCCGCTAAAGACCGCGTGGATGGGAGGTTTGTGCGCGGCTTCCGCTTTCATCCGTTCGACCACGGGATGGAACTCCTCCTTGATGTAGCCGAAGTTCGGGAACTCGCGTGCCAGGTCCACCAGGAAGTCCGCGGTGGGCGTGATGCCCTTGGCCCCGCCGGTGGTCTGCACGAAGAACGGACGATCGGTGAGTTTGGCCAGGGTGGCGTAGTAGCGCTTGAAGTCATCGAGTGACTGCGCCTCGGTGGGCGGCATGGCGATCAGGGCGTCGGGACCAAGTTCGGCGGCGCGCCGCGCATACCCCACCGCAGTTTCTGTATTTGGGCCCTGCACTCCCAGCACCAGCGCCGGTTTTTTGCCGCGCGCCGCCCGGGCGAGCACCTCCATGCCGCGCATGCGCTCCTCTTTGGTGAGGTAGCTGTATTCGCTGGCCATCTGCGGCCAGACCATGCCGGAGACCCCCGCGCGGTCCAGAAAATCCACCTCGCGCGCCAGGTCCTCGTAGTCCACGGCCTTCGCGTCCGTGTAGGGCGTGGCCATGATGATGAAAACGCCGCGCATGGGCTTGGCCGGAGCCGCGCCCGCGCGCCGCGCGGCCAGCGCCGCGGCCGACAGCAAAAACTCACGTCTCGTAGGCATAGTTCACAACCCGAATGCAATAATACTCGATCCCGCGGCTACTGCCACGTATTGTTTGCCGTCCACCAGGTACGTCATGGGCGAGGCTTTCCAGAGCTGGTTGGTATGGAAGTACCAGAGGGGGTTGCCGGTCTTCGCGTCGGCGGCGGCAAACGCGCCGCTATCGTCGCCATAGAACACCAGGCCGCCGGCGGTGGAGAGAACCCCGCCCCAACTCTGGGCGTTGCCGGGCTGCGGCAGTTCCCAGACGATTTCGCCTGTCTGGATATTGATGGCCCGCAGATACTTCATTCCCGGCTCATCCGGAATATCGCGCGTGCCGCCGCCGTAGAACGACTTGCCCGGCTCCCACCACGCCGAGGACTTGGTATAGATGTTGCACTTCTCGAGCGCCATCACGTAGAACAGGCCGGTCGAGGGATTGTAAGCGGTGGACATCCAGTTGCTCGCACCCTCCACCGCCGGGCATACTTTCGCGCCGGCCACCGTGGGCTCGGAGCCAGGCAGCACTTGCGGGCGGCCGTCGGGGCCGATGCCGCTGGCCCAGGTGAGCTTCTTGACGAACGGCTTGGCCAGCAGCACCTTGCCGTTGGTGCGGTCCAGAACGTAGAAGAAGCCGTTGCGGTTGGCTTGCATCAATAGCTGCCGCTGGCGGCCCTGGAACTCAGCATCCACCACCATGAGCGTTTCCGTGGAGTCCCAATCGTGCAAATCGTGCGGCGTGAACTGGTAATACCACTTCAGCTTGCCGGTCTCCGGCTCGAGCGCCAGCACGGAATCCGAGTACAGGTTGTCGCCCTTGCGCTCGTCGCCGTTGTAGTCCGGGCAGGGGTTGCCGGTGGGCCAGAACAGCGTATTGTTCTGGAAGTCGTAGGTGCCGGTGAGCCAGGCGGTGCCGCAGCCGTGCTCGATGGCCCGTCCGACCCAGGTGCTGGCCAGCGGTTCCCCCGGCTTCGGCATGGTGGAGAACCGCCAGACGCGCTCGCCCGTGGAGGCCTTATAGGCGGCCACGAAGCCGCGTGCACCCTCATCCCCGCCGGAGGTGCCCGAGATCACCAGGTCCCGGACCACCAGGGGCGCCGAGGTCGCGCCGTAATGCTGGTGATAGTCCGCCATCTCGACATCCCAGATGAGCCCGCCGTTGCGGCGGTCGAGAGCCAGCAGGTGAGCGTTGTCGGTGACCATGAAGAGACGGTCTCCCAGCACTGCCACACCGCGATTGATGGCTCCGGCTGCATCCCCCACCAGACCCTTGGTCAGGGGCCGCTGGTAGTGCCAGATAGCCCGGCCGTTCCGCGCGTCCAGGGCGTAGGCCTGGTTCGCGGTGGTCACGTACATCACCCCATCCACCACCAGGGGAGTGACTTCCAGGCGGCGTGCTCCAGCGACGGGGAAGATCCACCTGGCGCCGAGGCTCTGTACGTTCCCGGTGGTGATCTGATCCAGGGAGCTGTAGCGGTTGCCGCCTGGATCGCCGTGATACGTGGCCCACTCGCCGGGCTTTTGCGGCAGGGCGCGGCCGCTCCAGGTGGAGGTTCCCGGCCCGGCGCCGTTCAGGCGGCTTAGAAAGGCCAGCAGATCCCGTTTTTGCGTCTCGCCGAGATGAAAGGCCGGCATCAGCGGCTTGGGATCATGCTCCACCCGGCTGATCTGGCTGCGGCGCAGGAAATGCAAGCGGCCCGCACGGTCCTGGAGCTGCAAATCGTAGGCGCTTTCATTCTTGGCCACCCCGCTCAGCGTATTGCCGTCCGCCAGGCGCACGGTCACCTGCCGGTAACCGGTCTGCCGCACGAGTTCGGGGCGTTCGAGGGCCTGCTGGATCTGGCCCAAGGTACGCTGCTGGCCCAGGCTGGTGAGATCCGGCCCCGTGATACCCCCCCGGCCGCGAATCATGTGGCAGCCACCGCACTTACCCTGCCCCCAGAAGAACGCATCGCCGGCGGCCGCATCGCCCGGCACCTCACTTTCGGCGGCCGGCCGGGTCAGAGCGCGCACGAAGCCCACCAGGGCGCCCTCGTCCTCCGCGGAAAGGTGAAACGCCGGCATGCCGGCCTCGGGGATGCCGTTTCGGATGGCATCGCGGATGGTCTGCTCGGAAAGCGTCCTCCCGCGGCGCTCCAGAAGGCTGGGGCCGAGTTCCCCGCCGCCGCCGTCGGCACCGTGGCAGGCGCCGCAGCGCGCTTCGAATTGCTTCCTTCCGGACTCGATCAGGGACTGGCCCAGGGCGCCGGAAGCCGCGGCCGCGAGCAGGACCGGGATCAGGAAAAGCTGCTTGGCACCGGAGATCATTTGGATTATCTTACCCCGGCGGCGCGGCCCCCAGATGCGGGAGTGCAGCCATCTCCAAATGCCGCTCTCAGTTTTTCGAGCCTGGTGGTATACTCTTGGCGCGACGCTGCGGGTTCGTTCGGGCAGCGTCCGTAACGGGTGTCCATGCGCTAATTGGTACGCACCCTAAAGGGGGTGTTCCTCATGCTCGATCTAACCATCGTCCGCATCATTTTCGTGTTGGTATTAAGCGGCTGTGCTTACTTCCTCCACCCTTTTCAGGCTTCCGGTCCTTCGGTTGCGGCAGGCCTGGGGGGGCTGGCTCTGGGCGTGGGCATCATTTTCTTCGAGATACGCCTGGAAAATGTCAGCCTGAAACGGCTGATCGGATCGGCATGCGGGTCCGTACTGGGGATTTTCGGAGCCTTTCTGATGTCCCTGGTCCTGAGTTGGGCCAACCCGACCACTGTTGATAAATCCACTACATTCTTCGTGCAAATCTGTCTTCTGCTTTGGATGACCTATGTCGGTCTGATCGTCGGCGCCAAAAAAGGAGACATGCTCAATCTCTCCGCCCTGGGAGGGATTTTCGGCGGCGAAAAAGCCGTCAAGCGAGCTTTTAAGATCCTGGATACCAGTGTCATCATCGATGGGCGCATCGCGGATATTGCCGAAACCGGCTTCCTGGACGGCGTGCTGGTGATCCCGCAGTTCGTGCTGCGGGAACTGCAACTGGTAGCCGATTCGGCGGACTCCATGAAGCGGAACCGCGGGCGGCGCGGTCTGGACATTCTTCAGCGGGTGCAGAAGATGGCGCACCTGAATGTGCAGATCGTGGAGGACGACTTCCCGCACATTCGCGACGTAGACATGAAGCTGATCGAACTGGCCAAGGTCTACGACTCGAAAATTATCACCAATGATTTCAACCTCAACAAGGTCGCCCAGTTGCACGGCGTGGAGGTGTTGAACATCAACGAACTGGCCAACGCCCTGAAACCTATCGTGCTGCCCGGCGAGACCATGCGGGTCTTCATCCTTAAGGAAGGCAAAGAATACAACCAGGGAGTGGCATACCTGGATGACGGCACCATGGTGGTGGTGGACAACGCCAAAAAAATGATCTCGAGGACCATCGATATCGTCGTGACCAGCGTGCTCCAGACCACCGCCGGCAAGATGATCTTCGGCAAGTTCGACGAACGGCTGCACGGAGCGGTGGCCGGCGAAAGACACGAGCGGCCGCCACGCAAGACCGAGCCTCTCCCATCGGAGAAAACCACGGTAGAATCATAACTTCGCACTCCGGCGGGGCCGGCCCCGGGTCGGCTCTGGCGGCGAAGCCTATGAAAGTTGCTGTTATTCTGCCTGCTGCCGGGCTGGGTACCCGTATGGGCCGCACCTCCGCGGAAAAGGCGGGGACCAGCCGGAAACAATTCATGTTGCTCGAGGGATCTCCCATCCTGGTGCACACCGTGCGGAAGTTTGCCGCCTCCGGCCGCATCACGGACATCGTGGTGGCGGTGCGCGCCGAGGATCTGGATTGGGTGGCCGATCTGCTGAAGCGGGAGGCGCACGGCAAGCGGCTGCGGGTGGTCGAGGGCGGCAACAGCCGCCAGCAGTCAGTGGAAAACGGCTTGCGGGCGCTGGACCCGGATACGGACCTGGTGGCCGTACACGACGCCGTGCGGCCCTTCATCGACTCGGAGACCATCGAGAAGGTGATCGACGAGGCGGCGGAAACAGGCGCGGCCATCGTGGGGGTCGTGCCCGTGGATACGGTCAAGCAGGTGAGCCGCGCTCAGGCGGCCAAGGCCAAAATTCGCGGCACCATCCCGCGGGACAAGCTGGTGCTGGCGCAGACTCCCCAGGTGTTCCGCTATGACCTCCTGCGGAGGGCGTTTGAATCCGCGGTGGAGGACGGGTTCGCAGGCACCGACGAGTCCAGCCTGGTGGAACGCCTGGAGCAGGTGGAAGTCAGCGTAGTGCCGGGCAGCGACCGCAACATCAAAATCACCAAGCCCGGCGACATGGACCTGGCCCGGTTGTTCCTGGAACAGGAAACCACCCGGCACGCACCGTGAGCGAATATCGCAGCGGCCTCGGGTGGGATGTCCACCGGCTGGCCCCGGGGCGGCCCCTCATCCTGGGGGGTATCACCATTCCTTCCGAACTGGGCCTGGAGGGCCACTCCGATGCCGACGTGCTGGCGCACGCCATCACCGACGCGCTGCTGGGAGCTGCCGCGCTGGGCGATATCGGCCTGCACTTCCCGGATTCCGATCCCCGCTGGAAGGGCGCGGACAGCCTGCGCTTCCTGGCGCACGCGCGAGAGTTGGTGGAGCAGCGGGGCTTCCGCGTCGTGCATGTGGACTCGACCGTAATCCTGGAGCGGCCCAAGCTGAAAGACTACCGGCTGGCCATCCGCGAGAAGCTGGCAGCCACGCTGGGCCTGGCACTGGATCGCGTCTCGGTCAAGTTCAAGACCGCCGAAAACGTCGGCCCGGTGGGCGAGGGGCGCTCGGCCGAAGCGCAGGCCATCGTCACCGTCGAGCGGGCCTAGCGCGAGCCGCCCGTCACCCCGCTCTTCTGCCGCGCCGCCAGGAATTCGTCGCCTTTGTTCCACGTGGGCAAGGTGTCCTGGTTGGCTACCGCCGTGCCGATCACGAATCCGAAGCGCGACATTTCTTCGAGCCCCGAGAAATCCCAATCCTCGTGGTACTCGTCCGACGGCTGGTGGTAGTGCTTCGAGTTGAATTCCTCGAACAGACGTTCGCTGAAATCCGCCGGCTTGCCGTAGAAATCCGTACCGTTTTCGATGGTGAAGGCCGGGATGCCCACGCGCGCCAGCGAAAAATGGTCGGAGCGGTAATAGCTCCCCTGTTCGGGGCGGGGATCTGGCTTGATGGCCAGTTCCATGCGTCGGGCGATCTGCTGCACCAGCGGCCAGAGGGTAGTGCGCTCGGCGCCGGCCACCACCACGTCGCGCGTGCGGCCAAAGGGAAACAGGGCGTCGTAATTCAGCGCCAGCGCCGTTCTGCCGGCAGGGAAAGCCGGGTGCAAGCCGTAATACTCGGAGCCCCGCAGCCCACCCTCTTCCGCAGTCACCGCCAGGAAGACCGCGGAGCGCCGCGGCTTTTCCGGCAAGCCTGCCCAGGCCCGCGCCAGCTCGAGCAGCACCCCGCAGCCGGTGGCGTTGTCCACCGCGCCGTTGTAAATGGCGTCGCCGTTGACCGGCGTGCCGATGCCCAAATGATCCCAGTGCGCGGTGAAGAGCACAGCCTCCGATTGCAGCTTCGGGTCGCTGCCGGGCACCACGCCCGCCACGTTGCGGGTGTCCAGGGCCCGGATGCGGCTGGGCAGGTACCCGCGGATGCGGACTCCCAGGGGAATCGGCCGAAAATCTCGCGAATCAGACGCTGAGAGCAACTCATCCACGTCGTGACCCGACATCTGCAGCAGCCTTTCGCCAGCGTCTTTGGCGAGCCACCCGGCAATGGCCAGCGTGGGTTCGCCTGGCGCTACCGTTACGAATGGTTGCTCGCGGCCCCAGGAATTCCGCACCACCTCCCAGCCGTAGCCGGCGGTGGGCCTGGTGTGGATGATCAGGCAGCCCAGCGCCCCCTTGCGCTGGGCCTCTTCGTACTTGTAGGTCCACCGGCCGTAGTAAGTAAGGGCCCGGCCGCCGAAAAACCTGGGATCGTTGGATGCAGGCTCGTTGGTGAACAGTACCAGTACTTTTCCCCGTACATCCACACCCTTGAAGTCATCCCAATGAAATTCCGGCGCCACGATGCCATGACCGACGAATATGGCTTCGGCATCGAAGCGGGTTTCCGGCTGTTGGGTCTGGCTGTTGGCCACGAAGTCCTCCAGCCAGCGGAAAGGCTCGGTCTTGCGCTTCGCCGCGGCAGCCAGGGTAGCGCCCTCCCCGGTGGTTACACCTACTAGCGGAACCTGCTGAAAATAAGTGCCGTGATCGCCGCCAGGCTGGAGCCCCGCCAGGGCAAACTGGGTAGCGATGTATTCGGTCGCCAACTGGCCGCCCCGCGTGCCCACGCCGCGTCCTTCCAGCAAATCGCTGGCGAGAAACCGCACGTGGGCGCGAATGCGCGCGCCCGAGAGCGGCTCGGACTGGGGGGCCGCTGGGAAGGCTAGTCCTAGGACAATCACCCCAATCCAGATGGAGTTTGGCGCCATTGCGTAGTATCCTATAATCTTGAGACGTGGATAAGCTGACCTTAACACATCTCCGTATGCTGGAAGCGGAGAGCATCCACATCCTCCGCGAAGTGGTTGCCGAATTTCAGCGGCCGGTAATGCTGTATTCCATCGGCAAAGATTCGTCGGTGATGGTGCGCCTGGCTCAGAAGGCCTTCTATCCGGGCAAAATCCCCTTCCCTTTGCTGCACATCGACACGACTTATAAGTTTCGGGAAATGATCGAATTCCGGGATCGTTTCACGGCCGAAATCGGGGCGCGCCTGATTGTGCACACCAACTGGAAGGCCATCGAGGAGGGCGCCAACCCATTTCGCCTGGGAACCTCGAAGTGCTGCGGCCTGCTCAAGACCCGCTCGCTTTTGGACGCACTGGCGGAGGGCGGCTATGATGCCGCCTTTGGGGGCGCCCGCCGGGACGAGGAAAAGTCGCGCGCCAAAGAGCGGATCTACTCTTTCCGCGATTCTTTTGGCCAGTGGGACCCCAAAAACCAGCGGCCGGAACTCTGGAACCTGTTCAACGCCCGGGTGGACAAAGGGGAGAGCATTCGCGTCTTCCCGCTTTCCAACTGGACGGAACTGGATGTCTGGCAGTACATCTACCTGGAAAACATTCCCATCGTGCCGCTGTACTTTGCCAAGGAGCGCGACATGGTGGTGCGAGGCAACACGCTGATTCCGGTGGAGCAGGATATCCCTCTGCTGCCGGGCGAGCGAACCGAGAAGGTGATGTGCCGCATGCGGTCGCTGGGCTGCAGTCCCTGCACCGGCGCCATCCGGTCCGAGGCCGACACCGTGCCGAAGATTATCGAGGAGATGATGTTGTTCCGGCGGTCGGAGCGAGAGAACCGCGTGATCGACCACGACCAGGAAGGCTCCATGGAACTGAAGAAGCGGGAAGGGTATTTCTGATGACCTCGACGACCCCGGTGACCGTGACGGACATCGAAAGCTTCCTCCGTCAGAACGAAGAAAAGGAACTTTTGCGGTTCTCCACGGCGGGCAGCGTGGATGATGGCAAGTCCACGCTGATCGGCCGGCTGTTGTACGACTCCAAGGGGGTCTACGAGGATCAGTTGGCCTCGGTGCGGAAGGTCAGCGTCAACCAGACGTCCGGGCCGCTGGATTTCGCGCTGCTGACTGACGGGCTGCGGGCCGAGCGGGAGCAGGGCATCACCATCGACGTGGCCTACCGCTACTTCTCGACGCCCAAGCGGAAGTTCATCATCGCCGACACGCCGGGCCACGAACAATACACCCGCAACATGGCCACCGGCGCTTCCACTGCCAACCTGGCCATCATCCTGGTGGATGCGCGCCACGGCGTACTGCCGCAGTCGCGCCGCCACGCCTTCATCGCGGCTCTGCTGGGCATCCAGCACATGGTGGTCGCGGTCAACAAAATGGACCTGGTGGACTTCAGCGAGGAAGTGTTCGAGAACATCCGCCAGGAGTTCGACGGGTTCGTGGCGCAATTCCAGGTTCCCGACCTGCACTTCATCCCCATTAGCGCCCTGCATGGCGACAACGTGGTGGAAAAAAGCGATCGCATGCCGTGGTTCACCGGCGAGAGCCTGCTGCATTACCTGGAGACCGTGCACATCGCCAGCGACCGCAACCTCACGGAGATGCGCTTTCCGGTGCAGTACGTGATCCGCCCCAACCTGGATTTCCGCGGGTACGGCGGCCAGGTGGCTTCGGGAGTGATCAGGCCGGGAGACACCGTTATGGTGCTGCCCTCCGGCCGCACCACGCGGGTGAAGGCCATCGCGACCTACGACGGCAACCTGTCCCGGGCATTTCCGCCCATGTCGGTCACCGTGACTCTGGAGGACGAGATCGACATCAGCCGCGGCGACATGCTGGTGCACCCCACACACGCCCCGCACGTGGCCAAGCAGCTGGACGCCCGCATGGTCTGGATGAGCCACACGCCGCTCGATCCGGGCCGCCCCTACCTGGTGAAGCACACCACCCAGGTGGTCCGCGCCGGCGTGCGCGCCATCCGTTACAAAGTCAACGTCAACACGCTGGAGAAGGAGCCCGCCACCCGTCTGGAACTCAACGAAATCGGCGCTGTGGTGATCGAAACGCACCGGCCGCTGTTCTTCGATCCCTACAAGCGCAACCGTGCCACGGGCAGCTTCATCCTGATCGACCCGATCTCCAACGAAACCGTGGGCGCGGGCATGATCACGGGCCGCGAACCCCGGGAAGCCCAACTGAAGAGCACGCTGCTCGACGGCCTGACGTTCGAGAACAGCCGGGTCTCGCCTCCGGAACGCGCCTCGCGCTACGGCCACCACGCGGCTACCATCTGGCTGGAGGGCAACCCGGAACTGGCGTTCGTGGTGGAGCGCAAATTGTTCGACCGCGGCTGCCTGGTGCACGTGCTGGCCGACGAGAAGGATGCCTTCATCCTGGCCGAACTGGCGAAAATCTCCAATGCGGCCGGCATGATCACCATCTGCTCCGTGCGGCCGGAGGACGCCGCCGAAAGGGAGCGGGCCAGCCGCCTGGTGGGCGCGGATCAGTTCCTGGAAGTGGACGCGGCGAGCCTCTCCGGGAACCTCGACCGGGCCGCCGAGGAGATTTGCAGCCTGCTCGAGAAGCGCGGCGTGCTCGCCGGCGAAGGGGACTTCGCGCAGGGCGGCGGCATCTAAAGACGTCCCCGTGGGTTGTTTCGGGCGCGGGTATCGCGCTGGGAATCCTGGTGCCCGGTTTATTGATCTTCGCCCCCTGGATTAGCCCCACGGGATTAGTATTACAGACAATTACAGGCCGACGGAGCGTGCGCAACGCTGCTAAGTGGTGTGGTAGCCCATTAAATGTCCGAAATTGTTCATTAAATACTATTGACAGCGGTCGATGGATCATTTACACTTCTGCACTGGAGGCGATATTAATGCCTTTAAGATCTTTATATCTTTTAGTGATCGCGGCCCAAGCATGCGCCATGCGTGCGGCGGATATTCCGATGGCCACACCTCTAAGAGTTATTGAGATCCGCCAGGAACTTCCGTTGGCGGTTCAAACAAACCTTAAATTTGTTGACTATTTCATCGCCCACCCGACTGGCCTCTACTTCCTGGGCTCTATGAACCCGACCGCTGACGACGCCCGTTCCGTGATTTTGCGTACAGACCAAGACGGTGTATTGAAGAAGACCATCCACATCGGCCCGAGGCAGAATCACGGGCGATTTTTCGGCGTGGACTCGAAAGGCAGGGTGTATGTGTTGCTGCATAGCGAGCCCACAGGTCTTCGATTGGTCGTCTTCGATCAAAGTGGCACGGAGTTCCAGCGTATTCCAGTGTTGGGAGTTTCAGGCGTGGCGGATATGACTCTGGTGAATGATGTGCCCGTCCTCGTTACTTCGGAAGGCCTCGTTGCGTCGTTGTCTGGTTCAAGTTGGACGCCTGTAATGCGGGTTGGGCCTGCGCGCGTGTTCCACATCCGGCCCGTGACGGGCACACGCTTCGCTGTTGTAAAAGCAATCGAAGCAGAAATAACGATAGGGGATCTCGAAGGCGGTGTTGTCCGAACGGCCCTGCTCGACGCACCGGAAGTCCAAGCCGCTCGCGCGGGTTGCGCCGAGTGTGGCCATCCTGGGGCGGTATTGCTCGACTCCTTGGCCAACAGTCCCATCGGAAGTCTCTATATATCGATACTCTGTCATCCGTTGGCCGAAGGCGCTGTGGTTCTGAAACTCGACGGTCAAGGTAACGTTCAGGAGAGCTTGCGGTTCGCAATCCCAACGTACGCCGAATACAAGACCGCAGCAAACCCGGCAGGCTACATGCCGGGAGGCTATATCGGAGCCACTGAAGGCGAATTTTTCATCGTCTCACCTCGCGCCAGTCTGGCAGTCTATAGCGGTCGATAAGAGCACCAAGACTAACAGCTAGGTCTAGTCTAAGGAGGTATCCAAAAATGCCAATATCCTATCGTGAAGTTGTTGTGTTCCGATTGTATTTGCTGGGATTCCTGATCATGGGCATTCTCCGGACGTCCGCTCCAGCGTTCGCTCAAGGCTGCTCGACAAGAACCGCGACGTGTGCCATCGATTGTGTTTCTTATACCAGTTGCCCGTACGGCGGTTCACGAGTTACTTATCAGCTGGATCAATTAGACTATTATTCTTGTTCGATCAGCGGGGGTGGGGGGGTGTACTCAACCGCTCCAGTGTGGAGGACCCTCCTTCAGTTGCCAGAAAGTCGATTTCTTTTACCGGGGTATCTGTGCCGGCAAACCTATTCAGGACATTGCAACCCTTTGTTGCAGAGCCTGCGGGTCATCTAATGTTGCGGGCAGAAGTGGGCCTGTTCAAACCGGGGGGCACCTCGGCGCTCGCCAAGCAGTTTGTGGGGCGGATTCTGGGAAAGGGAGTCCATCTCCTAAAGACGCTCGGGATTGATAAGTCGTCAGCAGGATTCAGTTCGATTGCACGACGTTGTTGACTTCGCTCAAGGTTGGGGGCTTACAGTCCGCTCCGGCATCCGAGGCCGGTGTTCTCTGGGCCTGGGACTACTGCACTGGCAGCTTGAAGAGCTTTTCTCGGGCGCGCAGAAACCACTCCGGGTCCGGGCCGGGCGACTGGCACCAGGAGGCCGCCGTGCCCAGGCTGTGGGCCAGCGCGGTGTACTGCACCGCGTTGCGCCGGATGGATTGGCGGATGGTCTCCGGCGGGGCAGATTCGCCGTTGATGGCGCACGCGGACGCATCCGCGCGGGCGGCCACCGGCGCCACTCGGCCGGGCTGCCAGCGCAACTTCGGCACGGCGGCTTCCATCACTCGCACTTCCATCGGGGAGATGACCCAGCGGTCGCCTGATTTCAGTACGGCTTGCATGCGCATACGGCCCGCGGGGGTCCTCTCCGGAACCCACACATCCAGCCAGTAGGTGACCACCGCTTGTCCCGGGATGGGCGCCTCCGGGTCCGGCAGAAACAGGAAGGCCGGCAGGTTCTCCGCACGCAGAGGATCGGGCACCCAGCCGCCTGGCGTCCTGACGTACAGCTCCTTGTACAGTTTAAGCTCGAAGAACTCCGGCTTTTGCTGGACGTAAAGAAATGACGGGGTATTCTCGGGAATCGTGGCCGTGATCTGAAAAGAAGTCCAGGCGTTCCGGGCCACGGCGGGGGAGAGAATCTCGCGCGGGTGCTCCGTGCGGTCGGCCGCCACTACCTGCCCGAAGGGATCCACGCGCTGAAACTCCGAGCGGATCTCGAGCGATTGCGCCGCGAGCGCGGCGGCGAAGCACAGGCTAAGCGGAATGGCCCACACCGGATTGCCCCTCCAACTGCGCCTCCATGCGCGCCACGTCGCGGCGAGCGAAGGCCAGGATGCCGGCGATCAGCAACGCGCCCGCTGCCAGGTACACCACCGCGGCCATCGAGATGGCCAGCCCCAGGCTCTGCCGCCCGGCGATGTAGCCGATGACGAGCGGGGCGGTTCCGCCGCCGCCCAACCATCCCACCATGTTCATGAAGCCGGCGGCCGTGCCGCGCGCCTCCGGACGAATCACGTCAAACATGGAAGCGAAGATGTTGCCATCATACAGCCCCTTGAACAGGCCCCACGCCGTCAGAGCGACCACCAGCCAGCCTTCGGATTGCGTGGCCCCGCACAGCACCACGAAGGGCGCCCCGCAAAGCACCCCGGCCGCCTGCACCGCCATGCGCCCGCCCGGCATGCGCCGGCGCAGGATGTCCGCCAGCCAGCCGCCCAGCGGCGAGCCCACCATGCTGGCCAGTTGCACGTAGATGGTGGCCGTGAGGCCGGCCATGGCCAGGCTGAGATGAAACCGTTGGTAGAGGAAGGTCGGCATCCAGGAAAGCAGCACCACCGCGACGAAGTTGGCGCACAGAAAGGCCGCCATCAGGATCACCGCGGTAGGCGTGCTCCAGATCAGCCGCAGGACCTCCCGCACGGGCATTTCCGCCGCCGGCCGGGCCTCCTCGGCCGCCCCGCGGCGCGGTTCCACCAGGACGCGGCTGAGCACCAGGCCCAGCAGAACGCCCAGGCCGCCGAACACCACAAAAGACCAGCGCCATCCGTAGACTTGTCCGATCAGCCCGGCGAAGAATCCGCCCGCGATGGTGCCGATATAGACACTGGTCTGATGGGTGCCCAGCGCCCGGGAACGCGTGCGCTTATCGTGGTAGTCGCTGACCAGCGACATGGAGGCGGGGAAGTAAAAGGTTTCGCCCAGACCTTCCGCGGCGCGGAACCAGAGCAGTTGCCGGAAATTGCGCGAGAGCGCCGTGGCCATACAGATCAGGCTCCAGGCCTGCAAGCCGCCCAGAATGGCGGTCTTGCGGCGGACCCGGTCCACGATGCCGCCGGCAAACGGCGCGCAAAGGCCGTAGACCCAGGCGAAGGAAGAACCCAGCAGGCCCAGTTCCACGGTGCTCAGGTGCATCTGCCGCTCGAGCAGCGGGAAGACCGAAAACACCGCCTGGCGGTCCGCGTAGTTGAAAAACGCGATCCACCAGAGCATGCCCACCACGTACCACTTGTAGCGGGGACTACGCGCTGGTTCAGTAAATGGCGCGCGGCTGGGCTTGGGCACGCGACTTCTCCAGCGGCTCCAGGTAGCCCTTCGCGCCGGCGGCCAGGAAGCCCAGTTCCGTGGGAGCCTGGAACAGGCGGAAGCCTTGTTCCAGGTACTGCTTCACCTGCTCCGGTCCGGCGGCAGGCCGGCCCACGGCTTTTCCGTGGCGCCGCGCGGCTTCCACCACCTTGGCGATGGCCTCCTGGAGCTTCGGGTGATCCTGCTTGCCCCGCAGCCCCAGGGAGTAGGAAAGATCGCTGGTGCCGATAAACAGCACGTCGATGCCCGGCGTGGCGGCGATCTCCTCCACGTTCTCCACGGCGCGGGCTTCCTCGATGATGGTGATCACCGTGACGTTCTGGTCGGCCGAATCCGGATAGTTGCCCTGTTCCGGCCAGGTGAAGCGGGCCAGGTTGGCTCCGGAGCCGCGCCGCCCGGCCGGCGGATAGCGGCACGCCGCGGCCGCCTGCCGCGCCAGTTCCGGTGTGCTGGTGAAGGGGAAGATCACCCCGCTGACGCCTGCATCCAGCACGCGCTTGGCGGTCCAGAGTTCGTTCACCGGCACGCGCGCAAAGACTTGCGCGGGCAGCCCGCGCGTGGCCAGCACGATGTGGCGGAGCGTTTCCAGAGTGATGGGGGAGTGTTCCATCTCCACCCACAGATAATCGAAGCCCATGTTGGCGATTTGAGCCGCCACTTCCACGCTCGCGGTGGTGATGGTGGCTGCCACCACCGGGCGGCCTTCGCGCAACTGCTTTTTGACGGGACTTTCCCAATTGGTTGTGTTCATTTTCGGATCAGCCAAACTTCGGAGACCTGGCAGCCGCGCCCGTTGCCCCCCAGGCCGGGCTCGCGATACCAGCGCAGGTCCAAATTCCCCTTGGCCGTGGCCTCGCGCGGGATGTCGAACTCCAGCGGGCGCGGGGGCGCGGGCTTGGCCAGAAAGGGATGAATCTGAATGCCGCCGGCGGCCTCCAGGCGAATTTTGCGCGAGGGGCTGTCTCCGGCGTAGACCACGCGGAGCCGGTATTGCGCCCCGGGATCCAGATGATCGTAGCGCATTTCGAGCGGCATTTCGTGCAGGGCTTCGGCGTCCGTCCACCAGGAACTGCGCCACTCGGGCCGGTAGGCGAAGCCCACCAGGGCGGATTTCTGGAAGGCCGGATCTTCTTGAGCGCCGGGACCGCGCTCCAGGTGCGGCTGGCGCATGAGGTCGCCGAGATCGTCATAGAAGCCGCCCGGCCCTGGATCGGTCCAGTTCACGATTTCGGCGATCCCAGCCAGGCGGGTTTTCTCGTCGGCGTTGCGGCGCAGGTCCCCGAAACGCTCCTCCAGCCACACGCGGTTGTTGAGGGGCACGTCGATGGTGTCCAGGTTGGCGCCGCGGTCCACCGCGATGGCCTGGTAGCGCGGCACGCTCAACTGCATGCGGATAGTCTGGAACAGGGCTTCGGCCAGTTCGAAGACACGCGCGCGCCAGTCCGTCGCTGCGGGCTCGAGCACGGCCCGCTCCAGGATGCGCCGCGCTTCTTCCATGGCCGGCTCCGAACCCAGCCGCGGCGCCGCGCGCAGCTTGTCCATGGCCTCCGCCTCCAGGTCCGTCTCGTAGATCAGGCGGCGGCGCGTATAGGCGTCGTAATAGGCCCGGTAGAGCGCTTGCAGGAATCGCCAGTTGTGTTTCAGCGCGGGCGTGGCGGCTTGCTCCATCACCTGGAAGGATTCGAGCGTGGAGAACACATTGCCGTTGGTCAGCAGAGGCCCGTGCCAGTTCCGATCCAACGCCAGGAGGCCCTGGGCGAAGCTCTCGGCATCCTCGCTGGAGATAAAGTAGCGGCTGAAATCGCGCAGCAGGTCCACCACATCCGCTTGCGGGTCCCAGCCCAGCCCGCTCCAGATCATCTTGTTGACGTCGTCGTTGGCGCCTTCGGAATAGGTAATGAAACCGATAGAGTACGGCGCCGTCAGGCGGAAGATGCGCGCCTCGTCCATCGGCCGCGGATTGATCACTTCGCGGGCTTCGGTGGCGGCATAGGCCACGTCCCAGTCCGGCACGGGATACTGGCACTGCCGGCTGTGCGTGATATCCGGATACAAACGAATGGGGTAACGCCGCGGCACGGCATCGCGCAACTCAGCCAGCGTCAGGGACACCTGCGGGCCGTAGACCACACCCGCAAGCCAGGCCGGCTGCCGGTTCTTCAGGATGCCCAGAAACTCGTCCATCCAGGGCCTGGTGAAACTCTGGGGCGAGACCCACATCTGCGCCCGGGGGTGATAGCGGTGCAGGACCTGCGTCTCCTGCTCCAGCAGACCCAGCAGATATCTCGGTTCCGTGTGTCCGGGATCGCCACCGGGAACGAACACGCCGTCGATACGCGGCAACTGCCGGAAGACCTCGCCCCATTCTTTCAAGGCGGCCTCGACGGTTCGCGGGTTGGAGTAATCCGCATCCATGGCCGGGTACCAGATCCAGACATCCAGGCCGTATGCATCGGCCAGGCGGGACATCTCGATCATCATGCGCATGGGCGGCAGCGGAAAATGCGGGCTGTCGGCGGCATCGTCCGAGCGCGGCGGAATCAGTTCGATGGCGTTGGTGCCGAAGATCGCCAGGTCGCGAAGATACTGCTCCCACATGGGCACCGTCCATGCGTCGTAGGCGTTGGTCTTCGGGCGATATCCCAACTGGTGGCCGCGCAGCGGATACCTGGGCGCGGTGGTCACCTGGAAGCCGTCCGGCAGATCGATACGGCCCTTTTCCATGCGCAGCGTGCGCAACAGGCGGCCCACGCCGAACAGCACGCCGCGAGCATCGTTGCCTGCCACCGTAACGGTATCACCGCCGGTGTGGATCCGGTAGCCCTCGGCGGGACCCTGGCCGCGCTCCAGCACGATGGCCGGCCCCGTGGCAGGGTGCACGTTGGCGGCGGGCCAGCGAATCTGCGCGCGCTTCTCCACCTCCTCCACGAGCATCGCCACAGCCTTCTTTTCGGGACCGGAGAAGCTGGATGGGTACACTACAGCGGCCTTGCTCAAGTCCAGCGCGGCGCACGGCGCCGCCGCAAACAGGAAAAGCAGGGCCCACCGCTCCGTGACGGTCGCGGCTCGGCAATGAAATGCACGTACTGGAGGAGCGGCGCTTCGCCCGCGCATGACCGCAATTCTACTCGGAACGGAGGCGCAGCCGCAGGAAGACGTTCGCTCCAACCGGGTGCGCGCCGTAGTACGGCTCGATCGCGGAGGGCACCCCATACGCGCTGAAGTTGGCGCCGACGCCCGTTTCGACATTCCGCAGCCAGCCCACATCGCGCGTATAGCCCATGGTGTAGGCGGTGATCGGGAACGCACGCGTGTGCACGGCCTGCGCGAGTTGCTCCTCGATCTCCGGGGTGGCCGCGAACAATTCGTCGCGCTGGGACCACTCGAACCGCCCTGTGACGAAATTTCTCCGGCGGAACTGCTTCACGGACTCCACCGTAAGGGAGTTGGTGGCCTGCCGGTCGAAAGTCTTATAGTTTCTGCCCCAAATAAAGCTCGAAGACCACTGCTCGCCCAGGCTCGCCGTGCTGTAGTGCGCCGACGCTGTGGCCCGCACCACGTCGCCGGGTTCGGCCGCCTCGGGATGACTGAGGCGGCCCACGGATACCTGCCCCATCCAGTTGCGGTTGGGGGTGACCGAAAACCGCGCGGACCAGGAGTCGATACCGCCGTAGGCGATGGTCCAGCGGTTCTCCGCCGGCTCGGCCCCGTGGAATCCGCTGGCTTCCAGCCGCACGGGGCCGTGCGACAGACCCATGGTGACCACCTGGTAGGAAATGTGTGTGGAGTCCTCCCAGTGGTGGCCAAGGGTTGCCTGCGGCAGTTCAGCCGCCGAGGCGCGATGGGGAAAGGCCACCGGGCCCAGCGCCGGATCGCCCACAGGCGCGTAGTACACGTTCCACATGGTCTTCTCGCCCAGCGGCCGGGCGTACTGTACGCTCAATTCCATGAACAGGTCGTGCGGATGCTGGGCGTCCACTAATGGCACGCCGTAGGCCGTCTCGCCGGTCTGGAAGAGCAGCGGATAGCGGCGGTCGGTGATGGTGGCGGGCTCCAGGCTGAGCATGCCTTTGATCAGTACGCTGCCACGCCCCAGGGCGTGTTCCGCCCCCAGCATGAACCAGTTGGGCGAATAGAGCTTATCGCCGCCGCGCGGGCTGCTCTGCTGCGTGTCCACCAGGAAGGCGGTGCCCATCCACATCAGGTTCCACCTTCCGGCCTGGCTCATGATCATGGGCATCTGTGCCGCCGCCGGATTCCGGCCGGTGCCCGAGGCCAGGTTCATCAGGTACATGCCGGCGCGGTTCATGGCGTGATGCGTGCCCGGCATGCTCGTGCCCATAGGTTCGTGATCCTGCTGCGCGAAGGCGGCCGACGTTCCCAAACACACGAAGAAGATTCGTATCAGTCGCTTTTCTCTCACGGCCGGGAAATCCGCCTATCGCAGATGTCTGTAGATCAGCTCCAGCAACTCGTCGTACATGGCGCCGGCCTCCTCGTCGGAGCCGCGGATGGCCTTGGCAGCGCAGTGCCGCAGGTGGTTGCGCATCAGCGCGCGGCCCACCGAGCGGAGCGCCTCCTGCGCCGAGGCGATCTGCACGATGATGTCCGCGCAATAGCGATCCTCCTCGACCATTTTTTCGAGGCCGCGAATCTGGCCCTCGATGCGGCGCAGGCGCTTCAGGTTGGAGGATTTGATTTCCGGATCGACCGCCACAGCCTTGCGGCCGCCGGCCTGGGCTTCGCAGCCGCAGGTGGTAGTCGCCGTTTCGCTTTCCGCCATATGTGTTTGCCTCACGCCAACTTCAGACGCCGCAGCCGCAGGCTGTTGGAAACCACGCTGACCGAGCTCGATGCCATGGCCGCGCTGGCCAGCACCGGGCTGACTTGCAATCCCCACACCGGGTACAGCAGGCCCGCCGCGATGGGAATGCTGATGCTGTTGTAAAGGAACGCCCAGAACAGGTTCTGCCACATCACGCGCATGCTGGCCCGCGAGAGCGCGATGGCCCGGGCCACCCCGCGCGGGTCGCTGCGCATCAGGGTCACGTCTCCCGCTTCGATGGCCACGTCGGCGCCGCTGGCCATGGCGATGCCCACATCGGCTTGGGCCAGTGCGGGCGCGTCATTGATCCCGTCGCCCACCATAGCGACCGTGCGGCCCTCCTGCTGCAAGCGTTTCACGGTATCCACTTTCCCGGCCGGCAGCACCCCCGCCACCACCTCGCCAATGCCCACCTGGCCGGCGATGGCCTGCGCCGTCCGCCGGTTGTCGCCAGTGAGCATGACCACCCGCAGACCTTGCCGCCGCAGCGCGCGCACCGCTTCGGCCGCGGCGGGTTTCACTGTGTCCGCCACGCCGATGACCGCGGCCAGCCTTCCGTTGACAGCCACCAGCAAGGGTGTCTTGCCTTCCGCGGCAAGGCGCTCGCTCACGGCTGGCTCGTGCGCGATGCCCAACGCCTCCAGCAGCGCGGCGTTGCCGGCGGCCACCTGCTCGCCCTGAATCGTCCCCACCGCGCCCAGGCCCGGACGGGCCTCGAAGCGCTCGGCCTCCGCCAGTTCCACGCCGCGCTCCCGGGCGAAGGCCACCACGGCTTCGGCCAGCGGATGCTCGGACGATTTTTCGAGCGACGCCAGCAGCATCAGCAAGCGGCTCTCCGTGAGCGCGGGGGCGAGCATCACCAGCTCGGTGACGGCGGGACGGCCCTGGGTGACGGTGCCGGTCTTATCCAGCACCACGGTATCGATGCGCTCCAGGCGCTGCAAAGCCTCGCCGCCTTTGATCAGGATGCCGTAATCCGCGCCGCGGCCCGTGGCTACCATCACAGCCGCCGGTACCGCCAGCCCCATGGCACAGGGGCAGGCGATGATCAGCACCGCGACCGCCGCGGCCAGGGCTTGAAACACCGAAGCCTGGGGCGCCAGAATTCGCCAGCCGGTAAACGTGAGGATGGCCGCCGCGACGACCGCCGGCGCAAAGATGGCGCTGATGCGGTCCGCCAGGCGTTGTATGGGCGCGCGCGAACCCTGCGCCTCCCGCAGCAGGCGCAGCACCTGCGCCAGCACGCTATCCGCCCCCAGCGTGGTCGCCCGGTAGCGCAGCGTGCCGGTCCTGTTCAGCGTGCCTCCCATCACCCGCTCGCCGGGCGCCTTCTCCACCGGCATGGATTCTCCGGTCAGCATGGATTCGTCCACGCCGCTCGCGCCCGCCAGGACCACACCGTCCACCGGCAGGCGTTCGCCCGGCCGGATGACGACCGTGTCTCCGCGGCGGATCTGCTCCACCGGCAGGTCCTGTTCGGCCCCCTCGCGCACCACGCGCGCCGTCTTGGGCTGCAACCCGGCCAGTTTGCGCAGCGCCGCCGAGGTCTGTCGCGTGGCGCGGCCCTCCAGCATATTACCGGTGAGCACCAGTGCGAGGATGAAAATCACGGCTTCGTAATACACGTCCGGCGCCACGCCGCGGGTCAGGAAGAAGCCCGGCGCCAGCGTCGCGAAGGCCGAATAGAGGAACGCCGCGCCCGTGCCCAGCGCCACCAGCGTGTTCATGTCCGCGGAACGAACCCGCAGCGCGGCCCAGGCTTTCACGTAGAACTGCCGTCCGGCCCACGCCATGACCACCGCCGTCAGCGCCAATAGTCCGTAACGCAGCACTCCTGGGCTCACCGCGTAGAGCCAGGGCAGAGCCGCCCGCAGGGCCGGATCCAGGTGGCGCATGGACCACCGCAGCAGCGGATCGCTCACCGGGCGCGTGTGTCCGTAAGCGTGCATCAGCGGCAGGGAGAGGATCATGGCCGCCGCGCCTGCCGCCAGGCTGGCCGCGGTCTTGCGCCGCAGCCGCTGAAACTCGCGCGCCGCCTCCCGGTCCTGCTCCTCCTGCTCCTCGATCGCCGAGCGGCCCGCCGCCGGCACTTCGGCTCCATAGCCGGTCTCGCGGATCGCCTCCACGAGTTTTTCCGGAGACGTGGCTTCCGGCGTGTAGACCACGCTGGCGCTTTGGGCCATCAGGTTCACGGCCGCCGAAAGGACGCCGGGTTGCTGCTCCAGCGTACGCTGCACAAACGACTGGCAGGCGGCGCAGGTCATACCGCTGACCGGGATCGTGATCGACTCTCCGGCGGTTTCCGAAGCGCTGGCGGGCATGCAGTCCTCGTTACTCGCCCGCCACCCGGGCGGTGAAGCCGATCCGGTTCACGGCGCCGGCGATCGCTTCCGGCGAGGCCGCCTGCGGATCGTAGCCCACCTGGGCGGAACCTACTTCCACCTGGCGCACGTCCACGCCCGCGAGTTTGCGCAATGCCATGGTCACCCGGTTCACGCACGCGCCGCAGTGCATGCCTTCGATCGCCAGGCGCAGTTCCTTCTGTTCTGCCATATACCCTCCACCCCTATCTAATATGATACCCCCTACCCCTATGTCAAGCGGGCGAAGGTCCGGCATGGCACGAATAACAGCCGATCGGCGTTCCCCGCGCAAAGCGCTTCTCTCCGTAGCGGGTCTGGAAGCGGCGCTCCGCCTGGGCGCGGGAGAGCACCGTGCCGCGTTCGTCTGTGCCGTGGCACTTCCGGCAGGCGGCGGCGCCGGCTTCGTCCACCGCCAGACCGTGCGCGGCGATCCACTGCTCCCCCAGGGGATGCAGCCCGTGCGGTCCGCCCTCGATGGTGTCCACCTTCTGATGGCATGGCGCGCAATCCGCCAGCACCCTGGCGTGCGGCTGCTGGTGAGGCTCTCCATGGCAGGTGACGCACTTGAGGCCGCCGTGGCCCGTGGCCTGAGCGTAGCGCAGATTCAACGGCACGCCGAAGGTGGCATCCGCCGCCTGACGCGGTTTTCCGCTTTCGTCCATGGCGCTGCGAAAGCGGATTCGCCCGCTGTTTCGCAAGGCCGTTCCCGTGTGGCAACTCTGGCACAGCGGGGCCGCCACCCGTCCGGGGCCGGGCGATCCGTGGCAGGCGTCGCAGGCCAGACCTTGTGCGGCCGCCAGGCTGCGCCAGGCCAGGGCCGCCAACAGGCACACTTCGCGCACTCCCCCCGATTGTGCAGCCGCGCCGCCGAATTTGACAACCGCTCCCGCGCCCGCTACGCTAAATAGTTTGCAGACCTAGAGCTGGAGACGTGTGTCAATGAGTACCGAATTCCCCTCCAAGAACGACATGAAGCGCCAGTGGCATGTCATTGACGCCGAGGGCGCAGTCCTCGGAAAAGTGGCTGCCAAGGCTGCTATGGTCTTGATGGGTAAGCACAAACCCACCTACACGCCGTTCCTGGACACGGGCGATCACGTAGTGGTGATTAATGCGGCCAAAGTTCGTCTTTCGGGCCGGAAAGAGGAAGACAAGCTCTACCGTCATTTCACCGGATATCCCGGCGGCCTGGTGGAAATGAACGCCCGGCGCGTGCGCAGCGAACGGCCCGCGCGCCTGGTGGAGGACGCCATCGCCGGCATGCTGCCGAAAACCAAGCTCGGCAAGCAGATGTACCGGAAACTGAAGGTCTATGCGGGTGACCGGCATCCGCACGCGGCGCAGAAACCCGCCGCGCTGGCCGTGAAATAGCATCGAGAGGTTTGGATTCGTGGCAGCAACGATAGTGCAGTATCTTGGAACCGGGCGCCGCAAAAACGCGGTGGCACGGGTATTTTTGCGGCCGGGCAAAGGCGACATCCGCGTGAATGACCGGCCATTTGAGGAGTATTTTCCGGACCCGTCAACCCGGGTCACGGTGAAGCAGGCGCTGCTGGCGGCGGAAGTCGCCGACAAGTTCGACATTCTGATTCTGGCGGACGGCGGCGGCGTAAACGGCCAGGCGGGCGCCGCCCGGCTGGGCATCGCCCGCGCCTTGGTGGAGTTCAATCTGGAACTGCGGCCCAAGCTGAAGAAGTTGGGCTACCTGACCCGCGACCCGCGCAAGCACGAGCGCAAGAAGTACGGCCAGAAGGGCGCGCGCAAGCGGTTCCAATTCTCCAAACGGTAATGCTTTTGACGCGGCGTGGAAATTCATGAGTGCTGCGGTGTTGGCGCCTCCCACGCAGCGTCAGGTGACTGTAGGGTTCTCCCCAGGGGTTTGCGCACACAAATCTCGCCTTGGAACGTGTGCCGCCCCGGCCAGGGGATTATCGGACGGCTTGCGGCGGAGTGGTCCGCCGGTGGCGTCAATCTGAGGAGGTAGTTTGCCGGCAATATCCATGAAAGAATTGCTCGAAGCGGGCGTTCACTTCGGGCACCAGACCAAGCGCTGGAATCCGAAGATGAAGGAATACATCTTCGGCGAACGCAACGGAATTTATATTATCGACCTGCAAAAGACCTTGAAGATGTTCAAGGACGCGGCGCGCTTCGTGGGCGAAATGGCGGCGCAGGGCAAGAACGTGCTCTTTGTGGGCACCAAGCGCCAGGCGCAGGAGGCCATCGCCGAGGAAGCCACGCGCTGCCAGCAGTTCTTCGTGAACCAGCGCTGGCTGGGCGGCCTGCTCACCAACATGGCCACCGTGCAGAAGTCCATCAAGCGGCTCAAAGAACTGGAGCAAATGGCCAACACCGAGGGCGGCTACGCGGGCCGGCCCAAGAAGGAAATCATCCGCCTCGAGCGCGAGCGCAAGCACCTGGAGACCAACCTGGCGGGTATCAAGGACATGCCCGGCCTCCCCGACGTGCTGTTCGTGATCGACTCGAACAAGGAAGCCATCGCCGTGAAAGAGGCGCGCCGCCTGGGTATCCCGGTCGTCGCCATCGTGGACACCAACTGCGACCCGGACGAGGTGGACTACGTGATTCCGGGCAACGATGACGCACTGCGCGCGATCCGCCTGTTTGCCAGCAAGATCGCGGACTCCATCGTCGAGGGCCGCGCCCTGGCGAGCGAGCAGGAATTCACCGCCGAGAAGATCGTCTCCGACGAGACCCCGGTCGAGGAGGTCCCGGAATACACGCAGTACGTGGATCCCAAGTACGCCGAACAGATTATGGCGGAGAGCCTGATGGAAGAGGAATCCGCATCGGGCTCGCCGCGCAAAGGCCCGGCCTCGGAAACCGCCGCCGAGCCGGTGCCGCAACCGGCCGTCACCGAAGGCGGCGTTTAATCGCCGGGCAGGCGGAAGCCCCGCGCCGGGGTGGGCTTCCGCGGTCCGGTATCTGCGTCTTCCGACCCCTGGCCTCGAAATTCTGAAAAAAAGCTATGGCTCAAATTACCGCGCAATTGGTCAAAGATCTCCGCGAACGGACGGGCGCGGGCATGATGGAGTGCAAGACCGCCCTGGTGGAGTCTAACGGCGATATCGGCGAGGCGGAGGTGATTCTCCGCAAGCGCGGCATCGCTTCGGCATCCAAAAAAGCTTCTCGGGCCACCCGGCAGGGCCTGATCGGCAGCTACATTCACCACGGCGGGCAGTTGGGCGTGCTGGTGGAGGTCAACTGCGAATCCGATTTCGTGGCGCGCACCGACGACTTCAAGGAACTGGTGCACGACATCGCCATGCACGTCGCGGCGGCGGACCCCCGCTACATCCGCAAGGAGGATGTGGAGCCCGCCGTGCTCGAAAAAGAGCGCGAGATCCAGCGGGCGCGCGCCCTGCTGGAGGGGAAACCCGAAAAGATGGTGGACAAGATCGTGGAGGGCCGCCTCGGCAAGTTCTACGAGGAAGTGTGCCTGTACGAACAGCCCTTCGTCAAGGAAGCCACGCTCACGGTGGGCCAGTTGGTGAAAACCAAAATTGCCAAGCTCGGAGAGAACATCAGCGTCTCCCGCTTCGTCCGCTTCAAGGTCGGCGACGTGGCCCAGGCCGAAGCGGGCGCCGAATAATGTGGCCAGGTACAACCGCATCCTGTTGAAGCTCAGCGGCGAGGCTCTCGCCGGGGGGGCTTCGTTCGGCATTCATGCGGAACGCGTGAAGCAACTGGCCGGGGAGGTGGTTGCCGTCAACCGCGCGGGTGTGCAGGTCGGCGTGGTGGTCGGCGGGGGAAACATTTTCCGGGGCGTCGCTGCGGCGGCGCAAAACATGGATCGCGTCACGGCCGACCACATGGGCATGCTGGCCACGGTCATCAACGCCCTGGCGCTTTCCGACGCCCTGGAGCAGATGGGCATGCACACCCGCGTGATGAGCGCCATCGAGATGCACCAGGTGGCTGAGCCCTACATCCGGCGGCGCGCCATCCGGCACCTGGAGAAGGGCCGCGTGGTCATCTTCGCCGCCGGCACCTCCAATCCGTACTTTTCCACCGATACCGCCGCAACCCTGCGCGCCCTGGAAATCCACGCCGAAGTGATCGCCAAGGCCACCCGCGTGGACGGCGTGTATGACAAAGATCCCTTGAAATTTCCCGATGCGGTCCTGTTCCCCGAGATCTCCTATATGGACGTGCTCTCGAAGTCGCTGGGTGTGATGGATGCCACTTCCATCGCTATGTGCCGGGACAACCACCTGCCGATCATCGTTTTCAACCTGAACGGGGCCGGCAATATAATGCGTATGTCGATGGGGGAGCCCATTGGCACGTTGATTCACTAGTGCGCCTATGAAAACAGAACATTCCGCTGCCCCCGCCGGGCAGTCTTTCAACTCTGTCAAGGAAATCGAGGCAGGCCAGAAGAGCCGCATGGAAAAGGCGCTCACCGACTTGCAGCACGAAATGGCCTCCATCCGCACCGGACGGGCTTCCCTCAGCATCCTCGATCACATCCGGGTCGACTATTACGGCACGCCCACTCCCCTGAACCAGGTGGCCACGCTGCACGTGCCGGAGCCCTCCATGATCACCATCCAGCCGTGGGACGTTTCCCAGATCGGCCCGATCGAAAAGGCCATCCGGGTCTCCGATCTGGGACTCAATCCCGCCAACGACGGCAAACTCATCCGCCTGCCCATCCCCCCGCTGACCGAAGAGCGCCGCAAGGAACTGGTGAAGCGTCTGCACGCGGTGGCCGAACATCACCGCGTGGCCGTGCGCAACATCCGCCGCGACGCCAACGAGGCCGTGAAGAAGCTTCTCAAGGACAAGAAAATCACCGAGGACGAAGAGAAGCGCGCCCTGGACGAAGTGCAGAAGCTGACCGACGGCTACATGCAAAAAATCGACCAGGCGGCCAGAACCAAAGAGAAGGAAATCCTGGAAATCAAGTAGCGCGGGCGCCATGAAACGCCGCAGTTTTCTGGCTCTGCCGGGCGCGATGCTGGCGGCTCAGGACCGCCCGCGGATCCGTCCCCCGGTGCTGCGGGCCGGCGACACCGTCGGCCTGATCACCCCCTCCACCTTCGTCTCCGATCCCGACAGCCTCCTGCTGGCCCGCAAAACCATCGAGTATTTCGGGCTGCGCCTGAAGATGGGCGCCAACGTCGGCAAGCGCGCCGGCTACCTGGGCGGTTCGGTCGAAGAGCGCCTGCAGGACCTGCACCAGGTGTTCCGCGACCCGGAGGTGCGCGCCGTCTTCGCCATCCGCGGCGGCTACGGCTCGGAGCAGTTGCTGGACGGCATCGACTACGATCTCATCCGCCGGAATCCCAAAATCTTCCTCGGTTATAGCGATATCACCGCGCTGCACCTGGCCATCCGGAAGAAAGCCGGGCTGGTGACCTTTCACGGTCCGGTGGTGCTCTCGCAGTTCACCGACTACACCCAGCAGTGCTTCCGCAAGGCTCTGTTCACCACCGAGCCGCTCGGGCGGCTGACCAACCCACCCGAGGCCAACACTCTGCGCCCGGCGCACCTGCTGCGCACCGTGCGCCCGGGAAAGGCCCGCGGCCCCCTGGTGGGCGGCAACCTGACGCTCATCTCCACCACCATGGGCACACCCTTTGAGATCGAGACACACGGCTGCGTGGTCTTTCTGGAAGACGTGGGCGAGGAACCCTACCGCATCGACCGCATGCTCACGCAGTTGCACCTTGCCGGCAAACTCGCCCAAGCCGCCGGCCTGATCTTCGGCGAGTGTCACGAGTGCACGCCGCGCGACTACCAGCCCTCCTTCACCTCCACCTTCACCCTGGGAGAGATCCTGGACCGCATCCTGGGCAAGCTGAACATCCCGGTGCTCTCCGGCCTCACCGTGGGCCACACCGCGGACCAGCTTACCCTCCCCCTGGGCGTGATGGCCGAGCTCGACGCGGACAAGGGCGAACTCGTTATCGAAGAAGCGGGGGCTGTTTAAGGCCCCTGTATAATGGCGGTTTATGTCCTGGTCTACCGTGCGCGTGCCCGCATCGAGCGCCAATCTGGGCCCCGGTTTCGATGCCCTGGGCATGGCGCTGGGCCTGCACCTGGAGTGCCGCTTCCGGAAGAGCGACCAGTTGTCCATCGAGGTGTCCGGCCGTGACCGTGAGCTCATTCCTTCGGGCCCGGACAACCTCATCTGGCAAACCGCCCTGGCCGTGGCCGAAAAGGTGCGCCTGCCCATGCCGGCCATCGAGCTGCGCATCGAGAACCAGATCCCGCTCGGCAAGGGGTTGGGCTCCAGCGCCGCGGCCCTCACCGCCGGCGTGGTCATCGCCGACGTGATGCTCGGCCTGAGCTGGAAGGCGCTGCGCATCCTGGACGAGGCCGCGCGCCTGGAAGGCCATCCCGACAACGTTGCCGCCTGCATCCTGGGCTCCATCGTGGCCAGCGCCATCGATTCCGGCGGCGTGGCCCGCGCCGTGCGCCTCGAGTTGCCCGCCCGCTTCGGCGTGGGCATCGTGGTGCCCGATTTCCTCCTGCCCACCTCCAAGGCTCGGGAAGTCCTGCCCCACTGCTACGGCAAAGAGGACGTAGTGTTCAATGTGCAGCGCGCCGCCCTGCTGATCGCCGCTTTGGCCACCGGCTCGACCACCGCCTTCCCCGCGGCCCTCGAGGATCGCCTGCACCAGCCCTACCGCCTGCCGCTGGTTCCGGGCCTCGAAGACATCCTGAAGCTGCGCGCGCCCGGCCTGCTGGGCTGCGCTCTGAGCGGCGCCGGCCCGTCCATTGTGGTTTTCTACGAACGGGGCTACGATCAGGTTTGCGACCTCGTGCGGCAGGTGTTCGGCCTGCACGGACACGCCGCGGAGGTGCTTCTCACCGATATTGCAGCCGCGGGGTTTGCCCTGCACACAGAAAGCGGAATATGAAAACTGCGCGTGAGTTCCTCGAAAGCATCAGCCTTCCGGGCGGCGATCCCCTGGATTGCCCGCCTTCCCCCCGCCGCTTCCCCGACGGGGGAGAGTATCGCATCGAAATCCCCAGCACCGAGGGGCCCCGCGTGCTGGCTGCCGTTCTGGAGGAGGCCGGCAAGCGCAAAGTGCCCGTGCACCGCGTCAGCCAGGGCAGCGGCATCATGCTCATGACCGACGAGGAGATCACCGAGATGCTGGAGATCGGGCGCCGCGCGGCCATCGAAGTGAACCTGTTCATAGGGCCGCGCTGCACCTTCGATATCGGCGCGCAGGCCTTCTCGCCGGCCGGCAAAACGCTGGGGCTGAGCCTGCGTGGCGCCAATCAGCTTCGCTTCGCGCTCGAAGACGTCAAACGCGCGGTCCGGCTGGGGCTGCGCAGCGTGCTGGTCTCCGATATCGGCAGCCTCCAGGTGATCGCCCGCATGCGCGCCGAGGGAGAATTGCCTCCCGACCTGGTGATCAAGACCTCCGTCATGATGGCTCCGGCCAACCCGGCTTCCGCCCGCATCCTGGAACTGCTGGGCGCCAACACCATCAACATCCCTTCGGACCTGACCATCTCCCAGATCGCGGCCATCCGCTCCGCCATCCAGGTGCCCATCGACTTCTACGTCGAGGCCCCCGATAACATTGGCGGCTTCATCCGCTACTACGAGATCCCGGACCTCATCCGCGTGGCGGCCCCCATTTACCTGAAGTTCGGCTTGCGCAACGCGCCCGACGTGTATCCCAGCGGCACCCACCTGGAAAACACCGTGGTGGCGCTTTCCCGCGAGCGCGTGCGCCGCGCCGAGATGGCCTGCGAGGTGATCAGCCGCTTCTGCCCGCAGGCCGTGATGTCCCCTCTGCGCGCCAAGGACCTGGGCGTTCCCGCGCTCGCCGCGTCCGCCTGACGCGGCAGCGCGCGGGCTACCGGGCGGCCCGGCTGTTACACTGAGAGTTGAGGGCTGTGATCTCCCGGTGGATGCGGCATTCGCCGCTGGTTTCTCTCGCAGGTCTGTTGCTGTCGGTTGGCTGCCAGTCGAGCGGCCCGGAGCGTCCCGCGGCCTTGGCGGTGGGCTACGTCGGTCCGGCTACGCTGAACCTGCGCAAGGAAATTCCCCTCGATGCGCCCGTGGTGGCCACCGTCAAGCACGGCGAGAAATTGGAAGTCATCCGCCGGCGGCGCGTCTTTCTCCAGGTGCGCACCGCCAAAGGACAGGTCGGCTGGACCAACGAACGCCTGCTGCTCTCCGCCCGGGAAATGGCGGATCTGCAACGCCTCTTCGAGCAGGCCAAGCGGTTGCCGCCGCAAGGCGCCGCCTCCACCTATGATCTGCTCAACGTGCACACCAATCCGGCCCGCCTGTCCCCCAGTTTTCTCCAGGTGAAGCCGGGGGAGAAGATCGAGGTGCTGCTGCACCGCGTGACGCCGCGCACTGCTCCGCCGCGCGCTCCCCTGATTCCGCCGGCCCCCAAGCGCGTCAAAAAGGCGGCCCGGAAGGCGCCCGAACCAAAGTACCCGCCACCACCGCTCCCCCGGCCCCCGGCGCCTCCGGCCAACTGGGAACAGCTTTCCAAAACTCCCGCCGGCCTCGTGCCCTCCGGTGATGAAGGCGGCCCCAAGCCCGCGCCGGTTCCGCTCGACGATTGGACCCTCATCCGCACCAAGGGCGGCGAGGCCGGCTGGGCGCTCAGCAGCCGCCTCTACATGGCTATCCCCGATGAGGTGGCACAATACGCCGAGGGGCACCGCATCACCTCCTACTTCCCCCTGGCCGACGTCCAGGACGAAGGCCAGGTGCGCCATGCCTGGCTGTGGACCACCATCAGCGCGAGCCTGCAATCCTACGACTTCGACAGCTTCCGGGTGTTTATCTGGAGCCTGCGCCGCCACCGCTACGAGACCGCCTTCATCGCGCGCAATGTGAAAGGCTATTACCCCGTGCTGGTGCACCCCGTGGCCCTCAGCCTGAGCGCCCGCGTGCGCGGTACCCCCACCACCGTGACTTATCCCGGATTTTCCGTGTGCGTGGAAAACGACGATGGGCAGCGCTACCGGCGCAGCTACGCCTTCATCACCAACGTGGTGCGCTTTGCGAGCGAGCGTCCCTGCGAAGCGGCCCCCGGCCTGGATCTCGAGCGCCCGGCCGGTGCGGCCGAGCCCGAGGTGGCCGATGGGGAGCAGCCGGGCCCTCCGGCGGCATCCTTCTTCGCCCGCCTGAAAGCCAGGGCGGCCGCCATCGTGCGAAGGTTCCGGCGCTAGCGCCTTCGCACGCTGGTGGCGGATCTCCCTCCGAAGTACAATCAGGAGCATGGAGTCCGAAATTCTCTACCGGAAGCTGCAACAGCATCTGGATCGCATGCCCGTCGGATTTCCGGCCAGCCCGTCCGCAGTGGAAATCCGGATTTTGCGGCAACTCTTCACCCCCGAGGAAGCCGAAATCGCGCTCGAACTGAGCGCCTTTCCGGAACCCGCCGCGGTCATTCACAAACGGCTGCCCGGCATGGCGCTTGACGGGTTGACCCGATTGCTGGAGCAAATGAGCGCCAAAGGACTCATTTTGCGGCTGCCTTCCGGTAAAGAATTCCTTTACAGCAAGTTGATCTTTGCCATCGGGATGTACGAGCGCCAGGTGCATCGCCTCACTGCCGGGTTGGAGCGCGATTCCCGCCAGTACATGCAGGAAGCCTTCGGCCAGGCTTTTCACAGCAAAAAGACGACGCAAATGCGCATCGTTCCCGTGAACCAGTCCATCCCGGTCGAGCGCAACGTCGCTACCTGCGACGACCTCCGGGCGTATGTGGCCGCCTGTGCCGGGCCCTTCGCCCGAATGACCTGCATCTGCCGCCACGGCAAGGATCTGCTGGGAGAGCCATGCAAACAGACCAGCCTGCGGGACAACTGCCTCACCATCGGTCCCGCAGCCCAATGGGCAGTGGATTACGGCATCGCCCGCTTCATCGGCAAGGAAGAGATGCTTGGCTTGTTGGATGCCGCCGACAAGGAAGGCCTCGTGCTGCAGCCCGAAAACACGGAAAACCCCTGCTTCGTGTGCTGTTGTTGCGGCTGCTGCTGCGGCGTGCTGACCTCCGCCAAGCGGTTCCCCCAGCCGGCCGATTACTTCCGCTCCAACTTCTACGCGGAGGTCGATGCGGAGATCTGCCAGTCCTGCGGCGCCTGCGAAGCGCGTTGCCAGATGGACGCCATCCGCTCCGAAAACGGAGCTAGCCAGGTGGACCGCGGCCTCTGCATCGGCTGCGGTTTGTGCCTCTCCACCTGCCCCTCGGGCGCCCTGCGCATGCAGACGAGGGAGCGCCAGAACGTTCCGCCGCGCAACACGCGGGCCCTTTATTTGCAGCTCCTCCAGGAACGCTACGGTTCCTGGGGCATGGCCAAACTGGCCGCCCGCAAGATGTTGGGTATGAAAATTTAGTATTATGCAGTAACTCGCGGTCCGGCGCGTGGAGGAAGCCATGGCATCAACATCAGCCGTTCCACTGCGCGAGGGTTTTCACTCCCTCACGCCTTACATCGTCGTGCCAGGCGCGGCGCAGTTTATCGAATTCATGAAGCAGGTGTTCGGAGCGGAAGAGAAACTCCGCGTCCCCACGCCGGACGGAAGCCGCGTCATGCACGCGGAGGTCAAGATCGGCGAGTCCATGATCGAGCTGAGCGACGGAAATGAGCAATATCCGCCGCGCCCCGCTTCGATTCACCTGTATTTGCCGGATACGGACGGCGCTTACCAACGGGCGCTGGCCGCGGGGGCCACCTCGCTGCACCCTGTCGAGGAAATGCCTTACGGAGAGCGCTCCGGCAGTATCAGGGATCCATTCGGCAACCATTGGTACATCGCCACGCATCACGGGCCCAGCCATATTCCCGAGGGCTTGCGGAGCGTCAACTCGTACCTGCACCCGGCGGGCGCCGGGAAGCTCCTCGATTTTCTGAAGCAGGCCTTCGGAGCGGAAGAAGTGGAAGTGTACCGCGAGGAGGCCGGCGGCTCCATCAAGCATGCAAAAATCCGCCTCGGCGACACCATCCTCGAAATGAGCGAAGCCCACGGCCAGTTCGGGCCCATGCCCACGGGACTGCATTATTACGTGCGCGACGTGGATGCCGTCTATGAGCGCGCGTTGAAAGCCGGTGCGGCATCGATCAGCGCTCCGGCCGACCAGCCCTACGGCGAGCGCGGCGCCGGCGTCAGCGATCCAGCCGGCAACTCCTGGTTCTTGGCCACGCCACTGGCGGTTTAGGTAAACTGCCTCGGCTCTAGCCCGGCCGCGCGTCTCGCAAGGCGCCTTCCCCGGCGCGGGCGAGTTCCGCCTCCGGCTGCGGGGCATTCACGCGCATCCACAGGAATACGCCGGCGAAAGTGGTAGCGATCCCCGCCCACAACACCGCGTTCCAGTTGTTGCTGGTCTGGAGCACCCAGCCCATCAGCGCCGGCGAAGCGAAGCCCGCGAAGTTCGACGCGGCGTTCATCAGCCCGGAGACCGCGCCTCCGGAGCACCCGCCGATATCCACGGCCGCCGACCACGCCGCTCCCAGGTACAGATCGGCGGTGCCCGCCGCCAACGCCATCAGCGCGGCGCCCACGCGCGCGGCCGGCCAAAAGACGCCCAGCGCCATCAACGTGCCGGTCAGCAGCAGCCCTGTGCAGCCCAGAAACAGCCGCCCGCGGCGGGCGTCGAAGCGCCGCGTCAGGAAATCCGCCGCCAGGCCGCCCACCCACGTGGCCGCCACGCCGAACAGAAACGGCAGCCCCGCGAAAAACGCCGCTTCGGTGAGCGGCAGGCCGCGCTTCTCGATCAGATAGGTCGGGAACCAGGTGATGTAAAACTGCCAGAGAAACGTGCTGGCGAAGGCCACTCCCAGTAGGCACCAGAGGCGGCTGGAGCGCAGCAGTTCGGACCAGCGCGAGGCTTCCTGCGCCGCCGCGGCCTCCGCCGGCCGGCCCGTGCCCGCGCGGATCCAGGCGCGCTCTTCCGGGCCGATCCGGGGGTGGCTCGCGGGCTGGTCGCGATACCACAGGAACCAGGCCGCGGCCGCCGCCACGCCCAGCGCGCCAAAGAAAGCGAACATCAGCCGCCAGCCCAGCCGCAGCATCAGGAACACCGCCAGCGGCGGGGTGAGCGCGGCCCCCAGGCGCCCCCCGCTGAGATAGGCGCCGAAACTTGTGGAACGCTCGCTGAGGGGCACCCACCGCGTGAACGCCGCCGCGATCGACGGCGAGAGCGCCGCCTCTAGCGCGCCGAACGTGAAGCGGATCGCCAGCATCGAGAGGAACCCGCAGGCCGCCCCCGTGAGCGCCGTGAAGACCGACCAGGAGAAGATCGCCGCCGTGATGATGCCGCGCGCGCCCCAGCGGTCCGCCAGCATGCCCCAGGGCGTCTGCCCCGCCGCGTACGCCAGGCTGAAGATGCTGAAGACCAGGCCCATCTGGCCGGCGGAGAATCCGAATTCGCCGCGGATCTTCGGTCCCGCCACCGCGATGCACACCCGGTCGGTGTAGCACAGCATGTTGATCGCCAGCGCCAGCGCCACGATCGAATAGCGGATTGGAACCTGCCGGGCCACGCGCTATGCCCGGTAGCGGATCCCCGGGTCGAGCGGGTAGATCGGCCGGCGGATCCGCCGCCACGGCAGGCTGTCGAGTTTCGCCGTGCTCACCCCCGGCGTATCCACCACGAAGATGCGCTTGGCGATGGGCTCGTAGGCCGCGCGGAAACCATTGGGCGATTTCACCACCACGATCTTGCAGTACACCGGATCGATGCCGTGGCTGCGGAACAGTTCCGGATCCACGGTCATGGCCGAGCGCTCGGCGATCAGCACCTTCACCTGGCCCACTTCCAGAACGACGCTGGTGCCCATCGAGGTTTCGATGCCCGTGTTATAGCCACGGGCCCGCGCCGTCCAGCGCCCATCGGAAATCAGCCGCACCCGCCCGGTCACCTTCACCGGCTTGGAATTGCGCCGGTCCAGCTTTCCGCCGATGGGCAGCGTCACCGTGGCCCCCACGCCGGCCTGCCGCAGCGCGCCGGCGGCCTCGGGATCCACCAGGAAGATGGCCGCGGGTTCGGAGAGCGGCGCTTTCACCAGGTGCTTCAGCACGCCCGTGCTGTCTCCCGGCGAGCCCGATCCCGTGCTGTCGGAAGATTCCGCCAGCACCACGGGGCCCCCCCTGGTGGCCAAAGCCAGGCGAATGGCTTCCTCCACCGGCGTGAGCGTGGCCTCGAATTCCCGCCGGGTGTCCCAGAATTTCTGCGCCAGCGCGGCCGCATGCCGGTCCGCCGCGCGGGCATCGCCGTTGGTCACCGCCACCACGGCCGAGCCCATTTCCTGGATGTCCATCCACGGCTGCACTGCGAAAATCGAAATCGCCTCGGCCTTGCCGGCAGCTTCCAGGGCCTCCGCCCGGGCCATCAGGCGGTGCGCGGGTCCATGCGCGGTCTGCTGGTTCTCGGCGTTCACGATCAGCGGCAGCTTGCGCCACGCCATGGCCGGGCGGATCTTCCCGGAAAGCGTCCCCAGCAGCAGCCGCCCGGCCTTCTGCCCGGTCTCGAACATGTCCACGTGCGGGTAAGTGTGGTAGCCCACGATGGCGGTGGCGCGCTCGCACATGGCGCGCGTGATGTTGGCGTGCAGGTCCAGCGTTACGACGATGGGCAGGTCCGGACCCACAATTTCCCGCGCGCGGCCGAGCACGTGCCCCTCCACGTCGTCTTCGCCTTCCGCCGTCTGCGCGCCGTGCATCGCCAGCAGCAGGCCCTCCAGCTTGCCCGCGGCCGCCAGGCGTGCGGCGAATTCGTCCACCAGGCGCTCGAAATCCGCGCGCACCAGCCGGTTCGCCGTGATGGCCCAGGCCGCGCAGATGGGCGCGACCGGCTTGCGGGCCTTGCTCAAAGCGTCCAGGAAGCCGCCCATCTCGGTGAGCTTGCCGCGGTGCCGCTCCAGCACCTCCTGGCCGAAGACCGGCGTGAAATCCTCGTAGCGGGTCAACACCGGCGAGAACGTGTTGCTCTCCTGGAGCATGGAAGCGATCGCGATAGCCACCGGATCAGTGTACCCCGAACCGTTGGAAGCGCATGCGGATCTCCGCCGGTTCCGCGCCGAAGCTCACGGCGCTGCGCACCACCAGCGACCCGTCGCGGCCGTCCTTGGCGATCCACAGACCTTTCGGCTCCGCCAGCGCCCACCCGGCCGGGGCGCGCACGAATACGCTGCCCTGCTCGCCCGCCGGCCGCACGGCGCGGATCGTCAGCGTGCCGGAGGCTTCGTCCCAGCGGCAGTCCAGGATCTCCGCCTGCCCCTGCCGCACGTGCAGGTCGGTCGAGAGCAGCCACGGATGCGGCCTGTCGCGCGAGAGGCGCAGCAGCCGCACGCTGTCCGGCGGCACTTCCACCGTCACCTCACCACGCACGATCCCCTGGAACCGCTGGTTCCAGAAATCCCAGGCGGCGTAGGGCGCCCGCGGGTCCAGGCCCAGCCGCGCCAGCGGCACCGTGCGCGTGAGCGTATGCGGGCCGTAGTTGAACACCGCCAGCAGGTCCCAGCGGTCCCATTCCTTCCGCACGGGGAGGTGAAAGATCTTGGGATAGTCCGGCTCGGGCGTCTCAAACAGGTCCACCGGGCGGGCGCACTCCGGAAGCCGTGGGAAGACGCCCCGCAGCATTCGCAGGCGCTCTTCGCCGATGCGCTCGATGTCGTCGCCCAGCATGACGGGGCCGCCATTGATGCCGAAAATCGTGGCGCTGATCTGCGCGTCGCTCATCGGCACCGGCTGGTCCAGTGTGAGCACGTTCCCCGAATCGGCCAGGAACAGCTTGCCGTGCGCAAAAAAGTAGCCAGCCAGGGCGTCGGTGGCGGCCCGGTGCGAGGTCCAGAAATCCGGCTTGTTGATGACGAACGTGCCGGGATAAAAGCCCTTGCCCGGCCCGTATAGCGCGCGGCCCTCGCCGTAATCGTTGCCCACCCGCACTCCGTCCATCACCCCGGCCAGTTGCAGGCGCGGGCCCGTGCTGGCCAGCAGGTAGGTGTCCCCGCCGGCGGCCTCGCGGATCACGCGCAGGCCCTCGCGCCAGGCTTGCGGTCCGGGAATGACGGAGCGGTCAAAGTAGCCGTCGTTCGGATGCCGGCCGGGAGTGGCCCCGGTGATGGCGTCCAGAAAGTCGATCATGAAGTAGCGCACGCCCCACTGCCGGTACGTGCGGAAGACCTCGCGCAGATAGGCCTGTGTCTTCGGGTGCGTGGGATCGAGCGCGTACATCGGACCCAGGTCGCGGTGCGGAATCTCCACCGGCTTTCCCTGCCACAGCAGGAAGGCATCCCGCAGACGTTCTACTTGCGCGGTCAGGCGGGAGTTCATCCAGAAGGCCCCGGCCCACAGGCCCAGGCGGAAGCCCAGCGACTCCAGGTCCCGCGCCAGCACCTCCGGGCCGGAGGGAAACTCCGCGGTGTTCCAAGCCAGCCAGTTGCCCGGTGCGCGGTCTTTCAGATTCCCAATGCTCACCCACACGTATCCGATCTCGTGCCCCGGCAGGCGCTGGCGCACGGCCCGCGCATTGCGGCGCACCACGTCTTCATACCGTTCCACCGTGAGCGGGTCCACCCACGACCACCCCAGCCAGCCGGCCGGAATCGTGGGCCAGATGCGCGGGTGCATGCGCTCACGCGCGGCATCTGCCCAGGCGTCCAGGGCGGCGAAGGGATCGCGTTCCAGACCGATGCGCAGCGTTTCCGAATCCACCGCCGTGCCGGCGGCCAGCCGGAAACCCTGAAAATCCGTCCAGGCGCGGGCCGTGGGCCGGCTACGCGCGCCATCCCACGCGGATTCGATCACCGTCTCGGCGCGGTCAAAGGTGATGAAGCCGAATTGCAGGGCGTCGCCGGAGGCGGGCGAGAACCACTGCGTCAGCGTCTTGGCCGTGAGCGGTCCCTTGGCCTGCGCCAGGCGCCAGACTCGCGAGGCGCTCTGTCCTCCGGTCATGATCTGCGCCACGGCATCCGCCGGATGCGAGCCGAAGCGCAGCATCGCCGCGGCGTCGGTCAGGTCAGCCAACAGGCAGCGGCCCAGCTTCACTGGCTGCCCGGCCAGGTTCCGCACGGTGGAGTCCACCAGCAGCACGTCCGGAGCACGCCGGAAGCGCACCGTCCAGCGCACGGCCGGCGCTGCGAACTCCAGCGTGGCCTCGTTCCGCGCATCGCTCCAGGCGGCGCGATCCGCCTCGGCCGCCCAGTGCATCGCGCCGTCCAGTTCGATGCCCATGCGGACGCCCTCGAGAGCCACGCGCGGCGGCGCGCTCTCCACCGCGTAGCGGCGCGAGGCCAGGTCATATCGGAAGTTGGGCGTCGCCGCCCCGGCCGCTACCGCGCACAGCAGGAGCGCAAACCAGCGAATCAGGCGTGGCATCAATACCTGCACTGTACCTCAAGGCCGGCTCCCGCTGCCGGAAGTAAAAAACTCGCCAGAAGTATTGATTTCCGCCCGGGACCTGTGTACTATTGCCCCAATCTGTATTCGGAGGAGCCTAAATGCGGCTGCCAGGTTGCTGGGCTTTGGGTGTTGCATTTGTCTTGTTCGTCGGGCTGGCAAGTGCACAAGTTGGAAGTTCCACGATTACCGGGAGAATTACCGATTCCACCGGAGCGGTGATTCCCAAGGTAAGTGTTTCCATCGTGCAGACTGGAACGAACTACCAGTTCAGCGCGGTCACCAATGAGGATGGCATCTATCGTGTGCCGTCTCTGTCTCCCGGCGCCTACCGCATTAGTTTCGAGGCTGCCGGCTTCAAGAAATTAGTGCGCGACGGCATCGAACTGCGCGCGGGCGACGTGCTGGCCGTGGACGTGGCGCTGGAGGTCGGCGCCGTCACCGAGTCCGTGCAAGTCACCGGCGCCGCGCCTCTGCTGGAGACCGAAACCTCCGCTACGGGCGCGCTCGTGGAAGGCGAAACGCTGCACAAATTGCCCCTCTATCAGCGCTATATCAACCTGACGCTGAACCTTGTCCCCGGGCTCTCCATGGGTGGCTATGCGTACGGCGGCAGCCTGGGCTCGTACCACTTGGCTGGCCAGCGCAACGGAGCCATCGGCATCTTCGAAGACGGCGTCAACGGAAACGAGCAAACCGGCGGCACCACCGTCATCAAGCCGATCCAGAACTCAGTCGAGGAAGTCAAGGTGCTCACCACCACCTTGCCCGCCGAGTACGGCCACTCGGCCGGCGGGGTCATTGCTGTGGTGAAGAAGAGCGGCACCAACGAATTTCACGGCCTGGCCGCCGACTACGGCCGCAGCCGCCGCATGCAGCACCGGCTGTTCTTCGATAACCTGCGTACCTCCGACCCGCGCCCGGGTTTCCCCAACGGGCTGCCCACATGGTTCATGGACCCGGAGGCCAACGCCAGCGGCCCGGTCTACATCCCCAAAGTCTATGACGGCCGTAACAAGACCTTCGTCTTTTTCGGATATCAGAAGCTCATTGAGAAGAAGGCCGCGCAGGTGATCGTCAATACTCCCACAGACGCCATGAAGAACGGCGACTTTACTTTCGGGGGCAAGGGCAATCCCATCTACGATCCCAGCACCACCCGGCAGATGCCCGATGGCTCTTGGGTGCGCGATCCCATCCCCGGCAACGTCATCCCGTTAAGCCGCTTCAACCCGGTGGCGCAGAAAGTGCTGGGCTATAATCCCTGGGTCTCGCCCAACGCGCCCGGCTCTCTCACCCCCACCGGACCGGTCAGCAACCTGATTACGGCGGAAAACTCCCGCACCTTCTTCGAGGACTACAGCACCCGCATCGATCATCAATTCAGCTCGGCGTTCAAGATTTACGGCAGTTATACCTACAACCACCAGAGCGGTCTCAACCGCCCGACTAACATCGATCTCAAGCCCTTCGACGGCAGTCAGGGCGTCGAAACGCCATACACCGCCAAGAATTTCTCCTTCGGCGGCACCTACGTGATCAGCCCCACCACCATCAACGACGCGCGGGTCGGCTACTTCCGCGTCCGCAACGATACGATTGCCTACTCCTATGGCCAGAACTGGCCCCAGAAATTGGGTATCCCCAATGTGGACGGCTCTCTGATGCCCCAATTCGGGGCGCCCGGCGGCAACCGCTACGCTGACAGCGGCATCTATGGCCTGATCGGAAACGGTCCCAACCGCAGCATCAACGAAACCCTTTCTTTCCGCGACGATCTCACTAAGATCGTGGGCAGCCACGCCTTCAAGATGGGGTACGAGTTGCTGCGCTTCCGGCTGAACTCCACGGTCACTAATCGGCCCAGCGGCGCCTTCTACTTCGACACCATGACCGCCGGCCTGCAGCCCAACGGCCAGCCCGTGCCGAACACCGGCAACACCTTTGCCGGCTTTCTCATGGGCTACGTCCGCGAAGCCTACTTCGACGCCGAGCTGACCTCCTGGCTGCCGCGCTCCTCGATTAACAGTTTCTATTTCCAGGACGACTGGAAATTCAGCCCCAGGCTCACCCTTAACCTGGGCGTGCGCTACAGCAACGAAAGCCCCTATAACACCAAGTACGGTCTGCAAAGCAACTTCGCCCCCACCGCCACCGATCCGCTCACCGGCAAGCCGGGCGCCATCATCCATCCGGGAAGCTCCCTGAACAGCCGGGACAACAACAATTTCCAGCCGCGCATCGGCCTGGCCTGGCACCCGGTCGAAAAGTGGGTGTTCCGCGGTGGCTTCGCCGTCAACACCGTGGACGTCAAGTTCCCCCAAAGCCGCACGCAGTTTGACGAGTACGTGGCGGTGAACGACCAGGTGCGCGCCACCGGCGACCCGCGCCCCCTGTTCCTCATCAATCAGGGGCCGCCGCAGATCACTTTCCCTATCCGCTCCAACGACACCGCTTTGTTCGTCAACCCGTCCGGCAATTACAGCGGCCGCAACGTGGAATGGTGGGATCCCAGCCTGCGCAATCCCTACGTGCTGAATTTCAACGCCAGCCTGCAATACCAGGTGGCGCAGAACTACGTGCTCGAAATGATGTACCAGGGCTCCTCCGGCGTGGGCCTGATCGAACGCTGGCAGGCCAACACGTTTCCCATCGATTTCGCCGCCGGCAATCCCACGCTCCAGAACCAGGTCTTCGCCGCCGCGCAGAATTACCGGCCCTTCCCGAATTTCGGCAATGTCTACCTGCGCTCCAATTTCGGCCACTCCACCTACCACTCCGGCACGGTCAAGCTGGAGAAGCGCTATTCGCAGGGCCTCACCTTCAGCACCTTCTATACTTTCTCGAAGGCCATCGACAGCCAGGACTCGGACAACTCCGGCTCCGGCGTCGCGCCCCTCCAGAACCGCGCCCTCGAAAAAGCGCGCGCCGGCTACGACCGCAACCACCGCTTCATCGCTTTCGCCACTTACGAACTGCCGGTGGGCAAGGGCCGGAAATTCATGAACCGGGGCGGCGTGCTGAACGCCATCTTCGGCGGCTATGAAATCGCCTGGATCCAGACCCTGGAAAGCGGCAACCCCTATACGTTCAGTTTTGCCGACAGCCCCTACAACTACTACCCCACATTCGCCGGCGACCGGCGGCCCAACCTGGTGAAACAGCCGACGCTGCTGCCGAACTGGGGGAACGTGGGCCCCGACCGCTTCAACCAGGAAGGCCGCAACCCCATCATCGATATCAACGACTTCGCCTACCCGGCCGCCTTCACTCCCGGCAACTCGGGCCGCAACATCATGACCGGAACACGGCTCCTCTGGACCCAGGTCTCCGCGCAGAAAAACTGGACCATCAAGGAGCGGGCCCGTCTCCAGCTCCGCTGGGACTTCCAGAATCCGTTCCACAACTACAACTTCGATCCACCCTCGCTGACTGTCACGTTCAAGGATCCCGGCTCTTTCGGCAAACTACTCAGTGATCAGCGGACCGCTTCCATCGGCGGCGAGCCGCTCATGGATCTCACACTGCAATTGACCTGGTAGGAAACGCGGACGCCCCTCAGGCGTCCGCTTTGGCGGCCAGCGCCGGCAGGTGGAAGCGGAAGCCTTCCACCCCGACCCGTTCGTAATACGCCTTGGTGTTGTGCTCGATGCCCCACAGCACCTCGTATTCGTGGGCCACGCCGATCTTCAGCAGGTGCGCGTGCAGGGCTTCGGAATCGTCGAACGAGACGTCCCGCGTTCCCACCACCAGCCGGATGCGCATGCCCCGCAGCCGGAACCGGTCCTTGAGCGACAACTCGAAGACGTCGTGATCGGGAGAGTACCACTGCGCCAGTTGCTCGATCCACTCCCGGTTGGCGGGCACGATGCCTGGATACAGAATGCCGTCCTTGGGCAGCGGCCGGTAAGAGCCGGCGTAGGCCACCACCGATCCGAACAGGTCCGGATACTTCAACGCCAGCTTGAGCGATCCGTTGCCGCCCATGGACATGCCCTCGATCCACCGCCCGCGCCGTTCCCGGATGGTCCGGTAAGTGGCGTCGATGTGCGGGATCAGCTCGCGGATGAGGAACGTCTCCGGCAAGATCTTCTGCGGCTCCCAATCCCGGTATTCGCAGCGCTTGCCGCCATTGGGGATCACCATGATGAGCGGCGGCGCCTGACCGGCCTGAATCGCGCCGTCCAGCATGGCCGCAATGGGCAGTCCCGCGTTTTCGTCGCTGCCTGCTCCGTGCAGCCAGTACAGCACCGGGTAGCGATCCGCGGAGCCCTCGTAGTTTGCCGGCAGGTACAGGTTGTAGCCCACCTCGCACCCCATGGCCTTGCTGAACAGGGTCTGGTGGGTGACGTGCGGCGGCGTTTTGGCGGGCGGATTCACCCAACGGACGTCGAATTGGAGCGGCTTGCGCTCGGTGCCGGCGAGCGCCGCCGGCGCGGCCAGGAACAGTGCGGTGCGGCGAGTCATGAGGGGGATTGTATCGCAGGCGGCCGCGGCAAATCTGTTACAGTAGCGGTGTGCAACGCAGGACTTTTCTCCAGGCGGGCCCGGCGGCGCTCGCCGGGGCGCGCGCCCTCTCTGGCGCGAACGATCGTATTCGCGTGGCCGTCATTGGCTTGGGCTGGCGCGGCGGCGACCACATGGACATCCTCTCCCGCATCCCGGGCGTGGAAGTGGCCACGTTCTGCGACGTGGACGAAGAGCGCCTGAATAAGCGCGCTGCCGAGTTCGAGTCCCGCACTGGGCGGCGGCCCAGGCTCGAGCCGGATCTGCGCCGCGTCCTCGACGACCGCGGGATCGACGCCGTCACCATCGCCACCTGCAACCATTGGCACGTGCCGGCGGGCATCTGGGCCTGCCAGGCCGGCAAGCACGTCTACGTGGAAAAGCCCCTCGCGCATAACGTCTGGGAAGGCCGCCAGTTCGTCACCGCCGCGCGCCGCTACCACCGCATCGTGCAGGGCGGCACGCAGAAGCGCTCCAACGGCTACGTGCGGCGTGCCATCCAGGCGCTCAAGGAGGGCGCCATCGGCGATGTCTACATGGCGCGCAGCGTGCACTTCCAGGTGCGCGATTCTCTGGGCTTCAAGCCTCCCGAACCGCCGCCCGCCGGCTTGCACTGGGACCTTTGGCTGGGGCCCGCGCCCGAGCAGCCGTTCCACCGCAACCTGGTGCACTACAACTGGCACTGGTTCTGGGATTTCGGCGGCGGCGAGCTGGCCAATAACGGCATTCACATGCTCGACGTGGCCCGCTGGGGGCTGGGCCTGGGCGTGCCCTCGCGCGTGCACGCCACCGGAGGCCGCTTCGGCTACCAGGATCAGGGCCAGACTCCCAATACCCTGGTGGCCACCTGGGAGTATTCGGGCGGCGTGCAGTTAGTCGCCGAAATCCGCGGCCGCTATACGCCTCTCGAAGCCGGCATGCACAGCGGCGTCACGTTCTTCGGCTCCAAAGGCTACCTGGTGGGCGATTGGAGCAAACGCAGCCGCTTCCAGCTCTACCTGGGGAAGGACACCACCCCCGAGCCGGATCTCGGCCGGCTGGACGACGTGGACCGCGCCGATGACGACCAGCTCTCGCATTTTCAGAATTTCTTCGACGCCATCCGCGCGCAGAAGCGCGAGATGCTCACCGCCGAAGTCGCCGAGACGCATCTCTCCACGGTAATCGCGCTCACGGGCAATATCTCCTATCGCCTCGGCCGCAAGCTCCAGTTCGACCCGGCGAGCGAGCGTTTCCCCGGCGACAGCGAAGCCGATGCCCTGTTGCGCCGCGCTTATCGCAGCCCCTACGCGGTGCCCGATCTCGCCGCCTAGCCTGGGCCGCGTTTCACTTGCCGCCCGTGATTTCTCCGCGCGGCTTGCCCTGCGTGATCTCCTCGTAGATGTCCTGAATCTGGCCTGGGTAGAACGAGCCTACCCAGTGCTGCACCCCGCCGGAGAGCCGTAGCTTCGCCGTCACCGCTTGGCCGTCTTTTAGTTCCACCAGGTCTTCCAGCTTTTTTCCCGACCGGATCTGCTTCTTCACCGTGCCGTAAATCTCCGTCAGAAAGGCTTCTTCGCCGGCCAGCACCTCGGGTCCGCCGGCCGGTCCGTGTGCCGGCAGCACATGCCTCACCGCCAGCTTCCTGGCTTTGTGCACCACCTTCGGCCAGTTGGCGGCATACCCGTCGCCCATGCCGTTGTACGGTCCGTTGGTGACGGCATCGCCGGTGCACAACACCTGCTCGTTGGGCAGGTAGGCAAACCCGTCCCCGCGGGTGTGCGCCCATCCGAAAAAATAGAACTCCACGCGCCGCGTGCCGTCGTCGATCACGTAGGGAGTTTGGTCGAAGGTTTGCTGCGGCGGCTCGGCGGTGTCGCGCTTCAGTTCGGCCACGTCCTGGCGGCGCGTGGCATCGGCCCGCCAGCGCGCCGGTTCGTAGCGCCGCATCTCCTCGGCCACCCCCCGGTAGGCGAACGTGATCGCGCCCGCCTGCGTCCACAGGGGATTGCCGTAGGCGTGATCGCCATGGTGATGCGTGTCAAACACGTACTTCACCGGCTTGGCGGACACCCTGCGCAGGTCCGCCATCAGCGCGCGCGCCCCGCTCGGGTAGTTGGCGTCCACCACGATCAGGTAGTCCTTCATCTCGATCACGATGTTGTTGCAATGCCCGTAGCGGTCCAGATCGCCCTGCCGGAACCATACGCCCGGGACCACCAGTTCCGTGGTTTCCAGCTTCCCTTCGGAACGGGTGGCCACCAGGGCCGCGGCCGCCAGCAGCACGAATCCGCCGCTCAGCCAGCTTCGCCGGATCGTCATGCCGCCCTACCAGTTGGTGATGGAACCGTCCGGACGGAAGTACGTCTGGCGGTCGCTGATGGGCCGCGTAACTTCGCCGACCTGCTGCAGCCGTTGCATGTCCAGTTCCACGCCCAGGCCCGGCCGGTCGTTGGGCCACAGCTTGCCGCTCTTGAAATCCACGAACACCGGCAGGTGCGGAATCGGCCGGTTGCCATAGTTGTACTCGAACAGCACCGGACCGGAGAACGTGCCCAGCGTATGCACCAGCGCCGCCGTCGCGATCGGCCCGGTGAAGTGCGGCACGATGCCCACGAAATGCGTTTCGCACATGGCCATGATCTTCAGCATCTCCGTGATGCCGCCCACGTTCGGCAGCGTGGCCCGCAGGTAGTCGATATCGTGTCGCTCCACAAGCTGGTTGAAGTCCCAGCGGTTGCCCCACTCCTCCCCCGCGCCCAGCGGCACCCGCACGCTGCGCCGCAGGATCGGCAGGTCTTCCTGGAAGGCCTCCGTGCGCACCGGGTCTTCCACCATAAACGGCGCCAGGCTCTCGATCAGGCTGCATCCCCGGATGGCGTCCGATAGATCGAAGCGTTGATGGAAGTCGATCATCCAGTCGCCGGCCTTGCCCACGCCCTCGCGCGCCTGCGTGCAGTCATCGAGAACTTTGTTGAGCCTCTCGTGCGAGTTGTACGTGGCGCCCGGAGGCAGGCTGCCGGCGTCCAGGCGGAAGGCCCGGTACCCCGCCTCCATGCAGATGTGCGCCCGCTCCTTCAGGCTCATGCCCCGCTGCGTCACCCCGTCCACCACGCCGCTGGTCACGTAGCATTCGCAGTGTTTGCGCGTGAGCCCGGTCAGCACCGCGTGCACCGGCAGTCCCAGGGCCTTGCCCTTGATGTCCCACAGCGCCAGGTCCAGCGCGCCGATGGCGTGCGTCCTCTCGCGCCCCGGCGGATAGAAGAACGCGCGGTTCATCTGCTGCCACAGCCGTTCGATGTGCTGCGGGTCCTCTCCGATCAGCTTGCCGGCGGATTGCTCCAGCATATCTTTGGAGCCGCCCTCGCCGATGCCTGTGATGCCCGCGTCCGTCTCCACGGTCACCACCATGTTGCTCTGGTTGAACAAAATGTTCAGGTTCGGCGGCGTGAAAATGCGCACCCGCGTGATCTTCATCTTGGGGAGGGCCGCCCGCAATCGCGAGGGGCGGGCCAGGCCCAGAGCGGGCGCGGCCGCCAGCGCTTTCCAGAAAGAACGTCGTCTCATGGTATGCCTGCCTTGTAGGGATGAGTGCTCAGGTAGAGTATACGCCCATCCCGGCCTTGGCTTGCGCGGCAGGTACTGCGCTGGTTGTGTTTGGGTGCCTGCCTATGGCGCCGAAACAATTTTTGTAGCTGGCAGTTGAAGCTGAATGGGTATGGTGAATTTTCCAGACTCCTGAAATTCCCCTAACCTGAACAGGTATTCATCGGTGGTCAGGATAATGGAGCCTTGCTCTCTGTTGTACCGGTCCAGAACATCCATGCACTTTTCATGCAGATCGCCCAGGAGTCGTTCAGCTTTATCCTCCAGGCTCGTGTGCGGCACGCCGATTTCTTTGAGGACTTTGCAGTCTATCGGGTACCCATGAGATTTGTACTTCTCGATAAACGTGTCTACGATGGCCGTTTTGTTGACGCCCTGCCAAGCATCAATCGCCTGCTCGATGTATTGCTTCGACGCGCGAATTGCGTCCTCGTACGCGCCGATTAGGAATGGATCGAGTTTATCAGCCATCGCAACTTTGACCAGCGGATCCTTTGTCGCCTCCACTCGCTCCAGCGCTTCCCTGATTGAATGCGCCGGAAACCAAATCTGCTTTTCGGGATGGAGGACCTGCGGGTCGACAGGTCCCAGCTGGCCAGATGTTGCCAACAGCCTATCGTCAGCAGCGAGTGCCAACAGCGTGGCTGCGCTTTTCGCTAAGAAAGGGATCACAACGCGAAATGATCCGAACCTCACACGACAGAGACTGGCGATTGCCGCCGCTGTGTCCGTGGTGCCGCCCAACGAATGCAGAATTATATCGATACCGTTGCCTGCGGGCAGCTTCCGGATGAGACGGTTTATTGCGGACAGCAGCTCTGGGAAGAGGCCTTCAGACTCGATCAGCACGATGGCATTTGTGCTCTTGATCTCGGATGTCGCCTGAGCAAGCAGTCTAGCCGCGTCCGAGAGGATCGGAAGAATGTCAGCTTGAAATTGGGAGGTGTCCAAACTGTCCACCTTATAAACTCATTCGCTTGGCCCGAACTGGCTTGCCGCCCTCTGTCTGCGACGAATGGTGTCCACCGACCTGGTTAGCGTCAACTTTTCGGACAATTCCCAGCAGGGCCTTCAACTCTCGGTATTCATCCATGATCTTCTTAAGCTTCAGATGCTCTTGGATCTCTTTCTGGGGCATCGCGGCACCATTATATCCGTCGGCGTCGTCCATCGTGACGCTCTCGGACGGCTACCTGTTACGGTCAACAAAAGGCTCGGATTCCGCGCGACCACGCTTCTCTCGCTCCCAACGGGCTTGCACTGCCTTGCGCGCACTTTCGCTACGCTGTTCCACTGTCAGAGCGGCTGCCCGCGCGTGACCGCCCTTCAATCCGCCCTTCCGTCCCATTCTCACGAAATACTCAAGCACGTCCGGGGGAAGTTTTTTCTTCGACACACCCAGATTATACGTGACCCCCTCTGGAAACGCAATACGCGGAATCAACTAGTTTCTTGTTGAATTTCGTGAGGGGGTTACGTACAATACACTCATGCGGCAAGAAGCCCCGATCAGCGCTCGAGCGCTAACCGGGGCTGAAACCCGCGAGCCCCCACCCCAAATGTCGGAGTACCGCGCGGCGAGCGCCACGCTATAATCGGGTTTCACCCATGGATCCCGCCCGGGGAGACGCCTCGCAGGCCATCGTGGGGCAGTCGCGGCAGATCTGCGAGATCCGCCGCTTCGTTCAGAAAGCCGCTCAGTCCCGCATCCCGGTGCTCCTGCTCGGAGAAAGCGGCACGGGCAAGGAAGTCGTGGCGCGGGCTATCTACCGGTCCAACCCTCTGGGCCGCTTCGTGCCCATCGACTGCGGCGCCCTGGTCGGAACCCTGATGGAAAGCGAGTTGTTCGGCCACGTCAAGGGCGCCTTCACCGGAGCCGTCGCCGCCAAAACCGGGCTCATCGAGCTGGCCGACGGAGGCACCGCTTTCTTCGATGAAATCGGCGATCTCAAGCTGGAGCTTCAGGTCAAGCTGCTGCGCCTGCTCCAGGAGCGGGAATTCCGCCCCGTCGGCGCGCTCGCCTACAAGAAGATCGAGATCCGCGTCATCGCGGCCACCCACCGCGACCTGGAACGCGAGGTGGCCCTGGGGAACTTCCGCCAGGATCTGTATTACCGCCTCAAGGTGTTCACCATCCGCCTGCCGCGCCTGGCCGACCGCCCCGACGATATTCCTCTGCTGGCGGATCACTTCCTGCGCGCCCACGATCCCGCTCTGCGACTGACCCCCGCCGTGCGCGAAGCCCTGCTCTCCTACCACTGGCCAGGCAACGTGCGCGAGCTGCAGAACTGCATCGAGCGCATGGTCGCGCTGCGCTCCTCGACGCTGCTCCAGGCCGCGGACCTGCCTTCCGCCCTGCACTACCACCTGGCGGCCCAAACTCCCACCGAAGTGCCTGCCTCATCCCCGGCCTCCGACCACGACCTGCCGGATTTTTGCCGCCGCCCGCCCTCTTCGTTCCCCTTGCTCAAAGAGACCGAAAAACACGCGATAATGGAAGCCCTGGAGCGTACCGGCGGTGACCGCGCCCGGGCGGCGCAACTGCTCGGCATCGGCCGCACCACGCTCTACCGCAAGCTGAAAGAGTATCGAATCCAGCCTTGACCATCGCCCTGGATGCCACCTACAGCCTGGGATCCGATCTGTCGGGAGTGGGCGTGTATTCGAGCGAGCTGCTGGCCGGCCTGGCCGCGGCGCACCCGGATGTCCGCTTCCGCTTCTGCTACCGGCCGCACCGCTTTCTGCGTTCCTTTCGCAGCCCGCTGCCGGCCAACGCCCGCCGTTGCCTGCTCGCCGAATCCTGGGCCCCCCGCTCCGCCGGCCTGTTTCACGGCCTCAACCAGCGCCTGCCCCGCCTGCGCTTCCGCCGCGCCGTCACCACCTTCCACGACCTCTTCGTTCTGACCGGGGAGTATTCCACCCCGGAATTCCGCCGCCGTTTCGCCGAACAGGCGCGCCACGCCGCCGCCGCCTCCGACCGCATCATCACGGTTTCGCGCTTCACCGCCTCTCAGGTGGAGCAACTCCTGGGCGTGGATCCCGGGCGGATTCGCGTGGTGCATCACGGCGTGCGTGCGCTCCCCGCACGCCCCGCCGAAAAGCGGCCCGTGATCCTGCACGTGGGCGCCATCCAGCGCCGCAAGAATATCCTGCGCCTGGTGGAAGCTTTCGAGCGTCTGCCCGCCGAGTGGGAACTGGTGCTGGCCGGGTCTTCCGGCTACGGCGCCGATGAGATCCTCCGCCGTATCGAGCAAAGCCCCTCGCGCGCGCGCATCCGCGTGCTGGGCTACGTCTCCCCGGCCGGGTTGGCCGAGTGTTACGCCCAGGCCACGATCTGCGCCTTTCCCTCCCTCGATGAAGGTTTTGGAATCCCCGTGGTGGAAGCTATGGGGGCCGGCCTGCCGGTAGTCACCTCCAACCGCGCGGCCTTGCCCGAGGTGGCCGGTGACGCCGCCCTGCTCGTCGATCCCGAGGACACCGATGCCCTCGCCGGGGCGCTCCAGAATCTCATCCGGGATCAGGACCTGCGCGCTGACCTGAGCCGCCGCGGCCGCCTCCGCGCCGCTCAGTTCACCTGGGAGAAAGCTGTCGAAAGAACCTGGGAAGTGTATCGCGAACTGCTGGTGTAGCCCTCTGGATCGCGTTACCGGGAATCCTCATCCACGGCGATCTTCAGAGCGCGCAGGAACCGCTGATCCTGGCTCGTGAACTTGATCTTGCCGGCGGATTCGAACGTCCGCTTGGGCTCAGGTTCGGCGTCGGACGATGCTTCGGCTTCCTCTTGCTCATCCCGCTTGTTGAAACCGATGGTCGCTTCCAACACCAGGAAGACATCATATCCGGCGCGCTTGATTTCGCCGATGGCCTCGGCGATGCGGTCGGATTCGGAGAGGGAATCGTTGATCGCGTTTCCCAGCTCCTGCATGAGGTTCTTTAAAGGCTCGTCCACAAACACTCCTCTCCGCTATGGTGGATGCACCGACCCCCCACGAAGTTCCAAATTCCCGGTCGAGCCACCGCTTCGATTGTAGTGGAGCGCCGAATGCTCCACAAGAGTATCCTTCGTATAAATCGGCGCGATGGGTACCGCACGAGAGGGCATCCTTTGTTCCTATTACCTCGCTTTTGTTAATATTGAGACGTGCCGAAACAGAACCTGTTGAAGCACGGGCGGCAGTTCATGACGCACGTGGTTCCTGCGGTCCTGAAGCCCGCCCGGACCCTCTGGCACGAAGTAATCGGCTTTCTTTTCTTGGCGATGGCTGTCATCATCGCGGGCTCCTCGGTGCGCATCCTGCGCCAGTTCACCGGTAGCCCCGGCGACATCATCCGCCTGGTCATGGCGGGCTTTTGCGTCTGCCTCCTGGCCGGCTACGGCATTTCCTCCTTTCTTCGCGCCCGCAAGATCTCCCGCTCATGACGGACCGGCTGGGTCAACCCGGTGAATTCCCCTACACTCGTGGTATTTACCCGGACATGTACCGCAGCCGACTCTGGACCATGCGGCAGTACGCCGGCTTCGGCACCGCCGAAGAGAGCAACCAGCGTTATCGCTACCTGATCTCGCAAGGCACCACGGGTCTTTCGGTGGCCTTCGACCTCCCCACCCAGATGGGGATGGATTCCGACCACCCTCTGGCCGCCGGCGAAGTCGGCCGCGTGGGCGTGGCCATCTCCTCGCTGGCCGATATGGAGCGCCTCTTCGAAGGCATCCCGCTGGCGGAGGTCTCCACCTCCATGACCATCAACTCCACCGCCGCCATCCTGCTGGCCTTCTACGTCCTGGTGGCGCGGCGGCAGGGCGCGGAGATGCGCAAACTCGCCGGCACCATCCAGAACGACATCCTCAAGGAGTACATCGCCCGCGGCACCTACATCTACCCGCCCCGCCCGGCCATGCGCATCATCACCGGCTTGTTCGCCTGGGCCGGCCGCGAGATGCCCGCATGGAACACCATCTCCATCAGCGGCTATCACATCCGCGAGGCCGGCTCCACCGCCGTGCAGGAAGTGGCCTTCACCTTTGCCAACGCCATCGCCTACATCGAGGCCGCGCTGGCCGCCGGGCTGGAGATCGATGCCTTCGCCCCGCGCCTCTCCTTCTTTTTCAACGCGCACAACCACTTCCTGGAGGAAATCGCCAAGTTCCGCGCCGCCCGGCGTCTGTATGCCACCCTGATGCGCGACCGCTTCGGCGCCCGCAACCCTCGTTCCTGCATGCTGCGCTTTCACGTCCAGACCGCCGGCTCCACCCTCACCGCCCGACAGCCCGATGTCAACCTGGTGCGCACCGCGTTGCAGGCCCTGGCCGCGGTCCTCGGCGGCGCACAGTCGCTGCATACCAATGCGCGCGATGAGGCCCTCGGCCTGCCCACCGAGGAATCCGCGCGTCTGGCTCTGCGCACCCAGCAGATCATCGCTTGCGAGAGCGGCGTCGTCAATACGGCCGACCCCGTGGGCGGCAGCGAATATGTCGAGAAGCTCACCGCCGAAATCGAACAGGGCGCCCGCGACTATCTGGCCCGCATCGACGCCATGGGCGGCACGCTGCGGGCCATCGAAACCGGCTTCATCCAGTCCGAAATTCAGAACGCCGCCTACGCCTGGCAGAAGGACGTCGAGAGCGGCAAACGCATCGTCGTGGGAGTGAACCGCTTCCAGATGCGCGAGGACTCTTCCGTGCCGCCCTTCCGCCTGGACCCGGAGTTCGAAAAGCGCCAAGTCGAACGGTTGCGCCAGGTGCGCGCCACGCGCAACCCGGGAGCCGTCACCCAAAGCCTCACGCGTCTCGAGCGGGCAGCCCGCAGCTCGGACAACCTGATGCCGTTGATCCTCGATGCCGCGGCGGCTTATGCCACCGTGGGCGAGATCTCGGACACGCTCAGGTCGGTGTTCGGCGAATACAGGGAAGCGGGATAAGCGAGGTTCCCTCCGGCTGCCACCGTGAACGCCGCCTCCGGCTCGGTCTTGCTGCTCAGCCCCAGCCGGTGCATGATCCGCCCCACGTGGTCCGGATCATACCGCACGCCGAGCTGCATCTCGATGGCGGTGGCCAGCCGCAGCGTTGTCCAGCGGTCGGCCCCCAAGCCGAGTCTCCGCGGCCCGGCCGCGAACAGTTCGCGCACCTGCTCCAGTTGCGCCGCCGAAAGCCGGCAGGGACGCCCCGGCGCCCTCCGCTTGCGCAGCGATTCCACACCCCGCCCCGCCAGCGCCTTGTTCCAGCGAGATACCGTCGTGCGGCTCACGCCGAACTTCCGTGCAACCGCCGATTGGGAAATGCCCGCCAGCAGGTCGCGTGCCGCCTCCAGGCGCCGGCTCTCCATTTCATCGCGAGTCAGTATGCATTGTGCGGTCAGATTCATGTCGCCCCGCGCAGTCTTGAGATACCAGAGCACCCACAGAATACACCAAAACATTTCAGAAGTAAATTGTTTTCCTCGGGAGAGGCCCGCTGCGCCCCCCGGTATAATGGTTACAGCTTGACGACGTCGCCCCGCCTGGAACTCCGCCGCGTTTCCAAAACCTATCCCGGCAACGGTCAGCCGCTCCAGGTGCTGCATGAGATCTCCCTCGAAGTTCCGGCCGGCGCTGTCACCGCGCTGCTGGGACGCAGCGGCTGCGGCAAGACCACGCTCCTCAACCTGGCCGGCGCCATGGACTTCCCCAGCTCCGGCGAAGTGCTCATCGACGGGCGCGCCACCTCTTCGCTCAATGACGCGGATCTCACTCTCCTCCGCCGCCGGCGCATCGGCTTTGTCTTCCAGTTCTTTCAGCTCCTGCCCACCCTCACCGTGCTCGAAAACGTGGAACTCCCGCTGCTGCTCGCCGCAGCCCGCGGCGCCCGCGAGGCCGCCCTTGACCGCCTGCGCTGGGTCGGCCTGGAAGAGAAAGCCGCCGTCCTGCCCTATCAGCTCTCCGGCGGCCAGATGCAGCGCGTGGCCATCGCTCGTGCCCTGGTGCATTCCCCGGATATCCTGATTGCCGACGAGCCCACCGGCAACCTGGACACCGCCAGCGGCGACCAGGTGCTGGCCCTCATCCGCCAGGCCGCCGCGCGCTTCGGCGCCGCCGTCCTGATGGCCACCCATAGCGCCGAAGCCGCGGCCATCGCCGCTCTGCGCGTCCGCCTGCGCGACGGCCGCATCGAATCCCTCGAACGCTCTTGACCTCCGCCCGCCTGCTCGGCTCCCTGATCCTGCGCCCCCTCCGCCGCGACCGCCTGCGCAGCGGCCTCACCTTGCTCTCCGTCGCTTTGGGCGTAGCCGTGGTGGTGGCCATCGATCTCGCCGGCGAGGCCGCCACGGGCTCGTTCCGTTCCTCCCTGCGCACCCTGGTGGGCTCCACGGACCTCGAAATCACCGCCAACGGCGGCATGGACGAAACCTGGATCGCCCGCCTCGCCGCGCTGCCCTTCAACGCCCGCTTCGCCCCGGTCCTGGAGACCCAAGCCGAAATCCCCGGCGCCGGCGCCTTCCCGCTCTACGGCGTGGACACGCTGGCTGGCGCGCGCCCGCCCGCCGCTCTGCCCGCCGGAATCGATCCCGATCGCGCCCTGTTCGTCTCGCAACCGCTGGCCGCCCGTCTCTCGCTCCACCCTTCCGCGAGCCTGACGCTGCTCCTCAACGACCGCCCGCAAACCTTTCAGGTGGCCGCCGTCCTCCCGGCCGAAGCCGAGGCGGAGTACCTGGTGCTCGACGTCGCCGCCGCCCAAAAGGCCCTCAACGCCTATGGCAAACTCGACCGCATCGATGTCTACGTCTCGCCGCGCGAGGATTTCGCCCGCGTCGAACAAGCGATCCGCGGCCTGCTTCCCCCCGGCTACCTGATCGAAAGGCCCGGCGCCCGCAGCCAGGAAAACCAGCGCATGTTGCGCGCCTTTCGCTGGAACCTGCGGGTGCTCAGCTACATCTCCCTGGTGGTCGGAGCCTTTCTGATCTACAACACCATCGCCGTCAGCGTGGTTCGCCGCCGCGCCGAAATCGGCATCCTGCGCGCCCTCGGCGCCACGCGCGCCGGTGTGTTCTGGCTGTTCCTGGGCGAAGCCCTCATGTTCGGCCTGCTGGGTTCGCTCGCCGGGGTGGCGCTCGGCCGTTTCCTGGCCTCCAGCATCGTCGGCCTGATCGCCTCCACCGTCAATTCCCTGTACGCCAGCAGCCGTCCCGCGCCTATCTCGCTTGGCCCCGCCGAAATCCTGGCCGGCGTCGTCGCAGGTGCGCTGGTGGCCTTCCTCTCCGCTTTCGCCCCGGCGCTCGAGGCCATGCGCGTGCCGCCCACCGAGGCCATGAGCCGCGGCGCGCACGAGCATCACGCGCGCCTCCACTGGCGCCGCGGCCTGCTCTGGGCCGCCCTGCTGGCCGCTCTGGCTCTGGCCGCCTCGCGCGCCCGCCCCGTGGCCGGCAACCCGCTGGGAGGCTACACCGCCGCCCTGCTGGCCATCGGCGCCGCGGCTCTGGCCGCGCCCGCCCTGGTGCTGCTCGTCAACCGCCTGACCCGCGCGGCCGCGCGCCGCCTGTTCGGTCCGGAGGGGCTGCTCGCGGGCCGCAGTCTGGCCGCCTCGCTTTCGCGCACCTCGGTGGTGGCCGCCGCGCTGGCCACCGCGGTTGCCATGATGGCCAGCGTCGGCATCATGGTGGGCAGCTTCCGCGAAACCGTGCTGGTCTGGCTGGATACCCAACTCCGCGCGGACCTCTATCTGCGCCCGGCTGGCCGCACTACCGCCGGCCAGTTTCCCGCTCTCTCCGCCGAACTCCAGCCCGTAGTCGCCGCCGTGCCCGGCGTCGAGGCGGTGGACGTCTTCCACGGCCTCGAGTTCCTCTACCAGGGCGACCGCGTCGCTCTGGGCGGCGGCATCCTGGAGATCGTGCGCCGCTACGGCCGCCTGCGCTTCCTCCCCGGCGAAGACCGCGACGCCATTCTTCGCTCCCTGCCCGGCCAGGACCGCTGCATCGTCAGCGAGCCTTTCGCCAACCGCCACGGCGTGCGCCCCGGCGCCCGCCTCGCGCTTCCGCTGGGCGGCCGCGTCGTACCCGTCACCGTGGCCGGCGTCTATTACGAATATTCGAGCAGCCAGGGCTATATCGTGCTCGACCGCTCCACGCTCCTCAAGTACCTGCCGCGCCAGCCCCCCACCAACCTGGCCGTCTACCTGCGCCCCGGCGCGGACCGCCGCTCCGTCCGTCGCGAGATCGAGCGTCGCGTGGCCGGCTATCGCGTGGTCGTGGCCCCCAACCAGGCCCTGCGCCAAAACGCCATGGCCATTTTCGACCGCACCTTCGCCATCACCTGGGCCCTGGAAGGCGTGGCCATCATCGTGGCCATGCTCGGCGCGGCCAATTCCCTCCTGGCCCTGGTGCTCGACCGCCGCCGCGAGCTGGCCCTGCTGCGCTACCTGGGCGCTTCCGCCCCGCAGGTCCGCCGCATGGTGCTGCTCGAAGCCGGTTTCGTCGGCCTGCTGGGCAACACCCTCGGATTGGCGCTCGGCGCCGTGCTTTCGCTACTATTAATATTTGTTGTCAACAAGCAGAGCTTTGGCTGGACCATTCAGTTTCATCCCCCCGTTGGACTGCTGAGCGCCGCCCTCCTGCTGGTGTGGGGCGCCACGGTGCTCGCCGGCCTCTACCCGGCGCGCGTGGCCGCCCGCCTGAACCCGAGCGAAGTGATTCATGAAGAATAGCAATCAAGAGATCCGCAACATCGCCATCATCGCCCACGTCGATCACGGCAAAACCACCCTGGTGGATGCCATGCTGCAGCAGAGCGGCATCTTCCGCGCCAACGAGCCGCACGTCGAGCGCGTCATGGACTCCAACGAGCTGGAACGCGAGCGCGGCATCACCATCCTCGCCAAGATCACCGGCGTGCGCTATCACGGCGTCAAGATCAACATCGTGGACACCCCCGGCCACAGCGATTTCGGCGGCGAGGTGGAGCGCGCGCTTAAGATCGTGGACGGCGTCATGCTCCTGGTGGACGCCAGCGAAGGTCCTCTCCCCCAGACCCGCTACGTGCTCTCCAAAGCCCTCGAGGCCAAGCTGCCCCCCATCGTGGTCATCAACAAGATCGACCGCTCCGACGCCCGCGTCCAGGAAGTGCTCAACGAGATCTACGATCTCTTCATCGATCTGGACGCCTCCGAAGACCAGCTCGACTTCCCCGTGCTCTACACCATCGCCAAAACCGGCGTCGCCAAGACCGCCCTGGAGGATCCTTCCGGCGATCTGCGCCCGCTGTTTGAAGCCATCGTCCGCCACATTCCCCCGCCCGCCGGCGATCCGGACGGTGTCCTTCAGATGCTCGTGGCCAACCTGGACTACAGCGACTACCTCGGCCGCCTGGCCATCGGCCGCGTCTTTTCGGGCACCCTGCGCCTGGGCGACGAGGTCGGCATCTGCAAGCTGGACGGCTCCCTCCAGAAGACCCGCATCACCAAGCTCTATTCCTTCGAAGGTCTCAAGCGCGTGGATGAAACCGTGGGGCGCCCCGGCGACGTGCTGGCCATCGCCGGCGTAGAAGGCATCACCATCGGGGAAACCGTCAGCCATCCGGAAACCCCCCAACCCCTCCCCAAGGTGCGGATCGATGAGCCCACCATCGCCATGACCTTCACCATCAACACCTCGCCCTTCGTGGGCCGCGAAGGCGAATGGGTGACCTCGCGCAACCTCCGCGAGCGCCTCGAGAAAGAGCTGCTCACCAACGTCTCCATCCGCGTCGAGGAGTCCGGGCACGACACCTTCAAGGTGATGGGCCGCGGCGAGCTCCAGCTCGCCATCCTGATCGAAATGATGCGCCGCGAAGGCTATGAGCTCATGGCCGGCAAGCCGGAAATCCTCACCCGCGCCGTCAACGGCCAGGTGCATGAGCCGGTGGAACTGCTGGTGATCGATTGCCCCGAGTCCTTCCTGGGCGTGGTGATGGAGAAACTGGGCGCCCGCAAGGGCAAGATGACGAAGATGGTGAACCACGGCTCCGGCCGCGTCCGCCTGGAGTTCCACGTGCCCTCCCGCGGCCTGATCGGCCTGCGCAGCGAGATCCTCACCGACACCCGCGGCACCGCCATCATGAACTCGCTATTTCACGGCTACATCGAATGGCAGGGCGACATCCCCATGCGCCCCACCGGATCGCTGGTCGCCGACCGCCCCGGCAGAGCCACCGGCTATGCCATCTACAACCTCCAGGAGCGCGGCGAAATCTTCATCACCCCCGGCACGGAAGTCTACGAAGGCATGATCGTGGGCGAAAACTCCCGTCCCAACGACCTGGACGTGAACATCGTCAAGGAAAAGAAGCTCACCAACATGCGCTCCTCCACCGCCGACGAAGCCATCCGCCTGGTGCCCCCCCGCATCCTGAACCTGGAGCAGGCCATCGACTTCGTCCGCGAAGACGAATTCGTGGAAGTCACCCCCCACTCCATCCGCCTGAGAAAGAAGACCCTGCCGGCGAATAAGCGGTAAGCCGGAAGGATGTCTGCCGGCATTATGCTCATAGCCTGCCGGGCCAGCCCGAGAGCGACATCGATCGTTCGGGCCTCTACAGCTTCGAAACTGTGTTGCTGTGATAATTCGCGACCCAAATGTTGGCCCCATCAAAGCACGCGCCTTCAGGGTTGCTTCCCACCTGGAATGTCCCCAGAAGCGTGCCGTCACTGGCACGCAGCTTGGTCACAGTGTTGTCAATGCCTTCGTGAAAGTATGTGACCAATTGCTGGACGCGTCGAAGGACACGTGGTTGAGCCCGCTTGCCACAGGGAGGATCATGGCTACGTTCGCCAGATACCAGTAGAGGAGTTGCCTCGAAAACAGATGATACGGAGACGCCCTCGCCGGGCCGCCTGATGCTTTCGCACCACCGCTTCAGAGCCGGTACGCGACGTTGTTGAAGGCGTTGCCGAACTGAACCCAGACTACCAGAACTTCATCTCTCACGCTGCCACGATAATCTGGACACGAGTGATGCGAACCGATATTTCAGCACAACCAGTGTTGCCAAACCACCAGCAAGAAGCCAGAGCGTCGAGGGCTCCGGCACGGAATTCACTAACGTTATGGTTGGAGCGGAAATCGACACTGGGCTTCCGACGGATGGAGCACGAGACGAGTCGCCTCCATATGCATCGAAGATCGGACCGGTTGAATGTAGATCTGCCCCAAAAAAATAGTCACCAGACGGCGCCAGAGTTGGCAAGGGGACACCCGAGCTATCCAAAACAAAAAATGTAAACCGGTCTGGAATCCCACTCGCATCATCATTCGACGTCAGGTCTAACGTAAAGCTTAATTGGAATCCCGCAACAAATGGCTCCTCGAACAAACTGAGAAAGGTATTATCTGTTATTGTGACCCCTGTCTCGATGGCCCCGCTGGCGCCGCCAAACACAAAAGGGCCCCCGAGAGCGCTTCCGCCGCCGAAGTTAAACGTGCTTAGCGTCACGGTGTTATTCGCGTCGTTGACTCCACTTCCATCAGTGAACGCCAGATCGAGGTAGAAGGGACCGGCCGGGTGGTCAACAAGTGGGGTAGTGTCGAAGGTAACATTGTAGATCACACCGCCACTTGCGGCACGGCACAGTGCTGAAAGGATATAGACCCAAGCGCCTAGCTTAGATATTTTCAGTGATCGCACCGTTGCTATTCTCCCTTACCTTGAGGGTTGTCCACTGAGCACCTTGGGCGTATAGCTGGGGAGTCCAAATTGGTCCACAAAATCCAAACCAAAAGTTACATGGGCCGCCGATGCTAATCCTCCGGAAGAAACCGGCACGATGTATGCGGCGGCGCCGAAACACGTTGTTTCCCCAAATCCCCCGGTCAAACCCACTCCAGACGGTGTTGGCAAGCCGATGAGCACGTAGTTTATCGGCCCACTGATAGCTGGGCCGCGGTTGGTAATCGTGATCTCCTGATGCCACAGGTTTGAACCGGCTGGGAATATGGGAGTGAACCCGCCCGGAGGAACAGACACCTGCGATGTTACGTCTAGAGCGCCGCAGGCGCTTGCTCCCGGCGCCGCTTGTGTCGCGGAGAAGCTCTGGCCCGCTACTGTTACCGTTCCCGAGCGCTGAGCACCAGTGTTGGCGCTGGCTTGGATCACGACCGCGCCGGTCCCCGTGCCGGAAGCGCCCGAAGTCACCGTCATCCATCCTGCATTGCTGGTCGCGGTCCATGCGCACCCGGCTGGCGCGCTGACTGCCACCCTAGCCGTCCCGCCCGTGGCAGTGAATGCGGCAGCCGGCGGGGCAATCGAGTAGGTGCAGCTAAGGGCCTGTTGACTGATGTTGTATGTCTGCCCGCCCACAGAGATACTTCCGTTTCGCGGCCCGCCCTGGTTGGCCGCCACGGCATAGCTTACAGTGCCCGCGCCCACCACGCGGCTCGGCAGTATCATAATCCAACTCGCGCTTGAGATAGGGCTCCACCCGCAGGTGGGGCCGGTGCTCACGGTAAAGGAACCCAATCCGCCGGAAGCTGAGAAGGATTGGCCAGCCGAACCAAGCGAATAAATGCAGTTCGGGTTGAGGCCAATGTACTCCCAGGCGTCGTTTGGTTCCCCAAACCCGCCGAATGTGACCGCTCGGGCACGGGTTGAGTCGTAAGCCATGCCACGCTGCTCCGATGGCAAAGGCGACTGCGCGGGGAATTCTTGGACCCACGTGGCTCCATCATACTCCCAGGTGTCATTTGTCTCTCCGCCGGTGGGATAGCTTGGGCCGTATCCACCGAACAGGACGGTCCGTGCACGATTGGTATCGAACGCCATCACGTGTCCCCATCGGCCCGGCGGCGATATCGCGGTGTTGATCTGCGTCCAATTACCTCCGTCGTATTCCCACGTGTCCGCCAGGCCCGGGCCCATGGGCGGTAGGCCACCAAACAATATCGACCGGCACCTTCCTGGGTCAAAGACCATCGCCGCGAGGTTGCGAGCCGGCGGCGCGCTGCTCGTGATTACCTTTGTCCAGTCGGCGCCGTCGTACTCCCAGGTGTCCCCTCGGACACCGAAAAGGACCGTCTTCCGCCGGCACGAGTCGAACGTCATCGACAATCCGCTCTGCGCCGCTGGGCTGTGGGCCGTCGAGATGTTCGTCCAGTCGCTGCCGTTATATTCCCAGGTATCGCCGAAGGCTGTCTGGTTACTCCCTGAACTGTTCAGACCGCCGAAAAGCACCATACGCTGTCGATGGGCATCGTAGGCCATACCGGCCCAGAACCGCGCCGGCGGCGAGTGAGGAGTGAGTACTTTATTCCACGCCGTCAGGGCGTACTCGTACGTGTCGGAGTAGACAGTCGTAAGGAACGGATCTCTCCCGCCGAACATCACGGTGATCTGCCGCCCGGAGTCAAAAGCCATGTTCATGCTGGCTCGCCCCACGGCTGGCTGGGTAAAGACCAGATTCCAATCTGGCAGACTTGCCTGACCGAGCGCCGCAGCCGGCAGCAAGACGAGTGTCAAGAAAGAGCTTATGCTGTGCAGTCGCACTTGATCTATAGTGAGAACAGTCCGCCCTGTCAAATTCCACGATCGTGGGTAACTAAAATGCCTCGTCCGGAGAATTTGTGGGTAACTGGCGGGTCAGCGGGGGGCTTGCGTTAGAAAGCGGTGGAGTTTGCGGCAGGTGGCGTCGAAAGAGCGTTGGGCCTCCT
>JAJPJX010000121.1 GCA_021324015.1 Solibacteraceae bacterium | reverse complement strand
TCGAATCGACTTCGCCCCCCGGGCCGTACCACGCTCGCCGCAGGCTCCCGCAAATCTAATTTGACAAAAATGTCGGTCTAAGCAGGGGAAGATCCTGACCCGTTACATAGTCCGACCAAAGGGCGTTGAAGTAGTCCTGGCCTTTCGCATCGTCGAACTTGAGCCAGCCCTTCTTCTGAATGAAGGCGATGAACATCAGCCGGTTGAAAAGCCGCTGCGTAAACAGGCGCTTCTGTTCTTTGTCCCGGATTCCACGGATCGAATCTTCGACGTAGGTAAACGTGGCGTGATACTGCTTGAAGAACTCTTCCGTGACCGGTTCAACATCGAAGGCGGCATCGTGCCGCTCCTGGATCGCAAGCGGGGAAAGCCCGAACAGGTCGGGGGCTGATCTTTTCGAGATCCAGTTGCGAAATCACCTGCGATGCCGTTCGCATCTTCTCGAACGGCCCAACGGTGATTCGCCGGAACAGCTTGCGCTTTTCAACGTCGTCGGCCAGCTTGACGTTCAGGAAATGCCAATGCTTTTGGGTCCGGTCGGAAAAGACGAAGAGTGCGTAAGGATGATCCTTCAGCAGCCGGGTTGCGATGGCACGCTCATCCCCAAGTGAAAGCCGATCCTTCGCCAGCCGGGAATAGACGACGTGGAAATCGCCGCCTTGGCCGCCAGCGGCCAGGAGCGTTGGGTCTTCATGGAGCGCCGCCGAAGCTGGTTCCGGCCAGGACCGTCTAGTGATGGGCTTGTTAACGTGTTCGTAGTTGAGCTTGCTCCAAACAAGTTCTTTCAACGGCTCAAGGCCGGTGAACTTTTCGAGAACGCTAAGCACTTGCTGCTGTAGTTCGCTCTGGTGCATGTACAGGGACACCCCTCCGACAAAATCGACTGAACGAACGGAAGCTTTATTTTAAACGCGACGGAATACGTTAGGTCAAGCCGAAATCGGGTGGAATGACGGATCTCTTGGGCACCGGCGCTGTATACTTCCGGCACGCCTTCTGTAAGTATTCAAGGGACACGGTCGCGTCCTCGGCCACAAGAAATAGCGCGAGCCGTCGGGCAAATTCGGACCGGCGCTCGACAATGTTTTCGGGAAACAGCTCCTGATGCTGCCACAACAGGATGCGAGCCGGATACGATGCCGAATCATCCGCGTCACACCGGCCCACGAACTCGGAGTACCCGAGTTTGGCGAGGATATCGGCGTACTCTTTTCGACGGCGCGCGTCTTCGTCAGGATCACCCGGATGCTTCATTGGCCTGTGCATATGCCGCCACTTATCAACTGGAATACCCCAAGTGAAGATGCGCGTTAGCGTGCTTACGCGCTGACACAAGTATTCGAGAGGGCTTCGTGGACGACCCGCGGGCATGGACCCGATTTTACCGAATCGTCCGCCAGAATCCGCCCCGATCCCAACGAGTGCAGCGGATGAAATGGAAAAAACTTGAAACAGTCTCGAGACCTGCTGCACATTAAACGCTTTCTCCCAATTGCTTCATTCCGTTAGGCCCGGAGATTAAATCAGCATACCCAAATCGAGAGATGAGAATTTCGCCCCCCATAATCGCTCCAGATGTTCAATGCGCCAACGGATGCGAAAGCACAGAATGGGCCAGCGGAGTGCGGTTCGATGCAAGACCGGGTAGACGGTTGCCAACTCCGTTCCGGGCGTGGCAGTAGAACCCACACCTCCAGTGAGAACCGGTCGAACGCCGGTCGCTGGCCCTCCAACGAATCAACCGGGATCAGCTCTCAAAACCCGGGGGCCGAAGGCCCCCACACTGCCACGCTAAAAGTTGGCAGGGGTCCGGGGACGGAGTCCCCGTCTTCCAATGACGCGGCGAAGCCGCGTCCATCTGGCGGGGGCCTGGGGGCGGAGCCCCCAGTTTCACTTGACTCATATACGCACAATCGCAACAGCCCCGAATCTCCCCAGCCCACAAAACTTGGCCGCCATTGTGGTAGACGCACGATGCTCGGAACAGCCGCGAGCGGGGAGCGCCGGTTCATTCGCCATCGCTGTAAATCTTACCGATGTGCTCTCTGCGGTCCCAAGAAGCGTCGTCGCTTGCGCGCTCGACTTTCCGAGCTGGCGAAACATCATGGGCTCGACAAGATGCTCACGTTGACGGTTGATCCTGCGCGGCTCCCCGCCGACGCCGACCCGATCACATATATCCGTAGCAAAGTGTGGAGGGATATGCGTGTGTACCTGGATCGGCACTTCGGCAGGACCGTATACATCGCGATCCTGGAAAGACATCAAAGCGGCGTCGGACACCTTCATGTGCTTGTCAGCCGGTTTCTGCCGCAGCAAATGATCAGCCGATTTTCCGGGGCTCTCGGTGGAGGCCGCGTTGTTCACATTCAGTACGTAGGGGTTCGGAACGTTGCGGCGTACCTCTCGAAGTACCTCGCCAAAGAACAGGAACTTCCGCCGAGGGTACGGCACGTTACGACTTCACGCGGTCTGCCGATCTGGCCGGAAGCTCACCGCAAATCGACAGGAGCCGAGTTCGTATGGCAGCTTTCGCGCCTTCCGATTGAAATCTTTTTTGCGCACGCCCTAAACGCGCGCAATGAAACCTACGAAATCGAACCGGACGGTACGCGCGTATTGAGTTTTTTTGTTGCAGAGGGACTCGCAGCGTGAGTCAGTTCTATTCATCGCGGCACACGCTAGTGTTTGCTGTTGGCGTGGTCACCCGCAAACCTTCCAGATGAGTTACGAAATGCAAAACCGGCGCACTATTCTCAATCCGCAACACAATGGATTGAAAACACGAGCACTGGAAATTTTCAAAGCGTACGGCCCCTTGAATCCGCCTGCGTGGGCCGTATTGGCAAAATCTTCCCGGTTCGCGCTTCGTACAGCTATTTGCTCCGATTGCATCGCTTCGGTCTGCTGGATCGAACTCGCGACAAGTCGGGACTGATTATTTACAGTCTTTCGGATCGAGGCCAAAAGCGGCTCGAATGGCTCACGATCCCAACTGGTCCCAATCCATCCCAAGCCAGGTCAGAGGAGGCTACACGTGGCGTCAGAGTCCCAAATGCGGTCTAATGAATCTGTCGGTAAGCGGCTCCTGAACGTGAGGGAGGCGGCCCAATACATGGGTCTCCAAGCGGATACGGTCTATAAGAAGGCCCGACTCCGCGAGCTTCCTTCCGTCAAGGTTGGTCGAGCGTTGCGGTTCGATGTGAAAGCGCTTTCGCGCTTCGTTGAGCAGCACACAATCGAAACCCTTGAATGAAAGGAGACCGTTTAGATGTCGATTCACAAGGAACGCGACGGAGTCTGGAAGGTCCGTTGGCGCGAAGGTGGTCGAAACCGTAGCGTTCGAGTGCACGGCTCGTACGAACTGGCGAAGAAGGTTCTTCGGAAGAAAATGTCAGCTCGCGACGAGAACCGGCATTTGGACGTGAAGAGAGAGGTTAACTTCCGAATGTCCGCTTTGATCGATCGGTATTGGGCCGAATACGCTAGTCGAAAAAGGTCCAGCGACCGCGAAAGGAGCATCCTCGAACGTATCCGCCGTGAAATGGGAACCAACTTCGTCCGCGAAGTGGACGGCCCGACAGTTCAGCGGTGGTATCGAGGACTGACAGAAGGCGGGCTGAGTGCTGGGACAGCCGTGCGGCATTTCAACGTTATGCACCACATGATGAAGAGAGCCGCAACGATCTGGTCGAAGGAAACCGGAATCGACCGGAACCCGGTGGATCAGGTTGAGATCTACCGGCCGGACGACCAGCGGGAACGCTACCTCTCTGCCGAAGAAATGAAGGCTCTCAAGAACGCGCTCGATCTGAAGATGTACCGGGCGGGAACGCGAGAGATAAACCGGACGTTTTACCGGTTACGCATGATCGTCCTGATCGCGCTCACAACCGGTATGCGTATGGCCGAAATCTTCGGGTTGACCTGGAGCGACCTTCGCTATTCCGAGGGGCTGATCGCCGTTCGTGCCAAGTTGAAGGGCGGGAGGATTCGGTACGTGCCGATGATCCCTGAGTTGGCTGCCGAGCTTCGAAGGTATCCCGCCGTGATTGGGGAGGAACGGCTCTTCCCACCGAAGCGGGGTACCAAGGGCGAGCGCCAGCGCGTGGAGAGCAGTTTCGAAACGCTCCTTGAGATGGCAGGTATCCAGAACTTCCGTTTTCACGATCTCCGGCACACGTTCGCATCGTGGTACATGATGAACGGCGGAGATCTGTACGAATTGGCGAAGATCTTAGGCCATTCGAATATTCGGATGACCGAACGATACGCCAAATTGGGCAAGACACATATCGCGAGGACCGGGGACACGGCGCGCGAAATGTGGAAGCTGATGGCAGAGGAAGAAGGGGAGCGGGTGGCATCCGTTATTTGATTGTTCCCGTATTGTTCCCGAGGTTAGAGACTGATGTTCTTGGCTACCGCTAGATTGTTGATTTTATGGTGGCCAGGGACGGAATCGAACCGCCGACGCCAGCCTTTTCAGGGCTGCCAGATGAACAACTTACAGACAGGCCTCTAGTGTTTTCATAGAGTTACGGGGAATGAATTTGGACTCCACGTGGACCCCCGCATGGTCACCCGCGTCTTTTGGACTCCTGGTGGACTCCGGCGTCCGGCGTGGAGTCCACGTGGTCACCTCAGACGGATCGATTTGATCTGGTCTTTCACGTGCTTAACGCGCACGCGCGCGGTCGCCGCGATCGGGATTCTTAATGTCTTCTTCTTCGTCGACGACGACGAGGAAGATTTTTTCTCCCTATATATGGAGATCCCTCCCACTGTCCCCCATGGGCTGCTGCAGGCGACGTGAAAACATCGCCGCCACTTCATCATTCTCCCTTTGCCGCCGCCCTTCATTGCCGCCGCCGCCCGGCAGGCGATCCAAATGCCGCGCAGAACTCAGTGCAGCCAAATAGCCCGTCCAGGAGGGTGCGAAAAACTCGACGGAGGTGTTCAGTGATCTGAGTGATCGGGAGAATCTCGCACCAGATGGTTACATATGTCGTAGCGTCTTCGAACTCGTGCTCCAGGTCATCGTGGCACGCATGCTGAACCGCACGGTCGCCCGCGCTTCGGATCTCCCGGTCCTTCAACCAGACAGCAGAGTAGACCGATAGAGGCCATGATTGATCGTCCCAACACTGGAGTGCCAGGTAGAACGAGATCCGCTCACCTTCCCGCTTTAACAACATGCCGGAGTGACTGTCGTCGCAGGTACATCTGAAAGCCGCACCCTCCGGCTCGATAACACCCGCTGCCGAGAGATCCTCCTCGAATTCCATCCAGACTGATCGGAGTGCGAGTTCGACCTGGGCATGGAATTCCTTCACCGCTGCCGTCGTATCCCGGTAATACCTCAGGTTCTCATCGATGAATTTCTCCACTGATTCATCCATTGCTCTTCACGTCGCTCCTTTCGAGGTACTCGCGAAGGTAAGCAGCAAGCCTCGGAGCATCCCGAGGCGAATCGGGCTGGAGTTGGAGGAGGTTCTGCTCGATGGCACCTAGCACCGCTAAAAACAGAGCCGTCTCGGGAAACGGCCTGCTGCCGATCACCTCACGGGCGTTCAGACGCACGTTCAGACAAACGTCACGCCATGATATGAACCGAAAACCTCTGAGATCGATCCCTTCATCTGCCACGGCAAGAAACACAGGCTCCGCTCTGGACAAATCCGGGATCTGTATGACAGCCGCCCGATAAAGCTCGTGCTTCTCCAGGTCCTCCGCGGTGTACTCCCTGGTCTTGACTTCCACAATCGCGCGGGCCTCTCCTTCGCAAGCGATCACCATGTCGAGCCGGCCGCGCTGGTCTCCCACCCTGACCGTCCGCTCGCAATCTATTTCCCACGCGTTTTGATCACATCTCGCCTTCAGCCCAAGAACAGCAGCCACTGTGCGGCTTGGGAGCCGGCGCAAGAGCCATTCCAGTGCTGCCGTATAAATCTCCTCCCGCTGTAGCGCAAGCACGGCAGTGAGGAGGTCGCTGCGGATCGGATCGTTAAACGGGCTCAGCAATGAATCGGAGGCCTGAAGGAGAAGCCGCACCGCGTGCTCCCGTTGGCGCACAAATGTTTCATATTCCGAACGAAACCGGACACAGGAGCCAGCCGACAGCGCGACCTTACGCCGACGCTCTGATCGAAATCGGCGATACGAATCCACAAACCTGGATACGCTTTGGCCCGCGAGGGACGGCATCTGTGGCAGTATAGCCTGCGTCAGTTTGGATTTCCATGCTCGGCATCCGTAATCTCCGGAAAGGCGAGGTGCCGGAACTCCCATGCTTTGATCCCGTCCAGGGCGATGTAATGGCGCTGGACGAGCCACGTGCAGCCGGCGACCGTGACCTTGACACCTAGCTGTTTCCAAGAGCGGTTCTTTGCGTCTCGCTCCTTCTTTTGAGCTCCCTCTTGTTCATTTTGAAAAATGAAGCGGTACCACGTTTGTACCACTGGTCACAATATTCGTAAGCGCTTGCACGCTCCTGGCCGCAGTAGTCAATGTCGCGCGATGACTCGCTTGCTGCCGCAGTTACTGCAAAATGGCCCGAGATTGTATCCCTCTATGTGACCGCAGTCGGCGCATTCGGTATGCGGCAGTGTCCGGTTATAAAACTGCCCGCCGCATTTGCCGCAATACCGCTGGGTTTCTCCTGGCTTTGCCTCGTGACCATTAAGACAAAATAATCCCACCGGCTTATCGCGGTTCGGCCGACACGGATACAAGACGTCATTGTGCGGTCCGATAACTGCTCGTTGGCCGCACGATGGGCAAAACTGGTTATCTCCTACGGAGGCCCGACACCGCAAACAGTAGTGGTCCGTTCCATGGTTCCACATTTGGCCTCCACATTTGGGACAGAACCGCTGGGGCTTACCAAAGTTTGTGTGGCGGCACCGCAAACAGACTTCCGAAAAATCGTAGTCGCGAAAAACTTCGCCGAACACCACCAGCAAAGTACTTACCCACGCCGCAACCGAAAACGAGTGCACAGAGATTCCTCCCTCTTGTTTCGGGGACTCCCAGAATAGCAATCCTGGGAACGAAGAAGCCATCACCGCCGTCTCTTGATGCGGCAACACTTCGGGCTAATCGATTTACCAGTTCACCCACAGACTCAACTTCGCCGGGTAGAAAGCTTGGTACGGTCCGCGACCCGGTGAACAGCTGGGTTCCTTGAATGTCCAGTGCGGGTTAAGTCCACGCCGTTGACACTCGGCGAAAAGAGGATGACCGAACTCCGGAACAGTATAATTGTATTCCGAATGATCGTAGCCCCATTTCAGAGGACATAGGATGTTGCAGAAATGCCACTTATAAACTGACTTTCTTGTATAATCGAACTCAGGAGACTCCAACTCGAGCAAAACCTCGCAGACTTGCCCCCTGCTTGCAGCCGCCGCCAAAATGTTGTCCAGATTATTCAATACCGCCTCTGCTCTCTGTCTTGCGGCCGTAGCCTGTTCGGACACCTTTTGTCTGTTCTCCTGCAGGCGCCGTTCCTCCTCTTGCTGTTTAAGGATTGCGGACTCATGCCGGATTCTTCGCAGATCTTGGGCGTCCATATGATTTCCTTTCATCTGGTTCCGGACTTCCCAGAATACCAATTCTGGGAACCAAGAAAAACCGCTCCGTTTAGGCATCCTCCTCCAGCTTGCTGATCACAAACCGCGCCCGAGGATTGGGCCGCGAGCCGGAATACGAGACGGCGTGGCACAGGTCGCCGACCTGCTCGCAATCCTCGAGGGACCCTTGATGCAGCGCCTGGCACTGTGGCGGCCCATCGTCACTGAACTCGATCACATACCCGCAGATGTAGCCCTGTCATTCCGGTCTCCCAGGCAGTGCGCGCCTGTACTCCTTGTCCGTGGCGATGGCCTTCTCGACGACCTGCACGAGCACTTCGGCAACCGCGCCAGCATAGCCCTCCTCCGTGCCATCATCCGTGCGGCAGGCGATAGTCAGGAGGTCCCGGCCCATCTGCGAATACATCAGGCCGGCCGCCACGACGAACACCAGGATGTCGATGTCCGTCCCGAGGAGCGCCAGCGCCTTCCGCTTGGCGGCCTCGGCCAGGTCGTCGGCGAAGGACGACTTCATGCTCTCGATGTGGGCCGCCAGAAATTCCACGAGCGCGGCGCGCGCCTCCTCACTCAGTGGTCGAGAATATAATTCCCGCGCCATCACGCCGCAGCTTTCGCCGCCGCACGCTTCTTGGCCATCTCCTTGTTCACGCGCCGCATCCGTTCTGCGGCCTTCCTGCGCATGGCAGGCGTCCAGACTGCCTTCTTGCGCGCCGGCTTCGGTGGGGCCGCTGTCGTGGTCTCTTTCACCGCCCAACGCTTTCGTTGCGCGGCCGCGATCCGTGCACGTCCGGCAGCACTTATACGGCGCTTTCGTTCTGGCCTGGTCCTCGCCAACCCCAACTGCTCGCGCAACGCCGCAGCTCGTTCTGCCAACTGGCGGCGATGAATCTCAAGGTCGATCAGTTCTTCGAGTAACTGCTCCTGCTTCGTCATGTCCTGTCCTTTCGTTCAGTTCTCATGCAACATTTCGATCCGTGAGACCACGTGCCAAGCGGAATCGGCGGCCAGGAATATCGGCGCCAGTTCCTCGGTGAGCTTGCGGCCCTTGGCGATGCGCGCGAGCGCTACCCGGTACGGGCGCGAGGGCGCCTTTACGCCGTGCTCCCATTTGGAAATCAGATCTATGGCCGGAGCCTCCATGGGGTGCGACCCGTCATGCCCGTGCCAGGCGATGCGCTGTGCAAGCTCCGCCTGGCTCCAGTCCATTCTACGTCGTAATTCCGTGATTGCCTTTCCAAAGTGGCGGTGCATCGCCTCCGTGGTCTTCCTCATGGCGCAAATTGGAACCACCTTTCTACTTGGATCAACCGCTTCGTTCTTCGCCACGTCAGTTGCCCGTCGTCAGCGGTAGCTCGTACCTCTTCAGGATCGTGAGCTTCTGGCCATGCAGGTCGCGCCAACCGTCCGGATTGTGTAGCGCGAAGAAGCAAACGTCCTGGTCGTCGTGCTTGTGGCGGATCAGCAGTAGCACATCGACGTGCTGCTCGCGCATCGCCGCCTTGGCCTCCGCAGAGCAAGATCCCGGCCCGAGGTCCGGCATCTCGGCCGGCGTCGATGCTTCGAGCACCTCGCCGAGCACCCGGCCTGGCGGTCCCTCCACGAGCACCACGTCGCCCTTCCCGAATAGCTTCATAACTCCCTCCGGATGTGGAACTCACTCGCGCGCAGGAGGTTGCTGCGGCCGCCAGGCTGGATCAGGAACACGTTCTGCGCCGCCCACTCGCGCGGATGCCGCCGTATTGCGAACGCCAGGCGCCGGAATCGAAGCGGCGCGCTGGCGCGGACCCGGAGTGGCCGGCCCAGGACCAGGATCGGCGCGTTGTTCGGCTGTTCGTCGATGTTCCTCATGCCTTCTTCAACTCCCGTCGCGCTATCACGCGCCAAGCCGTCGCCATGGGGTTGTCGTTCTGGAAATACTGCGCCGCGAGCAGCAGCTTCTCGCTCTGGAGGTGCAAATCGCACAGCGTCTCACACGCGATGCAGCCGCCCTTGATCGCGCCGCGCCCCTCCTTGGCCGGATCGAAGTGTGGGTGCTTTTTGCATTTGAGGTCGGCGCGAATACGCAGCTTCAGCATGCGCCCGCCTCCGGATCGCAGTGCGCCAGCCAGTATTCCCACGCCGCACGCGCCGCTTGGCGCAGCGACATGCCGGGTGGGTCGTGCTCGTTGCCTCCATAACAGGAGCACCGGCGCTCCTGGTGGGCAAGCGATCCAATCGTCAGGCGCATGTGGCACTCGAAGTGGTATGGCTTCTCGGACGCGCCGTCCGTGTCGATGTGTGGGATGATCACGCCCTTGTCACCCGCCTCAATCGGCTCCTGGCAGAAGCCGCAGGGCGCGCCGACCGGTGTGGGGGCCAACGGCTCCTCTGGGTCGACGAACAGCACGCCGAACCACTTCATCGGTCCGGCTCCGGTTGTGGCTGGTGTTCAACGGCATCGCACCACGCACCCCATATCTTCGGGAAGTCGCGCCGGATGCCTTCGAGCATGCGCGTCATGCGGGCGGTTGCGTTCGATAACTCTGCGCATGAGCCAAGCAACTCTCCGAAGACCGGATTGGCGGCTATATCCGGGTCCTTAGCGGCGGCAATCAGCAGCCCGTCGTTGATCTCCGCGAGGCGCACGTAAAGCGTGTGGAAGGCGTTCACTGGAGCCTGCTTCATGTTGGCGGGGGGCAGCCAGGCGAGCTTGAGATCCTCTCCGATCTGCGCCAGGCGCGCAACCGCAGACGCGCAGGCCCAATGGCAGAGGGCACCCTCAACGGTCTGGATACGTCCGTCCTCTGGCGAGTGCTCCTTGGGGATCAACGTGGTCTCGTCGCCGGCCTCGATCTTGCGCTGGCAGATGCCGCATGGCGCACCAATGGCTGGATGATCCTGTGGTAGGGGAGGAAACTTGCGGAGGTCAGTCATGGGATGGTTTGCTCTGCTCGATTTCGTAATGGCCGCCACGGGCGAGCTCGATCCATGGGCCAACGGGCTGGCCATCTACCGCTTCGCGCATCAGGAGCATTTCGATTTGGGAGTATTGTGTATGCAGGAGGAATCCGTCCGCGATCCGGCACCACGACGGCTTGTCACTTAGACGAATTGCGATGGAGAGTCCGTTGCCCGAGATGAGGTCGACCGTGGCGGTCACAGCCTCATCTGGTCTGCCGTGGGGATACACCCACACGGTGCCACCGTTCTGGATGGCTGGCGCGTCTTTCACAGAAGTGATTCCTGAGGCTCTGTAGCGAAAAGAAATCGATAAGAAATCGGGAATGTAACAGACGTACTGGTACTTTGTCTATTCCAAAATCCTACGCGGTCATAACCTTGTCATCTTGACTTACTGAATACTCCCGCCCGATTTTGCGGTTTCAATCATCCGCCGACATTGGCGCTCGCGCAGGCGAACGCCCCACCGCTGAATGATCCATTTTGCGAGCGCGCGGCCGGTCCAGTTCTTGAACGGAAGGCCCACGCTCTGCGGTCCAGCGGTGGTTGCAGCCAGGACCTCGGCACGCTGAAGAGCGGTCAGTTCCGTTGGGCGGCCGGAATGCTTTTCCAGCAATCCGTCGATTCCATGGAGATTGTAGGAACGCACCCACCGTTTGATTGTCCGGGGAGACTCGCCGAACCATCTGGAAAGCTCCGGGTACGTCATTCCCAATTTGCGGAAGCGGACCGCATGCATCTTGTGGCCGAAGCGTTGTTCAGGGGACCCCTGGATCTGCTGCTGCAACTCGTCGATAGTTGACTGGTGCATGATCCGGGCGTCGCCACAAACACATGCTGCGGTCAACTACAGACGTTAACCCCGGGTTCAAAAACGACTGGCCAAAGCGTGACAGGATTATGACCGAGAAAATTTGAAAAACAGGCGGGCGACGCCGATGGGCATCAAAATGGTGGCCGGAGGGCGACGCCTTGGGGCCCGCGGCCGGGAGCAGGCCGCGCGGATCTTCGGCGGTCGAAGGGCTCATGGCGCCCAGCCGCCTGGCTGTAGTCAGGATTCTTGATCTTCACCCGCGTCGGCGCGTCCGGATTGTACATGCCGTCCCGGCGCTTGGCCACTATGCCTTCGAGGTCCTGGCGCACGCTGGTCGCGGCACGCGTGCCGCAAACCCGTTTTGGGATTAACCCATGATCGGTTTTATGATCATCCTTTCTCACTTCGATGGGGCCGTGGACCGCCGCGTATAAGAGATTTCGGGACTCGCTCGCCGAAGAGCGGAAGAAGGTGGGCCTTACTCAGCACGAGCTGGCGGCACGCCTCAAACGGCCACAATCGTTCGTGTCGAAATACGAACGTGGTGAGCGCCGACTCGACGTGGTCGAGTTTGCCGCAGTCGCGCGAGCCCTCGGAATTGATCCGATCCGGTTCCTTCGGCGGCTGTACGACGAGGAACTGTGAAGATTGTCGCCGTCCACACGCTGCACGAATGCGGGGCTTACTCCAAGTCCGAACACTGGCGGCGCACGCGTAAGCAGATTCATGACGCGGTTCGGAAATGTGAATGGCCACCAGGCAGCGGTTCGTTCACGATCTACCCGCAGAGCGGTAAGAAGTCTGGCGAAGGAAACGGGGTCAAGCCAATCCGAGATTGTTTTATCGCTGATCTGAAAAAGCGTGGGTGGACCATCGAGGGGAGAGCTAAGAACGCTCTTGATCAGGCACTCGGGGACTTCGACGCGGTACTGGCCGGCCCCGAGAAGCCGATCGTAGTGGAGTGGGAAACGGGGAACATCTCGTCATCCCATCGCTCCATGAACAAGCTGACGATGCTGGCGGCGGATGGTGTGATATCGGCTGGCGTACTGGTCGTCCCCTCGCGGAAGCTCTATGTGTACCTGACCGATCGCATCGGCAATATTCAGGAATTGGAGCCTTATTTCCCGTTGTGGAGGTCAGTGCCCTGCCGATCTGGGGTGGTAGAAATTATCGTCATCGAGCACGATGCTGAAAGCTTCGATGTCCCGCGCATTCCCAAAGGAACGGACGGTCGCGCAAAGGGTTAGTCCTCAACGAAATCGTCATTCCGATGGGAGTGAATTTCTCCTGTCTCCAGCCGTTCGACTATGTCGGGTGCGAAGTCGATCTCGGCTCCGATCCAGCGTCGATCCTTCTTCTCGCAAACAGCGAACGTGGTTCCACTGCCGCCAAATGGATCCAGGACCAGTTCGCCCGGCATTGTGGTCATCTCCACCACGCGATCCAGGATCTTCGTCGAAAGTGCGTTCGCTGGCCGGTCCTTCGATTTAAATTTCCAGTGGCGCACGGGCGGGATGTCGGTCCAGACGTCCTTGAGGTTGACGCCTTTAGGGTTCATGGCGTCGCGGTGCCCACCGTAATCCTTTACCTCTTTTCCGCAGTGGCGACAGGTAAGGATCGGCGTCCGGATTTTGCGAAAGGTCTTGGCCTTACCCTTGGTGTAGTACAGGAGGCTGTAATGGCTGGGGTGCAGCCGGCCAGGGATCGGCAAGCAGGCGCTTATCTCGATGGCGATCCAGTGGCGGAATTCCATCCCGATCTCGGTGAGATAAGCCCCCAGGAGGATATTCCATTTGGGCAGGTTGTATAGAAAGAACGCGCCGCCCGGCTTCAGCGTCCGAACGCATTCCTTTACCCACAGCTTGCACCACGCGACGTATTCTTCATCGGAACGGAGGTCATTGGAGTTCTTACCGTACTCCTTGCCCAGATTGAATGGGGGATCCGCAAACACGGTGTCGACCACTCCGTCCCGGACGTGTGGCAAGAGGGCCATGCAATCGCAATCGTACAGCGCTCCAAGCGCCGATACATAATGCGGGCGTGGCGCACGGTCGGCCACCGCCAAGGAAACGTCGAATTTCCGCTCATCCCACTTCAGGGCTGACTGACGGGCACGCATAGGACCACCCATCATAACCCAAGATGGGTTTTGGAACCAAGGTCCGGCCTCCTTCATTGTAGCCTCCCGAAGAAAGATCGGCAGAAGGAATCGATCTGATTAGGAGGGGGATCTCCCGAGGCACATCACCGCCACAGGGAAAGGCGAAGATTGATCGGCGCTCGGAGCGGGGGCCTGCCCGGTCCGGCCGAGAGCGGTGTCGCTCGGTATTGGCTCTTCGAAAGCCGAGTCCAGCCCTTCGCGCCGGTACAGGTCCGGGGAGATCTCCGGTAAAGGCCGCTCGGCCCTTGCAGAGCATCCTGCGACGGTCTAGTCCTTTGCGCCTTCATGAGCCTGCGCCTTCCCTTACAAATGCTCGCACCATCTTTGGCTCAAGCTCGTAGCGCTTCTCCTCAACGAATGTACGCAATCCAGTTATCGGGTCTGGACCTAAGTCAAGCCCCTTCTCACCACCGGCTTGGTACTTGGTCGACGCTACAGCGTAAACAACGGCATCGCTGATGATAGTGGCTACTCGCCTCTGGGCTATCTCGTTCTTTTCGAGAGCCTGGTCGAATGTTTCTTGCGAGTCGCCAAAGAGCTGGCGATGGAGCTGCGGATTAGAGTTCACGTGTATGTTTCTGCCGGCGACTTCGCCGAGCACCTTCCGATCCAGAGAATCGTACCATATGTTCTCGTAATAGTCCGGACCTCGCTCTTCTCGGAAACGAACCTTGCATCTCGCGATTGCATGCTGGCCGTCTGCCCTCTTCGCCTTGGCTTCAATCTCGGCTCTGGCCCCCCATGCCGTTCCCCAGTATGGAACCACTACCTTGGCTACGTTTCCGCCAGGCATCAGCCAAGTTCTTTCAACTTTGATTTCCAGCTTTTCAGTTTTCACGGTCCCGATACTGACAGCTCCCTCTCTGTTGATTATCTGAAACTTGATGTTTGGCAAGCCCGTAAAAGCGCTCAGGTTCACAAGCAACACAAGCTGATTCTCCACGTTGGGCTTGCCATTGTAACGAGCTGGACGGAACTCAAGATCGTCGGGGGGAAGGGTCTGCTGAGGCTCAATCACGTCGGTAACTTCCAACACGGCTTCCAAGACCTCCTCAGCAGTGCTCATCGCCCTGGCGGTGATAATCGCCGTTTCACCGTGGACCGCACAACTTAGGGTTACGGGAATCGTCTGGAACCTAGATCCTTTTCGGGGGATAACTTCCTCGGTTTCTGGGACAACATGCACGCGCGGATTGCTTGAGGTGATTTCGATGACATTGAGTTCTCGGTGTACGGCATCCCGCTCTGCATATAAAATTACGCGGCGATCCTGACCTGCGACCAGCCGGACTCTCTCAAGAGCAAAGTCGAGCAGTCTCTCCGGCTCTGGCTTCGGTGGTGGGCCAATTCCTGGCTCATCAGTCTCTTCCCTGTGAAACTTGTTCAATTCCTTGAGCGCGTCCTTGAGTCGGTGATCGAGTTCTGCTGAGCGATGCCCGCCCCCCTTCCGCTCGCGCTTTATCTCTTCTGTATAGATCGGTTTGACGTGCTTCTCGACGAGCGCGAAGAGTGCGCGCGCGATCTCGTTCTTCATATCGAAGCCATCACGTGTTTCGCTGAGAACAGCCTCCGGATGGCGCTCCTCCAGGAGCTTCTCAAGTGCCGTTCGGGCACCTGTCAGCTTCACGATTCCGTAAATGCGCCTCAGCAGCGGTTCCTTATCGTAGTCTGGCAAGAGGGTAAGATCTAGGACCGCATCGTTGTCGTCGACAAAGAGCAGCCCGCTTTCGCGGCGCTCGTAGCTGTACGAGTCCGACGTCATCGGCTCATCTGATCTAGCTACGAGAATGGCCATCGGAATGTTACCGAGGCGCTCGTGCTGAAAGACGTCGTCGAGTCGAGCTAGAACGGTGCCCAAAGGAAAGTCGTAGGTAAGCTCGTCCTCAACCCACCCCTCGGAACGGAAACGGCGGATAAGTACGTGCATGAATGGGTCTGCGGAAATAAGCCGCAGCATGTAAAAATTGCTCATCGAAGGGAGGAAGTTGCTCTCTTGGGGTATATGTGTGCCTTCCGCAAGGAGGAAGCGCACGACGGTACCCGATCGCGTGAGACCATCTGGGAGGCCGAATTTCTTCAGCAAGGCAGCGGTCACTGGTCCGAGAGTTTCGGTGTCGATGTGGCAGTCCTCTTCTCCGCGCTCGGTGGGTCCCCAGTAAATCCGGCACCGCGATAATGTGCCGTCCTTAACGCTGAACACTTGTGCCGTTGGTTCAGAACCGTCTCCCCGCCGCTGGTTTGAGTGATACAAAAACACATCGAGGGCCCCGCGGCCGAAGAGACTCCGCGTTTGCTGGCCCTTGGCCTTGGCCTCCGCGTAGGCGCCAAAATTAAACTCAAGTTCTTTCTCAGTCATGCCAGGGCCGTAATCTATCACCTGGCAGGTCCGACTAGGGAAGAGTCGGCCGCACTGCTTCGAATATATCTCCACAATAATCTTACCGTCGCGCCGTCTATCGAGAGATTTCTTGAGGGTCGCAGTGTCGACGCGGTCACCAGACTTGAGGCCGAGCATTGCGTCCACAAGCCCTGCGGCATGGGGCAGCCCCAAATGCTTCTTTACCGCGCTGTCCGAGTTGGTCACCAATTCGGTGACGGTCTTCAAGAAGCTACCGCCAACCGCTTTGTTTGTTTGTCGCTTCTTCTCGCGACCAGCCCACGGAATAATCTTCTTGGCCATTGGCTTCAGTCCTTCCTATCGTTGTCTTCTCGCGGTTGTTTCAGTGAACAGTCCAGGAAAGGTTTCTTCGACACTCGCAAGCAACCGCTCTGCGTCCTGATCGCCGGCCTTCTGTGCTGAGTCGCGGAGATCGCGGAGTTTTTGGCGCTTCGCTGCCGGAGGGGTATGGTCAAAAACGCCGAATGCGGAATACACGTGAATGAGGTCGCGGTCCTGCAGAGGCCCTTCACTCCAGCGGGCAAAAAGTCTGCTCGCACGCAATTCTGCGATTTCGGCCTTGAAGTCGACATCTCTTGCGATTGTTTTGCGGACTCCCCTTTGTTTGCGCGGAGCCTCTGTTGCCTCACCCAGGCCGATATTACCGACCTGAGGTGATCCGATGCGTCGAAGCAACTCCAAGACCAGGGCGTGGCCCTGCGGCGTCAGGGCAAATCCGCCCTTGTTGGTGCCCGATACCCAACCTCGGTACTTTGGGCGGCACTGTAGCAGTGATCGAAGCGTGCGGTTCGCATCCGGGAAGTCGGGGAAAAAGTCCATTCCGAAGCGGGATGGAAATAGCCGGTGATTCAGAACGGTTATGGCTTCTACGGTCGGTCGAAGGCCCCACTCCCGCAGCCAGTGAAGCGAGTAGACCGTGAGCGCAGCAAGCTGCTCATTCTCATAGCGTTCGATCGGAAGGGCGCGAACGTTCAGCAGCTCTCTCTCGTTTTTCAAGGTCAGCGGTCTTGCCATTTGTCCACAGCCCCCGTCCGTTTATTTCTTCCGCTTCTGACCCTTCCGCGTTGCTCGTCGGCGACGTGAGGGCACCTCAGGTACACCCCAGGCGCGTAATGCATAAAGGCCGCGTCCGATGCGACAGACTTCCGCCGAGCGAGCCAAATACACGATGACGTTTGCGTCATTGCCCTTTCCCGGAATAGGAATTCCCCGTCGCGACAGTTCGGCTCGTAGCTCCGAGATGTGGACCGGTTCCCCGCGCTCCTGGAGGATACAGATTGCCCCCTGTTCGATTGGATGGACCGATGCCCGCGCCGTCGAATCCGCCGATGTTGAAGATGCAGGCGAGGCTTCCGAGGAGCGGGACCCATTGGTGGCGGCAGCCAATAGCGCTTTCAGGGCTGTCTGGCGACGGGTGTCGACCCCGATCTCCCCACGCAGGCGAGCAATCTCAGCCGTGTTTTCGCGAATGTGCTTCGTGACCTCCTCCAGCCAAGCTTCTACTGTTTTTTCATCTACCATTATACATATATAATTAGCATCGTACGAGATTCTTGTCAAGATTGTAGCATTCTATGACCGGGTCCGTTTGCCCTAGCTACGGATCGCTGGTGTGCGAGCGATCAGGGAGTTCTGCCTGGGCACCAGCGGTGGCGGATCCCGTCGCCAAAAAATACCATGGCCCTGCGAATTACCACGGCCCTGTGCAGGAATAACGCCGCCCGTTCTGCTTCTCGAGCGCCGGCGCTTCACTTTTGATGTAAGGTATTGAAAACAGGCATATTGTTGGTAGCGCTTAACGGGAATCGAGCCCGCTAGGCGTCTGCTTGCCGGCGCCCTGCAACCATTTCACGCTGCCGCCTCCTTCTTCCTCATCTCGATCACCTTGGCCTTCGCCTTCTCCATGCGCTCCTGGATGGGCCGCGTGGTCTCCTCCTGGCGCTCGACGGGGATGAAGGTATAGTCGCCGGTCATGGTGAGCGTGGCGTGGCCGGCGATCTTGCTGGCTTCGATGGCGCTGGCCTTGCCGACGCCCTGCCGCCACGTGATGTTGGCGCGCCGGAAAGAGTGCAGGCCCATGCCGGGGAAATCGAGGCCCGGATGGTTCTTGTCGGCGTTCCTGGGCTTGCAGGCGCGCGCCGCCAGTTTCAGAACCTTCCGGACGCCCGAATCCCACATGGGTTGATTCGGGTCGCCGTTGTGCCGCCCGCCATGCTTATCGTCCTGAGCGAAAATCCAGGCATCCGGCTTGGTGATCTCCTTCTTGGCGATCCACTCCTTGTACCGTGCCGTGAGCGCGCCCAGCGCCAAGAGGCGCTTGCTGTTCTTCGTCTTGGGCTCGTCTATGTCACCGCGGCAATGCCGTTGCGCGATCCTGATCGTGCCGGCCTCCGGATCGAAGTGCTTCAATTGCAGGCCGACCGCCTCGCTAATGCGCGTGCCGGTGTACAAGCAGGTTTCGCAGATCAGCAGGTGCGGGTCCGGCAGGTGGCTGAAGATCCAGGCGGTCTCCTCGGGCGTATAGATGCGCTTCTCCCGCACCGTCCATTCCTTGCCGATCTTCACCCACTGCATCGGGTTGGCATACGAGCGCGGGATGACGTTCCACTCCTGTGCGCGGGTGATCATTCCGCTCATGATGTTGCGCAGGTCGAGCATCATGTACCAGGACGAGCATTCGTGGTGGAGCCAGTCGAGAACCGCCTTGCTGTCGTTCAGATCCGACAGGCGCGCGTCCTTCCAGCGCGGCAGGATATGGTTGTCCAGCCGGTCGTTGTACTTCTCGCGCGTCGGCTTCGCCAGTTTGACCTTGGGATTATCGACGTAATCCCGGCGCCACAACTCTGCGAGCCTGATGATTTGCACGTCGCCGGGCTGCGACTCCTGCGGCTTGGCGGGCGGCGGCGCCGTTTCCGATGGCGGCTGCGGTGGTGCGGGCACGAGCAGTCCGTTCGGCCCCCTTACCAACTTCCCTACGAAGAACTCGTCCCGCTTGTCGCGCGCCTGCTGGCGCGTCATCGGATGGTCCTTGTCGCGGCTCGGGCCGATCTTGACGAAGGGCCGGGTGGTCTTGATCGACCCATCCGGCTGGACCTCATCCTTGCGATAGCGGAAGTACCAGTAATACTTCCCGCGATCCTTCCGCTCAACCACGTCGGGGCGCTGGTGTCTCTCTTTCAACTGTGGGCCTCCTGTCAACCACGTCAGGAGGCTACCTTCGTGTTGGGACATACGCAAGCCTAACCATTGCAAGGATTTACGCGGCTACAGCGGGATCGCCATATTGCTCGCCTGGCCGCAGATGTAGAGCTTTTCGCGGGCGCGCGTTGCGCCCACGTAGAATTGGCGCATCACCGAATCGCGCGGCGCGCCGCCACGGGCGTACTGCGCATCGCCCGCCTGGCTGAGATCCGGAAACAGGTACACCACATCGGCCTGGCCGCCCTTGACGGAGTGGATCGTGCCAACCAGGACCTGCGGCGTATCCAGCAAGGCCCCAGGCCCGCCACGGCGCGCGACGTCGGCGGGAAACTCGACGCGCCTGCGGCCGTCCTCGGTTAGGCGCGCCTGCCACCACTTGAGGAGTGCGGCCGATCCGGCGTCCCAGGCCGCCATCATCTGGTCGAGCGCTTCCGCCTCGAATATCTGGGCCAGATGGTCCATGGTCACCGGCGTCGTCACATCACCCGCCTTGAGCTTCGCCTTAACGCCGTGACGCAGGATGCCTTTGGCCTGCATCAACTCGGCCCACAGCGCCAGGTCGCCATGTGTCCACGCGCGGTGCCCCTCGCCGTAATCGGGATGGCCGATGAGCAGAGACAGAATGCGGTTGGGGGTTGATGACCGCTTGCCGACCCGCAACGGGTTCCAGAAGCCATTGGAGCGCCGGTAGGGATTGTGGAAGGGAATGCCCTCTTTGCGGAGGACCTGGATCAGACCCTTCAGCATGTATGAGCACGACACCAGGAACATCACCGTCTGGCAGCCTTCGATATGCTGCGTGGCGGTCTTCAGGATCTCGTACTCAGTGCGGTAGCAGGTATCGGCCTTGCTCAGGCGTTCGAGCGCCCCGTCTTCGGCGCGCGGCAGATATTCCTTCGGCTGGCGTAGCGTGACCTTCCGGATCAGCGCCTCGGCGAACCGATGCACGGCGCGCGGCACGCGGTACGACTGCTTCAGGATGATCTTGTGGTCCTCGGGGATCTCTGGCTTCAGAAACGCCTCCGGCGTGGCGCCGGCAAAGGAATAGATGGTCTGGTCGTCGTCGCCCGCCACGATGAAATAGCTGGCGCGCTCGCCCCACTTGCGAACCAGCGACAACTGCATCCGGTTGAGGTCCTGCGCCTCGTCCGCGAAGATGACGGCGGGGTTGTGGGGCGCCATGGCCACGTCGCGGAGGCACTTCTCGATCAGGTCCGTGAAGTCCAGCAGGCCGTTGGCCTCCTTGTACTGTGTCCACAGCGCCTCGAACTTGAGCAGGTTAGCCGGCCAAGTGTGCTTAGGAAGCATCAGCCCGCGGAACCGGCCCAACTGTTCCAGGAAGGCATCGCCGGCCTTCTCCTGGTCGCTGTCCTCGACCGCCTCCTCGCCGTCCAGCTTCCCCGGGCGCTTCTGCGGCGTAATTGTGAGGTGCGCGTGATCCTTATTCCACTCCTCCACGTTCGCCTCCGCGATCTCCGGCCCGCCGAGGGCGTGCCAGCAGTGGGAGTGCAGCGTGCCCACGCGATCCGAGGCGACGGGCAGATTGCGCCCGGCGAGCTCCGCTGCGGCGGCGCGCGAGAAGGACGTGACAAGCACCGCATCGGGGCCGAAGCGATCCACGGCGCGCTGGATCTGGCGTGTGAGATTCGTCGTTTTTCCTGTTCCTGTTCCCTTCCGTCAAGGCGGGCCGAAGATGCGGAATTCCCGCGTCTCTTCGGCCCGCCCCTCCGCAGTCTCCTGGATTTGATCGGCGGTGATCACTTCTTCTTCCTTTCGCGCCCTCCGGGATTTAATTCACTGGACGACGACATGGATCGCCTCTTCGGGCCGGATCTTCTTGGGGTCGAACTCGGGATACGGCAGCGCGCGCCGGATCTGGTCATATCCCTGGCCCTTGACCCGATGCTCGGTGCCGCCGACCGCCACCAGCATGGAGGCGGCCTGGCGCGGGGACACGTTCTCGCAGGTCGTCTTGATCAGGTACGCCCGGAAGTCGAGCGTGGAGACGGCGATCCTGCCGTCGTCCAGGATGATCGGCTTACGCTGATTCTGGACTCGCTCTTCCTCGATGGAGGCGATGAATCCGGTCTCGCGGAGGTAGTTCACGATATGCATGCGCGCGCCACGCACGAGGTCCTCCTCGTCGGTCGGCTCCTCGATGTAACAGGCCTTGAGCATGCGCCGCTTCACTTCCTCCCACAGCGCGGGCTTGAAGTGCGGGATCGGCTCGTTCGTCGCGTTGCCGATCGCCTCATAGATGACTTGCTGGTTCGTGAACTTGCCGAAGCCGGCGATGTCGATCACGCTGCCATCGGCGAGGACGATCTGGTAAGTCGGCTCCTTGCCCTTGATTTTGCGGAACTTCACGATGGGCGTCCGGAGCAGTTTGGCGAGCTCGGCGCAGAGCTTATCCTTTTCTTCAGGCGACAACGCCTTGACAGTGGTGTTGGCCGCCTGCGGTTGTTCCGGCGCAACAGGGGCCGCATGTGGCGCAACGGGGCCGGTCGTGGACGGCGGGCTGGCCGGCGCGTCGCTGAAGGCGGTGTCGCCCATGGCGGCGTGCCCGTTGGCGATTTCCTGGGCGATGGCTGTTTCGGCCTCCTCAGCCGTCATGGGTGCCGGGACGCCGCCTGTCTTGCGCATGGCCGTCGCGATGGTGCGCTCGAAGTAGTCGATCTTCGTCCGATGGGTCCGCGCGTACAGGCTCCGGTGGTGGACGATCAGCGTGATGATCTCCTGCTCGGAGAGGCCGGCGTCCACGCCGAAGCAGGCGAGCGCCAGGTCGTACCCGCTCTGGCTCGTGTCCTCCATGTCATATCGCTGCTTCAGCCACGTGGCCCGGAAGCGCGGGTCTTCGTGCATCCAGCCGTCGATGCGGTCCTGCGAGATACGCTGCCGGAGATCAACGATGAGATGTTTGCCCTCGAACTGCTGCTTCCAATCGGGCGGCAGTGCGGCCTGGTCTTTGGGCGCGCCGCCCTCAACGTCCGGGCCCAGGAACTCCTCGAAATCGGAGAAATTGTAGCGGCGGTCGGTCACGGACAGGACCGTCACGTCTTTGGGATTCTTCGGGTCCTTCAGGTTCCGCGTGCCGGGGATGCGCAGGATACGCGCCAAGTCCGCGAGCTTGTCATATGTCCAGCCGTGGGCGGCGGCGTTGAGTTCGAGCATCTTGTGCCAGCGGGTCAACAGGCGCGCGGCCGCCTGGCGCTCGGCGTCGTTCTCGAAGTTCAGCGGTTCCTTGAACAGCCACCACGGATGCAGGCCGTTGCCGGTGGACACGATAATCGACGGCGGCATGGCGGCCGGCACGATCTTGAGCGCGTCGGGAATGGTCGCCGGGAGCGCCTTCTTATGCGCCTGGGACAGCAGGTCGAGGTCGGTCCCGATCCCCGCCAAGCCGGTAATCTCGTCCGACTTGCAACGGCGCGCGGGGCCGTACTGCTGCTTCGAGCAGCCGACGCCGACGTATACGTCCTTCTGCTGGCCAGTGCTGGCGGCGAACTCGGCGGCCTTCGCCGGGTCCAGGAACCAGCACGAGCGCTTGTCCGGCCACGTCCACAGCAGGATGTACTGATCCTCCGGCTTGTATTGCCACAGGAGGCTCAGGAAATCGTGCGGAGTCATGCGGTCAACTCCACATAACGGTTGAGGAACAAATGGCGCGCTGCCCTCGGGGGCAAAGGCTCGATCCAGAGGTTCGGCACGGGCACGGTGCCACATTCCTCTTTGATCCACCGGATATCCGTCGCCGTGGTCACGTCGCGGAACTCGGTCGCCAGCATCGCCTTGTCGGCGATCATCACGGAGCGGGGCATTTCCGGCCGCAAGCCGAACCGCTGGCAGATCGCGACCATGAGGCGGCCTTCCGCGATCCGGTACGCGGTCATCTGTGGATCGGCCTTGATTGGCGCTGGGATATCGCAGAGATACGCCTCGCTCGCATCATGCAGTAGGCCCCAGAGCCCGTCCTCGGGCGGCACCAGGCGGCTGACGTGGACCGAATGCTGCGCCACGGAGTAGAAGGCTTTGGTATGGCCCACGAAGCGGCACAGGTGCGACAGGGACCGTGCGATGTCAAAGATGCTGATCTCGTCCGGCGAGGGATTGAGCGGATGAATCTGCCGCCCCATATAAGTGCGGAAGTAGTTGGTCATGCTTACCAGAGCCCTCCCTGGTTCTGTCCGCGCGGGCGCGAAGCTGCACGGGCTGGGGCTTCACTCTTCTTTTCCGACTCCTCAACCACCACTGGCGCGGTCGCCAGCCACTTATCCCATGCGACCCACCGCTGGCCGTTCCAGACGGTGATGGTCGCGTCGTCCATCGGCGCGTCGGCGGGGATTTGCTCCAGGAGCGACGCCCGGCGATGCTCGACCTGGGCCTGTTGCTCCCGGTACTGGCGCAGCGCTTCGCGGCCGTAAATCACGCCTGCGCTCCTTTCGGTGAGGCGAGATCCAGCAGCACTTGTTCGGGGATGGGCCGCGGCTTTATGATCCGCGACAGCATGAGGATCTCGTGCAGCGTCGGCAGTTCGCACTTGCCCACCCACGGGCTGCGCCCGGTGAGCATGATGCTCCTCTTCCCGCGCACCTCATCCATAGGGAGGAGCCACATCACGCCGCTATCCGCTTCCACGGCCAGGAGCAAATCAAACTCATGGCCTTCGTACGGGATCTTCACGTCCTTGTGGGAGGCGCGATGAGCCTGCTGTTTACACGTCTTCACTTGGACGCTTCCGGCTTTCACTTTCGCCGCCTTGACCTGCACACGCTTGTAGTCTTCCCCTTCGAGCTTGACCAGCAGGTCCCATCCCTTCTGTGCAATCCCAATAGGCAACGGAACGGCGATTTCGTAACCCTGGCGGGCAAAAGCGAGGCAGGCCAGAAGCTCCGTGTACGTTGAGAGGCCCCGCGACAACGTTCCCGTACCGTTCACGCTGCCTCCAGTTCTGCGGCGGTAAAAGCAGCGCCACATTCGGGGCACTCGTACCATTCGTCATGCCAGCGCTCGTAAGGGCCGCAGTCCATGCCGTGCGTCTCGACGCTGTCAGCTTCCCGAAAGCGCATCATGACGTCCTCACCGCATTCCGGGCAGATCACGTGGTCTCCCTCAAGTGCGAGTTCACCGCTCGGCCTCCAGGAGCATCCGGTAGCCGTCGCGAATGCGCGTGCCGACCCGATGGCGCGCCATGTACTCGTGGCAATCCAGATCCACGTCCGGCTTGGCGCCCATGTTGGCGGCACAGTCGGGGCAGACCTTGCTCGCGACGGTCTTGTTGCGCGACCACAGCGCGACGTTATGGTGTGCCACGAACGGCTTCTTGCAATAGAGGCACAGAGGCTCGTTCATGCGGCCTCCCGATCAAAGTGGCGATGGCCGCACAAGGGGCAGCGCTCGGGCGCCTCCTCGCCGCGCCAGCAATAGTTGTGACAGCCCGTGCAGGTCCACACCGGCTCGTGCTTTACCAGGCCGAGGATGGCGAGCGCCTCGGCCGCGTTATGCGCCACGCCGACAATGGCGCCGCCCTCGATCCGCCACTCGCGCAGGCGCTCCGTCTGGAGGGGAGTCAACTGCGAGCAGGGCGCGCCCGGCCGTTTGACCTCGATCTCGAAGTGCTTGCCGCGAATGGTGCCATACAGGTCGGGGTCGCCGGCCTTGCCCATGACCGTGCCGTGGCGCTTGCGGACGACCACGCCGGGATACTTGCGCAATTCGGCCACGATCTGCGCGACGATGAATTTCTCCAGCGGGGGCTGTTTCCTGGGCATCTGCCTCACGGGCGCACCTCCGCTGGCTGTTCCTCCGTGCGGCGGGTCGGACCGAAGATGCCGAACTGGATGGGCGAGATCCGGCGCGTGCCGCACTTGGAGCACGTCTGCACATCGACGTTGCGCTGGCCGTCGAACTCGGGCCAACGCCGGGGGAAGCCCCAACTATGGCGGCAGAGCCACTTGAAGGGCACGGCTATTTGCCCTCCTGCTTGCGGTACACCGTGGCCTCGCGCCCGCGGCCCTGCTTCACGACCTCGATGTCGCCGGCCTTGGCCATGGACGTGAGCGCCAGGCTGATGCTGGCCTTGCGCTGCTTCTCGAACTCCGGATGCCGGATCTTGGGCGTCGAGGGCATGTGCTCGATGGACTTGGTGAACACGTCGTGGACGGTGAACTCGCGGTTCGCCGGCATCGCGGTCACGTACTCGCGGACGCGCTGCATGCCGACGTAATGTTTCTCGCCCGCATCGCCCTTATTGCCGTTGGGCACCGGCACGCCGTTCTGCACGGCCATGCCCACCACCACGTCCTTCATCAATTCCTGCGTCGCCGGGTCTTCGAGCAGGTAGTACATCTGCTCCAGCTTGGCGATCTTCTGCTCCTCGGCCTCGGCCTGGCGCAGATAGACCTCTCGCTGCTCCTGCGTTTCGGAGATGCGTTCAAGGATGTTTTCGAGCACGTCCACGGCTTCCCTCCCTACCGCCTCGCCCCGCCGTACAGGCCGAGGATGGCCCGCTTCATGCCGTGCAGTGCCGTCGCCAGCGCCGCGCTCGTCTTCGCCTTCATCGTCGTTTTGCTCTTACTTGCCATCTCGTTTCTCCTTGGTGAATTTCGGCGGGTGCCGGGCTGGTGCCGTGTCGGACTTCGGTCGTTTAACGGGGCGGCTCCTAACTCCGCTCCCGCCCGCCGCCGTGGGCTATTCCTTCTCCGTGCTGCCGACCAGCAGCGGGATCGCCGTCTCCTTCTCGATGCGCTGCCGGATCTCGCTCAGCGCGTCCTCGACGAACTTGTGCGGCCGGACGATCTCGAACCAGAAGCAGAGCTTCGAGTCCTGAAGCCGCCAGCGCAGCCGCACCGGGATGCGGTACGCGGGACCATTCATGTGGACCGAGATGCCGAGCACGATCTGCGCCGGCAGTTCGATGGTGCCCTTCTGCGGCGTGTTGCGGACATCCTCGTCGTACTGGAATTGGATCTGACCGTTGTCGAGCCGCATGCCCGACGAGAAGGTCACGTTCTTCTTGGCTTCGAATCGGAGCGCCGCCTCGAGCAGCTCCGCGCTCTTCGGCTCGGCGATGTCCGGAAGGTTCTCCTCCAGGAACCGCGCGAACTCGACCTGCGTGAGCTGCTTGCGGTTGACGCCCATCCAGGTCTCAAACTCCACGCTGCGGCGCGGCTTGTACGTCGCCTGGTGCTCGCACCACGAGGGCTTGTCGATCTCGTGATAGTCGAACGCCGCATTGAATTCCTCCTGCTGGGCGTCGAAGAAGATGAGCGTGCTGCCGGACATGAACTCCTTCACGTAGGAGATGAAGGAATCGGTGTCGTACAGCCAGACCTGCTGCTGGATGCGCCGAGGCCGCGGCAGGAAGGATTCGAGGTCCTTGACCGCGTAATCCTTGGGCACCACGGTGAACACGCCGGCGCCGGGAAGCTCGGTCGGCACGGTGCGCGGTTCGCCGAGGGCCGCGCCGGCAGCAATGGCCGACTGGACGTCGCCGATCTCGACCGGGCCTTTCGTTTCGTTGTACTGGTAATCGCGGGACACTTACACCACCTCCTTGAGTTGCTTCGGCTGCTGCTCGATATCGACGACGCGCAGCGGGAGCATCTCCTGCTTCGGGTCGTTCCGGACGAGGCGGTTATCGTCGGTGACATAGAAGATCGCCACCCGCCGATCCGGTTCGGGCAATTTGGTTTTCACTTGGGACTGCACGGTCACCACGTCCGTCGCGCCCTTGCTCGCGGGCGCGACCTTGATGGTGAGCGTGAGAGTCCCGCTTTTTCCGACCTCCCGCACGGCGGCGGTGAGGTTCCGGAGCGCCTCGCCCAGTTCGGCGACGGTCACTCCCTTGTCGATCTCGAAAACGGTCTGGGGGAACATGGCTATTCGTTGTCCTCCGTAACGCGATCCGCGAAGCCCTGCGCGAAGGCGCGCATCTCCTCGGCGCTGGCGATCTCTTCCGGCGACAGCTTGCGGACAAACTTCACGGCCGCCTTGCCGTATACCTTGCCCTGCGGGTTCTGCGCCTTCTCCAGTTCGAAGCGCAGGATGCAGTGGTGGTACTGGATGCCCTGCGTCACCAGCCGCACAAAGAACTGGCGCACCGCCTTGAGACTGGTGGGCGGGATCGACAGCACTTCGGGCAGCCGCGAGGAGCCGTGCGCGATGAGCAACTGGCGCGACTCCTTGCAGGCCTGGGCCTCGCCGGCGCTGCCCCATTTGGCGAGCGGGCACTTGGCGCACTCGCCGCCAGGAGTCCCCTGGCCGGTCTTGCCATCGCGCGACGAGCAGTCGGGCGGGACCTTGCCGGCGTCCTTCGACTGGTAGTACGTCCGGCTTTTCCGGTCGTACAGGACCACGCACTCGATGGCCGGTTCGGTCTTGTCGCCCTCGACGACATCCGAGATGAGCCACTGGGCCATGCCGGGGGTGACCTTGATGCGCGGCAAATCGAATTCCGTGATCGTGCCGTCGCGGCAGTTGGTGTCGAACGCCGCCATGACCTCCTTGCGCTCTTCGTCGGGCATGGTGAGCACAAGCGGCGCGCCAATGTTCTTTACAAGTTCGTGAGACATGCTTCTCCTTTCGTGAAATCAGTACTCTCTGCTGCGAAACTCGAACTGCGATTCGGGAGGCACCTTCTCGCGCCACGGCTCAGACCGCACGACGGGCCACTCTGGACCCCACACGCGGCGGAAAAGCTCGTGTTGCTCGGGGCTGAAGTGCGCCTCGTGGACCTCGACAACGATCCGGCCGGCGTAATCGGTTTCCACGCGCCGGTATCCCTTAGCGCGGAGATCCCGGACCTTGCGCCTGCGAATCGCCTCTTCCTGGGACATGGTTCTCCTACGCTTTCCTGGTGCTGCTGAGCTTGTGAATGATCGAGATCTTCAGGACGGCCTGGAGCGGGGCCGGGAGCGCCGCCCGCAAGTCGTCGTCGGTCACGATGCGCTCCGCGCGCGTGGCGACCTGCCGCAGTTCCTTCCAGATCTCGCGCACGTAAGCGGTGAGCGACTGGGTGTTGTAGTTCTCCGCGACATATTGGCCCAGCTCCGACTGCTTCAGCGCATCGACGACCTCCTCGCGGTCGTTGAGCGGGCTGGCGTACACATCCGGATAGATCGAGAGCGTGCGCTTGGCGCCGTCCACCTCGACGGTCATCGAGGGCACACCCTCCTCGATGAACATGGGGATGATGGTCCCCTCAAGTTCGTCGAGGCGCTGCTGAGTCGCCTTGAGATCCGCGTTCAAGTCGCGCTTGTGGTTTTCAAGGGACACAAATTCCCTGAGCGGTTCGAGATTCATTACCGGCTTGTCCTTTCCTGCCTGTTAGTTCTTGATCTCCGCGAGGATCGACTCCACGATGTCCTGGCGCTTTGCCAGCGCACGGATCACCTTCACGTCCACCGTGTTCCTCGCGACCAGGTGGATATGCGTTACCGGCCTCTCCTGGCCAGGCCGGTGGGTGCGCTTCTTGGCCTGCTCATACTTCTCCAGGCGGAAGCCGATCGAATAGAAGATCGAATAGCGCGCGCGCACAAATTCCACGCCCTCGCTGCCCGATTCGATCTGTACGGCGAGCACCTGCGCCTCGCCGTTCTGCCAGCGCCGCAGCTCGTCGCGCCGGCCGGAGAGTTCCATACTCGAATAACCGTTCTGCTCGCACGCCTTGTGAACGGCGTCGAGATCCGCGTGGAACCGGCAGAACACGACCACCGGCTCCTCCTTGCCGATGTCCTCCAGGGTGTCGGCCAGGAGCTTCAACTTGCTCGAATCGATGCGATGGACGCCGCCGTCGTCGGTGGGCACGCAGCCGCCAGTCACCTGCTGGAGGCGCAGCAGCTTCACCATCGCGTTGGCCGCCGTGACCGTGCCGTCTTTCACGCGCGCCACGAAGTCCTCGTCGAGGTCCTTGTAAATCCGGGCGGCCTCGCCGGTGAGCGCGCAGTGATAGGTGACCTCTGTAGCGGGCGGCAGGTCCAGGACCTCGGGGCCGACACGGAACGTGATCCGGCCCATGAGCCTTTCCAGTTCCTCGATGTTCTGGTAGCCGGTGATCTGCTTGCGCTGATAGCCGCCCATAACGGCGTACTTCTGACGGAACGCGGAGAACGAGGGCCCGAGGATCGAGATGTCCAGGAACCGGAACACCGCATAGATGTCCATGGGGCCATGCGGCATGGGCGTCCCGGTGAGCGCCAGGCGGTAGCTCGCGCGGGTGCGCAAGCGCTTGAACTCCATTGACGCCTTGCCGCCCGGCGTCTTCAGCCGGTGGGCCTCGTCGGCGATGACGAGATCCCAAAACAGGCTCTCGGCCCAGGACGCGAACGGTTCGCGCCATGCGGAGTCGTAATTGACGACCGCCACAAAGGGAACATTGCGGGCGCGCGCCAGTTTCATCTTCTCCGCGGCCAACTCCCGCTTCTGTGCGACCGACCCGGCGTCCTCATCAAGCGCGACAATCACAACCGGGATACCCACGTGTCGGGCGAACTGCGCCTGCCACACCTGGATCACCCGCAGGGGGCAGGCAACAATCATGCAGAACGGGTTGTCCCGAGGCTCCTTGCGCGCCGCCAGCGTCAAGGCCAGTGCGCAGGCCACGAGGCTTTTGCCCGTGCCCATGCCCATGGCCAGGAGGAGGCCGTGCATGCCAGCCCCGAATCTGTCCATGCAGAACCGGAAGGCAGCCCTCTGGTGCCGCCATAGCGGAGTGAGGATGCCCGGAATGATGATGTCCGGCTCGGGTATCACCACCTCCGGCACGACCACGGGCGCGGAGGAGGGAGCGGTGACCAACGCGCCCGTGGCAGGAGGCGGGGGAACGATAGCCCCGGTGCCGGAAATCAATGCGTCGAACTCGGGCGTCGTCTGGATCGCGCGCAGCTTCGCCAGCAGTTTGCGCGCGTTGCCCTCAGTCGCCGGCCAGAGCCACGCGCGGTGAAGGTTCCCCCACCGCCCGCCGAGGCGCTGCATGAGCAGCAAGTCGGCGAGCGACGGTGGCACGACCTGGATGCGGCCGTCCTTCACGCTCACGTGCGTCGGCTGGACCGGCAGTCTCATGCAGCACGTTCCTCCTGGCACATTTCGCGCAGGCGCCGGATCGCTTCGCGCTTCACGGCTTCGAGCCGTGCGGAGACGCCCTCGCCATTGCAGAACTTGGTTGCCCACCGGAGCGTGATGGGCTTGCCGCCGAACTCCGGCTCGGCGCTGACCGCGACCATCATCTGCGGCACGCCTCTGTGGTCGCGATTCTTGCGCGGCCGGCGTTTGGAGACACGTTTCCTGTATGTCGTGTACGCCATGCTTATCTCGTCAGCCTTCGTGCAGGGACACTTCAGGCGTGCGACGTGGTCCTCACCGGATTAGAGCGCCGGGGAATGCCGCCAGGCGTTCTGCCTGCGGCGTCGCTCGCCTCTCGCGGGAAGCGCCCTGAAGGGCCGCACTCTCGAACTACAATGCAAAAGTAATCGAAGTTCCAAATACGGTCAATGCCTTATGAAAACCTACTTGTCCCGATTTGAGCTATCCATCTGAATCCAGAGGTCCATAGAGTTACCCTCCCGGATCGATTTGGAAGTTCAAAATCTTAAACTCTGATTAGAATTGTTGGTGTAGCAATTGGAACTAACGCAGGGCGAGGGACTTATCGCGTCGAGCGCGACGGTGGGATTGGGTGGCGGGACAGATGAAGGGGGGCCGCCAGGATCGCTCCTGGCGGCTGATGTTGCTATGTAGTGGGCGGCTGTGTGAACCCAGGACCGTGCGGTACTAACGGCGGATCGCAATTTGCGGGCGGGCACCGCGCGTGGCGGATCTCGCAGCGCTCGTCCATGCGGTCGAACCGTGTGCTGAGAGCCATGATCTCGCGCCCGAGGCCGGCGCGGATTTCGATGATGAGCTTCTCGCTGACATACTTGCCGTTGATGGCGTTCAGCACTTCGTCCTTCCAGCGGGCGAACTCCTCAATCATCGAGGCTTTGAGTGCGGCGGCGTCGGCCTCGAATCTCGCCTGGACCGTGGCGAGGCGCAGGCCGACGTAAATGTTGATGGCGACGGAAATAATCCCGATCGCCGAGATGATGGCGGTGATCTCTTGCGGCGTCACTTGTTGTCCTCCGGAGCGTTCTTGCGGCCGACCATGCTTCGGCCAAGCACGCCCAGCGCGAAGGGAATCAGGTCCTCGCCCTTGGGCACCTTGAGCAGCCACAGCCCCGCGCCCATCGCGATGAGGATGAGGCAGACCACGATGTGGCCTGCCTCACGTTCGAAATAATCGGCGCGGATCGGCATGGCTTATTTCGTTCCCTGGAACGTGTAGCCGATCTGCGCGTGAAACCACGGTTGCCAGCCCGGATTGACGGGCGAATAAATCTCTCGCGCCGCAAGCGTGAAACCCCAGTTCGGTGCGCGCGCAGGATGGAACGTCAGGCCGCCGCCGAGCGTGGCCGCCAGGCCAACCGCAGACCCCGTGACCGCCGCGCCGCCCTGTCCCAGGACAAACAGATCCACTTTGATCGCGGGCGAGGAAGCGGTCGCCACGACCTGCCGCACGCCGGTGGACGTGGAGTACACGAGATTCTTCGGGTCCTTCACCGAGCCGCGCGCCTCGAATCCGGTGAGCGAGCACGTGTTGGCGCTCGCGTTGCAGATGCCGATGGCGAGGTTAGCCGCGCCGAACGGCGAGGTGGTATAAAGACTCGGCCCGGCGCCCACGTAAATCGCCGTCTGGCCGAACGCGCCGGTTGCCACAAGCAGCACCAGGAGCGCAAAAATACACGTCTTGAGTCGGAACATACTGCCTTCTTTCTGCCCGGAGATCGCCGGGCGCGAGTTGATTAGCGGGCCTGGACCTGTACGATGAACGACCTCTCGTCGATCCGGCCTGCCGCCGTGGTGATCTTGTTGGTCACCGTGTATGACTGGCCCACAGCCCCGCCCGACAACCACGCGGTGGCTTGGGTGGCCGAATTCGTCTCATCCGAGACTGCAAGCGCGGAGTCGCTAACGGACCATGTGCTTTCCTCGATCTGGTCGCCGGCCAGCCACTTCGACCAGTCCACCGAGTAATCCAGAACGGCATTGGGGTCCTTCGTGAAGGTCATCATGAGGCGATCCTTCGGAGTTCGGCGGGCACGATAATGGTCCTGCTCTCGCCATCCACCGGCACCCGCCGCACCTCACGCAGCACGACCGCTACACGCGACTCGGCAACCGCGATGGCCCGCGTTTCGGAGGGCACGACCAAGACGCGGATGCCGGGCGTCTTAGCCAGTCGCCGGATCGTCTCCAGGACGGCTGCGGCGTTCGAGGAGCCGAGAACGACGCCAGCGAATGCACGAGCATAGGCGAGATGCCCCGTCACCTGGGCGACGCCTTCGGCGGTCCCGCGAATGCTGCGCAGCCGTGCCAGGCGCGCGGAGGCCGCCGAGGACCCGGCAGCCAGCGCGCGCATGACGCGGTACGCCCGGAACGTACCAGAGGTGGTCCCCCGGCCAGTCGCCGCCCGTGCCAGAAGACTGCGGATGCGGACGAGGCGGCCGGAGACGGAGGCCGCGCCGAACGCGCCTCCGGTGACCGACCGGAGCGCCGCAAGTTGCGCGCCGATGCTGCTCCGGCCGAGGACGGCTCCGGCCAGAGCGCGCGTGTTGTTGAACAGCAAGAGGAGCATCGTGTCCTACGGCTTGACTACCGCTCCCACCACCCCATCTCGAACTCGAACGAGAGGCCCGTCGCGGCGTTGCCGGGGAACCAGGCGTACACCGTGAGCGCGGAGTTGGGGCCAAGGATCACGGGCGGGATGCCGGTCACCTTACGGCCAGGGCAAACCGCCTGCGCCGCCGTGAGGCCGGGGTACGCGCCGGGATCGGCGGCACCGCAGACCAGCACGAATTCATCACCGACGATGGGCAGGCCGCCCATGCTGCCGTTCGCCACGACACGCGCGGAACCCGAGGACGCGGTGAGCACCGAAGCCGAGGAGTTGTTCTGCGCGTTGATCGAGCAGACGGACTGCATGGCCACGTCGGAGTTGGGCGAGGTCGGCGTGATCGCGAGCGTGTTGTTGGTCGAGAGCGTGCGGAGCTGCGGGTCCGTCTTGATGGCGAAGCGCGCTCCGGTCGCCGAGGCGGGCGCCGTGGTGCAGATGAGCTTGATGTAGTCCAGATACATGCGCTTGCCGAAGGGGTTGGCCTTCGAGTCGTTGTTCTGGATGTACAGCAGAGGCGTCGTGTCCGAGAAGGCCGCCTGAATGTTGTACGCCTGCGCGGTGCCGGGTGTCACGTTGGTCGCGATGAAGTACGAGCCTTCATCGGCGAGCACGTGCTTGGTCACGGTCAACGGCAGGACGAACTGCTCGCCATACCGGCCTCCGCGCACGTTCGTCACCGGGGCCTTCTGATCCGCCTGCGGCGAGGGGATCGCCCTGGCGGGCGTCCAGAGTTGATTTACATCGATTCCGGGCATACTTGGTTCTCCTTTCGAGTGACTACTGGATGGGCAGGTGCGCGGGCATAACGCCGCCCTTGATATCAAGGGCATCGCCGCCAGCGAGAGCCTGCAAGATCAAAAGCAACAGAGCGTTCGTTTCACGGAGTTCCTGGCGAAGCAGGGTGATTGCGGAGTCGGCGACCTGAAGGACGCCGGTCGAGTCCGTGAGGAGCTTGCGCGCCGTGCCCACCATGCTCGGGTTGGGCGCGGCATACGAGGGGCTGACCACCGGCAGGCCATCCACACCGCCGATCAGCAAGAACGTGGGCTGGTTGGTCGTCTGGCCGTTCTGCGGAGTGCCGTCGATGGCGGCGGTGGGCTGGCGCGCAAAGCCCGAGGACGTGCCATCGCCCCCGACGACCGGGACCATCAACGTGCTCCCGAGGGCCGCCCCAATGGTCAGCGGGCCAAGGATGGTCGGACGCCCGCTCGCATCCACTCCCAGCGCGATGGGATTACCGCCCGACATGCCGTGCGCCACGACCGAGGGGCTGGGCTCCGTGGCGTTCGTGTATCGGCTCGCCTGCAACTGCGCCAGCCCCGACGTGAACACGGTCACTCGCACTCTGAAATACGCGAAGCCCGAGAGCATGAAGTCCCACGCCAGATTGAGCGCGTTGATCGCAGGGTTGCTGTCAAGCTGGCCGTTGGTCGTCCTGCAACCAGCAACGGTCACCCACGGGCCGAGCACCGGATCGGCGACCGTCGCCTCGAAGATGACCGTGAGGTTGTACGTGCCGGAGACCTGGAGCGTCAGGCCGTTGGCACCCGCCAGAGGGATCGGACCCCAGATCGCGCCGTTGGCGCCCAGCGCGCCGCCCAGAAGCGGCAGGTTGGCCGAGGCGATGGGCACGGGGTCGTGATCGCTGGCCAGCACTACGGGGACGCAACTACCAGACTGGGAGCGCCCCTGGTGAACGATGCGGACGTGGAGCACCTCATCCGGCCCGTTGACCACCTTTACGTTCGCGTTGCCGGTCTTCAGATCCTCGATGTCGGCCTCGGTGACATAGGTCTGGAGCGAGCCTTGCCCATCGCTCTGGATGGCGTCGCGAGATCCCTCCGTGCCATCCATCAACTTCACGCGCTGGTAATGCGCACCGGTCTGCGGGTCCTGGTCGGTCGCGATCACCGCGCCCTGGCCGGGGCTAATCGAAACGTTATCGGGCATGGGGTTAGTCCTCCTCGACAACGAGCGAGCCCGGCGCAAACTGGCCAAAGTCGCCCTGCTGCACCACCTTGGGCGTCGCGAGCGTGTTCCAGTACAGGAGATTGCCGTTGGTCTGCGCGTCGAAGATGCCGAACGCAACCGCCTGGAGCCAGTCGGCGCCGGAGGCAGGCCCGAACTGGATATTGTTGGTGTTGGCGACCTGTTCCACGTTGCCAGAGGCCGGTCCGGGCGCACCGAACGTGATGCCTTGGCGAGCGTACCCGTGGCCGGCGAGTTCGGTTCCCGGCGACCCGTCGTCGCCGGGCGCGACCGAGAACAGGGCGACGAACGGCGTCACGCCGGACAGAGCATTACCGTTGAGCACGTTGAGCACGGCGTCGGAGTAGGCGTGCGATTTGCCGGGCATGGTTGAGTGACGCTCCTTTCGTTACAGCGCATGCGCCGCGCCATAGGCCACGAGCCACAGCGCGGACTTGATCTTCTGCCACGTGGACTTCGGCTTGACGAAGGCGCTCGTGGCAGTGTGAACATCGGCGGTGATCCCCGCGATGTTGTCGCCGTTCCGAACAGCCGCATCCGCAAGTTTCGGGGCCGCCTTGCCGGTCGCTTCCGCAGCCTCGGCCACGCCACGCGCGGCCACAGTCGCCGATTCCACCGATGCCTTCACGTCCCAATACAGGTCGTCCCAGGAATCCCGCAGGTCCTTCACGGTGGTTTGAGTTTCCTGAAGCGCCGGTTTCAGATCCTCACGGATTCCGGCGAGCGTGCCGTTGGCGCTCGACAATTGAGCATTGGCCGCAGCGACAGCCGTGTTGGTGGTCGTGATCGCCGCATCCACACGCGCCAGGGCGTCGCCGACGCGCCGGTCCAGGATCGACAATGCCCGATCCACCTTCGCCTGGGCATCGCCGGCTTGGGAGTTCACGGTGGCCAGCAGCTCGTGGCGCGTGACCGCGATCTCGCCCAAAAGAGCCACGCGCGTGGCCTGGCCCTCGGCAGTAATCGCCCCCGGCAACGCATGGGCGGCCCCCGTCGCGGCGTGAACGAGGAGGGTAGCCTGTACTGCCAGGCCGGCCAGGGCGGCCAAGACCGCGCACGTCAGCGCCAGCCGGAGCCTAAGCAAGGACGGCATGGTTCGCCTCCTGGCGCGCCGCAACGATGGCGTTCGCCACGTTCGCCTGGCTTGCGATCAGGGACACCGTCGTGGCGTAATGCGGGTCCGTGGCATACGTCTTGGCGACCGCCGTAATGAGCGCGTGCAGGTCGCGCGTGGCCTGGTACGCCTGCCATGCCGCCTTATACGGTGCGCCCCGCGTGATGAGCCACGCGAAATCGCGGCAGGATTCCTCGAGCGACGAGTAATCGGCGAACGCCAGGTCCATCTTCACGCGCTCGCCGTCCAGAACCTCGGTCGTGGTCACGGTGCAGCACATCGTGTGGCGCGGGGCCATCTTGATCCCGAAGTAGTTATGCTGGCCCACGGGCTTGGCGCCCCACTGAGATTCGACCGCCCACTGCGCAATCATCAATTGCGCTGGACAGCCGGTTTCGGCTTGCAGCCGAACGGCAATGCGCGCGACTTCTTGAAGCCGCGAATCGCGGTCCTCCATAAAGCACCTCGTTGGTTGTGGATTACAGAATCACCGGAGCGGGTGGTTGCTTCGGCAGAGGCAACGGCCATCCGAACAAGCACAGGTGGTCGTAAGCCCAGAACTTGATCAGCGGGACTGCCGTTCGCTGCGCGGCCTGAAACTCGCGCGCCCACGGCCATGCGGGGTTGAACCAACCCTCCAGATACCGGCAGTGCGCGCGGTCCCAGGAGAGCACCGTGAACGGGTACGAAGCGCACGTCTGCGCCTCATCGAGATTGAAATCGATCCCCCCGTACTGGAATCCCTCGCACAGGAACGTGTCGAACCCGGAGCCAGCACGCGCCTGCCACGCCGGAGGCAGGTTCACGTAATTCAGCAGGCGGCACCGCATCGGATCGTTCACATCCAGGGGCCAGAGGATCTCGAACAGCGTCGCCGGGACCTGCGCCAGCACCGCCGCTTGAACAGCCGCCACGTAATTGCCGAGCCGGGCGCGGAGGAAGTTCGCGTCCACGTACCCGTTGACGCTGGGGTCGTCGTTGGCGGTCAGGAACGTGTGGAGCGCCCGACCAAGGGAGCCCTGCGCGGCAGCCGTGGTGTCGGCGTCATAGAAGCCCATCCCGCTCGCGCCTACGATGTACCACCACAGCACCTCACCGAACTGGAGCCGAGGCGGGAGGCCGGCCGCCGCCATCAGGCCCGCCATCTCCGCGTACACGGAGGCCATGTACGTCTGGACCGCCGTGCCGAACGCGCACATCGAGCTCTTCAGGTTGGCGAAGCCGGTGTCCGTGGTTGCCGGAGTCCCGTCCGGATACCGCTGAATCCACACCGCGCCGTGCGCCGGATCGTCGGGCGGGTTAACCAACTCCTGAGAGAACGACACGACCACGCCGATACCCGCCGCACGGAGCGCCGAGAAGTAATCCGTATGCCAATCGCGGAACGCCCGGTTGACGGGCTGGCTCGCGGTAGGGTCGATGACCCACGTCGGATCGGCCGCGCCGGTGTTCAGGCTTCCACTGACCGTCGCGGTCCCGTGCGCCGTGCTCGTGTCCACGGAGAGCGAGTACTGCCAGTTGACGCCGGTGCTCCGGCATGTGATCGTGAGGACCGCCCCGTTCGCCTCGGCCCACACGCCGACGAGGGTCGCGTTGATGAAATACGCGAAGTGCGCCGCGATGGTCTCCGAAGTGTCCGCAGGGAAGACGGTCTTGCCGATGGCACCGCTCCCAATATGAACCCATATCGTGTCCTGATTCTGCCAAGCCCCGCTGAACGTGATCGTCGCACTCGGATAGTTGCCGCCCGATGCCTTGCGCTGGTTCCACCAGAACACGCCGGCATAGTGGTCGATCTCACCCACCAGCCCGAGCTTCTGGAGATTCCAGATCAACCGTTGCGGCGAGAGCTTATATGTGTTGTCCGTGTCGAAGTCCGTCGCCAGGCCAACGTCCGTGCGCGTCTCCGGCGCGTCGGGCACGTCGGTTAGAACCGCGCATTCGAGGAAATCGAAATAGAAGTACCACCCTCCGCTGTTCGCGTTCTTGTTGCCGGTCATCGAGATCACGATGCTGTGATGACCGGCTGCCACGTTCTGGAACAGGCGCCGCCGCGCGAGCATGCCGGAGCCATAGCAATCGAGCGTGACCGGCGTGCCGCCGTCGAGCGTCGCCTGGATGATGCCGCAATTCGTGTCCAGCCACGTGCCCACGTAAACGTCGTGGGTGTACTGGCAATGCGTCTCGATGGTGAGCGTCCGGGTCTCGGAGGCGGTATACGCCGACCGGATCGCGCGGCCTCTGCTCCAATAGGCCGATACCTTGGGCGTCACGAGCGACGGGTCCTCCCAATAGCCGGCCTGCTTGACCCACGGGTCATCCTCCTCCAGACGCAGGGAGCCAGGCCCGGCGACTTTGAGCGGGCGCACGCCGTTGGGATCGGTGACCGTCCAGTTGGTGACGTTGACGCTCCATTCGGTCGGCGTGTAGGCCACGCTGTTGGCTAGGGCGGGCGCGAACGTGAGCCATACCTTCGTCACGTCTGTCCAGCCCAGCGCACCGAAGTCGATGGTCACATGCCATCGCACGTTGTCGGAGGAGCCGCCAGCAAGTTGAACGGTGGACGGCGAGAAGTACAGGTTCTGGCTGGCGTGCAGCTCGTAGAACGTGACCGCGTTGCCGTCCGCGCCGGGCTCTGCGGTGATCGTGATCTGGTTCCCCGAGGCGGTCGCCGTGAGCGCAACCGGCCCGTTCTGGCTCCAATCCGTCTGGTTGATCAGGGCGGCGAGCGCCGAGGTCACGACGGAGGGATCGAATGCGGTGAGCGTGGCCGGGGCCGATCCGTCCGAACTGGAGACGCTGATGGGACCCTGGATGCCAGAGCGCAGGGTGATCGTAATCTCGTTGCCCTGCGCGCCTCCCGCCGTGGCCGTGCAATTCGGATCGGACGTGGCGATTTGATTGGCGATGTTCGTGGCGATCTGTGCCGCGGTGAGGCTTCCCTGCGCACAGGAGTACGTCGCCGTTCCGATCTGCACCCAATGCGTGTACGTGCTCAAGGTGGCCGAGCCGGAGCCGTCCGAGCTCGACACCGTGATTGGCCCGGCGACACCGCTCCGCAGAGAGACGGTGATCGCGTTGCTCGACGCCGTGGCGGTGCAGTTGGGATCGCTGGACGCGATCTGCCCCGCGATGTTGCTGGCGATCTGCGCGGCGGTGAGGCTGCCCTGCGCGCAGGAGTACTTGGTCGTGGCGATCTGGACCCAATGCACGTAATCGCTGAGGGTCGCTGGCCTGGAACCATCGGAACTGGACACCGTGATCGGCCCGGTGACGCCACTTTTGAGCGCGACGATGATCTCGTTGTTGTACGTCCCGGTCACCGTGGCCGTGCAGTTCGGGTCCGAGGAGTTGATTTGCCCGGCGATGGCGGTCGCGATCTGCGCGCTGTTGAGGCCGTCCTCCGCGACTTGATACTTGTTCGATCCGATCTGCACCCAATGGACGTACATCGTGAGCGTCGCCGACGCGCTGCCATCGGAACTCGACACAACACAATCCGTGATCGGGAGGAGTGTCTTCAGCGTGATGGTAATCTCGTTGCCATACGCCCCGCCCACCGTGGCCGCGCAGTACGGGTCGGTCGAGTTGATCTGCGCCGCGATGTTCTGCGCGATCTGTGCGCTGTTGAGGCCGTCCTCCTGGACGCCATAGATGTGGTTCCACCCGTGCGATTGGGTCTGGATCTGAACGTAGTGGGTGTAATTCGCGTTGCCCTGCCACCACATCGCCTGAACGCAGGATTCGTGGTCACCCTGCCACCACATGGCCTGATCGGTGGACGTGCTAACGCTCTGCCACCACATATCCTGCTCGCAGGACGTCGCGACGGACTGCCAGTAGATATCCTGCACGCAGGAGCTGGTTGCACCGTTGGAGCCAACGGTGTAATCGAAGGCCCGGTTCTGATACCACAGCGTCACGCGATCCGTGGCGGTCGGCGTGCCCACGTTGAGCGTGAACGTGCCCGACGCGCCGGTGCGGCCGGAGGGTCCGGTCGCCAGAGCCGAGAGAGAGTGCTGGAGCAGGTTCCCGCTCTCGTCATAGGCGTTGATGTACGCCCAATCGATCCACGGCCAGCGCTTCTACTCGAACGTTTGGACGCCCTGGAACTGGATATCGAAGTCCAACTTCAGGCCGGTGATATTCCCATCCGGCAGGTAAGAGAATCGCGGGTGGCCGAAAGGATCGTCCTTCTGGAACAGCACCAGGACGGCGAAGTCGGCCTGATCCCGGAACACGCCGGAGAGGTTGAAGCCGGTATCCGAGGCGCCCCAGAGCGCTGCGGCGGCACCAAAGCCGTCGAAGCCCTGGAGGTGCATGGTCCGGTGAGGCTGGAACTTAAAAATGGGGTCCATCAGGCGTAAACAAAGACCGTGAGGTCGGTGCCGGGATACGTGGTCCCAACCGAGGTGATCGCGAGGCGCACGTTCGTGCTGGCCGGGATCGGCGCGAGCGCGTCAATCACGTCGGACGTGGCCACGACCGACTTCTGGCCTGCCGGGATCGTCAAAGTGATCCACGGGTCGCTCGCGGTGCCAACGTAAAGCGAGAACGTCAGATCCGCGCCCACCGGCGCGGACTTCACGTAAGCCTTGATCGCGCCAGGCGTGAAGTCGTTGTTGAGATAGAATGCGGGCGCGGCATCGGACTGGATGCCCAGAACCCCGGCGACCGGCAGAATGAAGCCTGCTTGGGCCTCTCCCTCGGCACCATAAATCCAGTCCTCGCGGATCGGGTTGTCGCCGTCCGGAGACTCATTGCCGTTGGAATCCACGGTGAAGCCCGCGATCACAAGAGGCTGATCGACGAAGTTGTCGGTCGGCACGTTCAGCGTAACCGCGTGCGACGGATCGGCATTGCTGATGGCCGTGGAGTCGGCCACGTAATCCCACGCCGGAGCCTCTACGATCCAAACCGACGTGGTATCGAGCGTCAACGGCAGATCCCAGGACAACTGCGTCTGGGTGTTGCCCGTGATCTTGCGGAGCTGGCCGCGCCCGGTCCCGGCGATCACGCGCAGGATGTTGCCGACCTCGGCGCCCGGCGTCATGCCGTCCGCATAGACCATGTTCTGGCAGCCGGAGTCGGTGATCTGCGTCGGGTTGCTGGTATTAGCGGCATCGGCCTTGAAACGGATGACGATGGTGTCGTTCTTCTGGACCGACAATTCGGGATGGCCCGTGGTCGTCGGCGAGGGTGTCACCGTAAGCGTCCCGGTCGTCTTGTCGTACCCGGTAATCGTAAAGCTCACAAATGGCGTGCTGCTCTCGGGCCGTCCGATGACCGATACGATCCGTCCCACCGGGCTGAAGGTCGTGTTCGGGTTGATCAGCTCGTTGCAAACGATGGTGCTGGCGGTCACGTTGTCCACGTTCACGCCGACGATCCCACCATGGATGAGGTGCTTCGCCTTGATCCGGATCTTCGAGACATAAGGCGAGGGCAACGCCCATGTGGATCGCGCCAGAGGCCCGTTGATCGTGATCGAGGTGGGCGTATAGGTGTTGCCCGTGCCGGCAGTGAGCACATCACCCTGCTGCCAGCAGATCAGGTCGTCCTGTGTCGCGATAAAGACGGCGTACCGCGCCAGGCCAGCCACGGAAGGCCACGTGATGTTCGAGAGCGTGATCTGGTTCGTATTGGCGCCGGCCGGCGTCTGGACAATGGCAATCCGCGAGGGCGTGGACGGAAGGCCGTTCGAGTCGATGGCGCACAGGGCAATCCGGAACGTCGCGCCACCAGGGAGGGACCCGCCCGTGGTGCTCTGCGAGATGGTGCCGATCACAGGCCCACCGGCACCGGTCGGGCTGAACTCGTTCACCGGGAGATTGCCAGTGATCGCCAGCGACGCGAGCGCGCTGCCATCCGCGAGGGTCGTGTACGTCTGGTCGCAGTCGAACGTCCATTCGCCAGGGAATAGCGCATCGTTGGCTGGCGCTTGGATCTGGTACGGCGCCCACATCGGCCCGAGGGGAATGGCATAGACCATGCCCGGCAGAGGATCGGGCGTCACGTCCTGGGGCTTCGGCCCGGTCGTGAGGTCGTACATCGAGGGCGTGACCGTCTTGGCGGTAATGTCGATGGACCAGTCCTTCTTCAGTCGCCAGGAGAGGATGCGGAAATCGCCGGCGCCGCCAGGCACGTCCGGATGCGTCATCGAGACGACCTGGCCCACCTCCGTGTTGAGGGCCAGGATTGTCGTCTGCCAATAGGCGTTCCGCGCGTTGCGCCACTCAGTCGCGTTGATGCCGCCGATCTCCTCGCGCGTCCGGACGGCGGCCAGGCGCAAGGCCTGCGAGAGCGTGCCGCAGCCCACGAGGTGCTGGGGCGCGCTCAAGGGTGCGCCGGCGCGGCCGTAGTAGGCTGCATGGGTCTTATCGCAGTATTCGGCGGTGTTGGCCTGATACTGATACGCCTGGTCGGCGAACGAGACCACCAGCTTCTCGAAGCCCGCCTCGATCGGCTCCAACCGGAGGGACTGGAACAGGATATTCCCAAGCGTAAACGCCTCGACAGCCGAAGCGTTGATCCGGCAGCCGAGCTTCAGTTTGCCGAATTCAAACGTGAAGTAACCGAGGCCGCAAGCGAGGACTTCGACGAGCCAGTCGCGGAACGGCTTCTGCGAGGCCAGGACGCCCTGAAACCGGAATTGCTTCTCCAGCCCCGTCCCAACAATGGGCGTCACGTAATTGTCCGCGATCTCGGCGGTGCCGCTCCCGTCCCCCGCGTAGAGGGAGGGAAGGACAATGTTTGCCAGTTGGCTCGCCGACCCCGCGCCAAACAGGCCAAGCGTGCGGAGGAAGCAATTCACCGCGATCCAGAACGGGTTCGTCAGGCCATTCGCGAGCGTGCGGTTGCCGTTCTGGTCCCAGGTCCACCCCGCGAGGCCCTGCGAGATCGGCACCTTCATCTCGTGCTGGTCCGTGGTCGTCGGCTGGACGCCGGACGCCTTGGTGCGCCGGACCTCTACGAACGCGGTGCCGGCCGCCATCTCCGGCCCCCACTTCTGCGGCGTGCCGTCGCCGAGCGAGAACGAATCGTGTGTCAGGTCGCAGGGGTCGTTGCCGGTGACCTCGCGCAATCCCATCGTCGGCTGGTCCTTCACGACGTTGAGGCTGCCGTCAACCTGGAATCCCTGCGGCGTCTGGCCGTCCAGCATCGGCGCGATGATATAGCGGTAGCCGTCCGCGTTCGTGTACACGAGCATCCCCGTGTACGATCCGATGGGTCCGGCGCCCACGATACCGAGGGCGTCATAGTAATCAGACTCATCCCGGCCCGCGGCGATCATGCAGTTGACCCAGAAGGCCTTGCCCGGATCGCCGTCGTCGTTGCACCAGATTTCCTGGAGCGCATTGCCCCAGATGGTGTCGGAGATGATCGACGTGGCGGTCACCGTGCTGCGCCCGATTCCCCACAGCCCGGTCGAGTTGTCCTTGATGACGACGCCCTGCGGTTCCGCGGGATGGCCGCCGAAGTACTTGGTCATGCCGTGCGCTTGGCAGCCGCCCGGACACTTATACGTGCCGTCCGGGTTCGTGCCCTGCGACGGATCGAAGACGGAATCGAAATAATAGTCGCAGGAATTCGGATCGCCGCCGCTACCCTGCGTGGCATAGGGACAATTCACGCCGTCCCTGAACATCTTCCAGCACTGGCGCGAGATCGCGCGCACCGGGTACATTTGCGTGATCTGGTAGAGGCCATCGGAGCACCGGACGGTGAACTGCGGGCTGCCGTCCGACGTGTAGCTCACGATGAACCCCTTCCAGAGCTGGATCACGGTGTTGGAGTTCACGTGCAGGAGGCACAGGTCGATAGACGCGAACTTCAAATCCGTGTCGTTGGCCAGCGCAGTCATCACGCGGTCGGCATTGCCGAACGTGAACTGCACATTGTCGGCGGTGCCCTTGATGTCTTGCGAAATGATCGTGTCGGAACCAGGCTCGCCAAGGCCCAGCACGCGCGGCAGGTACGTTTGGCTCATGGCCGGCCAGCCCATCGCCGACTTGACCGCTCCGCTCGCCTGGTCGGACAGCGTGCAACGCCGGTCCGAGAGCCAGATATCCGGCACCGCCGCCTCGCGGACGCGGATGTGGATCAACGGGATGATCTGCTGGACCTGCGATAGCAGCGCGGTCTGGAGCGTTGAGGACGGGAAACGCAGGCACGTGCTGTTGACCTGATAGGTCGGCCCGCTGGTGGGCACTTCGATGAAGTTGAAGCCGGTCTGGCAGGCGTTGGCGAGGTACTGGATCGAGAGCGGTGCGTACTCCCACGTCACGAGCGTCGGTGTGGTCGTCTCGGCCGAGGCACGCGGGCTGCTGACCTGCACGGGACTCGGCACGTTGTACGTGAACGCCTGCCACGCGCCTTGCAGGCCTTCCCAGAAGGACACCAGCGAGTTCCGGTCGCGCTTCGAGAGGTGCTGGCGCCGGAAAGCGAACTTCCGCGGGCCCAGGCCCACGGCGAAACGCTGCTCGGCCTTGGCATCCAGCTCGCCGAAGCGATGCACGACGACTGGGCGGTCCTGGGTGAAGCCGTAGCCGAAGTCGCTGGCGAGCGGGAATACGAGCGTGTTTTGCAGGCCGATACCGCCCGTGGATAGGGCAAGGCTCGGCACTGTAATTCTGCCAATGGTGTCGGACATGGGATCAAGCGACTTCGATCAATTCGAGGTTCTGTACGTCCGTGCGCGCGAGGCCGGTGGTCTGCTGCCAGTTGTTCCGGAACACTACGGTGTACCGGCCCGTGGTGGAGTTACCGGTGGGATCGTATGCGCCTTCGATCAGGTTGTAGAAAAGGAACGGGACAACGCCGCCCTGCTGGCCATCCCAAAAGCTCTTGAGCGCCGAGGCCTTGGTCGCATCCAACCGCTGCGAAACCTTGAACGTGCGGCGCGAGCTGCTGGCCAACTGCGAGCGCTGGACCGTTCCGTCGTGATACTGCGCTTGCAATTGGACGAATTCCCGCGACTCGGAGAACGCGGTGCAGAGCGCATAGGGCATGACCCCACTCGGAGCCGCCGCTTGCAGGTTGCCAGGCACGCCTGTTTTTTCTCCTTGTGTTCTAGCGCCCACCCAAGGGTTGTATGGGTCGAAAGGACCACGACGATGCCGAGTTACAAAGATCAGGTGCTCAACGAGTGCTGGCGAATCGCTACCATCGCGAGGGCGATGGCCGAAGCCGCCGAGCGTCAATTCATGGCGCCCATCGACGACCCAGAATTCGAGACCGGCGACGGAGCCGATTACGCTGGCGGTATGCGCGTCCTGCGCATTCAGATCGAGCGCGTGGCGGCGCGCACCGAGGGCGTCGATCCGATGTTGGACGAGTCCCTGCATGAGTACCAGATGCGGGTGCTGCGGACCGGCTTGCAGAAGGACCGGCCCGCCTTGTTCATCAACTGATTACCAACCCCGGTTGCTGAATCATCGCGGAGTTCTGGAGGCGCCCGTTGCTGGAGGCGCCCGCGCTCGACCACTGGGCCTGCACGAACTCCGGCGTCACGACCTGGCCGGCGACGAACTGCGCCGCACCCTGGCCCGAGATATTCACTTGGAGAGACATCGGGGAGGGGTTCGGATAAAGGCCGGTCGGATAGCCACCAAGGACCGGCAGATTGCTCTGGAACGTGTACGGCATGCCGTTCACGTAACTGGCCTGCTGGTACAACCGCCCGTTCATTTCGGCGAGGCTCCCCGATTGCGGCGTCGTCGCCGACAACGGCATGTGCTGGCTCGTCCCCTCGGAGTACAGCATCAACATCTTCCGCACGTCCGGGTCGCGGACGGCGATGCTCACATGGCCGGCGTACTTCTGCTGCGCGATCTGCACGATTTGCTTGGCCATCTGGTTGTCGATGCTGACCGAGTAAATCTGCTTCACGAGGCGCTTGGCCTCGTTGATGGGGGACTCGACGCCGAACAGCTTTTCGAACATGGCAACTTCGAAGCCAAACGACGCGCCAGCCGCCGCGCCCAAGGGACCGGCGATCTGGTCGCCAATCAACGCGCCTCCGGCCGCCGCCTCCGCAGCGCCGCCCCAGGTTCCGCGCCGGTCGCCGGTCAGGCCGCCCAGGGCGAGCGATACACCAGCCATGCCCGCCATGGGCGAGGTCGCCGCGCCCTGAATGCCACCCGCGATCACGCCGCCCGTGGTCCAGGGGTAAGCGTTCCAAGCGTCCTCATTCCAGACCGACCCCTTTAGATTCGACAAAGCGTCCTTGAGGGCCTTCTGGTTGAACACGCCTTTGGACACGAACTTGCCGCCCTGCCCACCCGTCACCATCTGGTCGATACGCTCAACCTCGCTCTGGGGGACGCCGGTTTTCGCCCAAGCCCAAGGCGCGGGTGTATAGCCGCCCTCCGGCGCGAGCGCCGGCCCGCCACTGGCCACAGGACTATAGCCGCCGCCAGCCATGATGTTGATCATGCTGCTGGCACCGCCCCCGCCGCCCATCGGAATCTGGATCGTGCCGACGCCGGGAATCGAAAGCGGGTACGCCATCCGGCCGCCACTGAACATCGACGACAGCAGCCACCGGAACATCGTGGCGTTGCCGTTGAGCGCGCCGGTCAGGTTGTCGATGCTGTGCTTCAGCGTGTCGGCTTGCGGGATGACCGCCTCGCCCCTGTGGACGACCGCCAGGCCGGTGCTAGCGATGGTGCCGCCCTCGTCATGCTGCGGCAGTTTGGACACATCGACCCGCGACCAGTTGGTGCGAGGATACTGCTCCTTGAGCCACGCGATGATATCCCCGCTGGTAACCTTGAGCTTCCTGGCGGCATCGGCCACACGCATGGCTTGGCCGCGATAGAGAACCTTTTCGTTCCAATCGAAGTTGGTCTTGAGCCACGGGTACAGCTTGTCCAGCTTGATGAACGCCTGGTGGGTGGTCTCAGGCACGTCCACCGGAGGACCGATGTACCGGCCCAGGTCGTCCAGTTCCGGATCGCGGGCGGCGCGGATCTTCGCCCACGTCTCCGCGCTCTTGAGGCCGCCCTTGTGGCCCGACGCGACGTGCATCTCGTGCGTCATGCCCCAGTCGTCGCGCCCACCCTCCTTGTAATACCAATCGGTTTGTGGATCGCGAACGCCACGCGGACCCCTTCTGGCCATGTACTCCAGGTCGCGCGGGCCGCGTACTGAAGCCTCCAGGGCACCGGGATTGAGGCGCTGCACAATGGCACGGTGGACCTTGCGGTAAACGTCATCCGTGAGGCCGCCGCCCCAAGTCTCATCGACGAGGTTGATCTGGCCGTCACCGGTGATGTAGGCCCGGCCACGGATCACACGATCAAACGCCCTGCCAACAGACGGCAGGCCGATCCTCTCGAACCAGACCGCGTGCGGCTCCGCATGCCCACTGGACGAGAAGCTGGAAAGACGGATATTGCCCGTCTTGGGATTCACCGCCCACAGCCCGCTCTTTACGATGTCCTCCTCATGCACGAAGATGCCCTCGGGCCACATGAGCGCATCGCGTTCCGCCAAACCGCGGCTAAGCCCCATTCCGGGCGGTCCAATCGGTATCACGCCCTGAAGAATACCTTCACGTGGCGGCGGCGTTGCTGCGGCGGCGCCGCCCACCAACAACGACATGATCGTATTGCCGACGCTCAAACCCTCCGGCCCGCCCAGCGCCGCCAGGCCAGCGGGCAGGGCGATGTTGAATAGGCCCATGGTGGCCTTCAGCAATGCCGCATCCGTCTCCGGCCCGTAGTGCCCCACCAGGCGCGCATTGGGGCCGAGGCCCATGTTGCGCAGATTGGTAAGCGGGATGACCAGCTCCGGCCCCGCCTCTCCGACAATCGTGGGGCCACTCGTGATGCCGCCCTCGGCGAATTTCGGCAGGGCCGACCTGCCCATTGACGCGGGCGCTGAGAACGCGGGCAGGGGGAGGCCGGCGATACCGGGGATGCTCGGCGCGGCAAACATCGGCATGCCGATGCCCATGAACCCGGCCAGCACTGCGGTCAACATCGCCACGGCCGCCGAGTTCTGCGCCGTGGCGGCAGTATTGAGGTCCGTCGCAGCCTTGACCGGGTCCTTGCCGCCGAACATGCCCTTGAACATGCCGCCAATGCCGCCGACCAGCGGTTGAATGGCGTTGGCGACAATCCCGCCGAAGCCTTCCGTGATCGGTGCGAGGATCGCCTCGCGAAGCGTGTTGCCCAGTTGCTTCGCGAAGTCCTGAGGCTTGGTGAGCAGCGTATGGAAGAGGCTGGAGGCCTCCTTCTGGATCTGGTCCACCTGCCGCTGGGTCTCTTCGGCAGCACGCTCGGCCGCCTGCGCGCGCTTCTCCTCCAACTCGTCCTGGGCCGCCGCGATGTCCGTATAGAGTTGCTTCTGCGCCTCGGCGGCCAGCACCATGCGCTTCGCGGTGTCGTCCTCGCGCCGGATGCGGTCCACCTCGATCTGCGCCAGCTTGAGCGCAAGGTCCACGCGGATCTGGTACGCCTCCTCGGGCGTCCCGGCCTGCTTGACCTGCATGTTCGCGTGGCGCCGCAGGGCCTCCTTCTGCGCCTGCACATCGATATCCTGGATGCGCTCCTGCGCTTTGAAAACGTCCTCCCACTCCTTCAACTGCTCCTTGGTGGGCAGGAACAACTCCAGGAACTTCCTCTGCTGATCAACGCGACGCTTCTGGTCGTACTCCTCGAACTTCTCCCAGGAGTCCTTGAGGATCTTGCCCGCCTGCTCGTCGGCAGACTTGCGGATGGCCGCGATCTGCTCCTCGGTCGCCTTTAGCTGGACCGCCTGCTTCAACAGCAGATCGCGCTCGTAGTAAATCTTGCCGATGGCGTCGAGTTCGGCCTCATCGCCCTTCTTGATGAACGCCTGGGCTTCCGTCAGGAACTTCTTGCGCTCCGTCTCGGCGTCGAGCGACGCCTTGGCGCGTGCCTCGCGGCCCTGCGCCTCGACCAGCCTCTTGTTGAGGTCGGAGGCCTCCGTCTTGGTGAGGGGGTGCTCGGGTTGGAACAATTGCTTCCGGTAGTTATCAACGTCCTTCTTGGCCTGCTGGTACGCCTCCTCGATCCCGTCGTGCGTGCCGAAGTACCGGGCGCGCAGGCCGTCCACGTAAGACTTGCCCTGCTTGAGATCAGTGCGGCGCGTCGCCTGCTCGGCGGCATCGAGTTTGCGCTGAAGGTCGTCGATCTGCTTCTGGAGCGCGTCGGCCTTCTTCATGCGATCCAGTTCTTCCCGGGTCGGGGCGAGCATCTGCACCCAGCCGAAATTGCCGGTGAGATTCTCCTTCTGCTGCCGCAGGTCCGCGATCTGGCGCTCGATCAGTTCGCGGTCGCGCATAATGCCGGGCGCGAGCTTCTCCATCTGCGCTTGCAGGCTGCGGTGCGCGCTCCTCGACATGCGGAGGCCCAAATCGCCGGACTCGGCCAGCACGCCAGGCTCGCCACGCATTCTGCCAATCGCCGCGGCGTCCTGTCGCGCCTGTTCCTCCTCGCGCCGTTCACGCGCTTCGTCCCCGGCCGGGGTGATGTTATTCAGGAACCATTCGGCGGCATTGCCGATGAAGTTGATGGGGATGACGATCCCTTCCTTGAGCTTCCGGATCAGCGCATCCCACTTCGTTTCAAGCTGCGCCACTTCGCGCTGGTACTCCATGAAGCGCCGGATGTCGTCCTCGTCGGGGCCGAATCCCTGCTCCTTGGCGATTCGCAGGTTCTCGTTCAACTCCGTCATGAACGGAATGGCCTCGATGCCCACGCGCTTGAACAGATCCATGGCGGCGGCATCGCGCTGGAGGCCTTCGGGCAGCTTATCGAGGCCCTCGGAGATCTCGACCAGGATCTCGGCGGTCGGCTTCATGTCGCCACTGGCGGTGCGCAGCTCGATGCCCATGCGCTGCAGCGTGGCGCGCGCCTTCTCGCCCTCGCGCGACGTGTCGTCGGCGGCCTGCGACAGACCACGCATCAGGCGCTCGACGATGGAGATGTCCTGGCCGACCGCCTTGGCCGCGAAACTGAACTGGCCGACCTCCTTGGCGGTCAGGCCAGTGCGCAACTCCGCATCCTTGACCTGCACACCATAAGCGCCGAGGCTCTTGGCCGCCTCCCAACCCGCCGCTGCCAGCGCAGTGAGGACCCCGACGCCGACCCCGAGCGTCGCGCCCATGCCGCCTACTTTTTCCATCAAGCCGGCCGCAGCTTCCTTGGCGCCGTTGAGCGGATCGCGGATCATCTGCTCGATCCGCTTGCCGAAGCCTTCGAGACCACCGCCCTCTTTCTTCTGCTCGACGGCGATCATCTTCTCGTAGGCGGCGCGGACGCGATTGACCATGCTCTCTTCCACGCCGAGCTTCTGGATCAGGCGGTCCCGTTCGGCGACGAGGCGGTCCACGCCGGTCTTGCCGTACGCGGCGGCCTGCTTCTCAACGGCCTGCGTCAGGCGCTCCAGGGAGTTGCGCTGTTTATCGTTGACCTTGACCAGCAGGTCAGCCATCCGCTCCAGCGACTTCTGCATCCGGTCGCCGGCGCCGACGACACCCTTCTCCCACGACTCCACGTCCTTGTTGGCCTGGACAATGGCTTGGTGGATGCTGCGCGGATCGACTTCGAGGACGACCGATTCCTGATCCATTTATTTAAGCGGCTGTCCGACGCCGAGTCGGTCGATGTGGAGTAATCCTGCTACTATGCGGAGAAATGCCCGATAACGAAGAGGAACCCCAAGAGGAGTTCGAAGAAGAACCGGAGGGTGAACCACCTTCGGGTTTCGACGAGCTGCTATTCGCTCTTGCTGAGGCGCTTCGGAGCAAACGCTCAAAAGAGGCGATAGCGAACCTCATTGAGCAATACGCTCGCGAGATGCCCATTGCAGCCAAGCGCAAGCACCGTGCGATGCTGTGGTCATACGGATTCACCGTGGTCGTTGTCGCTGCTGTCGGCGCGCTTGGCTATCTAAAAGTCATCACGAATGAGACTACGGGCACTTTGCTTGGAGCAATTGTTGGTGCTCTCTTTTACGGGCGACGCTCAAACTGAATTACGCCGCCTTTCTCACGGAGATTACTCGCGCGGTGCGCAAGACCGTCTTGATGGCCGCGACCATGACCTGACGGTCCTTCGGAGAGATGCCGAACGCGCGCTCGCGCAGGTTGTTCACGTGCGCGATCAGGTCTGCGTTCGGATCGATGAAACCGATTACGCAACGGTTCTCGCTCGCCTGCTTCACCTTCAGTGCGCGCAATGTGTGGCCCGTCCAAAACCAATCGCGGAACGGCTGGAGACCGCGCGCGGATTTGTAATCCGGATACCCACGATGGCCGTTGCGCCCCGGCTTCAACGGCTTTGCCTGCTGATCGTTGACGTTCAGACCCTTATGGAGACGGTCCTTGATCGAATCCACCACCACGTTGCCGATGGCCAGCATGTCCTCGGACGTGAACGGCCCAAGGACAAAACGGGCGCGCGTGATCTTGGCCTGGAACGGCATGGCTTCAACCGACGCGGACGCGGCTGATCGGCACCACCAACTGGCGCTTCTGCGGGGGCACCACGGCAGTCTTCATCTGGATGTTCTGGATGCCGACGATGGCCAGATGCAGGAGGCTGCCGCAGGCGGGGCAGGCGACCTGCTTCGGGTGCTCGATGACGATGGCGGTGCTGCCGACGCCGGACGAGAAGCGGATCTGGGGGTCGATTTCCATCTCGACGGGCGTGCCGCACATGGCGCAAGGCGGGGTGGGGTTCATTCAGTTGGCCTCGGTAGTTGGATTTGGTTGTTGTGAGCCTGCTCCCGCTGGTAGCGGTCGCGTTCTTCCTTGAGGATCTGGAGGCCGCGGACCTCTTCTGCGGTCACGTCGCTCCACGGGATCGAGAAGTGGGCTGCGTCGAACTCCAGCTCGAGGACCCGCTCAAAGAGGCGGCCGGACGCCGAGTGCGAGCGCACGTAATCCAGGTCGTCCAGCCGGCAATGCGAGCAGCGATTGATTGTGTACTGCACGGAGCCGCAGTGCGGGCAGGCGCCAGGCGCGTTGGTATCGCCAACGGTGCGCTGGTGCCCGCACTTATCGCAGGTCACATCGTTGGCATCCGGGCACCCGCGCGGGCCGTGCGCGCCTCCATCGCAAAGGTCCTCCTGGCGGATCGAGCGATGGACGAGGAGCCGGAGAGGGACCGGATGCGGCCACTCGTCCGGCCCTAGGAGTTTGGGTCGAGCGAGGGGTCCATGTCCTCGATGGCCTGGACCAGTTCGACCACGACCGCCGATTTGTGGTGCGGCGGCACGTCGGCGGCCTTGTAGCCATCGGCATAACCCTCGATCTTGCTCACCGTCGAATCGTACAGATCCATGGCAGGCTCGATGCGGTAACGCAACTCCTCCTGGCCATGAGGCAGATCGGTAGAGGAGACGACCGTGCGGCGGTACACGGTGATATCCCGCTGCGTCGGGATTTTCATCGTGTGAACGGTGTCGCCGAACGGCGTCTTGAGCGTGATCTGGTACTCGTCGCCCACGCGCTCGCAGCCGGTCACGTCGCAGAACGTGAGCTTCGAGATCGCATTGCCGGCCTCGAACTCGTCGAACTCCGGGCCGTCCTTGTCCAACCGGATCTGGTTGAACAAGGCGAGATCGGCCTTGGGATTCGAGACGTACTCCGTCTGCGACTTGCGCCGGCCGATGGTGCGCCGGATCGACTTCTGCTGCGCCAGACGGCCCAGCATCTCCTCGGTGGTCGGGAGGCGAACGCGGGCCGTCTTGGGCGGGTTGGGCACGCGAATGGCGATGCCCTCGTTGGGAATGCTGCCGTACATAGATACTCCTGGGAGTGGATTTACTGCGCGATACCGGAAATGCCGCACTTCGTCGTGACCGACAGCACCGTGTTCTGGGTGGTGTTGTACTGGGGCGCGCCGGTCACGGTCACCGCCACGATGCCATCGGCTTCGGCGTTCTCGACGATCTGGAACGCCATCTGCGGGAAGCTGAAAGACACCGAATTGCCCGCGTCGTGCTGGACGCTGAGCGTCGCCGTGCCGGTGGTCTGGTTGACGAGCGTGTTGTACTCGGTCGATCCCGAAAGCAACCGCGCGGTGAACTGGAACGACGGCACGCGGGCGCCGATTTCCAGGCGGCCGCGGACCTGGAGGCCATTCTGCAAGCCGGAGCCGGGGAAGAATCCCGCGTTCAGGAGGAGGTTGTTCTTCCAGCCGATGCTGCCCGACAGAATGCGCTTCGTCGCCACGTAATCGACGCCGTTGACCGACAGCGACATCGAAGCCGCAAGCATGTTGTTCTCGGTCGTGAGCGCCGGCACCGTGATGCCCGAAGGCGTGGTCAGCAGGCCAGAGCCGACCCAGTTGACCGTCATCTTCGAGGAGGCGCGGCCAGGCCCGTAGTTGAACTGATACGTGAAGTCTTCGATGGCGCAGCCGACATAAAGATTATCGACCGCGCTGCCACCGCCCTCGGCAACCTGCTCGACCACCGAGAAGTACGGCAGCTCGATGGTGGTGCCGGGATCGATCGGCACGATGGTATAGGTGTAGGGCGCGGACGAGCCGGTCATCGTCACGTTGCCAAGAGCATAAGCGGTTGCCCAGGTCACGAATTCCGCGCTGGCGTACTTCTCGATGCGGTTCGCGACGTCGTAGTGCGACGGGAACGTCTGGAAGATGAACTCGTTCTGCTTGCCGATTTCGGCAGCGTCGTTCTCGAACACCGGCTTCGGCGTCGTGACCGTGGTGTCGATCTTCTTCAGGCGCAGGAACGTGGACCCGGCAGTCGAGATGTTGGTCTGCTTGTTCTTGCCGAGGCCCAGGATGAGTTGCTGAATTCTCGCGGCCATGGATTTACTCCTTCACCTGCTGGTAGCCGAGGCCCATGATCGGAATGAGCTTCTCGGGGACGGCATCGACCTCCTTGATGTCGCCAGTGTGGGGGTGGCGCAGCCGGACCTTGCCGGGCGCGGGCGGGGCGGCGGGCGCTGCGGCCTGCGCCTCCAACTTCTCGATGGCCGCCGCCACGTCGGCCATCTCTTGCTTCAGATCAGGCATCAGTTGTCTCCAATCTCTGGTATGACCAGCGTGCCCACGAAGCGGTCCTGCAAGTCCTCGTCGAGCGCGTGGGCGACGCTCGGCGTGTCCATGATGTCGAGGCCGGGATAAAGGTGCATGTACCGGATACCAACCGGGCTGCCAGCGGGAGGCTGGTTGCAAAGGATCGACCACAGGTCCTCGTACCCGACTGGCTCGCTCAGGCCGGCCGCGTTTCCCATGCGGAAATACACGTTGAAGCGGTGCTTCCAAATGGTCTGGCCGTCGAAATTCCCGCCCTGCGTGCCATCCCACGCCACGAGCATCGAGGGCGCGGGCATTTTATAAATCCGCTGCGCCAGGCGGTAATCCATGCCCAAGCGGTAATGGAAAGCCTCGATCCGGCAAACCGGGCTCTGACCCTCCAGCACGGTCATCGCGGCGGCCAGATCCGGAATCGTCTGGAGCACGCCGGCGATGGCATCCACAATAGGCGATGCGTTCAGCATTACGTGGTCCTGAGCTTCAAAACGGCGCCGCCCTGCACGTCCACCGCGACCTCCAGCACGTCGTACACGACGCCGTTGATCGTAATGGTGTCTCCATGCTGCGGCGGCGGGCTGATGTTGGCGAACCGGACGAATAACCGAACCACCGAGGTGCCCTGAACGCTGCCGGGGACGTAATCTTCGGCTATCGCCGGAGTCTGAATGATGCCGGTGATCTGCTGCGGCCCGGAACCATCCTGCGGGGTGAACGTGACCGGCGTGCCGAAGGCTGCGATGCAAGCCGTGTCCATCGCGTTGACAAGATCGGCGAACGCCATGCTATTGCGCCGGGGTGATGAACAGCGTGCCGCCCGAGGCGACCTGGAGTACCGCGATCTTGTCCGTCTGGGCGATCACGAAGTTCTCGGGCATCTTCGCCGGCAGGAACATGTTGGTGGCGGTCGCCGTAGGGTTCGAGCCGATGGCGATATAGCAATCCGCGGTCGCCACCAGGCGCACCACGTCCGCGCCAATCGGCGCAGCCGTGGCGACCGAGGAGGACCCGATGGCAAGGGTCTGGGTGGTGCCGGGATTGAGCGCCGGGAAAGACGCCCGGTTGAGGCCAATGGTCCTCATGGCGCTACCCCAGCGTCAGCACCGAGTACCAGACTGTCACGATGGCCGTGCCATTGCCCGACGCGAACGCAGCGGTCGCGTTGGTGATGTCCAGGCCCAAGTTGATCGCGGTCTGGAGGTCGATAGCGGCGCTGGTGTTCGGGCCGAGGTACTGCACGTCATCGGAGGCGGCGTTGATCACGCTGGCGGCCACGCTGCCCGTGTGCGGCGTGATCGAGGTCCCGTGATACTGGAACGTGACGGCGCCGCCGCCCGAGAACTGGCTGCTCCCGTGCTTGAACTGGAACGCGATGGCGTCGATGATGAGCACCTTGCCAGCGCCCGGCGCCGGCAGAATGCTGACCGGCGTGGTCTTCATCGCCTGAATGTTCGCCGCCGTCAGCGTAACCGTGGCGACCTGCTGCACCAGCGGGTTCAGGGCGGCGCTGCCAATGTTCTTGAGCGTGCTGCCGTCGCCCTGAAACTGCGGCGCGTTAATTGCGGTTTTGTGGATTTCGAGAGCCATCCTTCTTCTCCTTTCCCGCTCTGTGCGGGGCGGCGGGCTTCGCATGCTGCGGAGGCTGCTGCCGCCCCGATTTGAGCAGCGCGATTTCCAGATCCGGCCACGGGCCCACACGACGCTGCTCGTACATCTGGCGGGCGCGCATCATCTGGAACTTGTTGGCCGGGTCAGGGGCCGGGTACTCGTCGCCTACGTTCGGCGGTGTCCACCCGCCCGAGAGCGGGCGCAGCACGTAAAGCGGCGGCACGCCGTCCTTGGTCAACTGCGCCCAGTTGGGTCTGCGGTAAAACGCCATGGCTACACCGCCGAGATGACGTTGTTGAAGAAGAAGCCGCAGTCCTTCGAGACGATCCGCATATCGAACGCGGAATCGATCTCCACGCGGTCGCTGGCGAGGTGCTCCATGCGGAACGTCTTAATCCGCAGGCCGGCGCCGCCCGTGCTGCCGATCAGGCCGGTCCAGTTGAACGTGTACCCGGCGCTCGGGGTCATCAGACCGGCGTTGCGCGGCCGGTAGAACAGCGCGGCCGACAGCCCGCCGATGAAGGAGTTGGACTCGGTCCCGCCCTCGGCGGCCGTGTTGTACACCGAATCCATCACGAGGACCTCTTCCAGTTCCAGGATCTCGGCGATGATCCGGCGCGTCGCCATGGCCGGATTGGGCGCCGTCTGGCCGTACTTGGTACGGTCGATGAAGTCGGGGTGATCGACCAGCTTGTCGAACACGGCGCGCGAGAACACGCCGATGTTGGCCGTGAACCCGCCCGAGTTCAGGCGCATCTGGGTCTTCGCGTGGCGGATGTCCGTGATAGGAGCCGACGTGGCGTAATCCCAATACATCACGTGCGTGCTGTCGGCGGTCGCCTGTCCAGCGACTTCGCCGGTCCACACACCGGACTTGAAGAACGTGCCAGCCCAGACGTTCTCACGGCGGATAAGGGCCTTGTTCGTCAGAAAGATAGTGGCATCGCGATCCGGCGACAGCGGGGTGTCGCTGTTGGCGCGGATCTGGTCGTCCACGTCCTTGTGGAGCGCCCAGACGTTGCAGCTATACGTGCCCGTCGAATCGAGCCCGTAGCCGGAGCCGGCAGACTCGGTCGCGATGGCGCGCAACTGCATTTCGTCGCGGTTGAAGTCGGCGCGCTTATACGTGTAGTACAAGTCGCTCTTCATCTCGACGGGGATGCCGGGGAACGCGCGGTCGGCAACAAACTCAACGCCAGCCGCCTCCTGGCTGTAAGCCACCGAGATGTTCGTCAGCGGGCGGTTCACGTGAACGTCGCCCAAAGTCGGTTGAGGCATTTACTTGTTTCTCCTTCCCAAAAACAAAAGCCGCCCGTTGCCGGACGGCTGGGTGCTGCTTACTGCTGGGGGACTGCTGGCGGCTACATCTTGTAAGCGCCGATGAGCAGCGCGGGAATGATGATGCCCGCACCGCTGGACGAGGCCAGGGCGCGCGCCCGCACAAAGTTGCCCGCCGAGGCGGTAACGCCGCGGCCGCTCGCATCCGGCGTCAACGGGTCGCCCGCCGTGACTGCGGCGCCGGTAACGAGCTTGGTAACGCCCAGGATCGCCAGTTCTCCCTGGACGCCCTGCCCGTTCGGCTTGTCCTGAAGTACGCCATCGGCAACCGCCTGGGCCGAAGGCACCGCGAGCTGACCATTGGAGTTCACCACCATGAAGCAGAACTGAGACGCGCTCAGGTCCGCGCTGGCGGGAACCCCAACGGTACGAAGAGTCTGTTCATACGCCATATCGTTGTTTCCTTTCCGCGCGGGGCTACCGCGCCAGGCGGATTACCGCCGCTTCGAGCGTGGCGATCAGGCCCTTCGCGTTGTGCTGCGCGCGGAAGGCCGCATACGCTTCGGGGTGCTCTTCGAGCATCGCCGAATACGCCCGCTCCTTCGTGACCTTGGTGGTCACGCCGTTGACGTACATCGCCTGGGTCACCTGTCCGCGGTTCTGGCGGGCATAGGACGTGGCCTGCGCCTCCAGCTCCGCGATACCACCAGAACCCGCATTCGGGTTCACACGCGAATCGATCATGTGGCTCTCGCTTTCCGCGACGCGAGAGTTCGTCAACTCCGCGCTGACCTCCGCGACGCTCATGTATTCGCCCTTCGAGTTCTTCCGCATCAGGAACTCGGCGGCCATCTCGGGCTTCCCGGCCATCTTGCAGAGCGCGGCGATGGCCTGGATGTCGGACTCGGAGCGCATGGCTTGGAGGGGCTGGCCGACCCCGGCGACGCGGGCGGCCTTCTTGCCCTCGGTCATCTCGTCCTCCTTCTCGCTCTTCTTGCCTTTGCCTTTCTTGCCCTCGGCTCCGTCTTCCTCGTCGCCGTCCTTCCCGTCGCCATCCTTGCCTTTGGAGTCACACTCCTTGGCATCGGACTTCTCCGGCTCCTTTTTGGACTTCTTCTCTTCGGGTTCGCCGTCCTTCTTCGCGACGACGGCCCCGGCTTCCAGTTCCGCCATATCGGCATCTCCTGCGGCGGGTTGCGCCGCGATTGGGATTACAGGCTCGGCAGCCAAGACCTGCGACATCGCCTTACCAGGCCGGGTGACCAACGCCGAGCCGTTGGCCACCTCACGCAGGGCATTCATGGCATCGTCAAACGTGCCAAGCTCGTCGGCCAGCAGCGGGATAGCATTGTCGGCCCAGAACACCGAGGCCTCCGTGGCAACGATGGCCTTCCTGCTAGCCTTGCGATTCCGCGCTACGGTCTCCGTGAAGAGACCGTACTCGCGGTCAACTTCGTCCTGGATGTCCGACTGCGCGCGATCCGAAAGCGGCTCGTGCGGGTTGGCATCCACCTTGCGCGCGCCGGCAAACACATAGGTGTACTTGACGCCCAAGTCCTTATCGAAGCCCGACTGGTCCACGTGCAGCGCGTACACGCCGATGGAACCAACCGCTCCGGTGCGGTTCAGGTAAATCTTGCTCGCCGAACTGGCGATGGCATACGCTGCCGACAGAGCAATGTCGTTCGCCACGGCCCAGACGGGCTTCTCTTTCCGCGCGGAGAAGATGTAATCGGCCAGATCGAAGCACCCGGCAGTCTCACCACCCGGCGAGTCGATATCGAGCAGTATCGCGGAGACGCCCGCGTCCGCAACCGCGTCGGCCATCTGGCGCTGAATGTGCTCATACGAGGAGGAGCCGCTCCACGCGGACATGAACGACTCCTTCTTGAGCAGCGTGCCCTGCACCGGGATGACGGCGATACCGTCGATGACCGAATAGTCACGCTCCTCAGCCTCGGCGGTGTAACGCTGCATTAGCGTGACCGTCGCGTCCATCGGGACCCGCTGCGCCAGCACCGCGTCGGCGAGAATGCCCAAGCGCGGCCCGATGGCCTTGATGATCACCTCCAACTTGGGCGGGTGGATCATCAGAGGCGTGTTGATGAACCGCGACGCGACATGCGTGAGGTGCTTCATTGCGCCTCCACCTTTCCCGTCGCCGCCGCCTCCGCGACCTCCTCCTCCGTGAGGCCGGCGTTGCGGCCGGTCAGGATCTTCCGGCCATCCGAATCGTAGGAAAGGCCGAGCCTGTCGGCGCGGTCATTGTCGGCCTTCTGCTGCGCGTCGATGACAGAGGCGTCGTAACCCTGAGCCGCACACTCAATCGAGCGCGTGGACAGGCCGTCGCGGATCGCGCGCTCGGCGGCCTTCATGTCCTTCTCCGGGTCGACCCACGGCCAGCCCGGCGTGACCCACTGCGCCGCCTCGAACGGTTCCGGGTCCCGGTCATAGGCGTTCAGAAGCTCGATGCTGAACACCATCGCAAGCATGGCCGCACGGAGCCAGACCCGGTAAACCGGATGGCAAAACTGGAAGACGAACACCGCGTGCTGGAACTGCTCGCACTTGCGCCGAAACTCCAGCAGGCCGGCACGGATCGAAGAGTAGTTGATCCCCGACAGGTCGCCCGAGATCTGGTACTCCGCGAGGCCCGCGCCAGCCGCGAACGCCTGGAGGCACGCGCGGATGAAGCTCTTATAGTCCTGCGTCTCCGGGACCTGTGCGAACTGGACCTCCTCCCCGAATCCCAGGTTGATGAACGTGTTCGGTTCGAGCTTGGTGATCTGCGTGCCAGGCTCGGGCTGCCCCTGGGCGCCGATGGTCTGATCCGGCACCATGACCGGATTGTCCGGACTCACCTGCTTGATGAATCCGGTGATCATCGCCGCCGCCTTCTTGCGCGCGATCTCGGAGTCGGTGTACTGCTCGAGCTCGTAGAGCTTCGCGAGCACCGAGGTCAGCCACGGCATGCCGCGGAACTGTCCGGCGCGGATCGGCTTGTATACGTGCAGGACCTCGCTGGCGGGCACGCGCTCCACATGCAGCGCCTCCATCGGGAAGAACATCGTCTCGCCCGGATGTGCCTGCCAGAAGTGGTACGCGGCACGCCGGCCATCGGGCCGGAATTCCACGCCGCACCGGACGCGATTCTGCTCGGGCACATCCGGCGTTGGCTGGTTGCGCCACAGAGGCAACTGCTCGGCCTCGATCAACTGCAACTGAAGCGGGACCGACAATCCCTCTTTCAACGGGCGCGGCCGGAACCGGACGAATACCTCGCCGGCCTCCATGCACTCCCGCGCGACGAGCATCTGCTGGCCGTAGAAGTCAGTCTGCCCGGAGGCCGGGTTTTTCGGGTCGTACTCCACGTCGGACTCGCGAATCCATCGCTCCCACTTATGGCGGATCAGGTCGCGGACCTTCTCATCCGGGTGCTGGGGAATCAGCCGGATGCCACGTCCGATGGCGTTCGCCACATACGACTCGATGGCGCCCACGGCCCAGGCGCTATTGCGCACCGCGTCGCGGTTCCGCGTGAGCAGCTCAAGGCCATGCGAGAACAGCAGCGTGTTGAGGCCGAGGTAGCTCGGGTTCCAGCCGTAGCCGCGCCGGCCTTTCCCCGCCGCATCAAACGGGAATGTCCCCATCGCCTGGCGCTGGGGAGGCGCGATGGTCATTTGTGCCGCGCGCCGAACGAGGTTCATTTGGATTCACGCTCCAGCGAGGTGAGCATCGAAACCCACACCGCCAGGCCACCGCCGACTAGCGGGCCCAACGGGTGCCACACGGTCCAGCATCCGTACACGACGGAGGCCAGGCCCCCGAAGAACAAAACGTTCTCCATCACCGCAGGCATCCGCTTGCGGCAGGCCTTATGGAAGGCCGCGATACCGCGCTGGAGCCTGCTCGCCGGGTGCATCTGGCGCACGCGCTGGCGATTCGGCGATGCCATGCGCGCGGAGTCATCGAGCATCGAAAACGGATTCGGCTCCTGCATCAGTACCCCCACCCGCTGGTCGTGTAAATCCGGACCTGTCTCACCGGCTGCTGGCCGGACGATTTGGCGGCCTCGGCGACCAGCCAGTTCCGGAATTTGAGCGCATCCTCGGCAGAGTGCAGCTCCTCTTCACGATCCTGGAAGCGGAATCGCCGCACGCCCTGCTTATAGAGCGCGTCGAAGTTGTCGATGTCAGCCTGCGTGATCGCCATATCAGACCTCGATCCGGAAGCGCACCTGGTTGCGCGGCCGCGCGGGCATCACGCGCTGGGGCAACGGTTGCTGCGGCTGGGCTTGGGGCGTGACCTTGGATTCCCAGTCGGCCCAGTGCTTCTCCTGGAAGCGATCAATGCCCACGCGCGCCGCCGCCGCACGTGCGTACACCCGACAATCGAGCGCCTCGTTGCGCTCGCGCATCTTCTGCCACTCCAGCCGCTTGTAGCCCTTGACGAGCTTGGCGACGAGCTGCTCGGCAGTGATCTGCTTGAAGTACTCCTCGCTGTACCGGGGGAAGTGGCAATAGCCTGGAGGAAACGGGATGCCCTGCTCCAATTCTTCGTCCGTGGGGCGGTCCAACCGGAGCCAGCGGTACAGCTCCTCCTTCGCCATGCCGGAGTTCACCGGCCACACGCGGACGCCCCGCTTCACCCTCTCACCCAGCGGTCCAACCTCGATCGGCGACGGCGCGCCGAGGATCGCGCCGGAACGCTGGTCGCCTTTGATCACCACGACCCGACCGCCCTGCCGTCGCGCCCACTCGTACACCTCGGTGGTTGCGTACCCGGAGTCAACCGCGAGCTGGAGGATCGGCATTTGCACGCCGGAGACGTGCGGGTACGTTTCGTTCAGCAGATCCGTGAGTCGGTCCCACACCGCCTGGCGCGAGGTATCGCCCTCAAAGACGCGGTAATCGATGGACCATGACTGCTTGCCACGACCCCACGCCACGATCTCGACCTCGATGCGGTCCCTCTGAACGTCTGCGCCGGCCGTGAGGAACACGCCGCCACGAGGCACCGAGCCGACCTTGTACTGCTCCCGGCGCTCGTACAAGCGCTTCCAATCCGGGGCCTCGCCTAGCAGCGTCCACGTCTCTCCGAGGACCGTGTTCACGAACACCTGAAGCAATTCGGGCTTCTGCTTGTTTTGCGCTTGCTCGAACTGCTTGGCGGCGTCCGCCCAGGAGAACCACCCGACCGGCGAGTAGAGGCTGGACAGATGGAAGCCCGCCGTCCTGCGATCCCAGTTGGCGGCCGGATTCGGACGCCACTGGCCGCGTGCAAGCATCCACTGCTTCTGGTGATTGTGGATCTCCTGGCCGCAATGCTGGCAGACATACACCGCCTTATCCGGCTCACCCTTCGGCCAGCGCAACTGCGCGAATTGCAGGATCTGGAATTCCCGGCACAGCGGGCATGGCACGTAATACTGCCGTCTGTCGCTCTCATCGTAAGCCGCTTCGATGCGGCTCATGCCTGTGATCTTGGGCGTCGAGACGAGGAACACCTTGCGGCGCGCGAACGTCCGCGTGCGCGCCATGGCGAGATTCACCGGGTCGCCTTCGCCCTCCACATCGCCGGGATACCCGTCCACCTCGTCAAGGAACAGATACCGCGCAGCCATCGAGCGGAGGCCGACCGCGCTGTTGGCGCCGGTCATCACCAGCACGCCGCCAGGGAACTCCTTCGAGAGAACTGTGTTGCCGGAGTCGCGCGAGCGCGGATCGCTGACGAGCTTCCGCAACGCCTCGGATTCCTCGATCAGCGGGTCGACGCGCTGTTTCGAGTTCCGCTTGGCCATCTCGACGGTCGGCTGCACCGCCATCATGGGACCCGGCGCCTGGTGGATCACGTATCCGATCCAGTTGTTGCCGCACTCGGTCCCGCCGATCTGCGCGCCCTTCATGAAGATCACGCGCTCCATGGGCGAGGACGGCGACAGGCAATCCATGATCTCGCGCAAGTACGGCGTCCGGTCCGTGCGCCACGGGCCAGGCTCCGACGAGGCGCGCTGCGAAAGCGTGCGGTACTTGTCGGCCCACTTCGAGATGGTGAGAAACGGGTCCGGCCGCGCGCCAGCCGCGGCAGCAGCACCGACCACTTCCTCAGCCGTTAGCGTCTGCAAATTCATTCAGCGCCTTGCGGATCTCCGTCGCCAGGATCTCGTAGCACTTCGCCGCATCGGTTTCGGCCGCCAGCATTGCCGCCACGCGGTCGGGAATGTTCAACATGCCGTCGCGGTACTGGCGGAACTTGTTGAACGTGGCAATCTGGACCTCGTCTTTCGAGATCAGGCTGCCAACTTTCTCCTCGTACTCCAGCTTCGCCAGGCGCGCCTGGTAATGCTCACGCACGGCCCGCGCCTTCGTGTACTGGCTCGCGCCGAACGCATCGTCGTCGTCGTGCTGCCTCTTGCTCGCGCCAGCCGGCCGCGCCTCGGTGTTCTCCCGCCACTCGCGATCGGCTGTATCGGAATCGATCCGGCCATCTGAGAGGGTGGAGATGCGGCCAGAGTTGATCGCCTTCTGGACGGCAGCGCGGCTCAGCCCGACGTGCTTCGCGTACTGCCGTTGGCTCATTATCGCCATGCGCTTCTTCCTGAACTTTCCGCTTGCCTTCTGGTTGAAGGGAAGGTATCCATCGTCATGCGCGGACCATCAGCCGCCAGAAAGGATAACGAGATCGGATTATGACGAACGAAACCAGCACCACCACAGAAACCGCCGCCGTTGCGGAACAGGGCGCGAACGTTGCGCCGGAGAAAGCTGCCTCGACCAAGAAGGCCAGCAGCAAGAAGAGCGCGCCCAAGGGCCAGAAAGCCGCGAAGAAAGCCGCCGCCAAAAAGGAAGCCAAACCCGCCACTAAGAAGGCCGCCAAGAAGGAGACCAAGCCCGCCGCCAGGGAGAAGGCTACCGCCAAGGCCAGCGCGCCGCGCGAGGGCAGCAAAAAGCAGATCGTCATCGAGATGATGCGTCGCAAGGAGGGCGCGACGATGGCCGAGATTGCCAAAGCGACTGCCTGGCAAAATCACACTATCCGGGGCTTCGTGGCCGGCACGCTCAAGAAGATGGGCATCACCGCCGAATCCACCAAGAACGCCTCCGGCGAGCGCTGCTACTCGATCAAGTAGACAGCCTCCCGCCAACGACCCGCGCCCGCCCGGTACTGGCGGGCTTAGGGTCGTGAAGGGCTAGGATTCGCCGGTCTTAAGCGGCCTTTGGCACGCGCTCTCCACCATCACCGCCACCGGCCGGACCACCAAGCAGGCTGCGCAAACCGCGCTCGATAACATCATCCTCGGCGAAGTAGGCTTCCCCAGGCTCACACGCGGCTGCATGGGCATTCAGCACGAGTTGGGTAAGCCGCCAATCCGGATACTTCGTCCAGAGCGCAAGGACAAGCCCCACCATTTGATCAATTCGCGCCGGGTCTCGCATTACTGCAATGTATCAGAATCGTTGACAAGCGCAGATTCTCCGTCCCGGTGCGCTTGACGGCCCGTGAAAGCCTCCCACCGCCGCACGACCACATCGCAGTACCTCGGGTCCAGCTCGACCACACGCGCCTGGCGTCCCGTCTTCTCGCAAGCGATGACCGTGGTCCCGCTGCCGGCGAACGGATCGAGGATCGTGTCCCGGCTCTTGCTGTTGTTCCGGATGGCGCGCTCGACCAGCTCAACCGGCTTCATCGTCGGATGCTCCCGGTTGGCGGCGGGCCGGCTGATTTGCCATGCATCCCCCTGGTTCCGGTCGCCGCACCAGAAGTGCTTGTTGCCTTCGCGCCAGCCGTAGAGGATCGGCTCGTACTGGCGGCGGTAATCGCCCCACCCCAGAGTGAAGTGGTTCTTCACCCAGATGATGAACGTGGACCAGTGGCCGCCCGCATCCAGGAACGCGGAATACAGCGTGTGCAACTCCGACGAGGACATGCAGATGTACACCGCGCCCTTGCAAACCGCCAGGAGATTGGCCGAGGCGTCGCGCAGGAATTCGTAGAACTTGCCGCCCAGCTTGTCGTTCTGGATTTTCAACTTGTCCTTGGTGCGGCCCTCGTAATCGATGTTGTACGGCGGGTCCGTGAAAACCATATCGGCCAGCCCGCCCGCCAGGACCTTCTCAACGTCCGCGAGCACCGTGGCGTCGCCGCACAGCAGCCGGTGGTTGCCCATCACCCATACATCGCCGGGCGCCGTGACGGCCTTTTCCTGTAGCTCGGGTGCCGCATCGTCTTCGGTGAGGCCCGCGTGTGTATCCTCGGGATCGCGGAGGTATTCCTCGAGCTCCTCGTCGGTAAATCCCACAGCGCCGAGATCGAAATCATCCTCCTTGAGGGACTGCAATTCGACGCGCAGCATCTCCTCGTCCCACCCGGCATTGAGCGCCAGCTTGTTGTCGGCCAGTACCAGCGCCCGGCGCTCCGTCTCGTTCAGGTGGTCGAGGATGATGACGGGCACCTCGGCGATGCCGAGCTTGCGCGCCGCCGCCAGGCGCGCGTGGCCGGCGATGATCACGCCGTCGCCGCCGACCAGGATCGGATTCGTCCAGCCAAACTGGATGATGCTGGCGGCGACCTGGGCGACCTGTTCGTCGCTGTGCGTGCGAGCGTTCCGGGCGTAGGGCAGCAGCTTGTCGATCGGCCAGCGCTGGATCACCAAGTCCTTGATGCGCTCCAGGATGTTGACGCTCATCGAATCCTTCCGCTCTTGACGAACACCGGCGCGCCGTTCTCCTTGTGGCGCTTGTCGGAGAAGTCCTGTGCAGCCTGCTCGACTGCTACCCCGCGCGCGTGAGCTGCATCCATGAACGTTTCGCCCGTGTCGTGAAGTATTACCGGCTCGCGCGTGAGCGCCGACAACCGATGCACGATCACGTCGCAATACGCCGGAGAGATTTCACAGCCGCAGCCAATCCGGTCCAGCACATGTGCGGCAGCGATGGTCGTACCGCTGCCGAGGAACGGATCGAAGAGCATGTCGCCCGGATCGGAGTAGGCCTTTACGAAGAACTCGACCAGCGCGCGAGGGAACGGCGCGCTATGCGATCCCTGGCTCGACTCGGTCTTTGCCTCGATTACGTTCGACGGCCGCGCGATCCCGCCGTGCCGACCTTCCATGTTCCCGGCATTGCGGCGCGTGGTCTGCCAGGCATCGTGGTTCTTGCCGCGGTCGGCCGCGGCGCCACGCGGCCCCGTGCCCAGGAGCCCGCTGCCGGACGTGGACTTCGGATTGTTCGGCGAGTAGTCGAAGCAGTCGTCGGACCAATGGCCGACCCGTCTCGGTCGAAACTTGATCGTGCAGTTCAAGCAAAAGTGAAACACCGGCTCCCAGGCGTTCTTGAAGCGGTTGCCCCACCCGCCAGGTACGCCGTCGTCGGTTTTGCGCCAGCACAGCTCGTCGACGAAGCGCCAGCCCCACTGCCGCTTGTGAGCCAGCACCAGGTCCTTCACGTACAGGCTGCGCTCGCCGTCCTCCGCGTGCTCCTTGATGTTCAGAAAGTACGAGCCGTCCGGCGCCAGCACGGCGGCCAGGTTCGCCGCCACGTCTGCATACCAGGCGACGTACTCCTCCGGCGCGACCGGCCGGAATCCACTCGATGGATCGTAGGCGCGCTGCGAGGCATACGGCGGCGAGGTGATTACCATGTTGACCTGGCGCGCGTCCTTCTTCTCCGGGTCGAGCAAGCGGCTCACGACCGCCAGGTCCCGGCAATCGCCGCAAATCAGCCGGTTCCGGCCGATGACCCACAAGTCGCCAGGCCGGGTAACCGGATTCGCAGGCTGTTCGGGGACCTCATCAACCGCAGCGTCCGTGTCCTCGGGCTCGTTCGCGGCCAGCAGCTCCTCCAGTTCCTCATCGGAGAAGCCGATCTTGCCGAGATCCATGCCCATGGATTCGAGGTCCCGCAGCTCGCCCGCCAGCGTCACCTCGTCCCACCCCGCGTTCTCCGCGAGCTTGTTGTCGGCGATAATATATGCGCGCCGTTGGGTCTCGTTGAGGTGGTCCAGCACCACCACCGGCACGGCTTCGAGGCCCAACTTGCGCGCCGCCAGCAGACGCCCGTGGCCGGCGATGATCCCCGCATTGGTGTCCACGAGGATCGGGTTGACGAAGCCGAAAGCCAGGATCGAGGCCGCGATCTGCGCAACCTGCTCGGGCGAGTGCGTCCGCGCGTTCTTCGCATACGGCACGAGCCGGTCGGCCGGCCAGATCTCGATGCGCTTCGCCATCGCGGGCGTAATGGAGGTGCTCATTCTGGGTTGTGCGGGGCGGGACCGTCCGAATCGGCTCTCAGCCCGCCCCGCTGGTTGGTTCGCGTGTTGGGTGGATCTCTAAGCGGTCGGCTTCGCCTGCGTCTGACTCGGCGTGGACGCGCCGCCCGAGGCGGTCACGACCACCGGCACCAGCGCGGCAATCGTCTGCGAGATGGCCGCCGCCAGAGCGCTGGCGATGACCGGCGTCAGGGCGGTGAACAGGTTCGCGACGTTGGCCGTAACAGCCTCCGCGCTCACCGCCTCCCCAGCGCCAGCAGCCGCCACCGCGCCCTTGGTGGTCTCGCTGGCGGCAATACCAGCGGGCGAAACCGTCTGCTGGCTTTCGGTCGTCCCGACCTGCCCGGCCAGGACCAGGCCAGCGTTGATGGCGTGATCGATCGTCGCCGCATTCTGCGCGCGCCGATTCGCAATCTGTGCCTGCTCCAGGGAGACAGCTTCCCACGCCCTCTGCCGCGCCAGCGTCTCGCGGCGGCTGTCCAACTCCTCGTCGAAGAGGAGCTTGATGTTCTCCGCGCCGCCCAACAGCGTCGGCTGGTGGGTCACTGCGGGAGCGAGATTCGGATTCGGGTTCGGTTCCATTATTGCGTCCTTTCGTGAATTGATCAGGCTTTACCTTTCACCACGACTTGCTTCGTGGGGTTCCTGCGCCCGCGCCGTTTACGCGTCGGGTTGCGACGATGGCCGCAGGGCCAGGATGGAGACGGGTGGGTGAATCGTTTCCCGCATCGGCGGGAATGCTTCTCGACGTTCATGACGACCTCCTAGTGGTCTGTCATGGGCGTCCTCCTTTCGTTGGAGCCAGAGGCCCGAGTCGAACGGGCAACCTGATGTTTACGAAACATCTGCTCTGCCAATTGAGCTACTCCGGCTCAGTAGATCGCTCCGTACCTGCGGCACACCGCCTGCGCGGCCGCCTCGAACGCGACGCGCACCCGCGCCGGCAGTTCCTCGAACGGCGGGAGCCGGTCACCGGAAACTTCGGGCTGGCCGGTCTCGTAAGCCTCGCGGTATGCCTCGTAAGCCACTTCGCCGTGCGTCTTCACGCCGCGGCCCCCGGCTTCTGCTTGCTCAAATCCGGCACGAGCATGTGCCGCATCTCGTGGCCGTAGCGCTGGCAATCCTGGTACTCGGTGCCGTACACCGTGCGCTGGCACGTGCAGCAATACGCGATCAGGCGCCGCGCGCCCGGCGAGAGGCGCGCCGGGATCGCCGGCCCACGGAGCAGGTCCGTCATATACGGGATCATGCCGATCCGCGGCTTCGGCTTGGGCGGCTCGTCGTTGCGGACCAGGATTGCGTGACCATCCGGCGTCCAAATGCAACCGGGGCGCGGCGCTGCCATGTTCATGCTCTCTCCTTCGGCTTGACTTCCATCTCGCGGGCCTCGATGCGGTACACCTTGCCATCCACCTTCACGTGCGACACGCCGCGGCGGATTAACTCGCGGATCGTCACCGACGTCGGTTGCGCGGCCGCGCGGCCATTGAAGAACACATCCACCAGGCGGGCCATACCGTCGAAATCGAACGGGTTAGTCATCGTCGTCCCCGCGCGGGTCCGGGTCCAACAGCATCGGCAAGCTACGTGGTGCGTTCGGATCGCGCCAGAGGTCTGGAAGAATCCGTCGCGCCGCCGTCATCGGTCGCCGGAGGTTGAAGACGCCCTCCCACGCGATGATGTTCAGGTTCCACGCATCCCGAAGTCGCTGGACGGCGGGATTCGAGTGCGGGTCCGGAGGCGGCGGGCCAAGCACCGGCATCGTCATCCCTGGCAGCAGCGCGCCGTTCCGCATGATTACGCGATACCCGCAGGCCACCGGCCACCTCGCAACGTTAAGACGCTAGCGAAACCGCGCTACATTCCCACCCGCGGCCGGCGCCGGCCCGGGGAGGACCCATCGAAGCATTAAGCGCCATCACGCCGCCGACACCAGGCAATCGAGCACCACGCGCAGGAAGATCGGCCGCGCTGCGGCAGGCGCCAGGCTGTACTCGCAGCTCTGGTCCCGCCTGATGCGGTGACCGAGCGGGCGCAACGCCCACGGCTGGTGACCATCGTCCAGCTCTTGTCGATACGAGTACGATTGGCCCTGGTAATCGCGAAGGACGCTGAGTTTCGGATCGCCAGGCCGGCGATGCAATACCACGCGGCGGATCTTTCCCTTCTCGGCGCCGCCCTTCTGCCGGATGACCTGCGCGACGCCCTGCGCCTCCAGCCTCAGCGCGTACCGCTCGGCGATGTAGCCTTGGAACTCATGCTCGTAGGAATACAACGGCACGGTCATTTGGATCTCGGTGTGTTGGGGATTGAGGCGACACGCCTCCCGACTCAGATGCGGGAGGGTTGTGGATTCGTGGTGCCCCGGCGCCACGCGCTGCCTGCGGCCCTATGGCCATCCAGACTATCGCAAAAAACGTAATTGCTCGTCAATGTTTTTATTTCGTGCGGAATCAAGGAGATGCGCGCAAAAATGCCCGCCGAGAACCGGGCCTCGGTGATGTGGAGTGGTGACGGTTGGCGACCGACTGAAGCTCGCTGCGGCAAAAAATGGCCCCTGGGAACCGATCGCTACTCTTTGTAAGCAAACGTGAACTGTTGGTCAGCTACCTGAATCGTCACGGTGAATGGTGCCTTCTTGTTTTTGATCTGCTCGAAAGTGAAGATATAGAGTTGAACGCCTTTCGGCGCGATTTCCAAGGTTTGCTGCTCATTGGCGAACATTTGCAAATACGTAGCGAAGCTCTGCTCTCTCGATTGGGCTGCGTAGTACCGGCGTGCGGCGATTGCCTGTCCTAACTGGTACCATCCCGCGTTGTTCGTGGTCGTTGCCGTCCCTTGCACCTGAGTTGTGTTCCCGTAGGTGGTCGCCGTGGCGTTGTACGTGGTTGTTGTCGTCGGAGGCGGTGGCGGCGCTGGTACGAACGGGCCGGCAACACTTGCGGATACGTCCATCGCTGAAGCAATGGTGTCGCTCTGGAACACCGTGTATCCCGGTTTCGTGAACCGAGCAAAACCGCGCTGGAGAGCGATTGGCGCGTCGGATTGATTCAGGACGCCTATCTCAACGTAATACCGCTTTGTGCCGCGATAGACAATACAGCTTACCCCAATGGAGCCTTTGGACTGAACGGCAATATTGTTTCCGTCCAACTTGAAGTGTGCCAGCTCCTTGTCGTTCACGGGCTTGATGACAGGCCGGCTGAAACGTGATTCGGCCTGGGCACCTACAGCCCCGGCCAGGAGCAATGCCAGAAGAAGTGTCGCTGCTTTCACGTGCGCTCCTCTTATGCCGAGCATCATACCGCCGCTCAGGAGAGCGCGCAATGGCTGCTCTCGTTGGGTTCACCACTCGCTGCTAGGACCGCGAACGAAGCCCGTGGGACGCACGGGACGGATCTCCCTGTATAGAGGCAAAGAATCTTCGTCTTCTTCGAGGAAGACGGCGAAGATTTCCGAGAGCCAACGGACTGTCCCGATGGTCCCAAACCTATGCGGTGGCGCGGTTCATCCCACTTGACGATGCGGAGTCCACTATCCCGTCTGGTTGGTGATAGGGTGTTCAATATGCCAGACGCGAGCGAAGCAGTCATTTGGGAATACGAACTCCTGCCCCTCCAGTTAAGCGTGAAGGATGGGATTGAGGAGAGCCGAGCAACGTTGAATGCGGAAGGCGTCGATGGTTGGGAGCTTGTCTCCGTCGTGCCGAAGATGGGCAAGAACCCAAGCCTAGACTGTCTCGCGTTCCTGAAGCGGAGAAAGCGTCTCTAATGGTCAGGGCCACGGAAACAGCGAACTACCAACGGCCGCGCCCCCAAGCGCCAACGGTGGGGACGCAGGGGACGGGTGGGACGGATCTCCATATATAGAGACAAAAAATCTTCCTCGTCGTCGTCCACGACAACGAGGAAGATTCTGGAAATACGGTCACCACTGTCCCACTATCCCCAAATCCGTGTGATTACGATACTTACGTGGGTGACAATATCCCTACCGGGAATCGAGACTCACCTCGGGATTTGGACTCCGTTTGGACTCCGGCGCTGCTTTTTGAGACATTTGTGCCGAGTCAATCGGACGTGAAAGTATTTTGTTTTGTATGGCTTGGGGTGGTGGCCAGGGACGGAATCGAACCGCCGACGCCAGCCTTTTCAGGGCTGCGCTCTACCAACTGAGCTACCTGGCCGGGAGTCTTCAGTGTAACAAAACCGCCGCTTCGGTGCGACTTTCCGAAAGCCGGGAACGCCCGCGCTCCTGCCCCCGCCCCTTACCTCGCCCGATTCCTCCATAATGGAAGAAATGCCCCGCTGTCTGTTGCGTTCCCTCGCCGGCCCCGTCCTGCTGCTCAGCCTGTGGCTGGCGCCTTCCCTCTCCCCGGCGGCTCAGAACACGCCTTCCACCGACGCCTGGCAAACGGCCACGGATCTGCCGCTGGTGGATTTCGGGGGCCTCACGCCGGCGCAGAAAACGCGCGCCCTGGCGATTCTCCGCCAGGAGGAGTGCGTCTGCGGCTGCGCCATGAAGATCGCGCAATGCCGGGTCCTCGATCCCTCCTGCTCATTCAGCCGCGCCCTGGCTGCCATGGTGGTCAAGGGAGTCGCCGAAGGCAAGACGGCGGAGCAGGTGCGCGACGCCCTCGCCAACTCGGAACTCGCGCGCCGCGCCGCCGCCTCCCATCGCATCCTGGGCGATCCCGTGACAATCCCCATCCAGGGCGCGCCCGTGCGCGGTCCGCAGCATGCGCGCATCACGGTGGTGGAATTCTCCGACTTCGAGTGCCCCTACTGCGCGAAAGCGCGCCTCGAAATCGCCGGCGTGCTGCAGGCCTATTCGCGCGACGCCCGCCTGGTCTACAAGCAGTTCCCGCTCAGCAATCACCCACACGCGGAACTCGCCGCCGAAGCGGCGCTGGCCGCGCAGGCGCAAGACAAGTTCTGGCAGATGCACGACAAGCTGTTTGAAAACTTCCGCAGCCTCTCCCGCGAGCACATGCTTGCCTGGGCGCAGGAAATCGGCCTGGACATGCCGCGCTTCACCGCCGACCTGGATTCCGGCCGGTTCAAGAAGACCATCGAGCGCGACATTGCCGACGGCGATACCGCCGGTGTGGAAGGCACCCCCACCTTCTTCATCAACGGCAAGCGTTACAACGGCCGGCTGGACCTCGGCAGCCTGAAGCCCATCCTGGACGCCGAGCTCAAGAAATAGGGGCCGTCTGCACGGCGAGAAGCGCCTCGATCTCTGCCTCTTCCGCCAGGCTCAGGCGAAACTCCGCCGCACCCAGCACGCCGTCCACCTGCCGCGCCGAGCGCATCCCCACGATGGCCGCGGTCACCGCGGGGTGCCGCAGCGTCCAGGCGATGGCCACCTCGCCCGGCGTGCGCCCATGCCGCCTCCCGATCGCGCGCAGCCCCTCCACGAGTTCCAGGTTCCGGGAGAGCCGCGGCTCCTGGAAATCCGGCCGGTTGCGGCGGAAATCGTCTTCCGGCAACGCCGCCACCCGCTCGCGCGTCATGCCCCCGCTGAGCAAGCCGTTCCGCATAGGCGAATAGACGATCACTCCGATGCCCTGCTTCCCGGCGAAAGGCAGCGTCTCCGCCTCTACCTCGCGGGCGAGCATCGAATACGGCGGCTGGAGCGAAGTGACCGGCGCGATGCGCTCGGCCCGCTGCATCTGCGCGGCGCTGCAGTTGGAAACACCGATCCACCGAACCTTGCCCTCCCGCTGCAACTCGGCCAGCGTGCTCCAGCCCTCCTCCAGGTCCTCGTCCGGCTCGGGCCAGTGGATCTGGTAGAGATCGATCACCTCCCGCCGCAGCCGCCGCAAGCTGCCTTCGGCTTCGCGCCGGATGGAATCCGCCTTCAAAGACTTGCCGATCTCGCCGCGCGCATTCCAGATGCGCGCGCACTTGGTGAAAACGTGGGGCTGGTTCGCCACGCCGTCCAGCGCCCGTGCCACCACTTCCTCGGAATGGCCCAACCCGTAAACTGCCGCGGTGTCGATCCAGTTGATCCCGGCATCCAGAGCTTTGCGGATGGCGCGGATCGAGTCCTCGTCATCCTGCGGCCCCCAGGCAAAGGCCCACCCGCCGCCTCCCATCGCCCAGGCGCCGACCCCGATCGGCGTGAGGTCCATGTCGCTATTGCCCAACCGTCTGGTTCGCATTTGCCTCGCGGAACTTCCCCTCCTCAACCCGCCGCCACGCCGTGGGTCACCCGCAGTCCTTCGTGTGCGATACGGAATTGGCACAGCTTCCCGGAGGCGCCCCCGTTCCGGGCCGCCAGGCGTTCCCGCAGCACGGCGGCTTCCCGCGCGCTTCTGGCCAGCAGCATCAGAAATCCGCCGCCGCCCGCGCCCGCCAGTTTGGCGCCCGCCAGGTGCGGACGCAGTTCCCGCAGCAGCGAGTTGATGGGTGCGCTGGAGGTGTGCGGATCGAGCACCTGGTTCAGCTCCCAATGCCGCGCGATCAACTGCCCCAGGTAATCCCACTCCCCCTGCCGCAGCGCGTAGGCCATTTCCAGGGCCAGCGTCTTGATGCTGTGCAGCACCTGCACGGTGGCCACTTCGCGGGCCAGGTAACTACTCACCACCTGCGCCAGCAGATCCTTGGCCAGGCGGCGGATGCCCGTGTAATAAAGCACGAAGCGTTCTAGAAACTCCGCCTCGCGCCGCGCGCTCCAGCCGATGGGCTCCACGCGCACGCGCTGCCGCAACCCCGGCCCGCTGAGCGCCAGCTTGACGCCCGGAAAGATGCCTCCCACCTGGTCCTGCCAGCCGCCGCCGGTGGTCATGCGCTGTTCCAGGCACATCACCTGGTTGCTCAGCGCCTGGTCGGTCAGCGGGCAGGCCAGCATCTCCGCCAGCGCCCGCACCACTGTGGCCGCCAGGATGCTGCTGGTCCCCAGGCCGGAGCCCATCGGCAGGTCCACTTCCGTTTCGATCTCCACGCCGCCGCCCAGGCGCTCCAGGGTGCGCTCCAGGCACTCGCCTGGTTGCACCACGCCGGCCATGCGCAAAGCGTGCAGCGAGATCGAAAATGGCGAGCCGGGCGAAGGGTAGGCCAGGATCTCCGCCGCCGAACGAAACTCAGCGCTCTCGCCCCCGTCCCGGGAAACGCAGCGCACCACTGGCCGGTCCAGCCGGCGGACCATGGTGCGGATCGGATATGCGCCGTTGAGTTCCACGGCCATGTTCAGCACGGTCCCGCCCCAGTCCAGGCAGAAGGGCGGGGTATCGGACCAGCCGCCGCCCAGGTCCAGGCGCGGCGGCGCAGAGACGCTCACTGAGGGATAGCGCCACTCCCGTCCCGCCAGTGGAAATTCACACTCGCCCGTCCCGGCGTCCACCGCGCGGCGGACCGCAGCGAAGGCCTCGCCTCGCGCCCGTTCCGCCTCCTCCGCCAGCCCGGCCTGCCTCAAGAAAAGGCTCGCCTGAAAGTACTGGCTGGCCGACTCGGTGGGAGCGCGCGGCTCCAGGCCGGCGGCTTGCTGGGCCAGCGAGCGGCCCGTGGCGGCAAGAGGTGGAATGCCCGGCGCGTGCGCCAGCAGCGGCCGGATGTCCGTGCCCGCCTTCGCCAGGGAAACCGCCGTCAACCGCCAGTTGGTCTGGAGGCGCTGTGTGCGCGCGTCGTCCAGCGCCCGTGTGTCCGCCCATTGAGCGCTCTCCGCCAGGGAGAGCCGCCGCGCCTGCCGCCAGCGCTCCGCCGCATAGCTCTCTTCCACCTGCATCATCCAGCGGGCGCAGTCCCAAGCCTCGGCGATGCTTCCTACCGGAAACAGCCGCGCGTTCCACAATGACCGCTCGCCGGCGGGGATGCCCGCCCAGACGTCTTCGTGGTCCAGCCCCAAGGCGTCACAAGCCTCCGCCAGGGGCCGCCCGAACCAAGTGGCGTGGCCGGATTCCATGCCCGCCTTGGGATCGTCCTCCACCCCGTACACCCGGATTACCACGCCGCGCACTCCGTCCGTGAGCGCCACGGGCACCTGGTGCACCACCGTGTCCCGAGGCACTTCCACCGGCGCTTCGATCCCCGTGAGCCCGTGCAGCATTGCCCCCGCGGCCGCTTGCACGGGAGTCTCCAGGTCGCATTCGATGGCCACCACACCCGCGCCCAGTTCGCCGCCGGCCGCCAGCGCGCTGTCGATCAGCACTCCGGACCCGCTCACCTCCGGAGGGTTCATCGTGTCCAGCCGGTGCTCCGCGGCGTAGCGTTCGGTGAAGCCGGTCTCTTCCGTAATCAGCCGCCGGAAATGCCGCGTGGTGCCCACATGAGTGAAGTCGCCATCCACCACCGAGCACCAGAACGGCAGACCATATAGAACGTCGGCCAGTTTGCTCCACGCCTCGCCCCGCTCCGGGCGCCACTGTCCCGTGAGCGCCAGCGTGACATGTTCGTAGAGGTCAATCACCCGCGCGCCGGGGCGCGCGCGGTCCAGAATGCCGGGCGCGAGTTCCCACCGCTCGCCCGCGCGTTGCACCCCGGCCAGCCGCATCAGGCGCGCGGCCACGTCCGGAGCGAAGCGTAGTAAGCCGCTGTCCACGGCCACGTTTCCCTCCGGCAGCAGACCACCCGAAGCCTGCACCTGCGCCAGCGTGGGTTTTTGCAGGAACCAGTGCACGCGCCCGCGTTCGTCGGCGATATACACGCCGTGCTGCGTGCCAACCTCCACCGGCTGGCGAATCGCCACACCGCACACACCGCGCCGCTCCCAGTCCAGTTGCGCTGCATCGAAGGTGAGAATGACGTCGCCGGACGCCACCACTAGGCCCCCAGCCAGGCGCTGCGCCCAGGGCGTGGAAAGCGCCAGAAACTCGTCGAACACCGTGCTGGTCTCGCGCCACGGGGTTTTCACCGGCAGGGCACTGAACAGCTTTCCCGCCAGGGAGTACTGCGGCAGCCGGCGGGAATCCCCGCCCGAATGGATGATGAGAACGCGTTGTCCCGCCCACCACGACGCCAGCGAGCGCGGTCCCCGCGCCCCCGCGCCGCAAAGAGTGCGTTCGGCGAGCTGGCGCAGCGCGTGGAAGGTCGCCCCGCCGCTGCCGATGCGCTGGTCGTCGGGGTCCGGCACAGCCAGATAGAAGACACCCCCAGGGACCTTGCCGTCCTCGCACCGGCGCCGGATCTCTTCGTGGTACCGCTCGGCCTGGCGCGCCGAACTGGCCGTGATCAGCACGGCCGTCCACCAGGGGACGGCGCCAGGGCCGCCGGCGATGCGATGTACGTACCCGCTTCGTGCCAGGTTGGCGATGCGGGCCAGGTCACTCATGCCCGCTGTAATTCCGCCAGCGCTTCCCCGCTCGCCTTCTCCACGTCGGCGTGCAGGCTGTGGCCATGCGCGTCCATGGTGACAATCGCGGCGAAGCCCCGCACCCGCAGGTGCCACATAGCTTCCGGAATGCCGAACTCCATCAGGTAGACTGCCGGCACCTCCTCCACCGTGCGGGCGTAATACTGCGCCGCGCCGCCGATGGCGTTGAGGTACACGGCGCCGGCCTCCTGCAAACCGGCCAGGGTCTTGGCCCCCATGCCGCCCTTGCCGATCACCGCGCGCACGCCGTAGCGCTTGATGATGTCCGCCTGGTAGGGCTCCTCGCGGATGCTGGTGGTCGGCCCCGCGGCTTTCACCACCCAGCGGTCGCCCTCCTTTAACATCACCGGACCGCAGTGGTATAGAACCGCTCCGTGCAGGTCCACCGGAGGAGGATTCTTCATCAGGTACGCGTGCACGTTGTCCCGGCCGGTGAACATCTCGCCGTTGATCAGCACCACGTCGCCCACTTTGAGCGCGCGCATCTGCGCCTCGCTCAGAGGCGGCGCCAGGACCACCTCGCGGCCCGTCAGCGGGAATCCTTCGGCCCTGGTCATACGTTCCACCGGCCGCTCGGGGTCGCGATACAGCCATTTCGTGATGGCTCCCGTGGCCGCGTCCAGGCGCACGCCCAGCCGCCGGAACGCCCAGCAATCGTAAGCCACCGAGACGAAGAAGCTGGCCGGCAGGCGGTTGGCGGCAGTGATCTTGCACCCGATCAGCGACGCCTTGCCGCCGAAGCCCATGGCTCCCACACCCAGCCGGTTGGCTTCTTCCATGATTTCGGCTTCCAGCTTCGCCAGCAGCGGGTCCGGATTCGTGTCGTCCAGCGTGCGGAACAACTGCGCTTTGGCGAGCTCATAGCCGTGCGCCCGGTCGCTGCCGATGCACACGCCGATGGCCCCCGGCGAGCAGCCTTGGCCCTGCGCCTGCCACACCGCGTGCAGAATGCACTTGCGCACGCCCTCCAGGTTGCGGTCGGCGCGCCCCAGGTGATCCAGGTTGCAGGGCACCGAGTACTGGATATTCTTGTTCTCGCAGCCGCCCCCCTTCAGAACCAGCTTGACCTCGATCTCGTCCTCCTCCCACTGTTCGAAGTGCAACACCGGGGTTTCCGCGCCCAGGTTGTTTCCGCTGTTCTTGCCGGTGATGGAATCCACCGAATTGGGCCGCAGCTTGCCCAGCCGCGTGGCCTCGGCGATGGCCTCGTGGATGGTCTTCTTGATCCGCAGTTGATTGACGCCCACTGGCGTGTGAATCACGAAGGTCGGCATGCCAGTGTCCTGGCAAATGGGCCCCTCGTCGTCGTGGGCCATGTCGATGTTGGAAAGAATGATGTTCAGGGCTTGCGAGGACTGCGTGCCCGGCGTCTCCGTGCCCGCGGCCAGCGACATGGCGGCACGCACATCCGGCGGGAGATTCGTGGAGGTCTGAGTGATCAGCTCCAACAAGCTGTTGGCTAGGAATTCCATGGGACTCTTCCGACTCCCTTATTCTACCCCGCGTACCTGTCGGGCCGGATCAGTTCAGCGGAATGCGCACCTGCGCCGTCATCCCCGGCCGCAGCACCGGTGAAGGGCTTGTGAAGGCCACGTGCACCACGGTGTTGCGGATCTCCTTCACGGTGCCCGGAATGCCCTGCCCCTGGAGATCGGCTACGATCACCATTGCCGGCTGGCCCGGCTGGATGCGCGCCAGCACCGGCGGCTCCGGCTCCACCGCCACCTGCAACTGCGAAAGGTCCGTGGCGATCTCAAACAGCGCCGCGCCTTCCTCGTGCGGCTTGCCCACCTCGCCGCTCCGGCTCACCACCACCCCGGCCACCGGCGAGTGGACTTCCATGCCTTGCAGGTTGGTCTGGATGTCCTCCAGTTGCTGCTTCTTGTCATCCAGCACCTTCTGCGCGTTCTGGAGTTCCAGCCCCAGGTCGTTTACGCGGCTTTCGGCCTGCCGCGCCAGGGTGTCCAGGCTGTCGTACTCCGTCTGGGCCTTTTGGAAGTCGCGCTCGGAGCGCTCATAGGTGAGCCGCGGAGTGGCGCCGGCGTTGTGCAGCACCTGCTGGCGGCGATAAGTGCGTTCCGCGCGCTCGTACTCCCCGCGCGAGCGTACCGCATCGGCGCGCGCGCGGGAAGCTTCCAGCCGCGCCGCGATGATGTCGCCCTCGATCTTGTTGACGCGCTCCTGCGCGCTTTGCACGGACAGGTTCGCCGCTTCGCGCGCGGCTTCCAGGCCCTGGTTGGCCACGCGCGCCAGCAATTGGCCCTCGAAGACATCCTGCCCCACGTCCGCCAGGAACGAATCGATGTTACCGCTGACCTGCTCGCCAACGGGCACCACGTGCTGCGCCAGGATCTTGCCCGGCAGGCTCACTTCGCCAGGCGGGGCGGGAGCCGGCTCCGCCAGCGGCTGGGCAGGCGCCGCCCGTTCGGCCGATTCTCTACGCAGCACGGAGAGGGCGCCGGCGGCCACCGCGACCAGCACGACGGACACCGAAATGAGCACCCACTTGCCGCGCATACCCCGATCATACCGTGGCCTGCGGCTGGCTATCGCGGATAGACGTGCAGTTGCTGCCTGGTGGTGGAGCGCCATTCCTCGATCGGCGGCGCGCCCGCCCGCTGAAAGAAGTTCTGCAAATCAACCCGCAGACCTTTGAGTTGCGCCCCGTAGGCCGGATCCGCGATGCGGTTGCGCGTCTCGCCGGGGTCGGCCTCCAGGTCGTACAACTCACTGGGCCACTCCCGCGTTCGCTCCACGTACTTCAGATTCTCCGTGCGGATGCCGCGCACGTAGGCGTATTCGAAGTACAGCCGGTTGCGCCACTCCGGATGCCGCCCTCGCAAAAAGTCCGCGTAGCTGCGTCCCACCCGCTTCGCGTCCTTCGGCGCCGGCACCCCGAGATAGTCCAGGATCGTAGGAAAGAAATCGTACGAGGAGACCAGCGGCGCGAGCGTCTGCCCCGCCGGGATCCGGCCCGGGTGGTTCCAGATCAACGGCACCCGCAGCGACTCCTCGAACATATTGAACGGAACGGTGCCGTTTCCTTTGCCCCACACGCCGTGGTGGCCCGCGTTCCAGCCCTGGTCCGCCGTGAAGATCACCAGCGTGTTCTCGCGCACGCCGTGTTGCTCAAGACGCCGAAGGATGCGTCCCACGTTGTAATCCACGCCCGAAATCAGCGCTGAGTAGGCCAGCTTGCTCTCCGCTTTCCCCCACACGGAGCGCATCTCTTTGTTGAGGTTCGGATTCACGGGCAGGTCCGGGAAACAGGAAAAACGCGATCCCGCGTACCACTGGCGGTCCCGCTCCGGCTGGCGGTCGTAAGGAGTGTGGGGCGCGTAGAACGGCACTTGCAGAAAGAACGGCCGGTCGTGGTAGCGGTCCAGGAACTCCAGCGCCGCGTCCACCGCGATATCCGTCTTGAAGCCCGGAATCACCGCCCGCTGGCCGTTCTTGACGAACTCCTGATCCCAGTACGGACCGCCTCCTCCGGGCACCGTGCACCACCAGGTGAAGCCCGCCTGTGCCTTGTCGTCCTCCCCCATGTGCCACTTGCCGCACATGCCCAGCGTGTAGCCGTGCCGCGCCAGCACTTCGGAATACGTCAGGTGGCCTTCCAGAAAGCGGTGTGACGTGGGACCGGAGCTGTCCGACGCGATGAGGTAATCCTGCACGCCGTGCTGCGACGGGATCAGCCCCGTCATGTAGCTCATCCGGCTGGGAGAACATACCGGTGTGCACGCGTAGGCGCGTGTGAAGCGCACGCCCCCGGCCGCCAGTTGATCCAGGTTCGGCGTGTGGATCTCGGGGCACCCGTAGGAGCCCATGGCCCAGGCGCCGTGATCGTCCGTCATGCAGAAAACTACGTTTGTGTGCCGGGCCGGGCGCGCCGGTGCCGCCAGCATGCCGGCCAGCAGGTCTCTGCGGCGGATGGAAATCATGTCTCCGATTCTAGTGCAGACCGGGAAATCATTACCTGTCTCAGGCGCCTCTTTTCAGTCTGGGCGCAACTTCCAGCGGCTTCACCAGCTTCAGCAGTTCCAGGTAGTCTTTCTCGAACGCCTTGACGCGCCGGAAGTCGTCGGGGATTTTACCCTCCAGGATCACACGGTCACAGAATTCTTTGAGCCTGGCCGGAATCCTGACTTTCGTATGTATCTGATTCCCAAAAATGCCTTGCTGATATCCAAAGACCGCCTCTCCCATTTTCTTGTTGTACCTCTGCGGGATCTTGCGAACTGCATTCACAATCTCTCCGATTTGCCTCAGCAGGGCGTCTTCGGGCGGCGGCAGATCTCGCCGCGCTGCGGTCATGTCCACCCTGGCTTCCCACCATCCAGCCGCGCGGCCACCCACATAATCCGCGGCGGCTTCGTGAGTGATCCGGTCCGGATCTTTCGCGAGAGAGCCGTCTTCGAGCCGCGTGTTCCGGTAGTGTTCCCTTCCGTACATCAGCAGCCGAGCCACCTCCGGATCTGCTTTTTTCAAGATGAGGTAAGCGTGGGTCCCCTCGTGAAACATCGTGTGGACTGCGTGTTGGGATGCACCGCCCGGCACATCCGCCGTCAGACCCGCGAGCGTTTCCGGGGAGAGCTTCAGCGTGTTGGTGAAGAGCCCACCGACTTCGTCCTGGTCCGAACCCCCACGCTCCACGGCCATCCGCTGCTCCACGAATTGGTAGAACCGGACAGGCAACCCACATTTTCCGAGCCGGTCGATGACCGGCCTTAACTTGACCAATGTTGCCATGATTCACCTCCATGGCGAGCATTCGCCCTAACGAATATTGTATCGTTTCAGATCTGTAAACCTGATTAAATATCGTCCATTTACCGCATATCCGTTCCGGGCTACAGTAACAACGATGATTCCCGTCTCCTTCTACCGAGTCTTCCTCATCTTTCTGCGCATCGGCAACCTGACGTTCGGCGGCGGCGACCCGACCATGGCCGCTCTCCAGTCCGAGCTGGTCTCCACTCACCGCTGGCTCTCGCCCGAGCGCTACGGACTGGTCTACGCCCTGGCGCGCATCACTCCGGGCACCAACCTTCTGGCGTTCTGCGCCGGCACGGCTTATGAACTGCTGGGCTGGGGCGGCGCCATCGTCGCGGTTGCCGCGGTGACGGTTCCCTCTGCCGCCGTGGTCGTACTGCTGACCGCCGGCTACCAGACCTGGAAATCTAATCCCCTGGCCATGGCGGCCATCGGCGGAACTTTGGCCGCCGCCGTGGGGATGATGGCCACCAGCGCCTGGCAACTTCTGCGCCCGCAATTAGCCGGCGGCAGGCGTCTGCGCGCCGTGGTGGTCTTCGGCGTCTCCGTGCTGCTGTCTCTGCGCTTCGGCTTGTCACCCATCCCGGTGCTCGGACTGGCGGCGCTGGTAGGCTTCTTCTGGCGGGTGCCGGCAACCAAATGAACGTCTTCCTGCTTTACCTGCTGCTGCTGAAAGCCACCATTACCTCGTTCAGCGGACTGAGTTCCCTGCCGGTCGTGCAGCACGATCTGGTGGAACACCGCCGCGTGCTCACTGACCGGCAGTTAAGCGCGGCGGTGGCGGCAGGACGCACGGCCCCCGGCCCTAACGGCTCCTACATCGTCAGCGTGGGATACTTCGTGGCGGGAATCCCCGGCGCATGCGCGGGCTGCCTGGCGGTCATGTCACCCGCCTTCCTGATCATCTTCATGCTGCGCTACCTGGGCGCGCGGGCCGAGCGCCGGGACGTCAAAAGCGCCATCCAGGCCGTGACGCTGGCCGCCGCGGGCCTGATCGTCACCTCCACCCTGCCCCTGGCCCGGGACTCCATTACCGGACCCCTGCCCGCCGCGATCGCCGCCGGCACTTTCCTGTTCCTCACCCTTACGCGGCGCGCCACCATCTGGGTGATTCTCGCCGCCGCCCTGGCAGGCCTCCTCGGCGCGCTCGTCTGATCCTGCCTACCGATTGTATTGCGGCGTTACGCCTCGCACCCGCCGCCACACCTGGTCGCAGGCCGCCAGCGTATCCGCCGGCAGCGGTCCTTCTTCGAGCGCCTTCAGATTCTCCTGCAACTGCTCCAGCCGCGAAGCTCCCAGGATCACGCAGTCGGCGGCGGTGTGGTGCAGCAGCCAGTTGAGAGCCAGGCTCACCGGCGAGCGCCCGGCCCCCCGCGCGATCTCGCCCAGTCCCTCGACCGCGTCGAAATAGGTGTCGTGCCAGTAGCGGTCCAGGTACATCTGGTTTTTGTCGAACCGCGTGCCGGCGAGCGGCGCCTCGCGCCTCTGTTTGCCGGTGAGCATACCGCCGGCCAGAGGGTTGTAGACCACCGTGGATACCCCGAACTCCCGGCACATGGGCAGGTACTCCGCTTCGATCCCCCGCGCCAGTAGGTTGTACATCGGTTGCGTCACGACCGCCGGCCGGTATCCGTTCTTCTCCGCGATCCACTGCATCTGGCACACCTGCCAGGCGCTGTAGTTGGAACTCGCCGGATAGCGTACCTTGCCGGCCTGCACCAGGCGGTCCATGGCCTCGAGGCTCTCCTCGATCCGGACGCTGTAATCCGGCTGATGCAGGTAGTAGAGGTCCAGGTAGTCGGTCTCGAGCCGACGCAAGCTCTCATCGATCGCTTTTAGAATGGCCGCGCGGGAAAGGCCGCTCTCGTCCGGCCCGTCTCCCATCTTGCCGCGCACCTTGCTCGCCAGCACCACCTTGTCGCGCCGGCCCTTCAGGGTCTTGCCCACGATGATCTCGGAAAGCCCCTTGTTGTAGACGTTCGCCGTGTCGAAGAAATTGATGCCCGCGTCCAGGCAGCAGTCCACGAGGCGCAGCGCGGCAGCCTCATCCGTCTGCGAGCCGAAAGTCATAGTGCCGAAACAGGCCCGCGAAACGATCAGATCGGTGTGCTTCAGGGTTCTGATTTGCATGTTGGGGTCGTGCCGCTAGTCTATCACTGCCCCGGCGCACGCCCGGCGCCCCGGCTTCAGATCAGCCCGCGCTGTGTCGCATGCACCACTGCCGCAAGGCGGCTCCGAGTGCCGAGTTTCCGGTTGATGTTGTAAAGATGATTGCGCAGGGTGCGAGACGTGATGTTCAACTTCGCCGTGATCGCGGCCGGGCTGGCGCCCTTCGCCAGGCTGCGCAGGATCCTCTGCTCCTGATCGGTCAGCGCCACGGCCGGCGCTGCCTGCTCCTGGCCGTCGCGTAAGGCCACCAGATCCTGCGCGGCCTGCATTAGTCTCTCGCAGAATTCCTCCCTCTTCTTGACCGGCTGGATATCGCGCACGAGGTGGATGGCGTAGCGGCGCCGCGCGTAGCGGTCGTGCAATGGCAGGATGGAGACGTTGACCCATATTCGGGATCCGGAATGCGTCCGCGCCTCCAGGTCGAAATTGGGGATCTCGCGGCCGGCGGCGCACCATCCGAGAACCGTGCAATCGCGCCGGCAGACCAGGCTCCCCAGGGCGTCGCGCCCGTCGATCAGATCCGCGCAATGACTTCCCGCCGCCTGCGAGGACGGATATCCGAACAATCGCTCCGCCGCGCGGTTCCAGATTCGCGTGAAACCGTTTACATCCACCACGAATGCTGCATCGGCGGTGCCTTCGAGCAGGGTGTGCAACTCCGATTCGAGCACGCCTCGTCCTCCGAGTTAATTGTCTCATCAGTTGAGACAAATATGCGATTGCCGGATTTGCCCGAGTGCGGGATAAGGGATTCATATTCGTACCCGCAACGCTTCACGCGGGTGCGGAGATTTCCAGCACCAGGCTACGAAAGGCACCGCTTGAACAAACTTCTCTTCGTTCTCAGCATCCTTGGCTTGGCCGGCAGTGTCCCCGCCGCCCAAGTTACCTACCAATTCACCGGCACGACCTCCTCGGCCATGAGCGTCAATAACGGAACGAGCACCGGCAGCGTGCCCGCGGGCACGCCATACTCCGGCACGCTCACGTTCGACGATGCCCAAACCGCCACGCCCGCGGCGTTCTTCGGCGGCGCCCACTCCACGTACGCATTCAGCGGCATGACGCTCACCATCGGCACGACGACGGTGACCTGGGGCCCCGGAACGCTGGATGTTTACGACAACCTGGCTTCGACCGCCGGCGGTTATCCTGTCGGCGACTCGTTCTATGCCAATATCAGCGCGCCGGTGGCGCCCAACGGGACCATCAACGGCGCGCAATTCAACTGGATCGCGCTCGGCCTGGTAGACAACACCGGTACGGCCTTCACCGGCTCCAGCCTGCCGGCCAATCTGAATATGGCCAGCTTCCAGAGCGCCTTCATCGAGTTCAACTACGGGACGCAGGGCACCCCTTGGGGCGCCGGTAACACCTCGACCTTGCAGTTCCTCACGACCCTGAGCAAAGCGTCCGGATCTCCCACGCCGCCGCCCACCATTACCACCACGGCGCTGCCGGCAGGCGTCATCGGTGTGCCCTACAGCGCTCCGATCACGGCCTCCGCGCCGAACGGGGACGCGCTCACCATCGCCGTGGCGGGCCTGCCCGCCGGCCTCTCCTTCGACGGGGCGAACATCACCGGCGTACCGGCGGCGGTAGGGACTTCGAACGTCGTCATCACTGCCACCGACCAGGTCACGAATCTCTCGACGACGAGCACCTTGCCGCTCGCCGTCAAGGACGCCGCCATCAGCTTTGCCCCCACCCTGCCCAATGGCGTGGTGAACTACCCGTATTCCGCTACCTTCGCCCCGGCTACCGGTGGAACTGGCAGCTTCACCTATACCGCCGCTGGGTTGCCCGCCGGACTCACCTTGACCGGCAATACCGTGGCGGGCACACCCACCGCCGCCGGAACCTCGACCGTCACATTGACGGCCACCGACACCGCCGGGTTCTCCGCATCCGCCAGCGTCACGCTGACCATCACCAGCCCGGTCCCTGTGCCGTGCTCCGGCAAGAACGCGGTGGAATCGGCCTACGTCCCTCGCAATCCGGGATACATCGTCGTGAATGGCGGCTTGAACCTGCTGGACCACCTTTGGACTACGTACCTCAACTCGTCGAATACAACCTTCTTGGGCGGCCTGGTGAACTGGTATCAGACTGGGCTCATCCTGGACTATACCGGCACGGTCGATCCTAACGGATGTGTCCTGAGCAGCCTGACCGTGCGGCCCGCCGTGACCATCGAAACCACCTCCCTCGCCGCCGCAACCGCCGGCATGCCGTACGCGTCGCCCATCGTCGTGTCCTGGGGAGTCGCGCCGTACACCATCACCGTGGCGGGCCTGCCCGCCGGCCTGGCGTTCAACGGTTCCCAAATCACCGGCACGCCCCTGGTGGCGGGTTCGTTCAGCGTGACCGTTAGCGCAGTGGACTCGGTTCATGCCACGGCCGTCCAGGTGTTGGCGCTCACCGTGAATCCGTCGCCCTACACGGTTCGCGACGAGGGTCAGGGGAAGATCACCGCCGTCGGCGCGGATTACCTCATGGTCGGCAAGAAAAAGCTGATCTGGAACGCGAATACGCGAATCACCGTCAATACTCCGTCCGGCGAGATCCACGTGATCAACAGCTTCGTGCGGGTGGGCATGAAGGTCCAGTGGAAGGGCCTGGCCGACAAGACCACCAACACCGTGATGACCAGCCAGCTCGAAATCAACTGAGCACTGCGCTACGACCCGCTGGCGGGATCCGGGCTCGCCGCATCAAACCGCGCGGCGTCGCCTAAAATCTCGAACTGCGCCGTGGGGCCGAACTGCACGCTCACCTGCATGGTTCGGCCCTGCGTAATCGAGACCCACTGCACGCTTTTCGCGTCCACCCACACAACGGCGGAGGTGTAGGTCGAATTGACCCCCGAGAGGCGCGCCACCACCGTCTGGACCTGCCGGGACTTGCCGCCGTCCAGGTAGCCGAAGGTGATCAGGTAAGTATCCGTGTCCGCCTGCGCGGTGCTGTTCTTGATCAGCACCATCACGCCGGACCGCAACCGGGGCGCATACTGCGCCAGCACCGGCAGCATGCCCGCCACGTTCGGCATCACCGTGACCTCCAGCCCGGAGGCCGCGCTGGTCAGGGGTTGCCCCATTTCCAGGGTTTCCGCCGCCGCCGGGAGCGAGAGGATTACTGCCGCAACCAGGCTCTTGATCATACTTCGTCCTTTCTCGGGAAATCCGGAGTTGCGGTCGCTGTCTGGCCGGCCGTAGGATCGGCCCCGGAAGGGCCTGCGGCGGGATTAACAACCAGCCTGATCGACAAATTATCCAGATCGATTTATCTGAATTGTAGCAGTCTGAATTTCCGGCGGTCAACCCGAAATCAGCGCCGTTTCGCCGATTCCGGGCAGCCGCGATTTGCGCGCCGCATCCAGCAGTTCGGCGCGAAAATCCGGGTGCGCGATCCCGATCAGCGCCTCCGCCCGCTGCCGGATATTCTTGCCGTGGAGATACGCCACCCCGAATTCCGTCACCACGTAGTGCACGTCGCCCCGCGAGGTGACCGCGCCCGCCCCGGGCCTGAGTGTCGGCACGATGCGCGAAACCTTCCCGCCCTTGGCCGTCGAAGGCAGCGCGATTACCGGAACACCTCCTTTCGACCGCGCCGCGCCGCGGATAAAATCCACCTGCCCGCCGATCCCGCTGTACGGCAGGAAGCCCATCGAATCCGAGCAGACTTGCCCCGTCAGGTCGATTTCAATCGCCGAATTAATCGCCACCATGCGCGCATTTTGGGCAATAATGAAGGGGTCATTTGTATACGCCGTCGGGTGAAACTCGAAAATAGGGTTGTTGTTGATAAAGTCGAACAGCGCCTTGGTCCCCAGCACAAAACCGGAGATCACCTTGTGCGGATGAATGGTCTTCTTCTCGTTATTGATCACGCCGGCTTGAATCAGCTCCACCAGCCCGTCGCTGAACATCTCCGTGTGCACGCCTAAGTCCCGGTGATTCCGCAGGCACCCCAGGACCGCATCGGGGATGCCGCCGATCCCCATTTGCAGGGTGGCGCCGTCCGGGATCAGGCCGGCCACGTTGCGCGCGATCGCGCGGTGGAGATCCGTGACCTCTCCGGTGCGATATTCCGGCAGGGGGTGCGACGTCTCCACCAGCGCGTCCGCCCGGCTCACGTGCAGGTAGGCGTCCCCCATGGTGCGGGGCATCTGGTCGTTCATCTCCACGATCACGTGCCGCGCGTACTGCGCCGCCGTCAGCGTGACGTCGATGCTCGGCCCCAGGCTCATATAGCCGTAGTTGTCCGGCGGCGTGCACTGGACCAGCGCCACGTCGATGGGCATGGCTCCATTGCGGAACAGTTCCTCGATCTCGCCCAGGAAAATGGGAATGTAGTCCGCGCGGCCCTCCTGCACCGCCTGCCGCACGTTCGCGCCGATAAAGAAGGCGTTGTGCCGGAAATGCCCCTCGTACTGCGGCAGTGTGTAATCCGCGTTCCCGAACGTGGCCAGGTGGATGATTTCGACGTCGCGCAGTTCCCCTCCCCGCCGCGTCAGGGCCCGCACCAGTTCTTCCGGCTCCGCGCAGCCCTGGTGGATAAACACCCGCTGTCCGGACTGCACGGCCTCCACCGCCCGTTCGGCCGTCGTGATCTTTGAGCGGTAGTTCTCCCTCATGTCTTCTCCATCCCCGCCAGCCCGGCCGCGGCCGCCTTGCCCCGGTGCGTGTGCGCGGCCCGCCGCAGTTCCGCGCAGGCTTCCAGAGCTTTTTCGATGCCCTGCTGCCCGATCAGCAGCAGGTACGGCAGCAGCGCCTGCGCGGCGGCGACGCTGGTGCTGCGCCCCATGTCCGCCGTGAGATTCGGCACGCAGTAGTGCGTCACGCCGTGATACACGAACGCCGGGTCCGCAAGCGTCGTCAGGCGGCTGGTCTCCACGCAGCCGCCCTGATCGATGGACACATCGATGATCGCCGCCCCCGCCTTCATGCTCTCCACCATGCGCCGCGTCACGACGTGCGGCGTCTTGGCGCCGGCCACCAGCACCGCGCCGATCAGCACATCCGCCGCCGCCGCCTCCGCGGCGATCAGGTCCGGGTCCGCCAGGCCGGTAGCCACGTTGGGAGTGTGTTCCATCAGGCGGCGCAGCTTGTTGGGATCCACATCCAGCACGGTTACCTGCGCGCCCGCCGCCACTGCCGTGCGGGCCGCCCACGTGCCCACCACTCCCGCACCCAGGATCACCACCCGGGCCGGCGGCACACCAGGGCTCCCGCCGAGCAGAATGCCTCGCCCGCCGCAGCTCGACCGCAGCAGGTGCGCTGCAATCGGCACCGTCATCTGCCCGGCAATTTCGCTGAACGCCGCCAGCACCGGCAGACGCCCGTCGTCGGTCTGGATGATTTCGCAGCCCACTGCCGTGATCGAGCGCTCGATCAGCCGTTGGTACACCGCCCGGTCGGCCACCGCCATGTGGTAGAACGCCAGCAGCGTCAGGCCCGGCGGGCAGAGGTCCAGTTCTGCCGGCGTCGGCACCGAGATTTTGGCCACCACCTGAGAGCGCCGCAGGACCTCCGCGGCCGAATACGCCACCTGCGCGCCGGCGCGCAGATACTCCGGGTCGTGAAACATCGCGCCGTTTCCGGCGCCGGACTCCACCCACACCCGGTGCCCGGCTTCCACCAGGCGCCGCGCCACCGGGGGCGTCAGCGCCACCCGCCGGTCGGAAGGCCCGCTTTCGCGAATCACTCCGATATCCATGCCGTGCCTCCGCTCCAATTTTCGTAAATTCGCCGCGCGGCTTCCTCCACACCCGCGAGCACCGCTGCCGAGGGCGACGCCCCCGCCGCAAACTCCCGGCCCTCGATGCCGCAAACGAGCAGGCGCGCCGGCAGGCAGCCCAACGCTTGCGCCAGTTCCACGGCCTCCGCCACGCCCAGCGCGTGCGAGGACCCACGGAATCGCCCGCCGCCGAACGCCGCCGAGCGCGCATCCCACACGGAGACCGTTCCCGCCCGCGCGCCCGTCACCACCGCGTCCACCAGCATGACGTCCTCTGCGCCACGCCACGCTTCCATCAAAGAAAGGGCTTCTCCGCTGTGCTCGCGAACCTCTACGCCCAGCGTCCGCAGCCGCCGCCCCACCAGCAGCCCGGCCGCGTCGTCACCCCGTTCGAGGTTCCCGCAACACAAAATCAGCATCCGCTTCCGCCCAGCTACCGTGGCTACCGAGCCGCGACTGTCAGGGAGCGGTCACTCCCGCTCCACCCTCACGAAATGCGTGGCGCACGAAATGCACGGATCGTAGTTCCGCACCGCCTGCTCGCACCGCGCCGTGATCTCCTCCACCGGCAGCGCCGCGAGCGGCGGCACCAGTTGCCACAGGTCCTCCTCCATGCGCTTCTGGTTCTGCGCCGTCGGCGGTACGATTTGCGCGCTCACCACCAACCCGCGCTCGTCGATCTCGTACCGGTGATACAGCACTCCGCGCGGCGCCTCGGTCGCCCCGTGCCCCACCCCCGCCCGGGCCGGCGCGATCACCCGCGGCGCCTCCGGCGGATGGTACTCCGCGATCAGCTTCAGCGCCTCGTCGCAGGCGAAGATCACTTCGATCGCCCGCACCACGATGCTGCGGAACGGATTGCGGCAGGGAGCCTCCAGCCCGCAGTCCGCCGCGGCTTGCCGCGCCACCTCCGGCAGCTTCTCGAAATTGAGGTTGAAGCGCGCCAGCGGCCCCACCAGGTACGACCCCCGCTCCCGCAGACGTGCCTGCAAGGCGTTCGAGTGTTTCACGTGCTGCTCGACGAAATGATCGTTAAATTCCGAAACGTCGATATCCAACCCGCGGCTCGAAACCAGCCGGCCCTCGTTCAGGGGATACTCCTCGGGATGCGAAAGCGCCACAAATTCGTAGTCCTGCTCGAAGTCCGGAAAGTCGAATCCCGCCACCAGGCTCGCCGTCGCTACCGCGGCGTCCCTGGACCATTGCAGTTCGTCCACCAGGCTGTTCAACTCCGCGCGCGACGGCGTCTTGTAAAATCCTCCGACCGCCGCCCCGATGGGATGGATCTCGCGGCCGCCCAGCAGCGTCACCAGCCGGTTGCCGGTCTTTTTGAGCCGCAGCCCCTGTTCCACGACGTCGCGATGTGTCCGCGCCAGTTGGATGGCGTCCGGCACACCCAGAAAATCCGGAGCGTGCAGCATGTAGATGTGCAGCGCATGGCTCTCGATCCACTCCCCGCAGTAGAACAGCCGCCGCAGCAGCCGCACCGCCGGGTCCGCCTCGATCCCCAGAATGCGCTCCAGCGCCTGCACGGCGCTCATCTGGTAGGCGATCGGGCAGATGCCGCAGATCCGCGCCACCATGTCCGGCACTTCCATGTAGTGCCGGCCCCGCAGGAAGGCTTCAAACAAGCGCGGCGGCTCGAAGATGCGCATTTGCACGTCCTGCACCTGGCCGCCCTTGAGCTTCACGTGAACCGCTCCCTCGCCTTCCACCCGCGTCAGGTAGTCCACCTTGATGTTGCGGCTCGGTCCGGCTCGCTCGTTCATGATCGCTCACACTCCTCTCCCGCCTGGCGGAACTGCCATGCCCAGGCGCTGAAGCCGCGAAACGCGCGCACGATTTCTTCGTCGCTCTGGCCCAGAACGCGGAACTGCGCGGTCAGGGACGCCGTGTTGGGGCTCTCCATCGGGCCGAAGCAGCCGAAGCACCCGCGCCGGAAGCTCGGGCACAAGGCGCCGCAGCCGGCCTGCGTCACCGGACCCATGCAGGGGATGCCCTCGGCCACCATCACGCAGATGTTGTCGCGCCGCTTGCACTCCAGGCACACGCTGTAGGTCGGAATATTGGGTTTGCGCCCCGCCAGCATCGCGCTGATCAGCTCCAGCAGTTGCCCCTTGCTGATGGGACAGCCGCGCAGCTCGAAATCCACCGGCACGTGTTCGGCCACCGGCGTGGACATCTTCAGGGTGCTGATGAAGTCTGGCTTGGCGTACACCCGGCGCACAAACTCGCCCACGTCCTTCCAGTTCCGCAGCGCCTGCAGCCCGCCGGAGGTGGCGCACACGCCGATGGTCACCAGCGTGCGGCACTGCCGCCGGATCTGCTGGATGCGCTCGGCGTCGTGGTGCGTGGTGATGGAGCCTTCCACCAACCCGATGTCGTAGGGGCCCTTGATCATGGTGCTGGTGGCTTCCGGAAAGTACACGATCTCGACCGCGTCGGCGACTTCCAGCAGTTCGTCCTCGGCATCCAACAGCGTCAACTGGCAGCCGTCGCAGGAAGCGAACTTGAATACCGCCACGGTCGGCTTTCGCCCTTGTCCGTTTTCCTCAGAGCTCATATTTTCCAAACCAGGACCGGATCTCGTGATACGGAAAGATCGGCCCGTCTTTGCACAGGAAGTTGGGACCGTACTGGCAATGGCCGCAGAAGCCGATGCCGCATTTCATGTTGCGCTCGAGCGAAATATGCAAATCGCCCGGCTGCAGGCCGCGCGTCTCCAGTTCCCAGATCACGTACCGCATCATGATCTCCGGCCCGCAGATCAGCGCTACCGTGTGGAAGGGTTGCAGCCGCACGTAGCGGAACAGGCCCGTCACCACCCCCACGTGCCCGTGCCAGGCTACGCCGCCGTAGTCCACCGTGGCTAGCACTTGCGCGTCGGGGAGGCGCGCCCATTCCTCGATCTGGCGGCGGTAGATCAGGTCCCGCGGGCTGCGCGCCCCGTAGAGCACGATCAGCCGCCCGTAGTCCGCGCGGTGCCGCAGGATATGATAGATCGCCGGGCGCAGCGGCGCCAGGCCGATGCCGCCCGCCACGATCAGCACGTCCTTGCCGCGCGCCGCCTTGAGCGGCCAGTGCGTGCCGTACGGCCCCCGCACCCCGATCACGTCGCCCGGCTTCCGGCTCACCAGCAGTTGAGTCAGCTTGCCCACCGACCGAACCGTGTACACCAGCCGGGAACGCTCCTGCGGATCGCCGCTGATCGAGATCGGCAGCTCCCCCGCTCCGAACACGTACAACATGCTGAACTGACCCGGCTGGAATCCCGCCAGCGGCTCCGCGGACGCCGGCTCCACCGCCAGCGTGAAGGTGTCCGAGGTCTCTTTCTTCACCTGCGCTACCCGGCCCAAGGCCGGGACCATCGCGTTCGCCAGCCCGCGTTCCTGCTCCGCCTCGATTACCGCCATCGTCTCACCTCCGCCTGACCACTCTTCGCGGTCGCACGCGCTCTGGCTTACCGAGCCGCGACCGTGAGGGAGCGGTTCCTACGCCTTCGAGCTAACCGGCGAGTAAATGTCCAGCAACTGGATGCGCGTGGCCTGCAAGCGGCTCGCCACCACTTGCAGCACCGCGCGCAGCAGCGCGTAGCCGAAGGAGTAATCTTCCTCGCACGCGTGCCGCAGCCGCTCGCCGTCAAACCCCAGCGCGCGCACCTCTTCGAGCGACCGCGCCTGGAACTGCTTCACGTGCGTCGAAGGCAGGATCGACGACCAGCCCAGTTCCTCGCCGTGCCCCAGCGTGGCGACGCGCACGGTCCGTCCCGGCGTCGGCACTTCCAGCGCCACCGACCCCGACAGCAGCAGATAGAAAAAGCTGGATTCGTCCCCTTCGTGAAAGATCAGCTCGTTTTTGCCGAAACGAACTTCGCTGGCCATGGCTGCCAGCTTGTCGATATGGTCGGGACGAAAACCTTGCAGGAACGGGTGCTCCCGCAGCGTATCGGTCACGTTCTCGATCGTCATAAAGCCTGATCTCCTCGCCCGCCCGCACCCCCGCTGTCAGCGGGGCCCCGGCGCCGGATGCCCGCCGTTGCGCGGCGGACCGGCCGGCTCCCAGAGGGCGGCCACTTCCTTGGTCAGATCGATCCCGGCCGGACACCAAGTGATGCACCGGCCGCAACCCACGCAGCCCGCGCTGCCGAACTGGTCCACCCAGGCTGCCAGCTTGTGCGTCAGCCACTGGCGGTATCGCGACTTGGCGGACATACGCACGCTGCCGCCGTGAATGTACGAAAAGTTCTCGCTGAAGCAGGAGTCCCATTTCCGCAGCCGCTCGGCCCCGTTGCCGTCCACCGCGCTGCGGTCTTCCACCGTGGTGCAGAAGCACGTGGGGCATACCATGGTGCAGTTGCCGCAGCACAGGCAGCGCGCCGCCGCATCCTCCCACCGCGGATGCTCGAAGTGCTCGTAGAGCATTTCCCGCAGCCCCGCGGTGCGCATGCTTCGCTGGAGCCCGCCCATGGCCTTTTTGATGGCTTCTTCGGCTTCCCGCCGGTCGGTGGCCGTGGCCTCCGCCGGCCCCAGCTCCGCCAGCACTTCCGCGCCCTGCCGGCTGCCGGCCTCCGCCAGGAATCGGTGCCGCGGCCCTTCCACCAACTCCGTCAGCGCCAGGTCGAACCCGGCCTCCGCCGGTGGTGCGCTGTGCATCGACACGCAAAAGCAGGTCGGCGAGTTCACCGTGCAGTTCACCGCCACCAGGAACAAGCCCCGCCGGCGCGCCTCGTAGATCACATCGCCGTAGTGTTCGCCCAACAGCACGCGGTCCTGAATGGCGATCGCCGCCAGTTCACACGAGCGTACGCCTACCAGCGCCCAGCGCGGCGCTTCCGCGTTCTCTTCCACGATCTGAAAACTCTGCCCATCCCGCCTGGCGGCAAACAACCGCGCTTCCGGCGGATGCAGATACCGTTTCCAGCTATCCGGGCCCACCGTGAAGCCGAACCAGGCGTCGTCCGCGCGCTTCTTCAGGCGGTACGTCCCCGCCTCGTGCTCCGTGGTCCATCCTGCGGGCAGTTCGTCCAGGCTGTGCAGAGTGTCGTAAACAATGGCGGCGCCCCGGATCGTGGGTCCCGCCACCTGATAGCCGCGCCGTTCGAGCGAGGGAATCAGTGGCGCCAGCGCGGCCGCGTCCAGTAAGAACTGCGTGCCGATCGCCGGCAGGTTCGTGACCATAAAGCCTCCCTCCAGCCTTCATTCCTATTATTCAGACCTTTTTATCTTGTGACAAGGCGCGCTGCGGCGCGACAAGGCTTTTCCCGCTATGTTCCGCGTCCGTTCCACCAGTTCCGCCAGCGCCGCCTCCACCGGCAGGGACAACCCCTCCCGGAATGCAAACGATTCGCCGCTCACCGAGAGGACCATCCCCGCGGGAGCGCGCCCGTACCACGCCGCGGCCGCCGCCAATAACGCCGCCGGGCCGGCATGATGCGAGAAAGCGCCAGGAGGGCTCTGCCGGGGATTTACCCTCTCGCACCATACCTTGCCTGGGGTGCCTCCCTCGCGCGCGTCCAGGAACAGCACCAAGCTTGCGCGGCTCACCGCCTCCGCCAGTTCCGGGGTCAACTGCCGGACAGCCACCAATCCGAACTCCCCATCGCGCGTTCCTTCGCGCAGCCGCTCCACCGCGCGCCAGCCCGCCCCGTCGTCTCCGCGCAGCGGGTTGCCGTATCCGATGATCAACACCTCCGGCGTCATCGCCGCACCTGGTCCAGCAGCGTTCCGTCCGCCGCGCGCAGTTCGATCTCCAACGCGGGC
>JAJPJX010000164.1 GCA_021324015.1 Solibacteraceae bacterium | reverse complement strand
GTTTCCCCCCGGAGACTGCCGCCAATAAGCCCCGTTACGTTTCACCCCGCCCCGGTCCCCGCCTCAAAGGCGGAAGGCCGGGGCGGTGACGATCACCTCCCCATCCGCCAGACACCCCCGTCACAGCCGTAGTGTGCCTGTACCCCGCCCCCGCCGTCCCGTCGCCCGCCAGGCGAGAATTCTCAGACTTTTTGAGAGAAGTATCTCCCGGGCTGCTACTACCAGGGTGATACTCCAGCAGAATATCTCCGCAGATTCCGCAATTAATGCGCGGAGGCTGGAGTGGCGTCGAAGGAGAGCTTCACATGTTTAAACAATTCTTTCAGTCCGGATCCTGGGAAGACCAGAAGCCGGCGAATGGCGTGAGCCGGACCACGGCGGCTCCGCCCCCCGCGCCCGCCGAGCCTTCACCCGAGGCGGAACCGCGGACCGCCACCAGCGCCGCCCCCAAAACGAGCAGTCTGGAGAACGGCAAATACTCCTCCTTTGCGGAGATTTACCGGAGCGGCGCGGTGAAACTGCCGGAACTTTCCTACAATATTCTGAAAGTTGCCGATATGATCGGCAGCGCGCACCTGGCGGCTATGTCGCCGGAGGCCAAGCGCTGCGCCCTGCTCATGGCGCTGGAAGCCGCGGGCGTGGAGGTGGAGGCCCTGCTGCAGGACGCCATGCTGCGCCAGCGCGCGCTGAACGATTACGAAGAAGAGCAGCGCAAGCGCCTGAAGGACTACGAAGCCGGCAAGGCGGCCGAAAACGGGCACATCCAGGCGGAACTGGATCGCCTCACGGCGGACTACATGCGAAGGATCCAGGCCAATATCGACGACGTGGCACGGCGCCAGGACGAGTTCGACGCCTGGTGGAAGCGCAAACAGCAGGAAGCTCAGCGCATCGTGGAAGCCGCGGCGCTGTGCGTGCCGCAAAACACGGGCAGCGGCAACAGCCTGACTTCGGTGCTGGAGCGCGCCGCCGTTCCGGCCACCCCCAGGCGGTAGCAGGTGAGCGGTGTTGAGCGCCTGCATCTGCGCGCTGTTGCTGCTCCTGGCGGCCAGCCGGGCCGGCAGGAAGCAGAGGCGGCTGGACCGCGGCGAACTGGAGCGGCTACGGCGCATCTCCGACCGGATGCACCGCGACCTCACGCTCCCTTTCGACTAGCGGGCGGGCGCGGACTCTCCCAGGAGGCCAGGGGATGAACTACGCCGAAGACAGCGCCGGGCCGGCCGTCGGTCTGGACCTGGGCACCAGCCGGATCGTGGTGGCCCGCGGCCGCGAGCAGAAGTGTTCCTGCGAGGCGCAGCTCAATGCCTTTATCACGGTGCCGCATACCCGCCTGACCGCCGCCCTGCTGGCCCAGGAAAACGTGTTTCACTTCCCGCAGGGGCCGGACTTGGTAGTCGCGGGCAGTGACGCGCAAAAATTCGCCGAGGTTTTCCACGTGGAACTGCGCCGGCCGATGGTGCACGGTCTCCTCAATCCCCAGGAGCCGCACAGCCTGGCGGTGGTGCGGCAGATTCTCACGCGGCTGGTGGGGACGGCGGCGCGGGAGAAGCAGCGGCTGGCCTTCAGCATCCCCGCTCCGCCCGCCGGAGGCGGGGACACGGCCCTGGCGTACCACGAAGCCTCCGTCCGCCGGATCCTGACGGAACTGGGCTATGACTGCCGTCCGGTCGAGGAGGGGCTGGCCGTGGTGTACGGGGAACTGGCCCTGACCAACTATACGGGCATTGCCATCTCCTTCGGAGGCGGCCTCTCCAATGTGTGCCTGGCCGTGCTGTCGCTGCCGGTTTGGAGTTTCAGCCTCCCCAAGGCGGGCGACTTCATCGATGCGCACACGGCGCTGGCCACCGGCGAGCGCGCCGCGCGCATCCGCGTGCAAAAGGAGCAGGCCTTCCAGTTCAACGGCTTTACCGCCGACCGCGTCTACAACGCCCTCTCGGTTTACTTCGAGGAAGTCATGCAGAGCGTGGCGGAAGAACTCGCGCGCGCCTGCGCGCGGCACTTACCGCGGCTGGACCAGGCGATCCCCGTCGTGCTGAGCGGCGGCAGCGCGCTGCCCGGCGGTTTTCTCGACCGGTTCCGCGGTGTGCTCGAGTCCGCGGATCTGCCGGTGCCGATTTCCGAAGTGCAGCTCGCCCCCGAGCCGCTGTGGTCCACGGCGAAAGGCGCGCTGGTCGCGGCCAGCCTCTAGCAACCCGCCAAGAAACCGCTCCCAGCGGCCGCGGCCCTGTAACTACGCACCGTAACTTTTCCCATCTTGCCCGCGAAGAACAGAACGGAGGATATCTATGTTCCAACGTTCCATATTTTGCGGCGTAGCTTTGGCGGCGAGTGTCCTGGCGCAGAGCCCGGGTGCGGTGTATACGATGACGAACGCGGCTGGTCCGAACAGCGTGGTGGTTTACGCGCGCGCGGCGGACGGCAGCCTGGGCCAGCCCGGCATGCTGGCGACCGGCGGAATGGGCACCGGCTCGGGGCTAGGCTCGCAGGGCTCGCTGGCGCTCAGCCAGGACGGCCGCTGGCTGCTGGCGGTGAACGCCGGGAGCAACGACGTGAGTGTGTTTTCGATCAGCGGCGGGGGCCTGACGCTGCGCGGCCGGCAGCCTTCGGGAGGCGCCATGCCCATCAGCGTGACCATCCACGACGATCTGGTATTTGTGCTCAATGCGGGGGGCAGCGCAAACATCACCGGATTTCGTCTGAACGAAGCGGGGATGCTCACACCGATTCCGGGCGCGCAGCGGACACTGGCCGGCAGCGGTCCGGCGCAGGTCTCGTTTAACCCGGACGGCTCGCTGCTGGTGATCACGCAGAAGACCTCCAACACGATCGAAACCTACGAGGTAGAGGACGGCCACCTGGAGGGTCCCTTTGTGACTCCCTCGGCGGGGCAGGAACCATTCGGGTTCGCTTTCGGCCACCGCAACGTGCTGATCGTCAGCGAAGCGTTCGCGGGCACCCCCAACAAGAGCGCGGCTTCCAGCTATCAGGCGGACGACGAGGGCCGGCTGCAGGTGATTTCCGCCTCAGTGGGAACCTTGCAGACCGCGGCCTGCTGGGTAGCGGTTACCAACAACGGCAAATACGCGTACGCGGCCAACGCGGGGAGCAGCAGCGTGAGCAGCTTCGCGGTGGGCCGCCATGGCGATCTCACTCTGCTCGCGCCAGCCGCGGGGATGACGCCCGCAGGAACATCCCCCATCGATCTGGCGCTGAGCGGCAACAGCCAGTTCCTGTATAGCCTGGCCAGCGGCACCATCACCGGCTTCCGCGTGGCGGCCGACGGCAGCCTGACGGCGGTGGCGTCGGCCTCCGGGTTGCCTGGTTCCACCGTGGGCCTGGCGGCGCGGTAGAGCGGGACGCAGCGATTGTGATCTGATAAGGAGGTTCGCCGAACCAGAGGAGGGGATGGCAGCGCCCCTGAGGCAGCAGACAGATCTCCGGGACTTGTTGCTCCGGTACCAGCAGGGGGACACGGCGGCAGCGGCGGAACTGGTGCGCGCCGCGTCCCCCATGTTGCTGCGGTTCTGCCTGGGCCAGGGCGACACCCGGGACGAGGTGGAGGACGTGTTGCAGGAGATCTGGCTGCGGATTCACCGGGCGCGTCACACCTACCGGCCGGAGAACCCCGCGGAGCCCTGGCTGTACGCCATTGCGCGGTACACACGGCTGGATGCGCGGCGGCGCCGCAGCCGGTTCCGCGCGCGGGAAGTACAGGTGGACCCTCTCCCCGAGGTGGCGGCCGCGAGTCCGCCCGACACGGCTTCGACTTCCATGGCAGCGCTGCTGGCGGTACTGCCGCCCGGCCAGCGGGAGGTCCTGTTGCTGCTGAAAGGCTGTGGCATGAGCCTGGAAGAAGTCGCGCGCGCGACGTGCTCGACGGTGGGCGCCGTGAAGCAGAAGGCGCACCGGGCATACGAGCGGCTGCGCGCGGCGGTGGGGGGCGTGCAGCGGGAGGCAGCGGAATGACCTGCCGCGAGATATCCTGGCTGCTGGCCGGCGGCGGGCCGCTCCCCGAGGATGCCGCGCAGCACCTGGCCGCGTGCGAGGCCTGCCGGAAGCTGACGGCGCTGGGGGAGACGGTTGTGCCCGCAAGCTTGAGCGCGGAACTGGAACAGCGCCTGGTCACGGCGGCCACGCAGGCACTGCGTCCCGTGCGGCCACTGGGGCCTCCTGGGCGATACATGGCCGCATTGCTGGGCGCGGCGGCCGCCGTGGCGGCAGCGGGCATCGCCGTCATGGGTACGGCTGGGTGGACGGCCAACGGAACGCTCACGCGGGCTTATTTCGTCACCATGCTGGCCACCGGGCTGGCCGCGGCGGCGGCAACCTTATCCCGGATGATGTTCCCGGGAGCTCTGCCGCGCCTCAGCCCCGCGCTGGTGATGGCCGCCGCGCTGGCCGCGGTGCTCACCGGTGGCGCCGATTTTCCGGTGCGCCACTACGCGCATTTCGGGCGGGCGGCAGCGGCGTGTTTCAGCATCGGCCTGGCGCACGCGGCCTTGGCGGGCGCCGCCGCGGCCCTGGTTCTCCGGCGGGGACTGGTGCTGGCAAGGGGAAAGGCCGCCGCGCTGGCCGGACTGCTGGGGGGGCTCGCAGGACTATCGGTGCTGTTCGCATTCTGCCCGCACCTGGATCTCGGCCATTACCTGCTGGGGCACGCCTCGATGACAGCGGCGGCAACGGCGCTCGGCTGGGCCCTCGCCGCCGGCTACGAGCGTCTGCTCCCGCGGGCGCATTCAGGTTAGAGCAGCGGTGTCAGTGGCTATTTCGGAGGCAAGCTCGCCAGCAGGTGAGTATGGCGGTACCGGCGCGCCAGATCGAGCGCCGTGAGCCCCTCGCGGGTCCGCGCGTCCGTCCGGGCGCCCGATGCGAGCAGCAGATCGATCATGGCCGAATCGCCGAAGTCGATCGAAGCCGCGTAGAGCAGCGGCGTCATGCCCTTCTTGTCCGCGTGATTGACGTCCGCACCACGCTGGATGAGGAGGCGCGCCATCTCGACGCGATTTGCGATGGCTGCCCACCCCAGCGACGTGATGCCGTCATCATCGACTTCGTCCACCGCCGCGCCAATATCCAGCAACTCGCGGACGGCCTCGGTCCGGTGCGTGGTGGCGACAGCCAACAGAGGCGTGACCGGAAACATGCCGAGGAGATTCATTTTGTCCTCCGCACGATCGCCTTCTTTGTGGAGACGCGCGAGGATTTCCTGATTGCCGGAAAGTGCGGCCAGCATGGTGGGGTAGGCGTTGAACAGCGGGGCGCCCTGCCCTTTCGGCAGGCGCATCCTGGCGCCGTGATCCAGGAGCAAGTTCATGGCCGCGCCCGAGCCCGGATACTGGGCGGCGACCAGCAGGGCCGAATACCGGTCTTTGGAGCGCGCGTCCGCTCGGGCGCCGCGCTCGAGCAGGAGCCGCATCTTCTCCACGTCCGGCGCGGCCAGCATCAAAGCCGTCAGCCCGCCCGCCCGGGTCGTGGAGTTGGGATCGAAACCGCTGTCCAGGAGGTTTTTCACCGCCGCGGCGCGGCCGAACAGCAGGGTTTCGGCCCACGGCTCGCAAACGGGGGGCTCCGCCTCCGGGAGGGTCCGCGGGCTTGGCCGGCCGGGGCCCAGCGCCTCCGCCAGCGCGATCACGGCCAGACTCTCGCCCATCACGGAGATGAACTGATCGTGCCCGTAGGGATGGCCGGTCTCGAAATACGGCGGGCTCACGGGCGCGGGCGGATGCAGACGCGAGGCCACCTGCCAGGATCCGTCCGGAGCCTGGGTCTTGAGCAGGTATTCAATTCCGCGCTTCCAGGCGGGGTGCGTGATCGCCACGCCGCCCGCTTCATGCAACGCGGCCAGGGCCTGGCCGGTCGAGTAGGCGTCGCTCGATCGGCCCTCGAGCGAATTCCATCCGCCATCGGCCTGCTGCGCGGCTTCGAGCGCGGCCGCCATTCTGCTTAGGGCGGCGGGATCCGCGCCGGCCCAGTGCGCGCCCAGCAGTTGGAAGGCGCGCTCTTCGGTGGCGCGGGGCTCGTGCGAGAGCAGCCAGGCCCGCGCGCGCGCCAGCCGTGCCTGCATCTCGGCCTTCCGGCTGGGATGCGTGTAAAGCTGGATGGCGCGCAGAGCGACCGCCGTCGCGGTGAACGGGCTGTAGGATTGCGGCGGCCGGACGTCGGTGGTTTCCCAGTGCCCATCCGCTTCCTGCCGCGCCGCCACCAAACGCGCGTACACCGCGGTCACCAGGCTGGGGCGCACACCCGCTGCATCCGCGCCGATCATCTCGTATCCGTCATCTATGGCCGGATCGATGATGTGCGTGTACTCGACCGCGCGGGGAAGATTGGCGTACAGGCTGAACGCCGCGGTGGCGTCCGCGCGGGCAGTCTGCTCGTCCACCGGGATGCCGTGCTCGCG
>JAJPJX010000213.1 GCA_021324015.1 Solibacteraceae bacterium | reverse complement strand
GGCCGTCAATATCAGCGCCAGCGGCTGGGCCACCCTCGAGGCACATATCCTACGGGACTCGACTGGCCAGATTGTGTCCGGATCGGTCGATTTCCTCGTGGGCTACAGTTTTCCGAGCCAGGTGACCATTACCGGGCTGCATATCCATAACGGGCCGGCGGGGGTGAATGCCGGCGTGGTGATCAGTTCGGGCCTCAGTGGCACAAATAACGTGGTCTCCGACGCGAGCGGCCGTGGAATCATTAACTTGCAGGGAGAGGTGATGCCCGGCGATACCGCCGGGCTGGCGGCGCTGGCCGGTATCCTGCAGGATCCCAGCCAATACTACGTCAACCTGCACACCACCGATAATCCCGCCGGCGTGATGCGGGGACAGATGCAGAAGGCTACCGCCAAGCTGTTGATGGGCCTGATGAGCCCGCTCAACGAGATCCCCGCCATCACGGCGGTCAGCGCTTCCGGCATCGCGCGGGTGGCGGTGATCACCACGTGGGACCCCTCCGGACAGCCGACCAGCGGACAGCTTCTCTTTTACGTGGACTACCATTTCCCCAGCCAGGTGACCTTCACCGGCTTCCACATCCACAACGGACCGGCGGGCGTGAACGCGGGGGTGATCTTCAATACCGGAATCGGATCCGGCGCAGCGTCTGTCCAGTCGGATCCATCGGGTGTAGGCAGTATTAACCGCCCGGTCGAAGTGGATATTACCAATTCGGCTCAGCGGACATCACTACTTGGCCTGTGGAGCAATCCGATGGGCTACTACATCAATCTGCATACTACAGAATATCCGGCGGGGGTCATCCGGGCGCAATTGCGGAACACGGACCATATGACATTTCCGGTGAACTTGCAGCCCTCGAATGAGACTCCGCCGGTCACCGGGACGACCGCCAGCGCCGTAGGAGTGCTGCAAGTTTCAACATTGCGCTACGAGGACGGCACGGTGGAGGCCGGGGCGGTTACCTTCGACATGAATTACCGCTTTCCCGGGCCGGCGACGATCACCGGTATGCATATCCACGACGGCGCGGCTGGCGTAGCCGGCCCCGTACGCATCGATAGCGGTCTCAGCGGGAGCAGCCCCCTCAACAGCGCCACGGGCTTCGGAAACATCTTCCGCACGGTGACGGCCGTCAGCGATGCCGCGCTCAATACGCTGAACACCATCGTTCACTCCCCGGAGAACACCTATGTCAACATCCACACTTCAGACCACCCCGCCGGCGTGGTGCGCTCCCAGTTGGGGCCGGCGAATACCGATCCCCCCACGGTCACGGCGGTCATCAGCGGGAACCTGGACAAGAATGCCAGTACCCTGGCGCCGGGCGAGCTGATCTCGATATTCGGCTCCAACCTGGCCAAAGTCACCACGGACCTCGCCGGCTGGCAGGGGACTACGATTCCGGAAATCCTGAACGGCGCGGCCGTGGCAGTGGGCGGTGTGCGGGCCAAGATGCTGTATGTTTCGCCCACCCAGATCAACGCGCAGGTGGCGTTTGAGACTCCGACCGGGGACCAACTACTGAGCGTAAACAACGACAACGCACCGAGCGCGCCGCTGCCGGTAACTCTCGCGCCGGCGGCTCCCGCTCTGTTCTTCACCTCGTCCGGGGCCCTGGCGGTCCGGAACTCGGACGGCGCCCTGATCGGCCCGGACACACCTGCCCACCCGGGGGACATGATCACGCTGTACCTCACTGGAGCGGGCCAAACCAACCCGGCGCTGAAGACGGGTCAACTGGTGCCGGCCATTGTGGCCACTCCAGTCCTCCCGGTGAGCGTGACGATCGGCGGACAGCCGGCGACGGTGGTCTCGGCGGCGGCAGTGCCGGGCTATGTGGGCCTGTACCAGGTGGTGGTGACCGTGCCGGCCGTATCGGCTGGAAATGCCAATACCGTGGTTACCGTGGGGACCTTCGCCTCGGACTCGGTGACACTCGCGGTCGCCGGCAGCTAGTTTGTGGAAGTCCCGGGGCCGGAATGCGGCCCCGGGATTACCAAATGGATGTAACCGTCCGTTTGATCCCGCATCCACAATACTGGTAGACTTGCATTTCTGCGTTTCATTCCAGTTGAGGTCTGTTCTTGCGAGGCTCTTTTCTCGTTCTGTTCGCCGCCTGCGCCGCGATTCTGTGGGGAGAAACGGGTGTCCCCGGTCCGAACGTGATCCTGCGAAATTACCAAGCGGCATCGCGCGGACAGGAAACTTCGCTGCGTGGGGCGTCGATGGAGGTGGAGATTGACGCCAATCTCCCGCGCTTGAAGAAGCACGGCCGCCTGCAGGCGCTGCGTCACGTTTCCGCGCTGGGCCGCATCACATATGATGCCTTGCGATGGGAGGGCGACCCCACGGTTAAGACCAACGTGATTGCGCGGTATCTGGAGGCCGAGGTACAGGCTCAGAATGAGAGCCAGGAAGGGCCTTCCCTGGCAATTACCCCGCGGAATTACCGGTTCCGCTACCTGGGCACGGTGCAGACGGAACAGCGCCGCGCATATCTGTTTCAGGTGTCGCCGCGCAAGAAGCGGGTGGGCCTTTTCAAGGGCCAACTGTGGATCGACGCCGAAACGTATCTGCCGGTGCAGGAATCGGGGCGGCTCGTGAAAACACCCTCTATCTTTTTGAAACGGGTAGAATTTGTACGAAAATATGAGATCAGGGACGGGATCTCGGTCCCGCGCCAGATCCAAAGCGTCATCGATACCCGGCTGGTGGGGAAAGCCGAACTGGTGGTGGACTACAGCAATTATGCGCTAGGGGAGAGCGCGCGGCGCGCGAGCCTGTTTGAGATTTACGGGCAGTAGAGAGTCGGCATGAGGACACTGTTTCTGAATCCACCTTCGTTCGAGGGCTTCGACGGCGGGGCCAGTTCGCGCTGGCCGGCGTCGCGCGAAATCGAGTCGTATTGGTATCCCGTGTGGTTGTGTTACCCGGCCGGCATGCTGCCTGACAGCAAGGTGGTGGACGCCCCGCCGCACAAGATCTCCATGGAGCAGACCGTGGAGATGGCCAAGGACTTCGAGCTCCTGGTGCTGTTCACTTCCACGCCGGGCTTTCACGTGGATGTGCGGATGGCGGAGATGATGCGGGACGCCAATCCGAAGCTGAAGGTGGCCTTCGTGGGGCCTCCGGTCACGGTGGAGCCCGAAAAGAGCCTGCGCGCGTCCCAAGCCATCGACTTTGTGGTGCGGCGAGAATTCGATTTCCAGATCGCGGATTTCGCCAAAGGAAAGCCTCTCGAGGAGCTGCCGGGAGTCAGCTATCGCAAAAACGGCCACGTCGTCAACAACCCGGAAGGACCGGTCATCGAGAATCTGGACGGGTTGCCTTGGGTGACCAAGGTGTATCAGCGGGACCTGGACGTGCGGCGGTACAACGTGCCGTTTCTGCTGAATCCATACGTTTCCTTCTACACCTCGCGCGGTTGCCCGGCGATGTGTACCTTCTGCCTGTGGCCGCAAACGCATTCCGGCCACCGGTGGCGGCTGCGCTCGCCCCAGGACATCGCCAGCGAAGTCCGCTTCGTCAAGGAGGCCTTCCCGTACGTGAAAGAGATCTTCTTTGACGACGATACCTTCAACTACCAGAAAGCGCGCACCATCGAGCTTTGCAAGCATCTGAAGCCGTTGAATTTCACCTGGTCCTGCACCTCCCGGGTGACCACCGATTACGAAACCCTGAGAGCCATGAAGGAGGCCGGCTGCCGGCTCCTGATCGTGGGTTACGAGTCCGGAGACCAGCAGATCCTGAAGAACATCAAGAAGGGCGCCACGGTGGACATGGCACTGCGCTTCACGGAAAATTGCAAGAAGCTGGGCCTGGTGGTGCACGGGGATTTCATCATCGGGCTGCCCGGGGAGACGCGCGACAGCATCCGCAAGACCATCGATTTCGCCAAGCGCGTGGACGCGGAGACGATCCAGGTGTCCATCGCGCATCCGTATCCGGGGACCGAGTTCTACGATTACGTCAAAAAGAACAACCTCATCACCATCGACGCGATGACGGATGAGACCGGGCATCAGCTTCCCAACATCATCTACCCGGGTCTGGATCGCGGCGAACTGGTGGATTGGGTGGAGCGATTTTACGGGGAGTATTATTTCCGCCCGCGCGTCATCTGGCGGGTGGTTCGCAAGGCTATTTTCGATTCGTCGGAGCGAGAGCGCCTGACGAAAGAGGCGCGCGAGTACCTCGCGCTGCGGTCCAAGCGAAAGAAATTTGTCGCCGAGCAAAGACAGACGCATCCGGAAGCCACCCCGCCGGCTCCGGTAGCTGCCAATTCGGGTGATTAACGCGGCTACGATGGCAGAGACAGCACGACTTCGATTGAAGACCAGGGCGTTTACCGCGCTGGTGGTGCTCAGCAATGTCCTGGGCAATTTCTCCCTTACCTGGGGGCTCCGCCGCGTGGGGGGGCTGCTGGGGTTCTCGCCGATTGCTTACGTGGAGGCGATGTTCAATCCGTGGGTGGCGTTAGGAGTATCGCTGCTCATTTTGTGGCTGCTCTCCCACATGGCCTTGCTGAGCTGGGCCGATTTAAGCTATGTGCTGCCGGTAACCTCCATGGGGTATGCGCTGGCGGCGGTCGTGGGGAGGGTATTTCTGCACGAACAGATCTCCTGGACGCGCTGGGCGGGGATCCTGTTCATTATGCTGGGAGTGTGGCTGGTGGCGCGCACGGCGCCTCGGAGCACTCCCCAGTTGCGCCCGGAGAGCGCGCAATCGTGAAGTGGCTGCTGGTGGGTGTGATCGTGGCGGCAACCACCGTGGGTGAGGTGCTGCAAGCCGTGGGCATGAAGCGGCACGGCGAGATCGAGGATTTCCGGCCTGGCGCCTTGGGCAAAGTGCTGGGGCTCCTGGCGCGCAATAAGCTTATTATTGCTTCGGTGGCTCTGATGGCGGTTTCGTTCTTCGCTTTCATGAAACTGCTGACGGTCGCGGAGTTGAGTTTTGCGGTGCCGGCTACGGCCGCCACCTACGTTTTTGAGACGGTTCTGGCCAAGTACCTGCTGAAAGAGCAGATTGGCTGGGTGCGCTGGACCGGGGCCTGGCTGGTGGCCTGCGGAGTCGCGCTCCTTTTCTTGTGATCCTGCTGGCGCTTCCCGCGCTCGCGGCGGCCATCTACTACCTGTTGGCATTGGTAGCGGCAATGCGTTGGGATCATCAAGCGGCGACGGGCGCGCCGCCATCCGGCGGCGATTGCGTGCCTATCTCCATCCTTAAGCCCGTGCATGGACGGGACCCGCGATTCTACGAGGCGATTCGCTCGCACGCGACGCAGGAGTATCCAGAGTACGAGATCCTGTTCGGCGTGAGCGATCCAAGGGATCCGGCGATTGCGGACATCCGCCAATTGATGCAGGAATTCCCCGGGCGAAGCATCCGGCTGATCGTGACGGACCCGCGCACCGCCAACCGCAAGGTAGGGGTCTTGGAGGAACTCGCGGCCGCGGCCCGCTATCCCTGGCTGGTGGTGAACGACAGCGACATCGTAGTGGCGCCCGATTACCTGAGTGACGTGGCCAGGCCGCTGGAAGATCCGCGGGTTGGCGTGGTGACCTGCCTGTACCGGGCGCGAGCCGAGTCGCGTCCGGCACAGTGGGAGGCCATCGGGCTGGCTACCGAATTCATGCCCAGTGTGCTGGTGGCCAGGCTGATCGGTGTCTCCGAGTTCGTGTTGGGCTCCACCATGGTGTTTCGGGCCGCGCATTTGCGGAAGATCGGCGGCTTCGCGAAGCTGGGCGAGTTCCTGGCGGACGATTACCAGTTGGGGAAGCGCATTACGGACCTGGGCTACCACGTGGCTTTTGCGCGCACCGTGGTGGAGACCAACCTGGGAGCCGAGAGCTGGCGGGAGGCGTGGCGGCACCAGGTGCGGTGGGCGCGCACGATCCGCGTCTCGCGGACTGGCGGCTACTACGGGTACGTGGTGACGCAGGCCACGTTTTGGGCGCTGGTCGCCATGGCCGCGGGCGCCTGGCGGCTGGGCCTGGCCACACTCTTCATCCGTTTGGCTTCCGGCCTGCACGTGGGCGTGAAGACACTGGGCGACCGCGCGCTGCTGCGGCAGTTCTGGCTCATCCCCCTGCGCGACCTGTGGGGCTTCGCCATCTGGCTGGCGGGCGGATTCGGCGAGAGCGTGGAGTGGCGCGGAGAGACGCTGACTCTGACTCCGGACGGGCGCATCCAACGGGAAGCCAATCCGCAAGCGGCTGCCGCGCGGGCCCAGCTCTAAGGCGCTTGACTCGGGCAGAGCCGTTCGCTAGTTTTGGAACAGGCCTCTGTAAGAGATAAAAAGGTCGGAAGTTATGATTGCGCCGAAGGGGTTGTAAGGCTACAGAGGCCGGGAGGTGCTCGCGTGATTCTTTTGCTGTTCGGTCCGCCTGGCTGTGGCAAAGGCACTCAAGCTTCCTTTATTTCGGATTCCTTCCATATCCCCGCGATTTCCACCGGAGAAATGTTTCGGGCGGAGTGCAAAGCGGGCACTGTCCTGGGAAAGACGGCGTGCGCGATCCTATCCCGCGGGGGGCTGGTGAGCGACGACATCGTTAACCAGATCGTGGCCGGTCGCATCGCCCAGCCGGATTGCGCTTCCGGATTTCTTCTGGACGGCTATCCCCGCACGGTGCCGCAGGCGGCCTTTCTGGACGAACTTCTGGCGAAACGGGCGCTGCCGAAACCCGCGGTCATCCACCTGGACGTGCCTTCCGAAGTGCTGGTGGCGCGCATCTCCGCGCGGCGCCAGTGTCCGGTATGCGGCCACATTTACAACCTGCTCTCTCAGCCGCCGAAGACCGCGGAGCGGTGCGACGCCGACGGCGCCGCGCTGACCTGCCGCGAGGACGACACCGAGGCGGTGATCCGCCAGAGGCTCGAGGCCTACGAGAAGCTGACTGGCCCGGTGATCGACTACTACCGCTCCGGCGCGTATTTCCGGGTGGATGGAAACCGGCCCCCGCAAGAGATCTCGCGAGAGATCGCGGCGTTGCTGGCTCCGGGTCCGCCATGGGGAGAATCGGCCCGCGCGGCGGATCAGGAGTTGGCGGGGGCGCGGTAGAGCGGTTCTACACGCTCGAAGGCAGGCAACCCGTGAATGCGCCTGGGTAAGATCCTCCTAACCCGGGTGAGCCGGAACCAACAAAGTGCGTTCAGGCGGACTTGACCGCTCCCTGAAGGTCGCGGCTCGGTTGCATTCGCAAAAGTTGATCCGGCTCGTGCGGGGCCCTCGGGCATGAGTCTGTTCGACGAAGCACGCTCACGCGCCGGGGTATCCTGAGGAGAAGATCATGGAGCAGCAAGCCGAGCGGGAGAAGCGGTGGGCGGCCGCGAGTTCCGTGCTGGGCGCGATCGGCCTAACCAGCCTGAAGGTCATCGTAGGATTCGCCACCGGGAGCCTCGGCATCCTGGCTGAAGCGGCGCATTCCGGGCTGGACCTGGTGGCGGCGGTGATGACGTGGGTGGCAGTGCGTATTTCCGGCCGGCCGGCCGACCGTAGCCACCTCTATGGCCACGGCAAGGTGGAGAACCTCTCCGCTCTCCTGGAAACCGGGCTGTTGCTGGCCACCTGTGTGTGGATCATTTACGGAGCAGTGGACCGGCTCATCGCGGGAAAGGTGGAAATCGAGGTCACCTTCTGGTCGTTCGCCGTGATGGCGATCTCGATCGTGGTGGATGTGTCGCGGTCACGCGTGCTCTCGCGGACGGCGAAGAAATATCACAGCCAGGCGCTGGAAGCGGACGCGCTGCACTTCAGCACAGACATCTGGAGCAGCGCCGTGGTGATCCTGGGCCTGGCGAGCGTGAAACTCGGCGAGCGGCATCCGGATCTTCCGTGGCTGCGGTATGCGGACGCCGTGGCAGCCATCCTGGTGGCCCTCATTGTAGTGTGGGTGAGCGTGCAGTTGGGGATGCGCACGGTCCGCGCGCTGATCGACGCGGCGCCGATGGGGCTGGAAGACCGGGTCATCGCCGCCGTGGAAGCGGTGCCGGGCGTATTCAATTGCCATAACGTTCGCGCCCGGTACTCCGGCGCGCAGTTGTTCGTGGATATCCACGTGCTCGTGGACGGACGGCAGACGCTGGAAGCCGCGCACGACCTGACCGAACAGATCGAAGAAGCCATCCAGCGGCTCGCTCCGGGAGCGGACGTGACCGTGCATCCCGAGCCTTTGCCGCAGCCGGCGAAGCCGTGAAAAATGCGGACGGACCACTCCCTGCACTCGCGGCTCGGTAAGGGCTACTCTTCGGCGAAGCCTTCTTCGGCGGGCGGCAGCACGTCGCTCGGGCGGGCGAACCAGACGTAGAGCGTGGGCAGGAGCAAAACGCTGAGCGCCAGGTCTACGATCAGTCCGCCGACGATGACGATGGCGAAGGGGCGCTGCGAATCCGATCCGATCCCGTGCGAGGTGGCCGCTGGCAGCAGGCCCAGCGTCGCCACCAGCATGGTCATCATGATGGGCCGGAGCCGGAGCACGGCGCCTTCGATGGCCGCGTCCCGCACCGGGTGCCCGCGCACGCGCAACTGGTTGATGTACTCGATCATGATGACGCCGATCTGCACCGAGACGCCGAACAGGGCCAGGAAACCGACGCCCGAAGAGACGCTGAAGTGCGTACCTGTCAGATATAGCGCCAGGATGCCGCCGATGGGCGCCATGGCCACGTTCATGATGATCAGCAACGCCCACTTGAAGGAGTCGAAGGCCGTGTAGAGGATCAGGAAGATCACCAGGATGGTGATAGGCACGATCACCGCAAGGCGGGCGTTGGCGCGTTTCTGGCTTTCGTACTCCCCGGTCCAGACTACTTGATAACCTTCCGGCAGCTTGACCTGCTTGCCGACTTTGGCGATGGCTTCCTCGACCGTGCTGCCCAGGTCCCGGCCGCGCACGCTGTACTTGATGGCGATGTATCGCGAGTTGCCTTCGCGGTAGATCAGCGAAGCGCCATCCTCGACGCGGACATCGCAGAGCTGGCTCAACGCCACCCGCTCACCGCTGGGGGAGAGGATGCGGATGCCGCCGATCTCGTCGATAGTCTGGCGGAAGGGCGGCTGGTAGCGCACCACGAGGTCGTAGCGGCGTTCGCCCTGCAAAATCTGGCTCACCGCCTTACCGCCCACGGCGGTTTCGATCGCATCCTGAACGTCGGCCACGTTGATGCCGAACCGGTCGGCCTTGGCGCGGTCCACGAAAAAGTTCACGTTAGGCTGGCCGATGACACGGAAAATGCCCAGATCCTGGATGCCGGGGATCTTCTGCATGACGTTCTGGATCTCTTCGGCCTTTTGCTCGAGCTGCTTCAGATCCGTGCCATAGATCTTGACGGCAAGCTGGCCCTTGACGCCGCTGACGGCCTCTTCCATGTTGTCGGCGATGGGCTGGGAGAAGTTCCAGATGACGCCCGGGATCTTCTCCACCTGGCGGTCCATGGCGGCGATGAGCTCGTCTTTGTTCTGGTGGAATTCCGGGCGCCACTGGTCGTGGGGCAGAAGATCCACGAAGTACTCGGTGTTGAAAAAGCCGGTGGCGTCGGTGCCGTCGTCGGGGCGGCCCACCTGGCTGACCACCTGGGTGACCTCCGGAAAAGCAGCGAAGATCCGGCGGGCCTCGCGCACGACGCGCTCGCCCTCGGTGGGTCCGGTGCTGGGCGCCAGCGTGCCGCGTGCCCAGATCGCTCCTTCGTCCAGGTGGGGCAGAAACTCCGAGCCCACGGCGCCGCTGCCCGCCAGGTAGATCACGCCGCCCAACATGGCGAAAGCCGTGCCCACCGTGATCCAGTGGTGCCGCGTGCACCAACCCAGTTGATAGCGGTACAGGCTGGTGATCCATGCCAGAACCGGATTTTTCCATTCGCGCATACCCGCCTTGAACAGGAAGCTGGCCAGCACCGGGGCCATCAGCATGGCAAACACGAGCGCGCCCAGCAGCGCGAATGCCACGGTCCAGGCCATGGGCTTGAACAGGCGCCCTTCCACCCGCTGGAGCGTGAAGATGGGCAGGTACGCGGTGATGATGATGAGGATGGCGTAGAAGACCGGCCGCTGGACTTCGTGCGCGGCCCGGGCAATCTTCTGCCCGATGGTCAGGCTGGATTCGTCGCGGCGGCTAACGTGCCGCAGGATATTTTCGACCATCACCACCGAGCCATCCACCACCATGCCGAAATCCAGCGCGCCCAGCGAGAGCAAGTTTGCGGGGATGTGGCTGAGGTCCAGCAGGATCGAGGCGAACAGCAGGGAAAACGGGATGGTGCAGGCCACGATCAGCGCGCTGCGCACGTTTCCCAGGAACAGGAACAGGATGACCACGACCAGGGTGATGCCTTCGGCCAGGTTGTGCAACACGGTGTGGGTGGTCAGGTGCACCAGGTCGCTGCGGTCCAGGTGGGGCACCACTTTCACGCCGGGCGGCAGGATGTGTTCGTTCAGTTCCCGCACCTTGTCGTGAATGCCGTCGAGCGTGGCATCGGGCTCGGCGCCCTTGCGCATCAGGACGATGCCTTCCACGACATCGTCGTCATCCACCACGAGCCCGTTGGCGTGGTGGATGGACTTGCCGATCTGGCCCAGGCGGATTTTGGGCCCCTGGGTGGCCACGGCGACGTCGCGAACCCGTACGGGCGTGCCGTTGAGAGACTTGAGCACGGTGGCGCCGATGTCATCGGTGTCCCGCATCAGGCCGATCACCCGGATGTTGAACTCCTGCTGGCCGTGCTCGATGAAGCTGCCGCCCGCGTTCGTGTTGTTCGCGGCGAGCGCCTGCTCCACCTGGGCAATACTGATGCCATAGGCAACGAGCTTGTTGGGATCCACCTGTACCTGGTATTCCCGGGTGATCCCGCCGAAGCTGGATACGTCCACTACGTTGGGCACCGATTTGAACTGCTTCTCCAGCACCCAATCCTGTATGGACTTCAGCTCCATCAGGTCGTACTTCGGATTGCTGCTGGTGAGCGTGTAGAAATAGAGCTGGCCGACGGGGCTGTAATCCGGGCCGAGCACGGGATTGAGGCCGGCCGGCAGGTTGACCTGGGACAGTTTCTCGAGCACCTGCTGGCGGGCCCGGAAGTTGTCGGCCTGGTCATCGAAGATCAGCGTGACCACGGACAGGCCGAACAGCGAGACGGAACGGAGGTTGGTGACATGCGCGACTCCGTTCACGACCACCTCGATGGGGATAGTGACCTGCTGTTCGACTTCTTCGGCGGCGCGTCCGGGCCACTGCGTGATGACCTGGACCCACGTGTTGGCGACATCCGGGTATGCCTCTACCGGGAGGGTGTGAAATGAGATGATTCCCCAGATGAGCAGCAGGAAGCCGAGGCACAAGACCAACAGACGGTTTCGGAGGGCAAAATCAACTAAGTAACGGATCATGTAAGCGATTCAGAGGTCCAGGCGCTGGACGGCCGGGGCGGCGCCCTCCTGGAAAATCAGACGAGTCTCCACTTCAGGGAAATCGCGGCGGACCTGCTGGAGGATTCCCCAGGCAATCAGCATCCCCGCGGGCAAGGCCAGGAAACGGCGGGGTTCGGCGAGCATCCATCGCTCGATGCCGGCGCCCAGCCCGGTGAACAGGAAAAATCCGAACAGGAAGACGAAGAATAACAGGATCACGTGATTCTGAAAGGGTGGGAAGGTACAGGTAAAGGGAATCTTGTGGAAGCGGAACAGCAAGACTTCGACGAGCAGGAGCAAAGCTGCCAGCACGAATGCCGCCGGCCGCCAACCCATGCCGAGAAGGGTAGGGAGGAGCACGGCAGGAATCAGAAAGCTCAGCATGACCTTGCGCGCCACGGCGGCAGTCTCCAGCCCGCTGTCATCCAGAACCACCTGATAGATCCAGTTGGCATTCAGCCGCACCGGCACATTGAAGACGAAACGCAAGCCGCAGATGCCGAGGTATGCCAGGATCAGGGGAACCGGCAGCCAATCCCCGGAGAGCGCCTGCTGAGAAGCCAGCACCAGGCCGAGACCCGCGAACACCCCCAGCAGCAGGCAGTGCGTTTCGCTGCGCAGCAGTGTGCGCACGGTGAAGTGATAACAGGCGCGCTGGAAAGGGGTGGGCAGGAAAAGCCGGTCCAGGAACGCCGGCCAGCTCAGACGGAGGCGGCGACCGCCGGGGGGCAGGTCCGACACCTCCGGAATTCGCAGGAAGTGCCGGCGATAGCTGAGCGCGCTGCACAGCATGGCGCTCCCAAAGGCCGCCGCTGTGGCGCCTAGGCCCAGTTGGCCCAGGGAATGCAGCACCGCGCCTCCACGGCCTTGCAGCGACTGGTACAGCCCCACGAACCAGACCGCCGGCACCCATCGCACCAGGGAATCCGGAGCCGCGGGCAAGCGCATGACCAGGCGCGGCACGGCGAATGCGGTGCACAAGAGCGCGAGCAGCCCAATCATGAGCAGGATCCGGACGTAGAGCGAGACTTTCCGGAAGAGCCGGTCCGGAAGACAGGCCATCAACCACCCCATGATGGCGAAGCAGAAAAAAAACGTGAATGCGCTGGCCAGGACCACGCACAGGGCGTGCGCCAGCACGAAGTGAAGGAACCCGCCGAACGAGTTCATTTCGGCCGTAACGACGAAAGGGAACAGGATGGCGGAGGCCGCGTTCACATCCACGGCGAACAGAGAGGCGGCCAGGAGAATGGCCGTCAGATTGGCCAGGAAAATACTCCGCGCCGGCAGCGGCAGCGGGGCGAGATTGGCGTGATCCCGAGGGCCGGGGAGAATCTGGTCCCACTTGAGAACCGTGACCGCGCCCGTGATCACCATGGAGAAGACGATAAAAAAGTATTTGTCCGGCAGAGAGCCGGTGTAGATATCGAAGGCCGGGTGCCCGCGCAGGAACCGCAAAAGAGAGGAGTACTTGTCAAAAAGAATCAGGGAGAGCAACCCGCCCGGCACGGCCAGCAGCGCCAGCAGGTCGCCGACTCCCATTTCCACGCCGGTTTCTTCCGAATCTTCCCCACTGCGGAAGAGCCCGCCGAGGAAGTGCAGCACAAGCCGCCGGAACGGGCGGTCCCTGAGGAAGCGCCACTCAGCGGCAGGGGGCACTGACTGCGGCGACGATATCTCGGGCGATTCGGTCAGCATCGGCCTGCTCCGTGAGTTGCAGAAAAGTGTCTTCCAGCGCCATCCGGGAGGCGCCGGCGCGGATCTCCTCCAGGGAGCCATAAGCCACCACCGATCCCTGGCGCAAAACCAGCAAGTGCGAACAAACCTTCTCCACGACTTCCAGCACCGGCGAACAGAAGAACACCGCCTTGCCGGCTTGTGCGAACAGGCGCAGCACCTTGCGGAACACCAGCGCACAGGTCACATCCAGGCCGGAGAAGGGCTCGTCCAGAATCAGGATCTCGGGATCGTGCAGCAGGGACGCGATCAGCATGACACGCTGCCGCATGCCTTTCGAATAGGCCGAAATAGGCGAGTGGCGGTGGGGATACAGGGTCAGACTTTCCAGCAGCGCCGCGGCCCGTTCGGCGAACCGGCGGCGTTCCAGCCCGCGCAGCGTGCCGACCAGTTCCAGGTATTCCCAGCCGGTCAAGTGCGTGTAGAGATTGCACTCTTCGGGCACGTAGCCGAGAGCCCGCTTATAGGCGACCAGATCCGCGTGGATGTTCCGGCCGTGGAACAAGGTTCGCCCGTGGGTGGGCGGCATCAGGCCGGCCAGCACCTTGACCGTGGTGCTCTTGCCCGAACCGTTGGGGCCGAGGTAACCCAGGATCTCGCCGGGCCGGATGGCGAAGCTCACGTCTGCCACCGCCGGGCGCCCGGCGTAGCGCTTGGTAATGCAATCGGCTTCGAGGACGGCTTCCATGGCTGGGGGCCAGTCGCCGCGCAACCGCATGGGCAGGTCCGCGGCAGACGCCCAACGGGCGGCTAGCCACGCTGCTGCCGCCAGCGTTCCTACCAGTAAGACAACCACCGGGATCAAAATGTTCCCCCGGTCACTACTGCTCCACCGTGCTGGAGAACTGGAGGGCATTGGCGACGATCTGGTCGCCCGGCTGCAGACCGCCCAGGATCTCCTGCGAGCCATCCCCGCGCGCGGCGCCGGCGTGGACTTCCACGCGGCGGAAGGTCTTGCCGCCCACCGGACGGAAGACCCAATCCTTATCGTGCAGCCGCAGAATGGCGGCGGCGGGCACGAACACCCGGGTTTGGGTGTCCTGGGAGACGAACACAGCCGTGGCGAACATGCCGGGACGCATCAGGCCCTCGGAATTGGCGAGTTCCAGCCGCACCTTCGCGGTCCGCGTGTTGGGGTCGAGCAAAGAAGAAATATTGCTCACCCTACCCCGCAGCTTACGGTCCGGATAGGCGTTCAGGCGCACTTCCGCGAAATCGCGCAGGTGCACCTGGGAAAGGTTGTTTTCGTAAACGTCGCACAGGATCCACACCCGCGACAGGTCGGCGATAGTGAACAGGTCCGGGGAGTTGTCGAGCGATTTCACGCCCGCTCCTCCGGTGATGTTCTGAGCCACGATGGTGCCGGAAGCCGGAGCGTGGACCTCGATGATGGGCGAGAGGGTATCGACGCTGCCGCCCAGCAGCCGAATACGCTCGGAACTCGTGCGCACGTCCACCTTGGCCTTTTCCTCGGTGTCCTGCGCCTGTTCTTTATCCTTTTCAGCCAGGGCTCCATGAGAGAAGAGCAAATTGGCACGCTCCAGAGCGCGGCGGGCCAGAATCTCATCCGCGACCGCCTTCTGATAATCGGAGATGGCCTGAGCGAGATCCGGGCTATGGATGCGCAGCAGGAGCTGTCCTTTTTGCACCAGATCGCCCAGGCGCGCGTGAATCTCCACGACGCGCCCCCCGGAGAGGGAGTTGACCGGCACTGTCAGGCTGACATCCGGCGAGACGACACCGGTGACGCTCAGGTCGTCATGCACGCGGCGCGCTTCCGCCTTGATCAACGGAAACTCCTCCGGGTGATCCACCTCCACGGTATTGGGATCGGGCGCCGCTTCGACCTTTACGGGCACCGGCGCTGCCTTGGCGGAGGATTCCCGCTGGCAGCCAGCGGACAGCAGACATAGCAACACAATGCCGGTAACCGGCAGGAGAGCAAGTGAATTCAGGTTCCTCATTGGATCACCTCCCGGCCCACAGCCAGGTTGAGCTGATTGGCCGCTGAGAGGTAGCTCGCAATCAAATTGCGATAGTTCAATTCCGTGTCCCGATAGGACTTTTGGGCGTCCAGAAAGTCCAGCAGCGAGGCGCCGCCCCGCGCGTAGGCGAAGGAGACTGTGTCGCGGATGTCGGCGGCTTGCTTCAAATACTGGTCGCGGTAGGGACGGAGCAGCGCCCGCACGCTGTCCAGTTGCGCGTATGCCGAATCCACATCCCGGAAGACGGAGGTCACCAGGGCCTGCCGGATCTGCTGCGAACGCCGGATTTCCAGGGCGGTTCGCGCCTTCTCGCCCTGGTTGCGGTCGAAGATGCGCAGCGGGATCGCGAAGTCGATACCCATGGTGTTATCGGGGCCGGTGCGCTGATACTCCACACCGATGGTCGGGTCCGTGGATCCGTTCGCCCACGCCAGCTTGTTGTCGGCCTCGGCCTTGCGAATCAAGGTGTCGGCCGATTTGAGATCCGGGCGGGCGTCTACGGCAGCGCGGTGAAGCTCCTCGGGGAGAAGGATGGTTTCCCGGAAATCGAAGTCCCCGGTCACGTCGAAGCGATCCACGGGGCGTTTGTCTTCCATGAGCGCGAGCAACTGGATTTTGGCGGTGCGCAGGTTGACGCGGGCGTTGATCAAGTCGCTTTGGAACTGGGCGCGCTGCAACTCCACGCGCTCGAGGTCGGACCGGGAGATGTCGCCTGCCTGGTAGCGCTGGCGATTGACCTCGATGACTTTGTCGTAGTAGGCAAGATTGTCGCCGGCGAGCTGTTGGATAGATTTTGCCTGGAGCACGCGAATGAACGCATCCCGCAAGGCGAATAGCAGATTCCGCTCCAGGTCCTGAGCGTCGGCGGCGGAGACGGCGGTGGCGAGTTCGGCGCTTGCCACCCGCAATTGCCGCTTATGCTGCCGCTCCCAGAGCTGGGTGACCGTGTGCGTGAGCTGCGCATTCTGGAACGGTTGCAGCGGATTCGGATTCCACACGTGGAACTCGTCCTCGATGATGCTGAGCTGCGGGTTGGGCCGCAATCCCGCTGTCACCTCATTGGCGCGGTTCTCCTGAACAAAGGTCTGCCCGGCCTGCAGACTCGGATTGTTTGCTCGAAATTGCTCGCGGACGTCCTCCCAGGTCAGGGGCTTCTGGGCGTGCGCCACAGCCGTGAACGCGACCGGGAGGAGGACGCTCGAGAGCGCGCGCCGCGATGGGCGTGCCATGCATTCCTCCAAGAATCTAATAGACTTACCGCCCCGCGCTCACAACCAGGTGGCGCGCAGGCGGATCGATTTAGCGGGGGAAAAAGGCTGCGGGAGGGGAGCGCCCGGCGCGGCAGAGCAGGTCACGGACCGGAATCACCGCGCGGTTGAAGCTGACCAGGGCCAGGCAGAAGAAAGTGATGGCCAGAGCCTGGATCCCGCAAATCTGCAGGTGGTCCAGCGACTGAAGCATCCGCGCCAGGTGGAGATTCGCTTTCTCCTTGGCGTCTTCGGGGGGAGTGGTGGTCGTCCCCGTGGTCCCGTGCTTGCCCAGGCGAGTCTGGAGAAACGCGAAGCTGAACAGGTCGTCGCTGGCCGAAACGCACGGAAACAGCGCGACGGTAACAAAGAACACCGCGAGCGCGCGGCGCAGAATCCAGTAGGGGCGCGAAGATCGCTGGCGGAGCTCCGCAATGCCGAGGAGGACGAGCGCAGTGACACCGATACCCAGCCAGATCAGATTCAGTGCAGTATCGAGAGCCACAGGACTTCTTATTAGTCTAGCAGAAGAGCAGGGCCTTCTGACGGCGCTGCGTCTATATTGATACACTCACCTCATAGCCCGTGACAAGGTCCTGAACGACTTGTGGCGGGTCTCCCTCCGGAAAAGAGCAGGGGGTCAGCGGCCAGGGCTTGGCTCCTTATCGAAGGTGGTCGAACGTGCGAATCTTACTCTGGATAACGTGTCTTTCTTCGCTATGCGGCGGCCAGGGACCGGCTCCACCTGCAACTCCGTCTCCCCCGGAGCAGGTCACGGTGGAACAGGCCGTCCAGGAGGCGCTGTCGCGGAACCTGGGTCTTTTGGCGGAACGCTACAACCTGAGCATCGCGGATGCCCGGATCATTACCGCCCGCCTGAGGCCCAATCCGGTGCTGAGCGCGGGGTGGGACTACATCGATGCCTTTGGAACCGGGTTTGACGTGCACAACGCCGCCGGGCCTACGGAATTCAACTTTCGCGTGGATTTCGTATTGGAGAGGGGCAGGAAGCGCGAGCGGCGCACCGAGATGGCTCAGACCGCCCGCGAGGTGGCGCAATACCAGCTTCTGAACGCCACGCGGATGGTGATCTTCGATGTCCAGAGCGCCTTTGTGGACGTCCTGCTGGCGAAAGAAAATCTAGCCCTGGCGCAGCAAAATCTGAAGGCCTTCAACAGCATCGTCGAGGTCAATGCCGCGCGCGTTGCCGCTGGCGATCTGGCCAGGGTGGAACTGCTCCGGTCGCGGGTGGCCGCGCTGCAGTTCCAGAACACGGTGCGGCAGGCAGACTCCCGGCTGCGAATTGCACGCAACCGGCTGCAAACGCTGATGGGCCGGACGGTGCCCTCTCCAGACTTCGATGCCGCGGGCAGCCTGCGCCGGGACGCGCCTCCGCTGAGTCTGGAGGGGCTGGAGCAGCAGTCGCTGAAGTTTCGTCCCGATCTGCAGGCCCTCGACCGCGACCAGGCCCGCTCGCTGGCCGACCTGCGCCTCCAGATGGCCCAGGGCAAGGTGGACTACACGGTGGGCGCGGAGTTCCACCGGCAATACTACAACGCCACCGGCAGCGCCCTGGGGCTCTTTTTCAGCGCGCCCTTGCCGGTCTTCAACCGAAACCAGGGCGAAATCGAACGTGCGCGGAGGGAGCAGGAGCAGATCCAGGCACGCATCCGGGCCCTCCAGGCAGACGTCCGCAACGAGATTCGCAGCGCCTGGCTGCAATATACGACTTCCCGGGATCTCCTTGAAAGCATCGAGCGCGACATGCTGGCGCAAGCCCGCGACGTACGGCAAATCACGGAGTACTCCTATCGCCGGGGAGAAGCCAGCTTCGTGGAGTTTCTGGATGCGCAGCGCGCCTTCAACGACACGATGCAGGGCTATAACGAGGCCCGCGCCGAGTACGCCCGCAGCTTGTACCTGATCGATTCGGTCTCCGGCAAGGCGGTGAACCCATGAAGACCGCGGCCATCCGGTACGGGCTTCTGGCGGCTTCGGCCTTGCTGCTGGCGGGCTGCGGAAAGCAGCCGGAATCGGCGCGGCAGCCGCCGGCACCGGACTCCGCGGCTTCGGCTATGGAGGGCACTGTAAGCATCCCGCCGGATTCTCCGAAGTTGCAGGAGATTCGCGTGGAGCCCGTGAGAGTGCAGGAGATTCCCAGCGACCAGGTGGTCTCACCGGGCAAAATCGAGGTCAATCCGAATCGTGTATCCCGCGTGGTGCTGCCGGTTACCGGACGCGTAACCAGCGTGCTGGTGCGGCTGGGCGATTCCGTGAAAAGGGGTCAGCCCCTGGTGACCATTGACAGCCCGGACGCCGACGCCGCCGAGTCGGCCTACCTGCAAGCGCAGGCCGGGGTCACGCAGGCCCGTGCCAATTTGGTGAAAGCCCAGGCGGACTTCGACCGGGCCAACGACCTGTTCGCGCATGACGCGGTGGCCAAGAAGGACGCGCTGAACACCGAGAACGCATTGACCCAGGCCAAGGCCGCCGTGGAACAGGCGCGGGCTTCCCAGGAGCAGGCCGCCCGCCGGCTGGCTCTGCTGGGGCTTCAGGCCGGCCGGTTTGGACAGCAGGTGGTGGTGCCTTCGCCGCTTTCCGGGAAGGTGCTCGAGATCAGCGTGGCCGCTGGCGAGTACCGCAATGACACCAACTCCGCCGTGATGACTATCGCGGATCTGAGCACCGTGTGGGTCTCGGCCGATGTGCCGGAGAGTTCCATTCGCCTGATTCAGCCAGGAGAGCACATCGACGTCGCGCTGACCGCGTATCCCGGCGAAGTGTTCCGCGCCCGGGTGACGCGCATCGCCGATACGGTCGATCCGCAGAGCCGCACGGTCAAAGTGCGCGCGGAACTCGACAACTCCGCCGGACGTCTCCGGCCGGAGATGTTCGGCAGCATCCGGCATGTCGATTCGACCAGGACCGTTCCCGTGCTGCCGGTGGGAGCCGTGATTCACACCGAGGGCCGGGATGTGGTGTTCGTCGAACGAGGGCCCGGACGATTCGTGGCCACGCAGGTGGCCGTGGGCAATCGCGTGGGCGCGGTGGTTCCGGTCGAGCGCGGTGTCAACGCCGGCGACCGCGTGGTGGTGGACGGCACCATGCTGCTGAAGGCGCAATAACACAATCCCATGATTGCCAAGCTGCTACGTTTCGCTTTACAACAGCGCTTTCTCTCCGTGGTGCTGGGCCTGGCCATGGTCGGCCTGGGACTGTGGGCCTTCACCAAGCTTCAGATTGAAGCCTATCCGGATATCTCGGATACGCAGGTGGTGGTCATCACGCTGTTTCCCGGCCGCGCGGCCGAGGAAGTCGAGCAGCAGGTCACCATACCGATCGAGCGCGCGCTGAACAGCACCCCCGACGTGATTGCCCGGCGCTCCCGCACGATTTTCGGACTCTCCGTAGTGGAACTGACGTTCGCCTACGGCACCAACGACTACTTCGCCCGGCAGGTAGTGCTCGAGAAACTGCGCGACGCCGAAATTCCCGAGGGAGTGACGCCTACGCTGGGCCCGCTGGCCACTCCTATCGGCGAACTCTACCGCTACCGGTTGGCCGGCGAAGGCTACGACGCGATGCAATTGCGCGAGCTCGAAGACTGGGTGGTGGAACCGCGCTTCCTCCAGGTGCCGGGGGTGGCGGACGTGGTGCCCTTCGGCGGGTTGCTGAAGCAATACCAGATCGAGATCGATCCGCTGGCCCTGGAAAAATACCGGCTGTCCATCAGCCAGATCGCCGAGGCGGTCAACGCCAGCAATCAGAACGCTGGCGGCGCCCTGGTGGATACAGGGCAGCAGGCCATGGTGGTGCGGGGCGTGGGACTGATCCGGTCGGTGGAGGATATCGCCAACAGCGCGGTGGCGGAGGTGAACGGAGTTCCCATCTTCGTCCGCGACGTGGGCCGGGTCAAGATCGGCGCGGCGCCGCAGACCGGCATTTTCGGGATCGGCTCCGATCGCAAAGGCCAGAACGGCGTCGAAGGCATCGTGCTCATGCGGCGCGGCGAGAATCCCAGCGAGGTGCTGGAGCACATTCACGAGGCGGTCGAGGAATTGAACGCCACGGCGCTGCCCAAGGGCGTCAAGCTGGAGCCGATCTACGACCGCACGGACCTGGTGGCCAACACGCTGCACACCGTGTCGCACACCCTCCTGGAAGGCCTGATCATCGTGGTCGCGGTGCTCTTCCTGTTTCTGGGCAGCGTGCGCGCGGCGCTGCTCACCGCGCTCACCATCCCGCTTTCACTGTTGTTTGCCTTCATCTGCATGCGCTTCAGCGGGATTCCGGCGAACCTGCTCAGCCTGGGGGCGCTGGACTTCGGCATCATCGTGGACGGCACGCTGGTGATGGTGGAGCACGTGGTGCACCGGCTCTCGACGGTCAAGCCCGGCCGCCAGGGACACGGGGTGCTGGATGCGATTCGGGACGCCGCGCTGGAGGTCGAATCGCCCATCTTCTTCTCGCTGCTGATCATCATCGCCGCCTACATTCCGCTGTTCACGTTGGAGCGCGTGGAGCGCCGGCTGTTTACGCCCATGGCTTTCACGGTGTGCTACGCCTTGCTGGGCTCCATGCTGCTGGCCTTGACGCTGATCCCAGTGCTGGCCACCTATCTGTTTCGCCATGGAGCTAAGGGCTGGGAAAACCCGGCGCTGGCCTGGCTGGAGCGCCGCTACGAGCGTCTGCTCCGGTTCGCCATGCGCCGCGTGGCCCTGGTGGTAGGCGGGGCGGCGGCGGTGGTCGCGGTGGCCTTTGGCCTCGGTGCCCTGCTGGGATCGGAGTTTCTGCCGCAACTGGACGAGGGCACGGTGTGGGTGCGAGCCAACCTGCCGGCCGGCATTTCGCTCGAGAAGTCGGCGCAGGTGGCCGGCCGCATTCGCGCCATTCTGGAGCAGTTTCCCGAGGTGCAACTGGTCAGTTCCCAGACCGGACGCAACGACTCCGGCACGGACCCGTACGGTCCGAACCGGAACGAGTTCTTCGTGGCGCTGAAGCCGTATGACCAGTGGCCCGTGCGGCGGCCCAAGGCCGCCCTGGTGGAGGATTTCTCCAACAAGCTGCGGTCGGAGATTCCCGGCGCATTCTTCAGCTTCACCCAGCCGATCATCGACAACGTGACCGAGGCGGTGACCGGCTCGCCGGCGGACCTGGCGGTAATCATCAGCGGGCCGGACCTGGGGCAGCTTCGGAAGTATGCGAATCAGACCCTCGGGATCATCCGGCGGGTCCCGGGCGCGGCGGATTCCAGCCTGGAGCAGGAAGCCGACCAGGCTCAACTGCGCATCGACATCGACCGGCAGGCCGTCGCGCGATATGGCGTGCGCGTGCGGGACGTTCAGGATCTCATCGAGCTGGCCATCGGCGGGCGAGCGGTCAGCACCCTGTTCGAAGGCGAGCGCCGCTTCCCCATCACCGTGCGTTTCATTCCGGAGGCCCGCGTGGACACTACCGCCATCGAGAACATCCTGGTACTGACCCGCGAGGGAGGCCGGGTGCCGCTCTCGCAGCTTGCCGCCATCCGAATCGCGGACGGCGCGACTATCATTGCGCGGCGGGAGAACCGGCGGCAGATCTCGGTGCGCACGAACATCCGCGGCCGCGACCAGGGCAGTTTCGTGGCGGAAGCCCAGCGCCGGTTCGAAGCCGCCGTCCAGCTTCCCAGCGGATACCGCGTCGAGTGGGGCGGCCAGTTCGAAAATCTGCAGCGCGCCCGGAGGCGGCTCACGGTGATCCTGCCGGTGACCATCGCCATCATCTTCGGGCTGCTGTTCTTCGCCTTCCGCTCCGCCGTGGATGCCGGACTGGTCCTCATGAACGTGCCGTTCTCGCTGGTGGGGGGCATCGTGGCGCTGTACTTGCGGGGCATCAATCTGAGTGTGTCGGCGGCCGTCGGCTTCATTTCGCTGTTCGGCGTGGCGGTGATGAGCGGCGTGCTGGTGGTGGCCGAAATCAACCGCCGGCGGCTGGAGCCGGGCGTGCCCGTGGAATCGGCCATCGTCCAGGGATCGCTGTCTCAACTCCGCCCGGTGCTGATGATGATCCTGGTGGCCATGTTTGGCATGGTGCCGGCCGCGCGCGCCACCGGCATCGGCTCGGACGTGCAGCGCCCGCTGGCTACCGTGGTGGTGGGCGGGCTGCTCTCCACCCTGCTGCTGTCTTTGTTGGTGCTGCCCAGCCTCTATTACCTGACCTCGGGGAAGCGCGACGTGAACCGCGATGTTTGACCGCGACGGGAGACTCTGCCATGAATCCGCCTGTGAAGATGCTGCTGATCTACGTGGATGAAACCGACAATTGGGGCACCACCCCGCTCTACGAGGCTCTCGTACGGCGGCTGCGCCAGTTGAACGTCGCCGGCGCGACCGTGCAGGCCGGCATCATGGGTTTCGGGAGCCACAAGACCGTTCACCAGAAGCGGCTGTTCGGTGTCTCGGACGACCGCCCCGTGACGATCAGCGCGGTGGACAACGAAGCCAAAATTCGGGCGGCGCTGCCGGAGATCCGGGGTATGGTGAAGGAGGGGCTGGTGGTCCTGCTGGACGTCGAGGTGGTGCCCGGGCCGCCGCCGGAAGAATAATCGGACTGGCCGAGGGGGCGGCTCCTGCGTGAGAATCTACGCATGAGGCGAATGCTGGCTGTTGCGGGCGCCGCGGCGCTGATCCCTTTGGTATTCCTCCTGCGCTACACCCCGGCGCAGGAAACTCCCGGACCGGCCGGCTCTCCGGCCGCCACAGTCTTTGTCACCCTGGGCCTGAAGGCTCAGGCGGCGGAGCGGTGGGACGGCTCGGTGCAGATCACGGGCGGGACGCTGGCGCGCGCCGAAGGCTGGCACTTCTCGGCGGGGGACGAGATCAGCGGCTCGGGAACGTGGAAGTGCGTTACGCGCCGGGACGCCGTGGAGCCGTTCTCCGACGTTCACTACACGGAAATGCGGCCGGGTTCCAAGCCTCCGGTTCTGTTTCAGCCCGTAGGGTTGTACCTGACCGTCCAGTCCAACGGCGACCCGCGGTTTGCCATCCGAACCGCTCAGGGACAGTTCGATTTTCTGCTCTCCGAAATCGGCGGGAATCCGCGCTCTTTTCTGGACGGGCGCGTGATCGTGGCGCGGGTTCCTACGGTCGAGAAGCTCAGCGATCCCGCATTCGAGCATGACGAGGCGGCGCTGGCCGCCCTGCCGGACGGCACACTGGCGGCGGCCTGGGTGGCCTACCGCGATCGCGCCGACCGTGTCCTGCTGCGCCTCCGGCGCCAGGGGGCCTGGTCCGCGGCTGAGGAAGTGACGCCGCGCCACGGGGAGATATTCCGCTGCGCCGCGGCCGCGGATACCTCCGGCAGCCTGTGGGTGTTCTGGGGCCAGCGGGAAGGCGCGCAATGGCAGATCTGGGGCCGCGCGAAGCACAATGGCGCCTGGCGCACCCCGGAACTGCTTGCCGGCGCCGGCAGCAACACGTTTCTGCGCGCGGCCTCGATCGGTTCCGGCCCCATCTTTCTCGTCTGGCAGAGCTACCGGGGCGGCCAGAGCGATATCTATCTGAAGAGCTACGATCAGGGCCGCTGGTCGGAGGAGGTCCGGGTCAGCGAATCGGCAGCCAACGACTGGGAACCCGCGGTGGCCGCCGGCCCGGACGGCACAGCCTACGTCGTGTGGGACAGCTACGACCGCGGCAACTACGACATCTTTTTCCGGTCCTACAAGCAGGGTTCGCTCTCGCCTGTCCGGGCGATCACCACCAGCCCGGATTTCCAGGCGCATGCCGCCGTGACCGTGGACGCGGAGAACCGGCCCTGGGTGGCCTGGGACGAATCCGGCGTTAACTGGGCCAAGGACCAGGGCTTCCTGATCCCCACGCCGCTGGCGGTGCCGATCCATCAGCGGCGCTGGCTGCGCCTGGCGGTGCTGGAAAACGGCCGCTGGCTGGAACCCCGCCGGAGCCCGCGCACAACTCTCCCGGAAAGCATGCGGGAGAACGCGGAACATCCGCAGATCGCGTTTGACGGCAAAGGAACGTTGACCCTGCTGTTTCGCCATTGGACCCGGCGCAACTCCCGGACCATCGGTAGCCCGATCGATTGGGAGAACTACCTGACGCGCTTCGATGGCAGCCGCTGGAGCGAGCCGCAGCCCGTGCCGGACAGCGCTGGCTCCATCGAAAAGCTACCGGCTCTCGCGCGCGCACGCGACGGCGCGCTCTGGGCGGCCTGGATGACCGACGGCCGGCTGTTTCGGAACCAGATCCCGGTGCACGCCGACATCTATTGCGCAACCCTCGGCGTGGCTCAGACGCCGCAGTTCTCCCCCCTGGCCTTCGAGCCCTTCTCCGAGCCCTTTGCGGAAGCGATCCCGGTGCATCCGCAGGAGACGGCGGACGTGCGCGCCATCCGCGGCTATCAGATCCAGGCCGGCGGCAGGCAATTCCACATCTACCGCGGCGACATGCACCGCCACACCGACGTCTCCCAGGATTTCAAATACGACGGTTCGCTGCTGGAACTCTATCGCTACGCCCTGGATGCTGCCGCCTTTGACTACATCGCCGCCACGGATCATCAAACCGGCTACGACCAGGAGTTCACGTGGTGGCAGAACCAGAAACTGGCGGAGTTGTTTCTTGTGCCGGACCGCTTCACGCCGCTGTTCGGGTCCGAGCGGAGCCTGCCCTATCCCAACGGGCACCGGAATGTGATCTTCGCCCATCCGGGGGTGCGCCCATTGCCCATCCCGCCGGAGGAGATGAGCGGGCGGGTGGGCGCGGCCGGGCTCTACGAGTACCTGCACAAGAACCAGGGGATCTCCATGCCTCACTCGACGGCTACGGACCAGGGCACGGACTGGCGCGACAACGACCCGGTGGTGGAGCCGCTTATGGAGATCTACCAGGGCTATCGGAACAGCTACGAATACGAAGGCGCTCCGCGCGCGGCCACGGCCTTGAATCCGCAGGCTCAGAAAAGCGGCTGGCAGCCGGCGGGCTTTTGGTGGAACGCGCTGGCGAAAGGGTACAAGCTCGGCGTGCAGTCGAGTTCGGACCACTGGTCCACGCACATTTCCTATGCCTGCCTGCTGGCGGAGCAGTTCACCCGCGAAGGCCTGCTGGACGCTATCCGGAAGCGCCACGCCTACGGCGCTACCGACAATATCATTCTGGATTTCCGCGCCCGCTCCGGCGGGTCCGTGCATCTCATGGGTGACATTTTCACCGCGCCGGGGGCGCCGCAATTCTCGGTTCGGGTGCTGGGCACAGGTCCCATTCTGCAGATCGATCTGATCAAAGACCGGCGCTTCGTCTACACCACGCGCCCGCTGACCAAGGACGCCGCCTTCGAGTTTGCCGACCGCGAGTTCGGAGGCAAGGAAAGCTATTACTACGTGCGGGTCTTGCAACAGGACGGGCAACTGGCCTGGAGTTCCCCGATGTGGATCACGCCCGGGCGCTGATCCTAGGCCGGCAGTGCCTCGGCTTTCTCTTCCTCCGCGACAGTCTCCGACAGGATGCGCTTGACCGGGTAGACCCACTCGAGGAGGGGCGTGGTCATGAAGGTGGTGACCAGGGCCATCAGGACCATCATGGAAAACAGCGCCGGCGAGATCACGCCGATGTCCAGCCCGATGTTCAGGATCACCAGTTCCATGAGGCCGCGAGTATTCATGAGGATGCCCAGGGCCGCGGAATCCCGCCACGGCATGCCGGCGGACCGGGCGGCGATCAGCGAGCCGCCCAGCTTGCCCACGATCGCCACCGCGATGATGACGGCGCAGTAGCCCCACATCTCGGCGCCCCTGACCAGCGTGATGCTGGTGCGCAGGCCGGTGAAAGCGAAAAACAGGGGCAGCAGCAGCACCACGGTCACGGCTTCGAACTTCCCCAGCATTTCGTGCACGAAAGCCCGGTTCTTGGGCATGATGCTGCCTGCCAGAAACGCGCCGAACAGCAGGTGAATGCCGAGCGCCTCGGTGGCCAGAGCGCTGGCCAGCACGAACAGGATGATCAGGGCGATGGCGTTCTCGCTTAACCCGTGGTGCTTGACGAAGTGCTTCTCGAACCGGCGCAGCAGCCGCTTCGCGCCGAAGATCATCAGGAGGACGAAAGCCAGCGAGCCGCCCAGCGTCAACCAAAGCGGCGTGCTCGAACTGGTGGCGCGGATCAGCACCACGATGTACGCCAGGATGCACCACCCGGTGACGTCGTCCACCGCCGCGCAGGCGATGGCCAGGGTGCCCATGCGCGTGCGCAGCAGGCCCCGCTCGGTCAGAATCCGCGCCAGCACCGGGAACGCCGTGATGCTCATAGCCGCTCCCATAAACAGCGCGAAGCTACTGAACCGCACGCTCTGGTCGGAAAGCTGCGGATAGAGAAACAGCGAAAGGCCGGCGGCCAGCGTAAACGGCGCCACGATGCTGACGTGGCTGGTGAGCACGGCGGCGTGGCCGTAGTCGTGCAGTTCCTTGGGGTTCAGCGCGAGCCCGACCAGAAACATGAACAGGACCAGCCCCAATTGGCTCAGACCGTTGAGATAGCCCAGACTGGAGGGAGGGAAGAGCGCCGCGGAGGTGGCCGGGGCCAGCCAACCCAGCAGCGACGGCCCCAACAGGATGCCCGCCACCATTTCTCCCATCACCTGAGGCTGCCGCAACCTCCGGAAGACCGCGCCGACGATGCGCGCGGCGATCAAAATGACACCGATTTGGAGGATTAGAAGAAACAGATTGGGCATCAGCGGCCTGCTTTGGCGGAGGGGTTCAGGGAGGTCGCGCGGAACGCGACGGCGGCACAGCTCGGGCAGCCATCCACGGTGATCGTGCCATTCAGGAAGGCCTGGCCCGCGGAGCGCTCCAGATTCGCGCGCAGAATCACCGGGTGGTCTTGGGACCCGCAGAAATCCCCACCCGCGGTCCGCAGGGCGCCGGCCGTGACGATGCCGTCATCCACTCTTCCAGGGCCTTGCAGACGGTCCAGGCTCAGGGCCAGGTAGCGCCCGGATTGGGAGATGCGCAGCGCCGGCCGCTTCGCCGCCAGGAGCGGCGCCGCGCATGGAGAGCTTGCCAGGCCCTGGAAATCCGCTTGCACATCCCAGGTTCCGCCGACCACAGCCGCGGCGCGCAGGCCGTGACCGGCGTCCAGGATGGCAATCATCGCCAGCAACGGGATCCCCACCAGGCAGATGTATCCCAAGATCAAGTTACGCTTGAACATTCTGAGCCGCCAGACAGCCGAACGACACACCGCCTCCGCGGTGGAGATTCCGGTATTGTAGCCTGCCCGCATGGGCTCAGCAAGACGTTAGCGATGTATTTTGGGTAATAGGAGATTCAGTTGCGCACTCTGTTGCTGTCCCTCTCCCGCAACAAGCGATTGCGAAAGTGGATGGAAACATCGCCGCTGGCTCGACGCCTGGCGGCCCGATTTGTGGCGGGGAATACGCTGGCGGAGGCCCTCGCGGTCGCCCGGCGCATCCAGGCGGACGGGATTTCCGCCACCCTGGATCACCTAGGGGAGAATGTCACCTCGCTGGCGGAAGCCGCCGCCTCCCGGGACGTTTATCTCCAGACCCTGGACGGAATAGCCGCCGGCGGCCTCAAAGCCAATGTTTCCATTAAGCTGACGCAGTTCGGCATGGATCTCTCCGAGGAGGCCTGCCGGGCAAACGTGGAGCAACTGGCGGCCCGCGCCGAGCAACTCGGGAGCTTCGTCCGGGTAGACATGGAGTCGAGCGACTACACGGATCGAACCTTGCGCCTGGTGGAGGAACTGCATGCCCGCCACGGCGCCGTGGGCACCGTCATCCAGGCCTATCTGCTGCGCAGCAAGAAAGACGTCGAACGCCTGTGCGATCTCAAGGTCCGCGTGCGGCTCTGCAAAGGCGCCTACCTCGAGCCGCCCTCGGTGGCCTTCCACAAGAAGGCCGCGGTGGACCGGAATTTCGTGGAACTCATGCGTTTGCTGTTGGACCGGGGCGTTTACCCGGCCTTCGCCACGCACGACGAGAGAATCATTCGCGAAACCGAGCGCTACGCGCGCGAACGCGGCATCCCCCGGGAGGGCTTCGAGTTCCAGATGCTTTACGGCATCCGCCGCGATATTCAGCGCCGCCTGGCAGCGGAAGGCTACCGGCTGCGCCTGTACGTTCCCTTCGGCAGGGCCTGGTATCCCTATTTCATGCGCCGGCTCGCCGAACGGCCCGCAAACCTGCTGTTCCTGCTGCGCAACCTATTGCGCCATTGATTGGGAAGGCCGAAACTAGTATCAGGAGGCGAGAGTCTAAAACGTATGCGCTACTGGAGCTTCCTGGCAGGCAAGCTCGGTGTCGCGGGCGGGTGCATGTACGGGCTGCTCGCCCTGCTGAACTATCTCTGGCCATCCGAACCCGACTTCTTCTACCTCCGTCCGCCGCGCTTCGGATATGACCTCCTGTACACGCTGGCAGCCGGCGTCTGGTTTCTGCTTTGCTGCGGCGCGGTTTACGTCTGCATCCTGGACCAGCGCTACCGCTGCCGTGTGTGCCTGCGGCGGCTGCGCATGCCCGTCGAGACGGGCTCGTGGAGCCGCATGCTGCTGTTGGGGCGCCCGCGGATCGAGTACATTTGCCCGTACGGCCATGGCACGCTGAATGTGGCTGAGCTGCAAATCTCCGGCCTCGAAAACCCGGAGTGGACGCCGCACGCCGAACTCTGGGAAGAACTTTGCGCCGCCAGCCGGGATTCCGAACGTGAGTGAATCCGCCCCGGCGGCCAGCCGTTTGCCACGCTGGCGAGTGGCGGTGGGATGCGCGGTTCTGGGGCTGCTCGTTGTTATCAGCGCCCGGCTGGCTCCGTCCTACCTGCGCAATTACCAGCTACAGCAGTTTGTGGAAGAGACCACACAGCGTGTGGCAAACCAGACCGCGTCCGACGACGTGTTGCGGACTCAGATCGTGGAGAAGGCAGCGGAACTGGACCTGCCGATAAAGGCAGACAACGTGCTGGTAAAACGGACGGCCGGCGGGTTGCGCATTGACGTGCGTTACGCGGTGAGGGTGGATCTGCCCCTGTATACGGTGAGTCTCCACTTTTACCCCGGAGCGGAAAAATGAACCCCGCCCGGCCAACGTGAGAAAATTGGACTGGTGCCGGCAAGCAAAAAGGAAGTGAAGGTCAAAGTTCCTCGGGAGGCGCGCATCGCACGCTTTTTCCTGGGGCCGTTCGGGCGGGGGCTGATCGTTCTGGGGGCCCTGTTGACGGTGGGTTCCCTGGGAGTCTTTACCTACTACTATTCGAAGTACTCCCGGCTGATCGATCAGAAGCTCCAGGTCGGCCCGTTCGCCAACACCTCCAAGATCTACGCCACGCCCGAAATCGTCGCCGTGGGAGATCCCGCCACGCCGGAGGAAATTGCTGACAAACTACGCCGCAGCGGCTATACCGAGTCGCGCGGCAATCCGATGGGCTGGCTGCGGGTCGGCAAGGATGAAATCGAGATCTTTCCCGGCCCCGATTCCTATTTCGACCAGGAGGCCGGTGTCATCAAATTCTCGGGCGGCCGCATCTCGCAAATCGTTTCGCTCCAGGACAACACGGTCCGCAGCCAGTTCCAACTCGAGCCGCAGCTTATTACTAATCTGTTTGACCGCAATCGCGAGAAGCGCCGGCTGGTGAAGTTTCAAGACATCCCCAAGGTGCTGATCAACGCAGTCACCTCAGCCGAGGACAAGCGCTTCTTTCAGCACGCGGGTTTCGATCCCATCCGCATCATCAAGGCGGCCTACATCGACCTTAAAGAGGGCCGCAAGGAACAGGGCGCTTCCACGCTCAGCCAGCAACTGGCGCGGGGGCTGTGGCTGGATGCGGACAAGAACTGGAAGCGCAAGCTGGCCGAAGTGCTCATCACTCTCCAGCTCGAGCAGAAGCTCTCCAAGGAACAGATTTTCGAGGACTACGCCAACCAGATTTATCTCGGCCGGCGCGGAAGTTTCAGCATTCACGGCTTTGGAGAAGCCGCTGAGGCCTATTTTGGGAAAGATATCCGGCAGCTTACGTTGCCCGAGGCGGCTACCCTGGCCGGCATGATCCAGCGGCCTTCCCGCTATAACCCCTTCCGGTATCCCGACCGCGTGCGCGAGCGACGCAATGTTGTATTGATGCTAATGCATCAGAACGGCCACATCACGGACCAGGAGTATTCCCAGGCGATTGCCTCGCCGCTCAGTCTGGCCAAGGGCGCCAGCCAGTCGATCGACGCCCCGTATTTCGTAGACCTGGTCAACGACGTGCTGCAAAGCAAGTTCCAGGATTTTGACTTCCAGTCCAGCTCTTTTCGGGTCTACACGACGCTGGACCTGGACTTGCAGCGCGCCGCCGTGGAGGCCGTGCGCATTGGCATGCAGAACGTGGATGACCAGATCCGGCGCCAGCGCCGCTTCCGGGGCCAGACGCCGCCAGAGGCCCAGTGCGCGCTGATCGCGCTGGACCCGCACACGGGCGAGATTCGGGCGCTCACGGGCGGCCGCAATTACGGCATGAGCCAGCTCAACCACGTGCTGGCGAAACGGCAGCCGGGCTCCATTTTCAAGCCGTTCGTCTACGCTACTGCCATGGATACGGCCATCGATGGCGCCCCGAAGGTCCTGACCGCAGGCACTACGGTGGTGGACGAGCCCACCACCTTCTGGTTTGACAACAAACCTTACGAGCCCGACAATTTCGAGCACAAGTTCTACGGAACGGTCACCCTGCGCCAGGCTCTGGCGCACTCCCTCAACGTGGCCACGGTCAAAGTGGCCGAGATGGTGGGCTTTGACAACGTGGTGGACCTGGCCAAAAAGGCGGGCTTGAACTATGACATCCAACCCACCCCCGCCGTTGCCCTGGGCGCCTACGACGTCACCCCCGTGGAAATGGCCGGCGCCTACACCGTGTTTGCGAACCAGGGGGTCTACGTCAAGCCGAACTTCATTGGCATGGTTCGTTCGCAGGACGGCAAGATCATCTACACGAACAAGATCGAAAAGCGGCCGGTGCTGGACCCACGGGTGGCGTACCTGATGACCAATCTCATGGAGGAGGTCATGCGCAGCGGCACCGCCGCTGGGGTGCGTGCGCGCGGATTTGCCGCTCCGGCGGCGGGGAAGACCGGGACCTCACACGACGGGTGGTTTGCCGGCTACACTTCCGAACTGTTGTGCATTGTCTGGGTGGGCTTCGACGATAATCGCGAGCTGGACCTGGAAGGCGCGCGCTCGGCACTGCCCATCTGGACGGAGTTTATGAAGCGCGCCCTGCAGTATCGCGCTTACCGGAACGTCAAGCCGTTCGAGGCGCCGGATGGCATTGTGGCGATCCAGATTGATCCGCAATCCGGAATGCCCGCTACGCCGATGTGTCCCTCCACGCGCGTGGAAGTATATGTGGCCGGCACCCAGCCTGTGGGAACCTGCCCGCTGCACGGCGGTTCGCAGCCCGGCCTGACCAACGTGGCGGGTTGGGATGTGGCTCCGAAAGCGCCCGTGACTCCGCCGCCCGCGTTAGGGCCGCCCAGCGCGCAGGCCCCCGCAGCCCTGGCTGCCCGCGGCCAGATCCCGCCGCCTCTCCCGCCCCAACAGACCGCCCAGCAAACCGAGAAGCCAAAGGAAAAGAAGGGGTTATTCCACCGCCTCTTAGGTGTGTTTAAATAACAGGCGAGGAGGCCGTTATGGTTTCCACGCGCGTCCTGGTCGTTTTTGCCATGGCTCTCCTGGCAGGGCGATTCCTGCCCGCCCAATCGGCCGGAACCCTCCCGGAAAAGCCGAAAAGGCTCGACTCCCCGATCGCCGAGTCCCGCGGTTCCGCCGCCACCATCACTCCCGAGCAACGCGGCGACATCCTGATGGCCCGCAAGATGTATCGCGAGGCCATCGACCTGTACGGGCAGTGCCCCAATTCCGCGGTCATCTTGAATAAAACCGGCATCGCCTACCACCAGATGTTGCAGTTCGACACCGCCCGCCGATACTACGAGAAAGCGATCAAACTGAATCCGAAATACGCGGAGGCGCTGAACAACCTGGGCACGATTTATTACGCCAATAAGAAATACAGGCGGGCCACCAGTTACTACCGCAGGGCCCTCAAGCTGACGCCCGACGCGGCTTCCATCTACAGCAACCTGGGAACGGCCTACTTCGCCCGCAAGAAATACAAGCAGGCCGCGGAGGCCTATCAAACGGCGCTCTCGCTCGATCCGGAAGTTTTCGAGCGCCGCAGTTCCTACGGCGTCCTGCTGCAGGAGCGAAACGTGGAAGAGCGGGCCAAATTCCACTACTACCTGGCCAAGACCTATGCCAAGGCGGGCATGAATGATCGCGCCCTTTTGTACATCCGCAAAGCTTTGGAGGAGGGTTTCAAAGAGCGCACCAAGCTGAAAGAGGACCCCGAGTTTTCAGCGCTGCGCGATACACCGGAATTCCAACAACTGCTGGCGATGGAGCCGCGTGTTTTGTAAGCCGGCCCGGCCGGTAGCGGCGGTGGCTCTGGCTGCCACCCTGTTGACCGGCTGCCGTGGAAAGCAGGGCCCCGAGTTCGAACGCGTGGCGGTTCTGCGTTTCGAAAACCTGACGCCGGATCCAGCGCTCGATTGGATGGGCCGCGGCTTCGCGGAAGTCCTCACCACCCAACTGAGGGCGGCCTCGCATGTCTACGCCATCGGCTACAAGACCTTGCGGGGTGCGGATGCCTTCCTGGGAGGTGAACCTCCGGGCGCCCCCGGCGTAGCCGCCGAACGCCAGCAAGCGCTGCTGGTGGGAGCCAACCGTCTCCTGGTGGGGCAGTATTCCCTGGTGCGCGGAACCTTGCGCGTGGATGCCGTGGTGCGGGATCCGGCCACTGGCAGGGCCGTTCAAGTCCTGTCCGAGAGTGGCCCTCTGGCGGAAGGAATGATCCCTCTGGCGGGGCGCATGGCGCGCCAGGTGAGCGCCTCGGCCTCTTCCTTCAGCACGCGCAGCGACGAAGCGCTCCGTTACTACGCCGAGGCGTGCGAGTCGGCGGACGCTGCGGCAGCCGGCCGCTTGTTCGAGCAGGCGGTCGCCGCCGATTCCGCGTTCGGCATGGCGTGGGCCGCAGCGGTGGAACTGGCATTGGCGCAGCACGATCGCAGCACCGCGGAGAGCCGCCTGGAGCAGGCGCGGGCGCGCAGCGGCGCTTTCCAGGAGTTTGACCGGGCGCACCTGGACCTGGACGCCGCGGTGCTCACCGGCGACCGCGCGGCCCGCGATCGCGCTTTGTCCGTGATGTCGCGGCTGGCTCCCGCCGATCCGACTCTGTACCGCAGCCTGGCGGAGATCGCCCTTCAGGAGCACCGCTTTCGAGACAGTGTGGCAGGCCTGGAGAAAGCCGCGGCCATCGAACCGGAGAACATCGACACTCTGAACCGGATGGGCTACGCGGCGGCGCTGGCCGGCGACCTCGCCCGCGCAACGCAGGCGCTGCGCCGCTACGCCGCCTTGCGTCCCCAGGAGGCGAATCCGCTCGACTCGCTCGGCGACGTAAGTTTCTATTTCGGCCGCCTGGCGGAAGCCGAGCAGTTCTATCTACAGGCTTACGGCAAGTCTCCCGAGTTCCTCGACGGCGGAGAGCAACTCAAGGCCGTCTATGCCCGCCTCATGCGAGCGGATCTCGCCGGCGCCGGCGGGTTGTTCGCCCGCTACGCGTCGTCACGGCGAAGAGCAGGCGATCCCCTGCTGGGATTTCGCGAGGCGCAATGGGCATGGCTGACCGGCCAGCGCCGGGCGGCGCTCGCCGAGATGGAGGAGTTCGCGCGGCGCACCGCCTCGGGACCGTTGCGCGATGTGTCCTCGCAGGCCTATGCCCGGCTGGTCCTCTGGAACCTGCAACTGGGTGACTACGTTGCCGCCCGCGCTCACGCTACCCACGCCGCCGCGAACGCCGGGAAGTTCAGCGCCACCGCGGCCAGGATCGCGCAGTTTCTCACCCAGCCCGAGGCGGGGGCCAAGGATTGGGCTTTGCGCGCGGATCGCCAGTTCGCGGGGGCGGGGCAGGAAGGCTTGCGCCGGTATGCTCTGGCGCATGCGCTTCTGTTCGCCAGAGACTTCGAGGCGGCTGCCCCGGTTCTCGACCAACTCTATCGCAGCACGGACCCGAGCGCGGACTGGGAGTTGCCTGTTTTGTTGGCCTGGGCCTACACAGCTACGGGGCGCTGGCAGGATGCCGCGCCGCTAGTAGCGCGCAATCCCATCCCCGACGTGCGCAACCTGGGTTCCGAGCCCTCCCTGTGGTTTCCGCGACTGTTTTTTCTGCGCGCCGCCGTTCTGGAGCGGCAGGGGAAACGTCCGGATTCCCGGAAGAATTATCAGTTGTTTGTGCAGTTGTCCGGCCCCGACCCTCTGATCTGGGGGGAGGAGCAGCGGGCGCGGCGGGCTTTGGGGGAGTAAGAAGCTACGGGGCCGCAACCACGGAAGGGGAGAAATATTCGGAGGCGCTACCGCCCGGTGACGGCTCGTGGCATGGGAACCGCCCGGAACCAGCGCGACGCACAGTTGAGAAAGCCCGATTTACGCTGCGTCTGAAGCCGTTTCGGCAGGCGGCAGGCCGCCCCAGATCAGCACATCCGGACACAGGTCTGCGCCATTCGGCCAGACAAGCGTACCTCCTTCCACGCGCATCTCCCGGAATCGCACCGGATTGCTACGAATCTCCGAGAAAATCGGACCTGTCAACATCGGCCCAACATCCCTCTCGATCACGCGGCCGTCGGTTAAGGTCAGTTGCACGCGGTGGCCGTCCATCGGCCTCGCTGCACAGACGCGGACTAATTTCATGTCGGCTCCTAATCAAGTGGGGCAATGGGTTGCACCGGTGTACCCGTGCGGGCCCGTTCCCAGTCCGATCTCAATTCCTGGCGATGGAGCGCGGCCCATTCCAGCACTAGCGCCATCGCTCTCCGCGGCAGTTCGCCTCTGAGTAGGGCGAGCGTCTCTATCTCGACGAGAGCCTCGAATTCCCCATACTGCGCATGGAAATGGGGCGGTTCGTGATCACTGAAGTACATTCGAATCACGATCCAACCCCTCCGATAGCAAGTCCCATGGGCTGCGTCGAGGGGCGCCGGTGGACTCCACCGCCCCCCGGGGGCCGTGCTCCACTGTAACTCACCCCGCATTTTCCGGCTGGTACTCCAGAACCACCAGGGTCAGATCGTCCGATTGGGGGGCCGCTTCGGTAAAGGTGGTCACGGCATTCTGGATGGCTTCGTGCATGTCCTGGCAGGAGCTTTGCGCGTGCGCCAGGGCGGACTGCCGCAGGCGCTTACGTCCGAAAAATTCGCCGCGACTGTTCTGCGCTTCGGTGAGTCCGTCGCTATAGATCACGATCTTGTCACCGGCCGCTAACCGTTTCTCCCCGATGGCGAATTCCGCCGCTTCCATCAGGCCCACCGGCGTGCCGGTGGTTTCCAGGTACTCCCACGCTCCTTCCGGATGCACTACCAGCGGCGGACAGTGTCCCGCGTTCAGGTATTGCAGCCGCCCGTCGCGCGCCAGCATGCAGCAGAACACGGTAGCGTATTTCTCCCCTTCGGTGCGCTGGAACAGGAATCGGTTGAGGCCGCGGACCCGGGCCAGCATGGCCTCCGAGTTGGCGTTGCCCAGGATGAAGGCTCCTTGCACCAGGGACGCCAGCAGCGCCGAGCTCACGCCTTTACCGGAGACATCCGCCACCACCGAAGTCCAGCAGTCCGTGCCGAGCGCGAGGACGTCGAAGTAGTCGCCGCCCACCTGGTGGGAGGCCACGCTATTGCCCGCGGCGCGGAACCAGCCCGCGGAAGGCAGTTGCCGGGGCAGCAGGCTCCGCTGGATGCTGCGCGCCAGGTTCAGCTCTTCCTCGATCTTTTGCTTGGCGCGCTCCTCTTCCAGCAGGCGCGCGTTCTCGAGCACCGTGGAGGCCTCGATGGCCAGGGTCTGCAGCAATTCGCGATTGCCGCCGGCCAGGTCCGCCCTGCCGATGCGGGAATCCATGTAAAGAACGCCCACGGTCTGGTCCGCCGTGGAAATGATGCTGGTAGCACCGGCGCCCGCACTGGTATTGATGCGCACCAGGGGCACGGAAATCACGCTGCGCAATTCCAGGTCGGCGATGCTCTGCTCGGGCCGGATGCCGGCCTGCCCTTGCGGATCAAAGTTCATCGACAGCAGGTCCCGCCTTTGCTCGAGCGCACGTTGGAGCACACGGCGGGGCACCTGCAGATCGCTGTCGGACAGAGGCTGGCCCTGCCGGTTGCGGGCTACCCTGGTCGCCAGTTCCGCACCCTGGCGCAGCAGGAGGAAGCCTCGCTCGGCGCCGGTCACGGCCAGGGCCGCATCCACCACCGAGCTCAGCACATCGTCGGTGGAGAGCGAGGTCTCGAGCGCGCGGCCCACCTCCAGCACCGCGCGCAACCTGGCCAAGTTGCCGGCCGCCGGGGACGAGCCGCCCGGCGACGCCGGCAGGTCCCTTGGCGTAAGCTGTTCCATCAGCCGGGAGAGTTCGGCGCCGTCCAAGGCGAAGACCAGTTGATACGATTCCGGCACTCCGAATTCGATCCGGTCGGAATTGTGCAGCTCCTGCCGCTGGATGCGTTTGCCGTTTACCCATACACCATAGCGGCTATGCGTGTCTTCGAGAACGTACGCGCCGTTTTCGAACAGAATCTGTGCGTGCTGGCGGGAAGCGCGGGTGTCTCGCAGAATCAGGTGATTATCCGGCTGCCTTCCGATGCGAAACGGCAGCGGGTGCAACGCGACCTTGCTGCGGCGCCCGCCGGGGTCGATCACGATGAGGCTGGCGGACTGGGGGATCTCGACGGTTCCCGTGCCCATCAGGCAGAATGTTTGGCGCGGACCCGGGGCGCGACTCCACCGTCCGGATGCGGCCGCGGCGCCACCTGTCCCATCTGGCGGGCCTGTTCTAACTCGCGGGCGCGCAGCGTCTGGCAGTGCGCGCAATAGCCGCCGACTTCCGTGCGCGCCAGCAGAATCTGAAACCCGAAGTGGCTCTCGATCTGCCTCCGCAGCCGCTGCAAGGGCTCGCCGAAAAACTCTTCTACCTTCCCGCAGCGCAGGCAAATGACATGCGCGTGCTCCTGCTTCATGCGGGTCTCGTAGTAGTGCTGGTCCCCCGCGTGATGCATCAGGTCCAGTTCGTCCACCAGTCCGCCCTCTTTGAGCATCTTCAAGGTGCGGTAGACGGTAACCCGGTTCAGCTTGGGGTCCTGCTCCTTGGCCATCTGATACAGACGCTCTGCGTCCAGGTGCAGGCCGCTTTTGTCGATCAGCTCCAGCAGGATCTGCCGTTGGCGGGTTAAGCGGACACCTTTCTCCCGGAGGGAACCCTTGATGGAATCGAGGGCCATGTCTAGCTCAATTCTAACAGGGAAGGGCGCAGTTAGTTCCGGCGGCTTCTCCTGCTACAATCTGATCGGTGTTCCGCAAAGTACTGATAGCCAATCGCGGCGAGATTGCCGTGCGGGTCATGCGCACCCTGCGGGAAATGGGCATCCGCGCGGTGGCGGTTTATTCGGATGCCGACCGCACCTCCCTGCATGTCCGCATGGCCGACGAAGCCGAATACATAGGGCCGTCACCGTCGGCTCAGAGTTACCTGCGTATCGACCGGGTCATCGATGCCGCGCGCAGGCACGGCGCCGAGGCGATCCACCCGGGCTACGGCTTCTTGAGCGAGAATGCCGAGTTTGCGGCCGCCTGCGAAGATGCCGGCATTGTCTTCATCGGACCTTCGGCGGAATCCATCCGCAGGTTGGGATCGAAGACGGATGCCCGCCGCCTGGCGGTGAGCGCCGGGGTGCCGGTGGTGCCGGGCACAGGCAAAGGACTGAAAAGCGCCGTGGAGGCGCGCGAGTTCGGTCTCCGGTACGGCTACCCCATTCTCCTGAAGGCGGTGGCCGGCGGGGGCGGAAAGGGTATGCGGCGCGTAGATTCAGAAGCGGAACTGGATTCCGCCTTTCGCGATGCCTCGAGCGAAGCCGAGCGCTCCTTCCGCAACCCGGAGCTCTACATCGAAAAGCTGGTGGAGCACCCCCGGCACATCGAGATTCAACTGATCGGGGACCGCCACGGCAACCTCATTCACCTCGGCGAGCGCGAGTGCTCCATCCAGCGGCGGCATCAGAAGGTGATGGAAGAGTGCCCCTCGCCGCTGGTCGCGCAACATCCCGAACTGCGGCAGGCCATGGGAGAGGCGGCCGTACGGGCGGCGCGGGCGGCAAGCTACCACAGCGCCGGCACGGTGGAGTTCCTGGTGGACCCTGCCCGCAATTTCTATTTCCTGGAAGTCAATACCCGCCTGCAGGTGGAGCACCCGGTAACGGAACTGGTGACCGGTCTGGACCTGGTCAAGCTGCAGGTGGAGATCGCCGCCGGAGCCCGGCTGCCCATCCGCCAGGAGGATGTGGCGTGGCGGGGCTCGGCGATCGAATGCCGCGTTTACGCAGAGGATCCTTACAACCAGTTCTTTCCTTCTCCCGGAAGGATTACGCGGCTCACGCGGCCGCTGGGGCCAGGAATCCGGCTGGACGGCTGTGTCTACGAAGGATGGACGGTGCCTCTCGACTACGACCCGCTGCTGGCCAAGCTGGCCGTGTGGGGCGAGTCGCGGCCCGCGGCCATCGCGCGCGCCATCCGCGCCCTGCGCGAGTACGACGTCTCCGGCATCAAAACCAACATCCTCTTCTTCCGCCAGATCCTCCAAGACTGTGCTTTCGAGGAAGGGCGCCTCCACACCGGTTTTATCGACGAATTTCTGGCCCGCGCCGAGCGCGAGGGGCCGTCTCCCGATCTGGAGCCGGTAGCGGCCCTGGCGGCTGCGTTGTATACGATAAACCGGCGCGAGGCTGGCGGCGAGGATCGTTCATCCGCGGGGATCAGCCCGTGGCTGCAAGCCGGCCGCCAGGAGATGCTGCGGTGAAACTCCGGCTGGAGATCAACGGCAATCCCGCCGACCTGGAACTCGCCCAGAACCATGAAGGCGTTCGCTTTCGCCTGGGGGATTCGGCGGAGACCGCGGCGCTCGCGGAACAGTGCGAGCCGGGAGTCTACTCGATTCTCTGGGAAGGCCGCAGCTACGAAGCCCGGGTGGAGCAGGGGCTGGAAGGTCTGGTTGTGGCCATTGACGGACATCGCTTCGAAGTCCGCGTTCACGACCCACGGCGGTGGAGCCGTGGCGGTTCGGGCGGCGGCGTCGAAGGGCGCCAAAACCTGGTGGCTCCCATGCCCGGCAAGGTGGTGCGGCTGCTGGCGGCTCCGGGTGACCCGGTGGAGCGGGGGCAGGGCGTCCTGGTTGTCGAGGCGATGAAGATGCAAAACGAGATGAAAGCCGGAAAGGCCGGGCGGGTGGCCACCATCCCCGTGAAGGAAGGCGACACGGTGAGCGCGGGGGAGGTCCTGGCTACCATCGAGTAGCCCGCGCCACTTTCGCCGGGCTGGTGCGGCGATCTGGCGGATAATGAGAGAGACATGGCTGCCGAATCCCCCTGCCCGCAATGCAACGGCTCAGGCTGGAAAATCGTGGAGCGCGAGGGCATCTCCGGCGCGGAACGCTGCGAATGCGTGTTTGGGGCGCGCGCCCGCCGGCTGGAGGAAAACGCCAACATCCCGCCGCTGTACAAGAACGCCTCGCTGGACAACTTTGCACTGCCGAACGACAATCCCATCGCCCGCCGGGAACTCAGCAACGTGTTGCTCACGGTCAAGGCGTTTACCCGCGAATTTCCCAACGAAAAGCGGCCCGGTCTCCTGCTGATCGGCGATCCGGGCACCGGCAAGACGCACCTTGCCGTAGCGGCTCTGCGCATTCTCCTCTCGCGCGGCTTCGAGGGCCTGTTTTTTGACTACCAGAACCTGCTGGACCGCATCCGCTCCGGGTACGATATCGCCTCGAACTCGACGGACCGCGAAGCGTATCGCTTCGCGCTCGAATCCGACATCCTGCTGCTGGACGACCTGGGAGCCCACCGCGTGACGGATTGGGTGGAAGACACCGTCACCTCGATCATCACCTACCGCTGTAACAACCGGAAACCGTTGATCGCCACCACCAACCTCGCGGATCCGGATGCGGGCAGCACGGTGATCGAGAAGTCCGCCACGATACCCGGGAAAGTGGACTACAAAATCACTCTGGCGGACCGTATCGGGCCGCGGGCGCGCTCCCGCCTGTTCGAAATGTGCCGCGTGGTGCGCATGCCGCTGGTTGAAGATTATCGTCTGCGGAAGTCGATGACGGTTTGATGCGTCTCTTCCTGCTATTCCTGGCATGCGCCTGTGCCGTACCGCTTCCGGGGAAGGCCGAGCCCCGGCCTTATGTCCAGGCAGTGGAATTCCCCTATTATCTCTACCCGCGGACCCTCTGGGAGCGGGAACTGGTTTGGCTCAAGACCGTCGGCATCGACACCATCGAATTCTCGGTTCCATGGAACTGGCACGAGATCGAAGCCGGCACCTGGGATTTCACGGGCCGCACCAGCCCGCGGCGGGACCTCGCGGGATTCGTGCGGCTGCTGCGGCGCCTGAATCTCCGGGCATGGGTGCGGCCGCTCCCGCCGGTCAAGGGATGGGTGGGCGGGGGGTATCCGCCGTGGGCTGGCCAGGATCGCGCGGCGGCTCGCCGCTGGATTGCGGAGCTGAAAGGCCTGCTCGACACCCAGACAGTCAATCATGGCGGCCCGATCGCTTTCATGGAAGGCGCTGCGGGCTTCGACGTCCCGGGTCCCCCCCTCCCCGTCAGCACCGTTTCTGCGGCTGATCCTGAGGCCCTGGTGCGCAGCCGGCGCGCTCTTTCCGCCGCCCGCGGATCTCTCCTGTGGGAGGACGTCGAAGACGCCCTCTTTCCGGTGGGCTGGGAGGCGCCGGGCGGCCCCATCGTGCGGCATGGTGCGGTCTCTTTGAACGGTGACGAGCGCCCCTCGGTGGCGGCGCTGCGCATCCAGGCCGCGCTGCTGCGGCACTGGGGGCCGCTGCTCGGGGACATGCGCACGCGCAGCGGCCGTGCGGTCGAGCCGGTGAGCGGCAAGTTCCCTCCCGGCGTCACCGCTGAGCAACTCTTTTCGGCCGCGCCGCACGGCACCTCCGCGATCAATCTCATCAATCAAAGCAAGCAACCCTTTCAGGGAGCGATGCGCGTCTGGTATTCCCGGGCCGGGCACTATCTGGAGATTCCGAGCGTCCTCGTGCCTCCCGGCGAAGCCCTGTGGCTTCCCGTGAACGCCGCGCTCGCCGGCGGACTGTGCGGTGATTGTTCCGCCTTCGCCACTACTGAACACATCATCTATGCCACGGCGGAGTTGCAGGCCATCGAGTTCGAGAACGGCATCCTGGCCATGGAATTTTGTGCCCCGGTGGCCGGAGAGGTCCTGCTCCAACTGAGCCACGAACCGAGCGGGCCTCTGCTGGCCGCCGGACATCCTACGAAATTCGACTGGGACGAAAAAACATTTCGGGCGCGCCTGCCGATTCCGGCCGGACAGGGGGCGAGTCACCGGGTGCGCATCGGCCTGGCGATTGAACCTCCGGAATCCTCCGCCTTCTTCGTGGACGCGCACCGGCTGATCATCGGCCGTCGCAACGTGCTCTCCACCTCCTACTCCTCGGCCGAACTGGCCGAGCGCTCGCGGCTACGGCTGCCGGAGGGCTACACCGCGTCGCCCATGGTCAAGTCTCCCACGGAAATCGAGTATGCCGTGGATGTCCCTGCCGATGCGCTCCACGGAGATTGGGTCAATCTGGCCATCGAGGCCGATGGGGTGGCTCTGGGACGCGCGCGCGTGCAATTATTCCGCCCGCTTTCGGTGCGGCTGCCGGATGCCGTGAAACTGGATTACGGAGGGCACAGCCAGTTGATGGCCGAACCCCCACTGATTCCCATGGATGCGCGCAACGGCCGCAACCTGGACCTCAGCCTACGGAACAATTACGCGCAGATCCAGACTTTTGGCGTGGAAGCCGGCGGCGACGGCCTGCGCTTTTTTCCCCCCAAGACGGAGATCAGCATGGGCGCCGTGATGGATCGTTCCGCGGAAATCCGCGTCTTTCCGGAAAAGGATGGCAGCGAGCTCCGGGATGCTCGCATCGTGATTTCCGGCGCCGCGAAGGTGGAACTGCCGGTGCGTTTCGTGCCCGTGCCGCGCGGCCAGACGGTAGCGTATTCCGCCGACTTGGATGGAGATGGCTATCTGGAATGGGTGCTGGAAAATCAGCGGGCGCGCGCGATCTTCTCCGCCCGGGACGGAGGCCGCTGGCTGGAGTTTGTGTGGAAGGATTCCGGCCGGAACCTGCTGCCCGAAGAGGGTGCTTTCGCGGGGTCCGGAACCGTCGAGGTGCGCGTGGCGGACGGCGCCCTGGAATTCTCCGCCCGGGACTGGCGGCGCACCGTGCGCCTGGCGGGCGGGGAAGCCCGCTTGACCGTAGAGCAGACTACACCGCTTCCTCCGGAAACTCTGAAGAGCAGGAAGCAGGATGAGATCCACTTTGAGGTAGGCCGGCCCACTCCTGCCCGCGCCGTGTACACCCTCGCGCGGTAGAGCCCGCGCTACATTTTATAGCGGCCGAGATCCTCGTCGTTGAGGTTCTCGAGCCAGCGGCGCAGTTCTTCGTTGTTGACCTTATCGGAAACCGAGGCCGCCTGCTTGGAAGATTTCAGCACGGCGTCTTCCACGTAGATCGGGCAATCCAGCCGCAGGGCCAGGGCCAGGGCGTCGCTTGGGCGGGAATCCACACTGATGAGCTCGCCATCGCGCTCGAGCCAGATCAGCGCGTAGAAGGTGTCCTCTTTCAGTTCATTCACCACCACTTTGCGGACCCCTGTGTTCAAACCGAGCAGGAGGCTCTTAATGAGGTCGTGCGTCATGGGCCGCGGCGTGGACACCTTCTCAATCTCCAACGCGATGGCGTTGGCCTCGTAGATCCCCACCCAGATCGGGAGCACCGTGCTGCTGCTCAAGTCCTTTAGAATGACGATGGGCATGTTGGTTACGGGGTCCATCATCAAGCCGCGGATTTTCATTTCGACTTCCATAAGGCCCTCCCAGAGTCAATTAGAGCACATTCGCGAGACATTCACCCACCAGGGAATTGGGTCCAGAGCGGGTCACTCGTACCGGCAGGTACTTGCCCAACAGGGAGTCGCCGCGGGCGTCTGGAGCCGTGAAGTTCACAACACGATTCTGAGTGGTTCTTCCGATCCACTGGCCCAGAGCCTGGTTGCGTCCTTCCACCAGGACCTCCTGGACGCTGCCGATCAGTTCTGCGTTGCGCCGGATCTGGATGGCGCGCTGCTTTTCCTGTAGGATCATCAATCGGCGGGTCTTCTCCTCCTCGGGAATCTGGTCGCCCAGGGCCAGGGCCGAAGTATTGGGCCGGGGCGAGTACTTGAAGCTGAACAGCGAATCGTATTGCACCTCGTCCAGCAGGTCGAGCGTCTGCTGAAAGTCGCTCTCGGTTTCACCGGGGAAGCCCACGATGATATCGGTGGTGATCGCCATGTCGCGGGGGGAGTTTTTCAGCCACTCGATGCGCCGCATGTAGTCGGCGCGCGTGTACAGGCGGTCCATGGAGGCCAATACGTGGTCCGAGCCGGACTGCACCGGCAGGTGCACGTGATTGCAGAGCACCGGGTTCGCATCCATGGCATCGACGATGGATTTTCCGAAGTCGCGGGGGTGGGAGGTGGTGTAACGCACGCGGCGGATGCCGGGAATCTCGCCCACCCGGGCCAGCAGCGTGGCGAAATCCCATCCGGCCGGCGTAGGGTCGCGGTAGCTGTTCACGTTCTGGCCCAACAACTGGATTTCCGTGTGTCCGGATTCGGCCAACCGTCGGGCCTCGGCCATGACGCTCTCGCCAGTGCGACTTCGCTCAGGCCCGCGGGTGAAAGGCACGACGCAATAGGCGCAGGACTTGTCGCAGCCCTCGATAATGGTGATGTAGGCGCGATACGGATTATCCCGGCGGGTGAACGGGGTGTCGAAGGTTTCGTCCGTCTCGAGGCTCAGTCCGGTGACACGCCGGTCGCCTTGCTCGAGCTGCACCAGCATTTCCGGCAGCTTGGTGTAGCTGGCCGAACCCGCCACCAGGCTGACGTGCGGGGCGCGCTCGAAGATCTTCTCGCCTTCCTGCTGCGCCACGCAGCCCAGCACTCCGAAGACCTTGCCCCGGCCGTTTTCCCGCTTGAACTGCTGCAAGCGGCTGAAAACCTTCTGTTCGGCCTTATCGCGGATGCTGCACGTGTTATACAGCACGAGGTCGGCTTCTTCGGGCGTCTCCACTTGGCTGTAGCCCTTGGCCAGCAGCGTCCCAGCCACCTTTTCGGAGTCGTGGACGTTCATCTGGCATCCGAACGTCTCGATATAAAACGATTTCCCAGTCACTCTCCTTTCATTGTAACCGTGGATCCGCCGTCCTCGCCCGCCGGGCTACCACTGCAAGTTCAGCCCGAGTTTCAGAAACCGCGGCAGGTTGTTCTGCACCGGATTCAGGCGGCCGAACTGCGCATTGGTCACATCCAGCGACGCGACGCTGGTGAACCAGGGATGGTTCAGTGCGTTGACCGCTTCGAACCGGAATTGGAGGCGCGCCGTTTCGTGAATCTGGAAATACTTCGAGACGGAGGCATCCCAGTTTTGGTAACCCGGGAGGCGTACGTCACTGAAGCGCAGCGGAAAATTGCGCAGCGTGTACGGCTCCTGCGGACTCACCAGCTTGCCGGTGCCCGGATCTTTCCACAGCGCGGTGTTGAACCACTGCGGAATACTCGGGTTGCTGATCTTTGCGGTGCCGGCTTGCACCTGGGCGGCGTTCGGATAATTGATCGCCCAGCCGCTCATGTAGGTGATGTTCCAGTTCAGCTCCCATCCGCCGACGAACACGTTCAGCGCCCCGGGGATGTTGTTGGCCAGAGGCTTTCCCTTTCCAAACGGCAGCTCGTAGACTCCCGTAAAGTTGAACTTCTGGGGGATGTCGATCTGATCGGCTGGTTGCTTGACCAGCCTGGTCGAATCCGGGCTGGAGAGCACAAGGTCCTGGGCGTTCAGCAGGCTGACCTGCTCCAGCGTCTTGCTGACCGTGTAGCTGCCCAGGAACGTCAGCCCGGCGGCGAATCGCTTGGTGACTTTGAGCTGGAAGCTGTCGTAGCGCTGGCTGCCGATGGATAAATTGTTGACCGTAAGCGGCGCATATTGCGGAAAGGCGTACAGCAGATTCTGCCGCGACGTGGTGGCCCCGTTGAGCGAGGCATTCAGCGGAATCAGGCCGGCCATCGGGTTGGGGACCTGGCCGGTATAGTAGGCCGTGTCGATGGCGCCGCTGGCCGTGCGCCGGTTCAGTTCGGAGACGGGAACGTAGTTTGCGCTCAAATTCGAGAGAGGAAGATTACGGGTCTGGTTGCCGATATAGCCTGCCTCCACCAGAACGTTGTGCGGGAGTTCCCGTTGGATGTCGAACGAGTACTGGTGCGAGTACCCGAGCGGCCGGTCAAGCCAGTTCACCGGGAGGCTCTGCCCCAGGAAACTGGCCGCGCCCTGGCTGCTGCCGACCGGCGCCAGAAGTTGCCCGCCGGGCTGCAATGCGAATGCATTGGTCAGGTTCACCGCCGGAGTCAGGTTGTCCAGCGTAACCACGGCATTGGTGCGCTGGCTGAATCCCTGGTTGGATCCCGTGGCGTTCTGTCCCAGGTAATACAGGCCGTAGCCTGCGCGGATCACCCACTTCTCCCGCAAGCGGTAGGCTACGCCCACGCGCGGGCCGAAGTTGTTGCGGTCCGGCTCGAAGGATCCCCGCGGCTGCCCGCTGACATTGGCAAACAGCACCTGGCCTTTCAGGGTGAGCCCCTGCACCTGTGAGGCGATGGGGCTGGGCGCGTTGAAATCCAGCCCGCGGACCATGCGGTCATGCCTCTCGGTGGCGGGTGATTCGTAGTCCCACCGCAATCCCAGGTTCACGGTCAGGCGCGAGGTCAGCTTCCAGTCGTCCTGAACGAACCCCGCGTAATAGAAGTGCGTGAACGCCGGGTCGATGTTGCGATCCACGTAGCCCGTAGTCGGATAGCCCAGCAGGAACGTGGCGATCTCGTTGCCCGAGATGGCGTCGCCGCGGCTGGCGTTGGCCTGGGTCCAATTCTTGCCGAAACTGTACGCTCCCGCCGCCATGCCGGGGTTCAGCGTGTTGTCGTTGTACTTGCGGCCTTCGCCGCCAAACTTAATGAAATGCTTGCCGGCCACCAGGTTCAGGTTCGGCTGCACGGTATAGGTATCATTGGCGCCGTAGTTGAGCAAACGGCTCGAACCCATGGCCTGATAAGACCCCAGGTCGAAATAGGGAAACTGCAGGCGCGTGAACTGGCCGACTAGCGCCGAGTCGAAGCCGAGCTGGCGCGGGTCAAAGCCGGCGCCGTAGCTGTTTCCGGTGGTCTCCTCCCAGCGATTCAGCCCGACCCGCAGGTCCAGGGTCATGCGCGGACTCAGCGTGGAGGTCCAGTCGAACGTCCAGTTGCGGCCATTGCGGATCAGCGGTGCGTTGCCGGTGGGTTCTGCAGGGTTCTGCTGCGACAGATTCGTCACAAAAACCAGGCCGCGGTATTCGCTATAGGGATTCTGGCCGTAACGGAAATAGGCGATGTTCTTCTGGTTGATGTAATAGTCGAACCGGCCGATCCACTGGTTCAAGTCTCCCACCCAGCGCGACGGATAGGGGTAGTTCTGGACGTGCGCCGGCCCAACGCCGTTGGAAGTCGGCGCCGGATAGTACTTCAGCGCATTTGCGGCGATCGGGCTGATCCGGCTGGCCGGTAGTTGGTTGCCGGCGAAGGGAACCCGCGATCCGTCTTTGGCCGTCGTCAGCGGGTCGTACACGACCACATTCTGTCCCTGCGCGTTCAGCAGCGAGGAAAAGTTTCCGGTGCGCCAGTCCATTTGCGGCACCGTCGCCACGCCAGGGTCCGCCGAGCGCTGCCGCATCCCCTCGTAGGCCAGCATCCAAAACAGCTTGTCCTTCCCGTTGAGCACCTTCGGGATCAGGACCGGCCCCGCCACTTCAAACCCAAAGTCGTTAATGTGGTTGGGCGACTTCGGAATATTGCCGGCGTTCAGTTCGAACTGGTTGGCATTCAGCTTGTCGTTCTGGAAGTATTCGTAAGCGATGCCGTGCAGTTGGTTCGAGCCCGACTTGGTCACGATGGTGACAATGCCGCCCCCGGTCCGCCCGTATTGGGCGTCGTAGGTGTTGGTCTGGACCTTGAACTCCTGCACCGAGTCCATGGTCGGCACATGAATCACCTGGCGGCTGGACTGCACGTCGCTGATGCCGTCCAGCAGCACTTCGTTCTCCTGGTTTCGCCCGCCGTTAACTGAAAAGCCCGACGTGCCGCCGATGTCGAACGAACGCAGGTACCGCCAGCCGCCGGTCTTCACCACTCCCGGCGCCGCCCACGCGATCTGAAACGGATTGCGACCCTGAGTCGGGATGTTGGCGATCAACTCGTTGGAAATATTCTGGCCCCGGCTGGCGGTTTCGGTCTGGAGCGCCGAGACGGCCTCCCTAACCGTGATGCTTTCCGCCATCGTGCCGAGCTCCAGTTGCACGTCGATACGGGCCTTGTCCAGCGCCTGCAAGACGATTCTCTCTTGGAGGTATTTTTTGAACCCCGTGCGCTCCACACTCAGCACATAGGTGCCTGGCGGGAGAAATGGCGACACGTAGCTGCCCGTTTCGTTCGTCTGGGTGACGACGCTGGTGTTGGTGGAGACGCTGGTGACGATTACCGTGGCTCCGGCGACTGGCGCGCCGCTCGGGTCCGTCACGATCCCGGAAATACTCGCCCGGACCTCTTGCCCATACGATGTGCCTGCTCCGAGAACCAGGAGCAGCAGAATCGCCAGCCAGCGAAAGAAGAAATCACAGGGCGTTGAAAAACGCCACGCTCTCTTCATGGCACGACCCCCTTCTCGCCGTGCTCCATTATAAATCAGAATTTCAGATATTTGAATCCTTTAATATGTCGGAAAGAAAGGCCGGGCGCTCGCCCGGCCTTCGTCCTTAGAATTCGAACTTCATGGACAATTGGATGAATCTCGGCAGGTTGGTTTCCGCCACTGCGCCTGCGATGCGGCCGAAGTTGCCGCTGTTGACGTCGGTGACGGGGCCGTTGTAAAACTGCGGCGTGTTCGTGGCGTTCAGAAAGTCGCAGCGAATCAGCAGATTGTAGCGCTCGCCGATCTTGTTATTCTTGATCACCGAGACGTCCAGGTTGCGCACGCCTGGCACTCGTACCGACGAGAGGCGCGAAGACCAGGTCTGCAACTGGAACGGCTGCCGGATGGTCCAGACCGGCTGCTCGCCCGAGAGACAGCCGCGGGTCGAGCCGTTGGGGAGTTGCGTGCAAGTATTGAACCAGCGGTCCAGCGTACGGTTGGACAGGCGCGGGCTGACGCCAGTGGGCACGGCGCCGCCCGGCATGGTCATCGGCATGCCCTCCTGGAGGCGGGAAATCGCGCTTACCTCCCAGCCGCCGATGAGCCGGCGCACTACCGCCGGCGAACTTGATCCGAACCGTTTACCCGGCCCGAACGGCAGTTCGTACACGCCGTTCAGTTGTATATTTTGCGGGACATCCCAGGGCGTGATGACTTTTTCGAGGCGCGTGTCCTGCGCATTCGCGTAGCTGGTCTGGTCGATGGTCTTCGAGTTGGTGTAGGCGGCGCTGAAGTTTAGCCCGCTCGAAAAACGCTTGTAGATCATCAACTGAAACGCATTGTAGGAAGACATTCCCTGGTCCAGGAACAACTGCGTGATGCCGGTGAACTGCGGGAAAGGCCGCAGCAACTGCTGGCGCTGGACCGTGGGGCCGTTCAGCGCAGTCCCGGGAATCAGCCCGGCGAACGGATTGGCCACGTTGGCCGTCAGCGCCGAGGCTCCCAGCGCCAGGCTGCTCAGCGAGATTTCGTTGAAGGGCTTGTTGACCTCCAGGCGGCGCGTGCGGCTGCCCACATAGGCGGCCGTGACCAGAAACTGGCCGGGCAGTTCGCGCTGCACCTCGAAGGAGAACTGGTGCGTGTACGGAATGTTCCGCTGCGGATCGGCGAAGTTGAACCCCTGGCCCAGGAACGTGGCCAGGCCCAGCGTGTTCCCCACCGGGTGCAGAATGCCGTTGGGGAAGGGATTAGTCAAGGTGTTCTCCGGGATGCCAGTGCGGATCGAGGTGACCATGGCGGTCTGCTGGTTAAAGCCGGGTGCGCCGCCGGGATCGTCGAATGTCTGGGCGTAGATGAGGCCGTAGCCGCCGCGCAACACAGTCTTGGGCGTGAGTTGATAGGCGGCTCCGAGACGCGGGCCGAAGTTGGTCCAGTGCTGGTCGTAGATGCCGCGGCTATTGCCCCCCACGCCGGCGTACAGCAGTCCGCCCTTCAGGTCCAGTCCGGGAACCTTCAAAGGACTGGGAGACGCTGTGTCAAAGCCGCGGGTCAGTGCGTTAAAGCGGTCCGTCATGGGGCCCAGATAGTCCCACCGCAGGCCCGCGTTCAGTTTCAGCTTCGCGGTTACCCGAATGTCGTCCTGGATGTAAGCCGACCACAGCCGCTGCTGCCTGGCCGGCTGGCTGTTGACGTCGATTCCGCCGCTCGCCGGAGTTCCCAGGAGGAAGGAGGCCAGGGCATTGCCGGAACTGGGCGTGATTTGCAGCGGGTTTGCGGCGGTGAAAGCCTGGTCAAAATTGAAGAAGCCAGCGGAATAACCGGGGTTTTGCTGGTAATCCCGCTGCAAGCGGAATTCCATGCCGGTCTTCAGGTTGTGCCGGCCAATGGTCTTGGCCATGTTGCCCTGGAGCGAGTTGGTTTGCACCGGCTCCGGGCTCACCGGATTGGCGCCGGCGCCTTCGTAGTTCGCCCAACGGAACTGCGGAAACCACTTCGCGGCCTCGCTGACATAAGTCGGCGAGAATCCCAGGCCGGCCAGATCGTATCCCTGGCCGAGCGAACTGCCGCCCTGGCCCAGGAAACGTGCCAGCCCGAAGCGGAAGTCGAGCACGGTGGTCGCGTTCAGCGTGTGGGTCACGGAAACCGTCGCGCTATGGTTTTCCCGCTTGAACGGGGTGTTGCCGCTGGTGTCGGCCACGTTCGTTTGCGAAGTGGTCGAGTACTTGAAACCGCGCTCCTCGGCCAGCGCATTGCGCGAGTAGCGGATGAACATGCGGGTCTTCTCGGTGATGTTGTAGTCGCCCCGGATCTGATACTCGGGGAAGAAATCCGTGAATTTGCGCGTCGAGCCGTTCGAGACCAGGTTGCCCAGCCCGGTGATCGGATTACCCGGAACATTGCCCAGCGGGATCAGCCCAAAAACATTCTTCGCGACCGGGTTGATGCGGCTTCCCGGAATCAGGTTGCCCGGAAAGGGATCGCGCACCAGGGCTCCATTCGCTCCCGCGCGCGTGCTAAACGGGTCGTAGATAGCTTGCAGCAAGTTGCCGCTCGCGCCCGCGGCGTAATAGGTCTGCGAGAAGTCTCCCTGCTTTTGCAGGGCCGTCGGCACGGAGGTGACGAAGGGATCCGGAATCACCTGGCGGATATTCTCGTAAGCGAACTCCACGAAGAGTTTGTCCTTCCGGATAGGTCCTCCGACATTGCCGCCAAAGGTGTTGATGTGCGAGGACTGCCGCGGGATCCCATTGAGGTTGGCGTCGAAGGTGTTCGCGTTCAGGTGGGTGTTCTGCAAAAACTCGTAGGCCGAGCCATGCCACTCATTCGAGCCGCTCTTGCTGATGATGTTGACCACGCCGCCCGTGGTCCAGCCGTATTGCGCGTCGTAGCTGGTGGTTTGTACCTTGAACTCCTGCGTGCCCTCGGCGCTCGGGACAAAGGCCACCTGGCCGGCTTTGGCCAGGTTCGAGACGCCGTCCATCAATACCTCGTTCCCGAACGGGCGCCCGCCGCTGACCGCCATGCTGGAGGAGCCCAGAATGTCGAAAGGCCGCAGGCGTTGTACCGAGGCCGTGACCGTGATTCCCGGCGCCGACCACGCTTGGGCGAAGATGTTGCGGCCCTGCAGCGGTGTATCCAGCACGCGCATGGATTCGATGGTCAAGCCGCGGTCGGCGCTCTCGGTCTGCACCAGCGCAGCGTCCGCGGCAACCGTCACCGTCTCCGTGACCGCGCCCAGCGCCAGCGAGAAGTCTACCACGGCGCGATCGGAGACCTGCAGCTTCACCCCTTCGCGGATGGCTTTTCGGAAGCCATCCTTTTCAGCGGTCACCACGTATTCGCCGGGTGTCAGAAACGAGATCTGATAGCTGCCATCGCTCCCGCTGACGGTGCTGGAAGCTGTACCCGTGGCGACGGCGGTGGCCTGGACTTTGGCGCCCGGCACTGCCGCGCCGGAAGCATCCGTGACCCGCCCCGACAGCGTCGCCCGAAACTCTTGTGCAGACAAAACCCCACATAGTGCCGCCGTGAGCAGTACGACTTGTTTGATCATTCACTACCCCTATTGGTGAGGGATTATATACCCCTGTTTTGGGATGATTACATACGCGGACGCAAAAAAATGTACTAAAGCGTACGGGTCACTTTGCTGAGAGTGCGGGGACGGTCCGGGTTGAGCCCTTTCTGGTCCGCCAGGCAGGCTGCGAACAGTTGGGCGGGGATGATGTAGGGGATGGGAGTGAACACCTCGGGCAGTCTGCGCGGAAGCCGGATCAGGCGGTTGGCCTTGTCTGCGGCTTCCCGGTTGCTGGCGTCGGTAATCACCACCGTTTCGGCTTTGAGGCCGCTCAAACGCGCCAGCATGTCCGCCGTGGATGGCCAGGTTACGCCCGAAGGCGAGAACAGAAAAACCGGGAAGCTGGGTTCCACCAGGGCGATGGGACCGTGCAGAAAGTCGGCCGAAGAGAAGCGCTCGGCGACTACATAGCAGGTCTCCATCAGCTTGAGGGCGAACTCGAAGGCGTTGGCATAGTTCAGGCCGCGGCCCACCACGACCGCGTGATCCATAAATCGGTACCGCTCGGAGAGCGCCTCGATCTCCGCCTCCATGCCCAAGGCCATCTGGGCCCACTCGGGCAGACGCTGGAGGTCGTCGATCCGGATCTTGCCGCCCAGGGCATGCACCAGCAGATAGAGCATAAGCACCTGGCCGGTGTAGGTTTTCGTGGCGGCGACGCTCTTCTCCCGGCCCGCGCGCACCAGGAACACGTGCTCGGCGAGCCCCGCCAGCGTGCTACCCGATTCATTCGTGATGCCCACCGTCAGAGCGCCCTGCTGGCGCGCCCGCTCCAGCACCAGGTTGGTGTCGGTGGACTCCCCGGATTGCGAGATGGCGACGACCAGGGTATCGCGATAGTCCACCTTGGCCTGGTAGAGGGTGTAGATCGACGGCGCGGCGAGCGAAACCGGGATACCCGTGGTGATCTCCAGCAGGTAACGCCCGAAGAGCGCGGCGTTGTCGGAAGTGCCGCGGGCCACTAGAACGATCAGGCGAGGCTTGTGCTTTTCCACCAGGCGCTTGAAACGCTCCACACGCCTGATCTCGCCGGACAGCGTGCGCTCCAGGACCACCGGCTGCTGCCGGATCTCTTCCAACATGCGCGACATGTTTTCAAGATAACAATCGCGGCGCAGGGAAGCGATGGAACGCGCGTTACTGCCGCAAAGAAGCCTGGATTTTGACCCGGTATTCGGCGGCCTTCGACAGGATCTCGGAGGCGTTGAGCGTCAGGGCCTGGCCATCCCGTACCACCGGCTTTCCATCGATCATCACGTCGGCCACGTCGCAGCCCTTGAGCGCATAAACTATCTGCGAAAAGACGTTGTAGAGCGGGACGGCGTGGGGACGGTCCAGTCGCACAGTGATCATGTCGGCGCGCTTGCCGGGTTCGAGCGAGCCGATTTCCTGTTCCAGTCCCAGGGCGCGGGCGCCGCCGATGGTGGCCATTTCGAGAGCCGCCGCCGCCGGGAGCGCCCGGGGGTCGCCGGTCGAGACCTTTTGCAGCTTCGCCGCGAGATCCATCTCCTCGAACATGTCGAAATCGTTGTTGCTGCCGGCCGGCCCATCCGTGCCGAGGCCGGTAGCCAGGTGCAGAGCCAGCATTTTAGTCACTGGAGCCACGCCGCTGGCCAGCTTCATGTTGCTCGAAGGGCAGTGCGCGATGCCGGTACGGTGCGCCTTGAGGATTTCAAGGTCGCCCGCTGTGACCCACACGCAGTGCGCGGCCAGAGTGCGGCCGTCCAGCACGCCCAGCGATTCCAGCAGCCGCGTGGGCGTGACGCGCCGGCGGGCCAGAACCTCGTCGTTCTCACGTTTCGTCTCGGAGAGATGAATCAGCAGCGGCGCGCCGAACCGGTTCGCCAGGGCGCGCGAGGCCTTCAGGCTCTCATCCGGATTGGTGTAGATGGCGTGCGGCGCTACTGCGGCCACCACCAGCGGGTCGTGGCGGAAACGGCGGAGAAAACGCTCGGTGAAGGCCAGAGCCGCGGTTGGCGTCTTCGCGTCCGGAGAAGGGAAGCCGATGATGGTCTCACCCAGCACGCCCCGCATGCCGGTCTCTTTGGCCGTTTCGGCGACCACGTCTTCGAAGTAGTACATGTCGGTGAACGTGGTGGTGCCGGAAAGAAGCATTTCCAGGCAGGCCAGGCGGGTGCCCCAGCGGACGAAGTCGGGCGTCACGTTGCGGGCCTCGGCGGGGAAGATGTAATGTTCCAGCCAGTCCTGGAGGAGCAGGTCGTCGGCGATTCCGCGAAACAGCGACATGGCGGCGTGGGTGTGCGTGTTGATCAGGCCGGGCGCCAGGATGGCGTTGCCGCGCTCCAGGCGCCGAGCCACCGGGAAGCGCCGCTCGATCTCCGCCCGCGGCCCGGCTGCCAGAATCCGCTGGCCGCGCACCGCCACGGCGCCGTCTTCGATCACGCGCCGCTGCGCGTCCATGGTGACCACGTACCGGGCGCTCCAGATCCAGTCGGCCGGCTCTCCCACCAGAGCGGCGGCGCACAGCAGGAGGCTACAAATAAGACGCATCGAAAGGTCTCGGGAAGAGGTCCTTGAGCCGGAAAGCTTCGGTCTTGCCGCGGGGGTTCACCAGCACCAGTTCCAGGTCGCCGCAGAACTCCCACAGAACCTGCCGGCACGCGCCGCAGGGCGGCGTGAGCCGGTCGGTATCCGCGGCCACCGCCATGCGGCGGAACTGCCGCGCGCCCTCGGAGACGGCTTTGAGCACGGCCACCCGCTCGGCGCAGATGGTGAGTCCGAAAGTGGCGTTCTCCACGTTGCAACCGCTGTGGATGCGGCCGGAGTGGTCTTCCAAAGCTGCTCCCACCTTGAACATGGAAAAGGGGGCGTGAGCGTTTTCGCGCGCGCGCAAGGCCGCTTCGCAGAGCGCATCCATTTAGACCTCCAGGCGCGGAAGCAGTGCTTTGAGAAAGCGCACCAGGGTGTCGCGCACCAGGGCGCCGGTCTCCAGCACCTCGGCATGCTGGATCTTTTGCGGCAGGATGCCGGCGGCCATGTTGGTGACGCAGGAGATTCCCAGCACGCGCACTCCCATGTGGTTGGCCGCAATGACTTCCGGCACCGTGGACATGCCTACCACGTCCGCGCCGATCGTGCGCAAGTACCGGATCTCGGCCGGAGTCTCGTAGCTCGGCCCCAACATGGCCGCGTACACACCTTCGCAGAGCGGGATGCCGAGCTCGCCGCCCACCTGCAAGGCGATTTCCCGGTAACGCCGCGAGTAAGCTTCCGACATATCCGGAAAGCGCGGCCCCAGCCGCTCGTCATTCGGCCCCACCAGCGGGTTCACGCCCTGCAAGTTGACGTGATCGGATATCAGCACCAGGCCTCCCCGCGAGAGCGAAAGGTTGATGCCCCCGGCGGCGTTGGTGAAGACCATGGCTTTGACCCCCAGCAGGGCCAGCACCCGCACACCGAAAGTCACCTGCGCTGGGGTGTAGCCCTCGTAAAGGTGCACGCGGCCCGCCATGACGGCTACCTCCAGGCCCTCCAGTTTGCCGAATACCAGATGGCCGGCGTGCCCCACAGCCGTCGAGACGGGCCAGTTGGGGATCCCGGCGTAGGGGATCACCGTGCAATCCGTGAGCTCTTCCGCGAACGCCCCCAGGCCGCTGCCCAACACTACCGCGATGCGCGGCCGGCAGCCGGTTTGAGATTCCAGGTGCTGTTTGGCCTGATGAATCACAACAGCATCCCCGCGATGCAGGCCGACATGAAGTTGGCCATGCTCCCGGCCGCGACGGCTTTGAGGCCCAGACGGGCCAGATCGGATTTGCGGTTGGGCGCCAGCGCGCCGATGCCGCCGATCTGTATGGCGATCGAGCTGAAATTGGCAAAGCCGCACAGCGCGTAAGTGGCAATGATGAATGAGCGCGGATCAAGCTGCGACTTCAACGGCCCAAGCTGCAAAAAAGCCACAAATTCATTCAGCACCAGCCGCGTGCCCAGCAGGTTTCCGATGGCGCTCGAATCCTTCCACGGAACACCCATGATCCAGGCGACGGGCGCGAACAGCACGCCGAATATTTTCTCCATGGAGGCGGGCATCCAGCCCATGCCGGGCAGCGTGTGCAGCCACCCCAGAATCCCGTTCATCATGGCGATCAGAGCCAGGAACGCGATCAGCATGCCGGCGATGTTCAGCGCCAGGTGCAGGCCGTCACCCGCGCCCTGGGCCGCTGCATCGATGACGTTGACGGCGGTCTTCTCCACGCGGATTTCCACCTTGCCGGCCGTGGCGGGCTGATCCACTTCCGGGTAGAAAATCTTGGCCAGCATGATGGTGGCCGGCGCGGTCATAATCACGGCGGTGAGCAGGTGCACGATGTCCACTCCCGCGATCTTCACGTAGGCCGCCATCACCGCTCCCGAGACGTGCGCCATACCGCTGGTCATCACAGTGAACAGTTCGGATTCCGTCATGCCCGCCAGGAAAGGCCGGATGGTCAACGGGGCTTCCGTCTGGCCCATGAAAATGCTGGCGGCCACGTTCAGGGACTCCGCGCCGCTGACGCCCATGACCTTCTGCATGGCGATGGCCATGCCTCGCACGACCCATTGCATGATGCCGAGATAGTACAGGATGGAAAAAAACGAGGCGATGAAGATGACGATGGGCAGCACCTGGAAGGCGAAAACCACTCCGAACGGGCCGCTTTTGATCCCCAGCGGGCCGAAGACGAAATTGCTGCCGGCCTCGGCAAAGCCGAGCATGGCGTTGACCCCCGCGCCGATGGCCTGAAACAGTTTTCCAAAGCTGGTTTTCAGCACCAGCACGGCGAAGGCGAACTGCAATCCCATGCCCCACGCCAGAATGCGCAGCTTCACCGCGCGCTTATGCGCGGAGACGAGCCACGCGGCGCCCACCATCAGGGCCAGGCCGAGCAGCCCGGTGAACCGGCCCATCAGCCGACGACTTCCAGAATGAGTTCCCGCTCATCCGGCTTCTGCGAGGAAATGCGGAAGGCGTCCTCCACCATGTCGGCGGCTTCGTCTACGCGGTCTTCCTTGGTGTAGTACAGGCGGCAGAGGACTGATCCGGCGTCCACCTTCTCGCCTACCTTCACTTCCAGGATGACGCCCACGGCCGGATCGATCTGATCCTCTTTCCGCTGCCGCCCGGCGCCGATCATGTTGGATGCCGTGCCGATGTCCTCGGCGGCGATCTGGCTGACGTAACCGGCGCGCGGCGAAGGGATCTCCCGCATGCCGGTGGCGTTGGGCAGCAGTTCGAACTTGTCCAGCGCGGCCGGGTTGCCGCCCTGCGCGGCCACGGCCTCTTTGAGTTTGCGGTAGCCGGAGCCGTCCACCAGCTTTTTCTCGGCGGTGCGGCGGGCCTCCTCCAGCGTGGCGCTCTGCTTGCCCAGGAAGATCATCCGGGCGGCCAGTTCCACGGAAAGGCGCGTCAGGTCTTCCGGACCGGCGCCCTGCAGCGTCTGGGAGGCTTCCATCACTTCCAGGGCGTTGCCGATGGCGAAGCCTAGCGGCTGGCTCATGTCCGTAATCAGCGCCTGCACCCGCTTGTCCACGCGGCGCCCGATACCCACCATCATCTGCGCCAGGCGGCGGGCGTCTACCTGCTTCTTCATAAAGGCGCCGTTGCCCACTTTGACGTCCAGCACCAGCGCATCCACGCCCTCGGCGATCTTCTTGGACATGATGGAGGAAGCGATCAGGGGTACGGATTCGATCGTGGCCGTCACGTCCCGTAGCGCGTACAGCTTGCGGTCGGCGGGAGCCAGCCGCTCGGACTGGCCAATGAAGCAAAGGCCGATTTCCTTCAATTGGGTGGTGAACTGCTCCGGCGTCAGATCCGTGCGCAAGCCGGGAATCGACTCGAGCTTGTCCAGCGTGCCTCCCGTGTGGCCCAGCGCGCGGCCCGACATCATGGGCACAACCACGCCCGCGGCGGCCGCCAGCGGCGCCACAATCAGGCTGGTCTTGTCGCCCACTCCGCCGGTGGAGTGCTTGTCCACTTTAACGCCGGGAATCCCCGAGAGATCCAAGCTCTCGCCGGAACGGAGCATGCACTCCGTGAGCCGGCTGACCTCGCGGTCCGACATGCCGGTGAAGTACACGGCCATGAGGAAGGCCGACAACTGATAGTCGGGAATCTCCCCCTTGGTGTATCCATCCACCAGGTATTCGATCTCTTCCGGAGCCAGCTCTTCTCCGTCGCGCTTCCTCTGGATCAAGTCAACTGTACGCATTATGAGACACTTAGCCTATCATCTTGCAGGCCGCAATGTAAAGGAAGAAACCGGGTGCGGGTCACCCCCGCCCGCGCACGGTGTATAATGCCAATCCTTATGCGCATGCTGATCCTCCTGATCGCCGCGGCCGCGCTGCCGGGTCAGGAGGCGGAGGTGCGCAACCCGCGCACTTCATTGGCCGACGTGGCGGCGGGCGCCAAAACCTTCCGCTCGCATTGCTCGCCCTGTCACGGCCTAAACGGCGAGGGTGGACGCGGCCCCAACCTGGCGGCCGGGCGCTTCTACCACGGCAGTTCTGATGCCGATCTGCTGCGCAATATCTCCACCGGCATCCCCGGAACCGAAATGCCTGCACTGTTCTACAACGCGGACCGGATCTGGCAGATCGTGGCCTACATTCGTTCTCTGAGCGCGGCACCCGCCGCGCCGGTGGGCGATCCCGCGCGCGGCAAGGCTCTGTTCTCCGCCAAGGGCTGCCCGCAGTGCCACCGGGTCCGTGGGGAAGGCGGCCGCCTGGGCCCGGACCTCACGACGATCGGCGAGAGCCGAGCGCCGGCCTATCTGCGCCAGTCCCTGCTCGACCCGGATGCGGTGGTGCTTCCACCCTATTGGGTCGTCCGCTTCCGCGACGACTCCGGCCGTGCGCACGAAGGCTTCCTGCTGAACGAGGATACCTACACCGTGCAGTTCCTGGACTTCCAGAGCCGGCTCCATTCCATGGAAAAGTCCGGACTCCAGGACTACCGCGTCGAAAAGAAATCCCGCATGCCCTCTTTCCGCGGCGCGCTCTCCGACGCGGCATTGCAGGACCTGGTCGCTTATCTCTCATCTTTGCGCTCTCCGGGAGGATCCCGATGATCATCCGCTGCGCTCTGCTGGCCGGAGTGCTGGGCTTGTCCACGCTCTCCGCCCAGGTTACCTTCGAGCGCCTGCTGCACGCTGCCGAGGACAACGCCAACTGGCTCACCTATTCCGGCGGCTATCGCGGCTGGCGCTATAGCTCGCTGGAACAGGTGCGCCGCGAGAATGCCGGCCGGCTGCGGATCAAGTGGGTCTACCAGATGGCCACCACCCAGATGGTGGAGACCACGCCGCTGGTCATCGACGGCGTAATGTATGTCAGCGAGCCCCCGAGCAACGTGGTGGCCCTGGACGCCGCCACCGGGCGCCGCTACTGGCGCTACCAGCGGTCCCTGCCGGACCGCATCAACGTGTGCTGCGGCCAGGTGAATCGCGGCGTGGCCGTCCTCGGCGACCGCGTCTTCGTCGGCACCGTGGATGCCCACCTGGTGGCCCTAGACGCCAGGACCGGCGCGGTCCTCTGGGACCGCGCGGTGGCCGACTATCGTACCGGGCACGCTATCACCGTCGCGCCCCTGGCCGTCAAGGACATGATCGTGTGCGGCATCAGCGGCGGCGAGTACGGCATCCGCGGCTTCCTGGATGCCTACGAGGCCGCCACGGGCAAACGCCGCTGGCGCTTCTGGACCATCCCTGAACCCGGGCAGCCGGGCAGCCAGACGTGGTCCGGCAACGCCTGGAAAACTGGCGGCGGTCCCACCTGGGTCACCGGTTCCTATGACGCCGCGCAGAACCTCATCATCTGGGGTACCGGGAATCCCTCGCCCGACTGGAACGGCGACTCGCGGCCCGGCGACAACCTGTATACCGACAGCGCCATCGCGCTCGACGCCGACACCGGGAAGCTGAACTGGTATTACCAGTTCGTCCCGCACGACGTGCACGATTGGGACGCTGTGCAGGTCCCCGTCCTGGTGGACGACGAATGGCAGGGCCGGCCCCGCAAGCTGGTTTACTGGGCCCACCGCAACGCCTTCTATTACGTGCTGGACCGCGAGACCGGAAAGTTTCTGTTCGGCAAGCCCTTCGCCACCCAGACCTGGGCGCGGGGACTGGAGGCCGACGGTCGCCCCATCCGCCTGCCCAACATCGATCCCACCCCGGAGGGCACCTATCTTTGGCCCGGCGTGCAGGGCGCCACGAACTGGTATTCCCCGAGCTACAATCCGCTGACCAAGCTTTTCTACCTGGCCGTTTGGGAGAACCGCAGCGTCTACCGCAAGGGCGAGCAGGAGTATTCGCCCGGCAATCGCTACATCGGCAGCGTGCCGCTCATCGACCTGCCGGAAGACCCCGGTCACGGTGCTATCCGCGCCCTCAATCCCAAGACCGGCGAGCGCGTGTGGGAATACCGGCTCCAAACGAAACCCTGGGCGGGCGTGCTTTCCACCGGCGGAAAACTGGTCTTCGGAGGCAGCGACGAGGGCTACCTGTTCGCCCTGGATGCCGAAACCGGCCGCGAGGTCTGGCGGCAGAATCTGGGCGGCATCATCCGCGCCAACCCCATCACTTACCTGAACCACGGCCGCCAGGCTATCGCCATCGCCGCCGGCAACGCCATCTTCACCTTCGAACTGGGTGAGTAGGCTTACTCGTATCTCAGCGCCGTGACCGGATCGATGCGCGTGGCGCGGCGGGCGGGGAGGTAGCAGGCCGCCAGCACCACCAGCGCCAGTGCGGCCGGCACCGCCGCGAAGGTCAGCGGGTCCACGGCGGAGATGCCGAACAGCAGGCCTTTCATGGCGCGCGTCAGCAGGGCCGCGCCGCCCAGGCCGATTGCCATCCCCAGGCCGCCCAGCGCCAGCGCCTGCTTCACCACCATGGCCAGCACGTCGCCGCCGCCGGCGCCCAGCGCCATGCGGATGCCAATCTCGCGCGTGCGCTGCGCCACCGTGTAGGAAATGACTCCGTACAGGCCCACCGCGGCCAGCAGCACCGCAATCGCCGCGAAAATGCCCAGCAGCAGCGCCGAAATGCGCTTGGGCGCCACCGAATCCGCCACCAGCCGCTCCATGGTGCGCACGTCGGAAACCGCCTGGTTGGGATCCACCTGCCGCACTTCGCCGCGAATCGGCCCGGCGAGTTGCGCGGGGTCCATGGTGGTGCGAACCACCAGCGACATGGCCGGCCGCGGCGACTGGTAGAAGGGCAGATAGGTCTCCACGCGGGATTCCTGGTCCACTCCGTAGTTCTTCACGTGGCCCACCACGCCCACGATCTGCCAGTTCTTGCCGCCGATTGCCAGGCGCTTGCCCATCGGATCGGCGTCCGGGAAGTACGTGCGCGCCAGCTTTTCATCGATCACCGCCACCGGCAGCGCGCCCTCGCGATCCTGCTCGGTGAAGACACGCCCGCGGCGCAAGGGAATGCCCATGGTCTGGAAATAGTCCGGCGTCACGTAGGCGATGTCAGTGAGATCGGAATCGTGCGGCGTGGGATACTCGCGGCCTTCGATGCGCATGCCCGTCTGCCAGCCGAAGCCGCCGACCGGCACGGGCAGAATCGTGGCGGCCGAAAGCACGCCGGGCAGGTTGCGCGTGCGGCCCAGCACCTGCTGGAAGAACTGGATCCACTGATCGGGCTTTTGATACTTGGTACCCGGCAGATCGATTTGCAGGGTGAGGACGCGTTCCGCGCGGAATCCCGGACTGGCCGCCAGCACGCGCGCAAAGGACCGCAGCATGAGGCCCGCGCCGATAAGCAGCACGAGCGAAAGCGCCACCTCGCCTACTACGAGCAGCCCGCGAATCCGGTTGCGGCGCAGGTCGCCCGAGACGCGGCGGCCGCTCTCTTTCAGCACGTCGTGCAGGCTGCCCCAGGCCGACTGCCAGGCCGGCACGGATCCGAACACCAGGCCGGTGGCCAGCGAAAGCCCGAGCGTGAAGCCCAGCACGCGTAGGTTCATGGCAGCTTCGGAAAAGCGCGGCAGGTCTTCCGGGGCTACCGCCAGCAGGCCGCGCATGCCCCACCAGCCCAGCAGCAGCCCGCAGGCGCCGCCGGCGAGTGCCAGCACCAGGCTCTCGGCCAGCAACTGCCGGAACAACTGCCACCGCCCGGCGCCCAGCGCGGCCCGCAGAGCGATCTCCGGCTGCCGTTCGGCGGCGCGCGCCAGCAGCAGGTTGGCCACGTTGGCGCAGCCGATCAGCAGCACGAAACCCACCGCCGCCAGCACCACCAGCAGCGCCGTGCGCAGGTCCCGCACCAGTCGGTCCTGCAACAACTGCACGGCCACGCGCCGGCCGCTGTTGGTGGCCGGATACTGCCGCTCCAGCCGCTGCGCGATGAGGTCCATCTCGGCGCGCGCCTGCGCGAGGGTTTCCCCGGGTTTCAGCCGCCCCACCACGTAGATGCCCGGATGGTTGCCGCGGTTCTGCAAGCGGTCGGCATCGCGGCCGATGGCCGCGTAGACGTCTACCCGCTCGGCATAAGCCGGATCCCGGAATTTCGCCGGCAGCACCCCGATCACCGTGAAGGGGGCGCCGTCCAGATCGATCGCGCGCCCCAGGATGCCTTCGTCTCCGTGAAAGCGCCGCTGCCACAAACCGTAGCTGATCACCGCCACTTTCTTCGCCCCGGCGCGGTCTTCGTCCGCGCGGAATACCCGGCCGAGCAGCGGCTGCACTCCCAGGAGTGGAAAGAACTCCGCTGAAACGTTAGCGCCGTTCAACCGTTCCGGCTCTTCTTGCCCTGTGAGGTTGAAATTAGCGCCCTGACGCGCGGCCAGGCTCTCGAACACGCGCGATTGCGCCTTCCAGTCCAGGAAATTGAGATACGCCACCGAGCCGTCTTCGAGCTGTGGCGAGCGCTCCCACAACGCCACCAGCCGGCCGGAGTCCGCGTAGGGCAGTGGCCGCAAAAGCACCGCGTCCACCACGCTGAAGATGGCCGTATTGGCGCCGATTCCCAGAGCCAGCGCCAGTACAGCGATCAGGCTGAACGCCGGCCGCTTGCGCAATAAGCGAAACCCGTAGCGCATGTCTCCCAGTAGCGAGCGCATCTTTTCCCCTGGTTGCTTCCGAGTTTATGTGAAGCGCACGCGGCGGCCGGCCGCCACCGGCAGAATGGAAATGCTGCCGTTCACGTTGTTGAGCCGGATGCGCGTGCCGCCGCCCTTGAGCGCGCCGCACATGCGGTTCCCCACGAAGCCCCCGCGGTTCACTTGCAGGCCGAACTCGTTGAGGATGCCCCCGGTCACGTTGCTGGCGCTCAATTCGGCGTGCGCGTCAAACGGAATCGAGAGCACGATGTTGCCGTTCACGGAGTGGAGCGCTACGGTCTTGGCCGGGTCCAGGCTCTCGAACACCACCACCAGGCTGCCGTTCACGGTGGAGAGCCGCGCTTCGCCGGCCAGTTCCCGCGCCCGCACCGCCCCGTTCACGGAAGACGCCCGCACGTCGCCGCGCACGCCGCTGATCTCCACGGCGCCGTTGATCAGCGTGATGGCGTCCAGGCTGGCGGTGCGCGGCACGGTGACCGTGTACTCCACGCTGGCGGGGTTGTCTTCCAGGGAAGATTCGTCGTACTGCGTCCGGATGCGCACGGCTTGCGGCTGTGCCTCCACCAGGATGCGGGCGCGCTCCAGGCGTTCCTGAGAGACCGCGGACCCCACCGCATCCACGCGCACCTCGTCGCGGTCCCAGCCCAGAATCCGCACGCTGCCGTTGACGTTGTCCACGGACACCCGGCCGTGCGCCGAAAGCGCGTAGGTTTGATGAAACTCCCGTGTGGCCCCGCCGTCCCAAGCCGGCAGGGCGGCGCCGCCGGCCCAGAACAGCAGCGCACCTAGAATCACCCAGCTTCTGCGTATCATGTGGTCCCCCCTCCACGTCTTCACACGCCGGCTAGAGCGCGCCGGCTTGGCGGAATCCGTCGGATGGCGTGGCGGGCTAGTTGGTCACCGCCGATTCCACGCTCTCCTCCACGATCCGTCCGTCGAAGAGCTTGATGGTGCGGTCGGCAAACCGCGCGTACCGCGGATCGTGGGTCACCATGCAAATGGTGGCCCCGTTGCGATGCAGATCTTTCAGCAGGTTCATGACGGCTTCGCCGTTGGCCGAATCCAGGTTGCCCGTGGGCTCGTCGGCCAGCAGGATGAGCGGATCGCCGGCCAGCGCCCGGGCCACGGCCACGCGCTGCTGTTGGCCTCCGGAAAGCTGCGAGGGGTAGTGCTTCATGCGGTGGGACATCCCCACGCGCTCCAGCGATTCCTGCACCCGCCTCTTGCGCTCCGCCGAAGGCATGCCCCGGTAGGTCAGCGGCAATTCGACGTTCTCGTATACCGTCAAATCGCCGATCAGGTTAAACGCCTGAAAAATAAAGCCGATCTCGCGATTCCGGATGCGCGCCCGCTCGGAGAGCTTCAATCCGCTCACGGGCCGCCCGTTGAGCGTGTAGGTGCCGTCGGTGGGCGTGTCCAGCAGGCCCAGAATGGCCAGCAGCGTGGACTTCCCACAACCGGAAGGACCCGCAATGGAGAGGTACTCGCCTTTCTGGATCTGCAGTTGGATGCCCGACAGAGCGTGCGTTTCCACCTCGTCGGTGACAAATACCTTGGTCACGCCTTGCAAGCGAATCAGAGCCTGATCACCGTTGTCCATTTGATCTCCTCTACGAACTTCTTCCGGTATTAGTTCAATCGAATCCGGTCGTATCCGTCCCAGGCCGACATATCCGAAAGGATCACCACGTCGCCCACGCGCAACCCCTCGCGGATTTCGATGGTATTCACCGAGGCGCGGCCCAGCTTCACCTGCACGCGGTTGGCGTACCTACCGTCCGGCTCCAGTTTGAACAGCGTGACGGTGCTTTCCGCCTGGCCGAACACGGGCCGCCCGACGTACACCACGTCGCTCAGTTTCTCCAGTTGGATAGTGCCATCCACGCTGAGGTCCGGGCGGGCGCCCTGAGGCAGGGGACCATCCAGCTTGACGTCTACGTCTACGGTTCCGTTAATGATGGACGGATCGATCCGCGAGACGTGCCCGTTCACCAGACCGTTGCGGGTATCCACCACCGCCGGCTGGCCGATGGCCACGTCTTTGACCTGCGTCTCGGCGATCTTCAGCACGGCCTTCAACTTGGAAGGCTGCGATACCTTGCCCAGCGGCGTTCCGGCCAGCACTTTCTGGCCCTCTTCCACGGGCGTGGGCAAAGCTTGCAACATTCCGTCCACGCCGGGCCGCACCTTGAGCGCCTCCACCTGCTTCTGTTTTAGCTCATAGGCCGCGCGCGCCTGTTCCACGGCCACTTTGGCCTTGGCCAACTGCGCGTCCACCGATTCGGTGTTGATCTTCAGCCGGCGCTCCTCGATGTCGTTGCGGGTGGCCAGTTCCTGCGCGTTCACCACGGAAATCTTGGCGTCCACATCGGCCACCAGGCCTTCCTTGGCCAGGGCGGAATCCCGATCCGCCTTGAGCCGGGCGGAGTGATAGTCGGCCGAGACCTGCGCCGCCGTGGAACGCAGGTCCAGCACCTGCTTTTCAAGCGTCACCCGCAGATCCGTATAAGCGGCCTCGGCGGCCTTGAGCGCATATTCCTTATCCAGGAGTTCCGTTTGCAGGTCCGGGTTTTCCAGAACCATGATGACGTCGTTGGCCTTCACCGGAGTTCCGGGCCGGATGTAAATCCGGGCCACGCGCCCATCCGTCATGGCGGGCAGCAGCAGCGTGTCCTCCGGAACCAACGTGCCCAGGCCCCGGACGTCCCGGACCATCGGCCCGCGCCGCACCGTGTCACGCCAGACCGTGGAAGCCTCCACGGTGGGGGCCGCCGGTTTCAGCCCGCGCAGCCAGATCGTCAGGGCCAGCGCCGCAGCCACGGTCACTACGCCGCCGATGATCCGCTTGATGATTTTCTGCTTCCGAGCCGACTTGCGGGGTACGTCCATGTGCGTTCTCCCGGGTGCAAGGGCACGAGGGGTGCCATTCCTGCCCCCCGGTTAACATTATGACCACTCAGGAGAAAAAAGGTTAGGCGCAGTCCGGGGAGAAATCCGCGCCTGTCCGGTTTTGGGACGGGATGTGCCGGGGGTGGGACTGGGCCGGGTGGCGGCGTGCCGGGTCCTGGCGCCGCCGGGCAGCCATACTGCCAATCGGTCCCCGGGGTAGTACTGCGGCTCGATGCGGACGGCCGGGAAACCGCCTACACTGCGTGGATGACCGAGTACTTCGGGCACAACCTTCGTACGCGCATCGAGGATGCGCTCCGGATCGATCCCGAATCGAAGCCGAGAGTCTACGCCCAAATCCTGGAGGCGGCGGAGATCGCCAGCGTGAATTACTGGCTGGAGCTGGTTTTCTCCGCCGGGATCGCGACCCTGGGTCTCGTACTCGACAGTCCGGCGGTGGTGATCGGCGCTATGCTGATCTCCCCTTTAATGGGGCCGATACTGGCAACCGGGCTCGCCTTGGCGGCCGGCGACCTCTACCTCGGCATCAGGTCGGTTGCGAGTGTGACCGCGAGCATGGCCGGAGCGATTGGATTCTCGGCGGTCATTGTGTGGCTCCTCCCCTTCCACGCGCCGACAACGGAAATCCTGAGCCGGACACAGCCCAACCTGCTGGATCTCGGCGTAGCTATTTTCTCCGGGCTCGCCGGGTCGGTGGTTTTGTGCCGTGGCGGCGGAGGTGGCGGCGTCACGGCGCTGCCGGGTGTCGCGATCGCTGTGGCTCTGATGCCCCCGCTCTGCACCGTGGGTTTTGGAGTGGGCAGCGGCTTTGTCTGGCCAATCATATCGGGATCGGGTCTACTCTTTCTAACCAACCTGGCGGCGATTGTAGCCAGCGCGTTCCTGGTCTTCCTGCTGGTGCGGATGGACGCCCCGGACGTCCGCGAAGAGATCGATCGCTCAATCCGCGAGCGTTCGGCGCACGACAGGCTGTTCCTGCTGCTCGATCGAACGATTCTTGCCCGCTCCCTGGCGGATATCGGGAAGCTGCGCTGGCGCGTGCTGATGCTCACGGTCATTCTCGCGGTGCTATTCGTTCCGTTGAGCCGCGCGCTTATGCAGGTTCGAAACGAGACGGTTGCCCGCGGCGCCATTCGCGAAGCCGTCCGCCAAATCGCTTCCCAGGAGTCAGTGGTTTCGGAGATGATTGATCTCACGCCCGAGCGGATCCGGATCCGCCTGATCCTGACCGATGCTGTGCCGGCGGAGAAGATCGAAGCGGCGCGAAGACTCATCCTGAAGAGGACCGGCAAGGACGTGGACCTGTTCGTGCGGAAGGTGGCCGGCGAGGATGAACTGGCGCTCTTGCGGGAGCGGTTGAAGCCCGCGCCGCCGACCCCTTTGGAAGACTTGGAAGGCGTGAGGCGTGAGTTGGTTGCCCGGCTGGAGCAGCCTCTTCGCGAAGCGTGGCCCGGCGGCTCTGCGGCGTTACTGGGCTACGAACTGGGTTTCAGCCCGGCCGACGTTGTGGTGCGGGTGCGCTACCAGGCGCCCGATGCCTTTGACGAGGCCGCGAGCTCCATGCTCCGCAATATTCTCCAGGGCAGTCTTCACGTCGATCGACTGCGCCTCGAAATGGCCTGGGTGCAGCCGGAAGCACCCCCGCCACCCGTGAAAGCTTCTCGGGCACCTCGAAAGGCGAGGAAGCGGTAAGAGATAGCTGCCGATTGCCGCCTGCCGAAGAGCAGTTCCGCATCGGCTAAGATCACGAAATCCTTGGCGGTGTGCCGGAGCGACTCCCAGATCGGTGGAATCTACTGCCCTTTCCGCGCCCCAATACAGCCCGCCGTGTACGCTCAACGCCGTGCCGCGCCCTACGCTGGATTTGGAGGTGATTTCGATGGCGGATTTCTACCAAACCGGGGTGGTCACCACCCTGCACCGTCTGACCGCGAACAGCGTCGACCGGCTGGAGGCAGACCTGGAGAAGTTCGCGCGGAACAAGCCGATCGGCCTGGTCCTGCCAGCGCTCTACTCGGAGTTCGAGACGCTGGCCATGCAACGGATCGTACCGGAACTGCGGAAGGTGCGTTACCTGCAACGAATCGTGGTCGCGTTAGGCAGGGCTACGCGTGAGCAGTTCGAAAAGGCGCGGAGCTTCTTTCAGGATTTTTACACTCCGGTTACGGTTATGTGGGTGGACGGCGAGAAATTGCAGGCGCTGCTGGGGATGCTGGAGGAGCGCGGGTTGCCGGCCGGGGCGGACGGCAAGGGCCGCTCCTGCTGGTTGGCGTACGGGTACTTGCTGGCCAAGCGTGACTGCAGCATGATCGCGCTGCATGACTGCGATATCGTCAACTACGACAGGCAGTTGTTGGCCCGGTTGTGTTACGCGGTGGCCCATCCGCATCTGCCATTCGACTTCTGCAAAGGCTATTACGCGCGGGTGACAGACCGCATGCACGGACGCGTGACCCGTTTGTTCATGACGCCGTTGATTCGGGCGCTGGAAGGGATGGCGCCGGGGAATCCATATCTGCGCTTTCTGGACAGCTTTCGATATCCCCTGGCTGGCGAGTTCGCCATGGACATCGACCTCGCGCGAGTGAACCGCATTCCAGCCGATTGGGGGCTCGAGGTCGGCGTGCTGGCCGAGGTCTTTCGCAACTGCACGGTGGCGCGAACGTGCCAAGTGGATCTGATGGACAACTACGAGCACAAACACCAGACTCTTTCCACCGAGGATCCCTCGCGGGGTCTGGCGCGGATGGCTACGGACATCGCCAAGTCACTGTTCTCCACCCTGGCGGCCGAAGGCCTGGTTTTCACCGCCGATCACTTCCGCAGTCTGGAAGTGCGCTACGTCCGCATGGCCCAAGATACGATCGCACGGTACTACGCCGATGCCATGCTCAACGGCCTCAGGTTCGACCGCCACGCCGAGGAACTGGCAGTCTCGGTATTCGCCAAGAGCCTCAGCGCGGCCGCCACGGAATTCATCCGGGACCCCCGGGGCCTGCCGCTCATCCCGAACTGGAACCGGGTGCTGGCGGCTCTCCCGGAATTTTTCGACCTGCTCCAGGACGCCGTAGAGAGGGAGTCCCGCCAGACTGCTGTGCGGGCGGCCTGAAGGAGAGCGCATGGGACAACCGCCGCTGCCCGAGGAGGCCCGCCGCGCCGCAGAGGTGATTCAGCGGGCTGACATCGTGATCGGTATCCCCAGCTACAACAACGCGCGAACCATCGGCCACGTGGTGCGCGCAGCGTACGCCGGGCTCGCGAAGTACTTTCCGCAGCTTACCGCCGTGGTGATCAACTCGGACGGGGGATCGACGGACAACACGCGCGAGGCCGTCCTCTCGGCGCGCGTCGAGGACAGTCACCTGATGCTGCTTTCGACTCCGCTCCTGGCCGCGCACCGGCTCTCCTTTCCGTATCACGGGGTGCCCGGCAAGGGCAGCGCGTTCCGCCTGGTTTTCCAAATGGCCAAACAGCTCGACGCCAAAGTCTGCGCGGTTGTCGATTCGGATCTGCGGTCGATCACCCCGGAGTGGATCGACTTGCTGATTCGCCCCATCCTCTTCGCCGGCTTTGATTTTGTCGCACCCTACTACCAGCGGCACAAGTACGACGGAACGATCACGAACAGCATCGTCTATCCGTTCACGAGAATGCTCTATGGAGTGTCGGTCCGCCAGCCGATCGGGGGCGAATTCGGTGTTTCGGCGCGGCTGATCAGGCGATACCTCGACCGCCAGGACTGGGAGACCGACGTCGCGCGTTTCGGGATCGACATCTGGATGACGACCATCGCGCTCGCCGAGGGATTTCGTGTCTGCCAGAGCTTTCTGGGGGCGAAGCTGCATGATGCCAAGGACCCGGGCACCGATTTGTCCGCCATGCTCCAGCAGGTTGTTGGCAGCGTCTTTACCCTGATGCGGGAGTACGCGCCCGTTTGGCAGCAGCGGGCCGGCAGCAGCCCGGCGGAGCTGTTCGGATTCCGGTTTGATGTGGGGCTCGACCCGATTTTCGTTAACGTTGATCGGATGGTGAACGCATTTCGGCGCGGCTGTGATGAACTGGGGGAGGTCTGGGAAACGGCGCTTGACCACTCCACCCTTGGCGCAGTGCGGGCACTCGCCGCAAGTCCGGTGGAGAACGGCAAAGGGTTCCACCTCTCCGACGGCCTGTGGACGGATGTGATCCTGGAGTTCGCCTGCGCGTATCAGAAACATCCCATCGCGCGAAGCATGATTCTGCGCTCCCTGACGCCGCTCTACCTGGCCCGCGTGGCCTCCTTTGTTCGCGACACCGAGAATCTTGTCGCGGCCGAAGTGGAAGAGAAGATCGAGCAGCTTTGTGTCACTTTTGAAAACCTCAAGCCTCGCCTGATCGCACGGTGGAACCGGGATTTCATTCCCGGTGGGAGTGGCTCGCCGCAGGGTGACGCCGCGCCGCGCGCGACAAACAACGCCAAGTTGGAGGTGACCCATGATTGAAGTATTGAAAAAGGTCCTGGAGGAAGCCGTGGAGCGCCTCCATCACCAAATCACAACATATCTGCCTTCGTTGCTGGCTGCTCTGACGCTGGTTTTGGGAGCCTACCTGAGCGCCGTGCTTGTACGTTGGCTGATCTACAGGATCTTCAAAGGTCTGGCCATTGACAGGTTTCTTCGTCAGAGCGGGGTGGCGTTTCTGGTGGACCCGTCGGGCCGCCTGCGGGCCACCCGGCTCGTCGCCGAGACGGTCTATTGGTGTGTGGTGTTGATCGGTGTCTTGCTGGGGTTGAACGTCTTCGGCACCGATCTCACCACCCGGATGGTGCAGAGCTTTGTGTTTCTGCTTCCCAAGCTCTTTGTGGCGGGACTGATCCTGCTGGGGGGCGCCTGGCTTGGCCATTATCTGGGCCGCAGCATGCTGGTTTGGGCCGTGAACGAGAACTTCGTTTCACCGCGGCGCCTGGCGGGCGTCGTCCGCATCCTGATCATGTTCGCCGCGGTCGTGGTTGCCGCAGATCAGCTCGACTTTGCCCGGAACGTGTTTCTGGCCGCCTTCATCATATTCGTGGGTGGCGCGGTCCTGGCCGCCAGCCTGGCGATCGGTCTTGGCGGGCGTGAGGTGCGGCGGTTCTTCGAAGAGAAGAAAGAACCGGCTGGCGATTCCGCCGAGAGGTCTTTGTGGAGCCACTTGTGATCCGAACCCCGCGGTTGATTGGGACTGATCTTCCGGTCAGTCGCCGATCAGAGCCAGGACCGCATCATTCCAGCCTGCCGGGCCGGGTTGGTCCGTCACCAAGCCGCGCGGCACTCTGGTCTGCAGGGCCGCGGCCTGCGGGGAACGAATGAGCACCGGAACGGCCATGCGCCGCAGGAACGCCGCGTCATTCAACCCGTCACCCAAGCCGATCGTGCGTAGCGGATCAGCCCCCCGTGGGAAGAGTTCGGCAAGCGCCTCGACGGCCACGGCCTTGTCATTGGCGCCCAGAATGTGCCAGAAACGGCCGCCTCTGGTCCATTGGCGGCCTAGGTCCACGATTGCGGCGGCGAGTGCCTCCGCGCGGGCCGAGTCTAGGACCAGGAAAGGCTCATCGTATTCTCTCTGCTTCGCCAGAACCGCCTGCTCCAGCGACATGCCGCAGACCGAGGCAACCTCTTCCGGCGTCATTTCATGAAAGCCGCGAACACGACATTGGCTGATCCGCGAGGCGCTGTGCAGATCGGTGACGAGCCTCTCGTAAGGCGTTCCCCATTCCATCACGTCATATGAGTCCCTTCGCCGGGCGCCGCTGACGGCGGATGGAAAATACCGGAGAGGAACGAAGGCGGCGCCGCCGTTTTCGACGACGAAGGGGTGCCGGTTGTCGAGCTGCCCGCGCCAGAACTCGATTTCCGCGCGCGTCTTGCTGCTGACGATAACCCAGGGAATCCCTTTCCGCCTCAGGCAATCCAACGCCGGCCGCGCCGCTTGCCAACAGTAGGTGTCCCGATCCAGTAACGTTCCATCGAGGTCCGTGAAAAGCAGATCCATCTTGGGCCGCTTCCAGGTTACCGCGGGCGGCGGAGGCCTGAGATCACTCCAGAGGGTCATTTTCCGGCCAGAATGGCTGTAGGGAAGCAGGTGCAAAATGAGATCCCGCAGTTGGCTGGTACTTTCCGTCGGATTCGGCACGCTCATACTGCTGATCGGCTTGCTCGGCTTCGGTGCGATGCGGCGGGCGCAAGCGCTGCACAACGAGACGGCGGCCGCCCATGACGCATACCTGCAAACCGATGCTGCCTTGCGGGAAATTCCAGCAGACCTATATCTGAGCGGCATTCTGATCCGGGATTATCTGTTGGACCCGTCTCACCTGATGGCCCCTGCGTACCGGGAAGAGCTTTTGACCATGCGGTCTTCGATCCAGCAGCGGCTCGACCTTCTTGCCCAGCGGATTGGGGAGGGCGAGAGGGCGCGGCTGCGGCAATTGCGTACCGAGCTGGAAGCGTATTGGGAGTCGATGGAGCCAATACTCGCGTGGTCTCCACAGGAAAAGGCGGCGCTCAGCAGCGTGTTTCTTCGGCGGCAGGTGCTCCGCCGCCGGGAGGCGGTGGTGGCGCTGGCACGAGAAATCAGCGAGATCAACGCCGCGAACCTGCGGAAAGAACAACAACGTTTGAGGGGAAGCCAGCAGTTGTTTCAGATCTTCCTGCGAAGAACCGTGTTTCTCGCCCTGTCCCTCGGCCTGTTCGTGGCCCTGGTCAGTATTGCCCGGGTGGCCTCGCTCGAGCGCCGGAGCGAACAGCAGCGTGGACGGGCGGAGCACGCGGAGGAGGAATTGCGCCGGCTCTCCCGGAACCTGGTGCGGACTCAGGAGGAAGAGCGCAGATCCCTGTCCCGGGAACTGCATGATGCTGTGGGCCAGATGCTCTCCGCCATGACCATGGAACTCGGGAATCTGGAATCCTCGATCCAGTCTCCCGACAGGCTCCGCATGCGCCTGGAGGAAGCCCGCCGTTTGAACGCCGATACGATACGGGAAGTCCGCGACCTGGCGATGGGACTGCGGCCGGCCATGCTCGACGAACTTGGTCTCGGACCGGCACTCCGGTGGCAGGGCCGCGAGTTCTCCCGCAGGAGCGCCGTGCCGGTGACGGTACAGATTGACGGAGATTTGGAGGGGCTGCCGGAGAGCCATCGAACCTGCATCTACCGGATCGTTCAGGAAGCCCTGACCAACTGCGCGAAACATGCACAAGCGAAAAACATCCGCGTCTCGATCTATGGCCGGCCTGACTGGGTTCAGTTGTCGGTTCAGGACGATGGCGTGGGGTTTGACCCGGTGCACGCATCGTCTCGTGGCTTGGGGCTGATCGGCATTCAGGAGAGGGCGCGCGAACTCGGGGGCAAGATGAGCATCCTCTCCCAACCCCAGAAAGGGACTATCTTGGAAGTGGAGGTCCCCATTGGCCGTGGAGCGGCCGCAGGATGATTCGCGTACTTATCGCAGATGACCACGGCGTGATGCGGAAGGGCCTTCGTCTGCAACTCGAGCAACATGCGGGCCTCGAGGTGGTGGGCGAAGCCTCTGACGGCCGGGAGGCGGTCAGACTGGCTGAAACGCTGCGGCCGGATGTCGTGATCATGGACATCGGAATGCCGAACTTGAACGGGGTGGATGCCACGGCGCAGATTGTCAAGCATCATCCCAACGTCGGAGTGATCATCTTGAGCGTGTACTCCGACGAGGAGTATCTGATGCGCGCTCTGACGGCCGGAGCCAGGGGCTACCTGCTCAAGGAGAGCGCCGACGTTGACCTCCTTCGCGCCGTGCAGGCTGTTGCCCAAAGGAAGTCCTTCTTCAGCCCTACGGTGGCGAAGATGCTCCTGGATGACTTCGTGCTCCAACTCAAGCAACGCGGGTTGAAGGACTCCTACGATCTGCTTACCGATCGGGAAAAGGAGGTGTTCCAACTCCTGGCGGAGGGCAAGTCAGCCAAAGAAATCGCCGGCATTCTGGATCTGAGCCCCTACACCGTGGAGACGCACCGCACGCACATCATGCAGAAGCTGGACCTCCACAGCTCGGTGGATCTGGTCCTGTACGCGGTCCGCAAGAAAATCGTTGTATTTTCATAGAGCGACGCAGGACGCCCGATGCCCACGGGCGTGCCGGCCGGCAGGGGCCATTTTCACGGCTTTGGCGCATAGGGGACCCACACTTCCATGCGGTCGGGGCCGCGATTGGCCCAGGCGTAATAGGGAATGAAGGTCAACTCCAGCGGTTTCCATGGATTGTCGCCGAGGTTTCCGAGCAGATCATAGAGCGGATCGTCGGAGAGTGGCTTGGCCGACGCCATGCCGGGGTGCCGCAGCAGGACCACGCCGCCCAAAAAGTCCGGCCGGTCCTCCTCGCGGAAGCCTGCCCCCGGCCCGGTGGTCAAGGCCACATCGAAGAGCGGGGGCGCGCTCGCCAGGTCCGCCTGCTCCAGGCAATAGATCAGCGGCCCCCGCTGGACGGCCACCCGCCCGGTGTTTTCGCGCACCAGCGGATTGGATTGGATCAGGCGCGGCCGCACGTCGAACGCGAGCGTCACAATATCACCGGGCCGCCAGACGCGGCGCAGTTCCAGGTACTCGCCGGGCACGGGCTGCCCACCCGCCGCGGAGCCGTTTACCGAGACCCGGGTGGCGGCCGACCAGCGCGGAATCCGCACGAACAGGCTGAACTCCTCCGCTTTCGCCGGTGAGACCGAGAGCCGTACGCTGCCCTTCCACGGATACTCTGTTTGCTGGCTCAGCTTGACGGGCGTGCCGTTCTCCAGGCGCCAGTCCAGCTCCGAGCCGTGATAGAAGTTTACGTACACTCCCCGCGCGCCGGTGCTGTACAGGTAGCCCGGCAACTGCGCCAGGGTGCGCTCCAGGTTAGGAGGGCAGCAGGTGGTGTCGTACCAGGGATTGCGGATTTGCTCCCGGTTGGATTCCAGCGGATTGCGGTAGCAGTATAGCGTGCCGTCGAGCGACATGCCCGAGTTGATGCCGTTGTACAGGGCGCGCTCCATGACGTCGGCAAAGCGCGCTTCGCCGGAGGCCAGCAGCAGGCGCCAGTTCCACATCATGTTTCCAATGGCCGCGCAGCTTTCGCCGTAGGCCTGCGCGTTGGGTAGCTCGTAATCCTCGCCGATGGCCTCGCCGGCGGCTCGCGATCCCACCCCGCCGGTGATGTACATCTTGTGCCGCACCAGGTCCTGCCACAGGGTTTCGAGGGTGTGGCGGTAGGCGGGATCGCCAGTTTCGAGGTAGTAGTCGGTGGCGCCGCAGGAGGCGTACATGGCGCGCACGGCGTGGCCTTCCAGGCGCGTGCGCGAGGTGAAGGGGATGCCGGAGAACATGTACTGCACGTCGCGGTCGGTGAGGTGCAGCCGCTGGCGCTCCACGCCGCTGAGCAGGTAGCCGGCGAAATCCAGGTAGCGCCGCTGGCCGGTGGTGCGGTAGAGTTCCACCAGGGCCATCTCCAGTTCCGGATGCCCGGTGAGAGCCGGGCGCTTCTGCGGGCCGAAGTTCGCGGCCAGGTAATCGGCAAAGCGCATGCCGCCATCGAGCAGCTTACGGTCGCCGGTGGCCCGGTAATAAGCGATGGCGCCTTGCAGCAGGTGCCCCAGGCAGTAGAGCTCATGGCCACGGGTCTGCTCGGTGAACCGCTGGGAGGCCCGCTCGCCGGACCAGTAGGTGTTCAGATACCCGCTGGGCTCCTGCGCCGCCAGGATCTCGTCCGTGAGCCGGCCGATGGCGGCGCGCAACCGCGGCCGGTCCTCGCTCTGGAGCACGAAGGCCGCCGCTTCGATCCATTTGTAGAGGTCGGAATCGGTGAACAGCGGGCCGCGCCGCGGGACATTCTTGGTCCCCGCCAGCCGCCTGAAGTTATCCACCACGCCGTGCTGTTCGAGCAAATCCAGCATGGTGGGGATGCTGCGCTCCACGTTCACGCGCATGCGCGAGGTCCAGAAGCCCTCGCGCATGTGCACCGCCCGGACGGGAACGGGATGCAACTTCGCGTAAGGAGAGTGCCGCGTATCCACGATACCGGCGTTGTGCCAGTCCGGCGCCTCGGCCGCCGCCAGCACGCAAGCGAAACCGAGAATCACCAGCGCCCGCGCCATATCCAACAGTGTAGGACGGAGGCGGGGGCGGTGGCCCGAACTACTCCCACTCGATGGTTCCGGGGGGCTTGTGAGTGAGGTCGCAGAAGACGCCGGCGACGCCGGGGATCTCGAGCAGGGCGCGGGCGAGTGCCGCACTCAGCGGGACGTCCAGGGGCACGGCGCGGGCCGTCATGCCGTCCACCGAATCCACCGGCCGCAGCACCACCGAATCCGGCGCTTCCTCGCTTCCCATGGGGATGAGGATCACCGGGAACTGCCAGACACGCCGGTCGAAGCCGCTCTCGTGGGAGAGTCGGCGGACGATGGCGTCGGCGGCGCGCAGGCGGGCCAGGCGCTCCGGCGAAAGTGCGGCGGGGCGCACGCGTAGCCGCTCCAGGGGCTCGCGGGTCTCCAGACGGGCGATCACGCGATTGATGCCCGCCATGCGGTTGATCAGATCGGCGGCGCGGTCCGTGTCGGGCGCTTCGATGGCCAGCACGGGGGCGTACGTGCGCGAATCGCCCTGCACGCCCACCGAGTGCACCGGCACCAGCCAGCCTTCGGGGAAGCGGCGCACGGCTTCCTCCGCCTGCGCGCACAGGCAGCGGATGGCCAGTCCCGGACCGGGGAAGGGATGGCGGTTGAGCAGGTCCGCCGGCAGGTCCAGTTCCCGGCCGATATCCCGCACCTCGTCCTTGTAATAGTCGTGCAGAGGCTCGACGATGCGGCCCGCCTCAATCAGCTTCTGGATGCCGGGCACGCGGTTGTGATGCGTCTTGATGACGGCCGCCTTCTGGGTGCCGCCGGATTCGATGGTGTCCGGGTAAATGGTGCCCTGCCCCAGGATCCAGTGGCCGTCCAGCAGGTGGCGGGATTCGATGATGCGTTCCTGCACGCGCACAAACTCTTCGCCGATGATGCGGCGCTTCTGCTCGGGGTCGCAGGCGGCGGCCAGGGGGGTGAGGAACTGCGCTTCGGCATGCTCGATGGAGACCGTGCCGGACCCCAGGGCCTCGAAATGGCGGCGCACGAAGTCGGTTTCTCCTTCGCGCATCAGGCCCGTATCCACGTACACGCCGCGCACGCGCTCCGGCCCGAGCGCGCGCAGGCAAAGCGTATAAGCCACTGTGGAGTCCACGCCGCCGCTGACGAAGAAGAACACGTTGCGTTCGCCCACCGTGCGGCGAATCTCCTCTTCCAGGGGAAGCGCGCGGCGCCGCGTGTCCCAATCGCGCCGGCAGCCGGCGATGCCGAACAGGAAATTGGCGAGGATTTCTCGCCCGTGGGTGGTATGCACCACTTCAGGGTGGAATTGCAGGCCGTAGAGCCGCCGCGCGGGCTCGGCGATGGCGGCTATGGCGCAGGTGTCCGTGCGGCCCAGCACGGAAAAGCCCTCGGGCACGGCGGCCACGGCATCGCGATGGCTCATCCAGATCTGTTGCCGCCCATCGGCGCCGGCAAAGAGTGGTTCGCCGGGCACGCATAGCTCGAAAGTGGCCAGGCCATATTCGCCCTTCTCGCCCTTGCGGACTTCGCCGCCCAGCAGGTGCGCCATCAGTTGCTGGCCGTAGCAAATCCCCAGCACCGCCGGGCCGGCGGCGAAGATGGCCGGGTCCACAGTGGGGCTTTCGGGATCGTAGACGCTTGAAGGCCCGCCGGAGATGATGAGCGCTTTGCGGCCCGCCAGTTGCGCGGCGGGCGTCTCACTGGGGCGCACTTCGGCGTACACACCAAGCTCCCGCACTTTGCGGGCGATGAGATGGCAGTACTGCCCGCCCGCGTCCAGAACGGTTACCTGTGGCTGGGGATGCAAGTTGATTCGCGCGCCGGCGCTACTCCCGCGCGGCGGCCATCTGGCCGCCCATGCGCTGGACGATGATCTTCTTGGCGGAATCCAGCAAGGCCTTGGCCTTGGGCATGGCGTCGATGGCCCGCTCCACCTCCGGGTCGGTTTCCACATCCACCTTCTGCGCTTCGTCCAGGTCGAAAGCCGTGATGTACATTTCGCGCTTAAGGTTGCGCTTGACCCAGTCGGTGTCCTGGGCGAACTCCGCCTCGGTGAACTGCACGTTCTGCTTCAGCAGGAAGTCGTGAAAATCGTTCAGGATGGTGTTGTCCGGGGACCAGTCCTTGGACAGCTTGGTGTCGTGCGAACCGAAGTAGTGCTTGGTGAAGTTGAAGAAAGCGTACTTGCGGAGCAGTTCCACCTGAAAGCGGTCCATTTTGGGCGCCACGTACTTCTCATCCGGCGTGATGCCGCCGCCGCCGTAGACCGTGCGGCCGCTGTCGGTCATCTTCACGTCCATGGGGTTCCGGGCGTTATCGTCTTTGTGATAGTAGTAATCGAAGAAAGATCGATTGCTGTAGTCCCGCTGGATGAGGCGCCCGCTAGGGGTATAGAAGTGGGCGGTGGTGAGCGCCAGGCCGGTGTTCTCCGAAAGCGGGTAGACGGTCTGCACCAATCCCTTGCCGAAGGTGGTCTCGCCCAGCACCCAGGCGCGGTCGTGATCCTGGAGCGCGCCGGAGACGATTTCCGCGGCCGAGGCGGAGTAGCGGTTCACCAGCACCACAATCGGATAGTTGTGCCCGTGGTTGCCGTTCTTGGCGATGTAGGGCTTTTCGGCCGAGGCCCGCCCCCGGTGGGAAACGATCGTCTGGCCCTTTTCCAGGAACTTGTCGGCCACGGCCACGCCTTCGTTGAGCAGGCCGCCCGGATTGCCCCGCAGGTCCAGCACCAGGCCCTTGATGTTGTTCTCGCCCATGCGCTTCAAGTCGTCTTCAAGCTCACGGCTGGTGGTTTCGTTGAAGCTGTCGATCTTGATATAAGCGATTCCCGGGCGCAGCCAGAAGGCCACGGGAATGCTCTTGCGGGAGATCTCATCCCGGGTGACGGTGAAGCTGATGGGGTCCGAACTGCCTTCCCGCGAAACCAGGATGTTCACCTGCGTGCCGCGCGGGCCTTTCAGCAGGTCAGCCACCTCGGTGGTGCTGAGGTTATCGGTGGGCTTGTCGTTGACCCGCAGGATGACGTCGCCCGGGCGCAATCCCGCGCGGTAGGCTGGCGAACCTTTGAACGGCGCGATCACGATGGTCTTGCCGCCCCGCGGCGCCACCTGCATCCCCACGCCGAAGTAGTGCCCCTTCTGATCTTCGCGCAGCAACTGGTAGTCCTTGGGATCGAAGAAGTTGGAGTGCGGATCCAGGGTGCGCAGCATACCCGGAATGGCCCCTTTGTAGATCGCCTTGTCGGGGCTCACCGGATCGGCGAAGTTCTCCTCCACCAGGTCATACGAGCGGGTGAAGGATTTTAAACTGGCGCGAATATCGTCGGTATCGGATGCCGCCGAGGCGACCTCCACACGGGGTCCGTAAACCCCTCCCACGATTGAACAAACCGCCACAATCATGGGAATGAGAAAAAAGGAGCGCCTCTTCACGGCCATGCGACTAAAAACCGTCCTTCAGTCAAGTATACCCCAGCCACTTTGTTGGACGCGGGAGCGGCGGAGAGCAAGTACGGCGAAGTGTGCCGCCGGGGCAGTGCGGTTACCGGCTGGCGGCGACTTCCAGGACGGCGTACCACAGGTACTGGATGAACTTCTCGAGCGAGCCTTCGGCCAGGCGTTCGTCGTCGGCGTGAGCGCCGCCGGCTCCGCTATCGTCGACCACCGGGCCGACGCCGTAGGCCTGCACCCCTTTGGCCCGGATCTGGGCCATGTCGGTAGCCCCGGCAAGCATCGCGGGCAGGGTGACGGCCGTTGGAAACATGCGCCGCTGGGCGGTTTCGAGGGCGCGGAACATTTCCGTGTCCAGTCGCGAGGGGGGCGTGGCCGGCCGGTCGGTCTGGTGGAACGGAACCAGTTGCACGGCGGGGTCGTTGATGACGCGGCCCAGTTGGCTATACAAGCCGTCGATATCTTCATCCGGCAGCGCGCGGACATCCAGCCAGGCGGTGCCTTCCGATGGAATCACGTTGTTGCGGAATCCCGCATGGATCATGGTGGGCGTCACCGAAGTACGCAGCACGGTGTAGTACCCGGGCTCGTGTTCGAAAAAGTACCGCTCGATGGCCGGCGCCTGATTGGGGTCCAGGATGCCCCGAAAGCGCACGGCTTCCTCGGGCGGGCTGATGGCGGCCAGCCGCTCGAAAAACGTGCGCGTGGTTTCGTTCAGGCGCATGGGTGGCTGCCAGCCGCCGAATTTCGCGACCGCCGCCGAGAGATGCACCACGACGTTATCCGGCACCGGCCGCGAGCCGTGCCCGGCGGTGCCGTGGGCCACCAGCCGCACCTGGCGGGGCACTTTTTCGGTGGTGCTCACCTGTACATAGCGCACCCTGCCCTCGTGCGCCACCGCCGCGCCGCCCTCGGCCAGGGCGTACTCGGCGGCAATCTCCGGCCAGTGCTCCCGCACCAGGAAATCGATGCCCACCTGGGTGGTGCCTTCCTCGCCGGCCTCTGCCAGATAGATCACATCGCGGTCCAGTTTCACGCCCGCGCGTTTCAGCAGCAGCAGGAGCATGAGCCCGGCTGTGGCGTTGTCCTTGTCGTCCTGCGCGCCGCGCCCGTAGATGAAGCCGTTCTTGTGGATGGCCGCGAAGGGATCCACGGACCACTTGGCCCGCTGCACGCCCACCACATCGGTGTGGCCCATGATCAGGATGGGCTTTTTCGAGCCGTTGCCGCTCAGGCGCGCCACCAGGTTGGCGCGGGAGGGTTCCAGGGCCAGAAGTTTCACCGGGACGCCCTCCCGCTCCAGGACCGATTGCAGATACTTCGCCGCGCGAGTCTCGTTGCCCGGGGGGTTGCTGGTATCGGTGCGCAGCAGTGCGGAATAATGCCGCAAGGCCTCCTCGGCCGCCTGAGCCCAGTCCACCGGATACCGTTCGGAGGGCGCGGCGGAGGCGATCACACAGAGTGAGAACATCGTCGCGGCGAGCTTACAGGGGGATGTTGCCATGTTTTTTCCGGGGTGAGGTATCGACTTTGTTGGCCAGCATGCGCAGGGAGCGGATCACCCGGGGGCGGGTTTCCCGAGGCTCGATCACATCGTCGATGAAGCCGCGTTCGGCCGCCACGAAGGGGTTGGCGAAACGCTCGCGGAATTCCTCGACTTTCTGGCGGCGCACGCCGTCCTGGTCCGCGGCGGCGGCCAGTTCCCGCCGGTAGACGATGTTGACGGCGCCTTCCGGGCCCATGACCGCGATTTCGGCGGAGGGCCACGCCAGGTTGATGTCCGTGCGGATGTGCTTGGAGCCCATCACGCAGTATGCGCCGCCGTAGGCCTTGCGGGTGATGACGGTGACCTTCGGCACGGTGGCCTCCGCGTAGGCGAACAGCAGCTTGGCGCCGTTGCGGATAATGCCGCCGAACTCCTGCGCGGTGCCGGGCAGGAACCCGGGCACGTCCTCGAAGGTGAGGATAGGGATATTGAAGGCGTCGCAGAAGCGCACGAAGCGGGCGCCTTTGACGGAAGAATCAATATCCAGGCAGCCGGCCAGGTAGGCCGGCTGATTGGCCACGATGCCCACGGCGCGGCCGTCCAGGCGGGCGAAGCCCACCACCAGGTTGCGGGCGAAGTGTTCGTGCACTTCGAAAAATTCGCCGTCATCCACCACGCGATGGATGGCGTCCTTGATGTCGTAGGGTAGCGTGGAGTCCTGGGGCACCAGGGTATCGAGCTGCGCATCCATGCGCTCCACAGGGTCGGTGGAGGGCCGGCGGGGCGGGTCTTCGCGGTTGTTCTGGGGCAGATAGCTCAATAACTCGCGGATCATGCGCAGGCATTCGGCATCGCCGGAGGCCATGAAGTGCCCCACGCCGCTCACCGAGTTATGCGTCAGGGAGCCCCCCAGGCGCTCCTTGGTGACGTCTTCATGGGTGACGGTTTTGATCACGTCCGGACCGGTGACGAACATGTAGCTGGTCTTCTCCACCATGAAGATGAAGTCTGTGATGGCGGGGGAATAGACCGCGCCTCCGGCGCAGGGCCCCATGATGGCGGAGATTTGCGGCACCACGCCGCTGGCCAGGGTGTTCCGCAGGAAGATATCCGCGTAGCCGCCTAGCGAGAGCACGCCCTCCTGGATGCGCGCGCCGCCGGAATCGTTCAGGCCGATGACGGGGGCGCCGTTCTTGAGCGCCAGGGCCATGATCTTGCAAATTTTCTGCGCGTTGGATTCGGAGAGCGAACCGCCGAAGACAGTGAAATCCTGGGCGAAGACGTAGGCCAGGCGCCCGTGGATATAGCCGTAGCCGGTGACGAAGCCATCGCCGGGAATCACCTGGTCTTCCATGCCGAAATCGCGGCAGCGGTGTGTAACCATCTTGTCCAGCTCTTCGAAGGTGCCTTCGTCCAGCAGCAGCTCGATGCGTTCGCGGGCGGAGAGCTTGCCCTCCCGGTGCTGGCGCTCGCGCCGCTCGGGCCCTCCGCCTTCATCGGCCGCGGCATGGCGGCGGCGCAGTTCGTCGAGCCTGTTCATTTCCGTTTTATTGTAGCCGTGAATCCAGTAGTTCAAAGCGTCCGTCGCGCAGCAGGGTGTAGCGCCGTCCGCGCCACAGGATGGTGTTTCCGAAAAAGCCGGCGATCCAGGTCAGGGAGCTGGCCAGATCCTGAACCGGCACAAGCCACCAGAAGCGGCGGGTGAGGGGATCGCGCAACACCCAGCCTGCGGTGGCCCAGGCGGCCGCCGCGCGGAGCACCGCAGTGGCCAGCGCCAGCGGCCACCACTCCGGCCAGAAGACCCACAGGAGCAGCGCCAGCGGTAGCGGGTTGGTGAAAACCTGGCCGATATAGCCCCAGGGCCGCGAGCGGCGCGTGCTGCGGTTCCAGCGCAGGCGGTGCAGCAGGTTGGCCCCCAGCCGCTGGCTGCCGATGTGATGCTCGATCACGTACGAGGAGAGGATCACGCCGCAGCCCGCCTCGGCGGCCAGTTTGCCCATGACGAAATCCTCGGCCAGGTAATCCTTAAGGTGCTCGAAGCCGCCAATGCGCGCCAGGGTCCCGCGGCGCGCGGCGATGGTGGGGCTGAGGGCAAATCGCATGCCATCCAGCATGCGCGCCACCAGCACGCCGGCCAGAAATTCCGTGTTCAAGCCAAGAGCCTCCAGCAGCGACCAGAAGCTGCGGCCCGGCACGGCGCGGTAGGGGCAGGTCACCAGGCCCGTATGCGGGTCCTGGAACTCCGCGGCCAGGGTGCGCAGCATGTCCGGCGTCACGCGGATGTCGCTGTCGCTCATCACCAGCAGGTCGTGCCTTGCAGCCTCCAGCATGTGGGTCAGGCTGAAGACCTTGGCGTTGGGATACGGAGGTTCGCCGGTGACGAGCAGGCGCGCCGGCACGCGCGGATATTCGCCGGCCAGCTCGTTCACGAGCGCCACGGCGGGGTCCTTTGGACTGCGTACGGCCAGCAAAATTTCGAACTCGGGGTAGTCCTGCTCGAAAAAACTCCGCAGGTTCTGCTCGAGGCCCTCATCCACCCCGGAGAGCGGCTTGAGCACGCTGATGGGCGGAGGGGAGCGCAGCTCCGGGGGCCGCGCGGCCAGGTACCGCCGCGCCGCGGCCACGCTGAGCAGGCAGTAGACCAGCGAGCCGGCGACCAGGGCCAGGAGCGGAACGAGCAGCAGCACGTTTTCACTGTAGCAGTGCGGCTCCTGGGCGCAGCGGAGTCTTAGGCTTTCCTAGCCCAATGCTGGACTTATACCAGGTAGGTCTATGCCAACCCTCTACGTAGAAAACGTTCCCGAGGAACTGTACGAAGCGATTCGCGCGCGCGCACAGGCGAAACGGACTTCGATCTCCGCCGAAGTGCTGGCGCTGCTTGCGGAGAATGTGCCGACCCCGGGAGAAGTAGCTCGGCGGAAGGCCCTGGTAGAACAGGCGCGCAGGCTGCGTTCGCGGCGCCCGGCGGCGCCCGGTCCGTTCCCCTCAACTGAGGAAATGCTGCGCGAGGACCGGTCCCGTTGACGGCTTACGTTCTCGACGCCGGCGTAGCGGCGAAGTGGGTGCTGCCTCCCAAAGACGAGCCCCTGGCCGCGGAGTCGGTGCGTCTGTTGCAACGTTTCGCCGCGGGCGAGGTCCACTTATCCGTTCCCGATCTGTTCTGGCCCGAGATCGGCAATGTCCTCTGGAGATCGGTGCGGCTGGGGCGAATTACCGAGCAGTCGGCCTACGCGGCGATTGACGGGTTTCAAACGCTGGGGATTAGGACCACCCAAGCCAGGCCCCTTCTCCGAGACGCGGTGACCATCGCCGTGGGCTTTGAACGATCGCTCTACGACGCTGTTTACCTGGCGCTGGCCATGGCGTCTGGCCGGCCGCTGATCACCGCTGACGAACGGCTGATAAATGCGGGCGCCCGGCTGTCCGTGAAGTGGCTGGGCGCGCTTGCGTGAAGCGAATTCTTATTTCCGCCTGGTAGCTGCACATTCAGGAATTGTATGTTTACACGCAGCGAAGGCCCGGGTCCGGGTTGTGTCCCGTCTCAGGGGGAGGGATAACATCTCAGAGACATCTCCGGCATCCGCGTTTCCGAATCGCCCGGAGCAGAGACTGGTGTGGAGAAAGGAAGGTGAAGGGACGTTTTGAGTGTGCGTTTAGGCGTCCGCCTGGCTGGGGCTGCTGGTCTGTTTGTGGAACGGTTTGGATCGGCCGGGGCGGTCCGGCGCTATCAGACTGCCCGATTGCAAGAACCTGGATGCGCATGAGCCGCAGGAGGCGATCTTCAAAACGGGTGAAACAGACTTCGGTTGGCACGCCAGTGCTCCCGCCCGTGCCATAGCGAAGCAGCCGGTTCGGGACGCAATCCCGAGCGAGAAGATCCTCTTCCGGCAAGGCGCGCAAGTCGGATTTGAGGGTGATTGGAACGCGTCTCAGGTCTTCCAGGGTGCGGACCTGGTCGGGATGGATGCCGGCGTTGTCGAACCGGCGGCGGTAGTACGGAACTTTAGCGTAGGCGTGGCGGAGCAGGGCGTCCACCAGGTCCACACGTAGGGTGACTGCTTCACCCAAATCCAGCGTCATCGGTGCGAGGTCATTTGAGGATGAACCGGATCTCGAGCGTTTCCGAGACACAAGACCTCGCTAGGGCCGTGCAGGCTCAGCAGCAAGTCTGCCGGTACGATTGCATGCGCCTGGAACTGTACCGGGAAAGAGAGCAGATTGCGGACCGGATCGCCGTGGCCCGCTTTGGTTCCGCGCTGGCCTTGCGATTCGAAGACGTCGGCTACTTCAACCGAGTGTACAGTCCGGACGAGGCCATCTACGATAGGCTCTCCGAACTGGAGGAGTTTTGGGGCGGAAGCCCCTTCGGCTGCGAGTTGGTCGGCCCGCCCGGCGAGGATGGCCAGGCCGGCGGCAGGCCGATCCGGCGCGCCGGTTGGCAGCCCGCCACCCGGTTCGCCTGGATGCATGGCGATCCGGAATGGCTGGCTCCCGTGCCGGCGGGAACCTTCGACATCCGCGCGCCCGAGCCTTGGCAGCGGGAACAGTTCCTGCTCGCGTATCTGCAAGCCTTCGAGGCCGCGCAACATCGCATTCCCGCCGCTCTGCGAAACATGCGGCACCTTTTTGACCGGCCCGAACTGGATTTTCTCCTGGCCTGGATCGGCGGAAGACCGGCCGGTGTCGGCATCACCATGTACGCGGGCCGGGCGGCGCTGCTTTGCGCCGGAGCGGCGCGTCCGGAATTTCGCGGAAGAGGCTGTCACACGGCGCTGCTGCGCGCACGAATCCTCCTGGCGCGAAAGCGGCGCTGTGAGGAGATTTACTCCTGGGCGGTCCTGGGCGGCCGAAGCCACTCCAACCTGGAGAAAGCCGGACTGAAGACGGTGGGAACCACAACCTGCTGGCGATTCGTGCCGGAAAGCCGGCGATGACTCCCGCAATCGCGCCGTGTCGCTCGCCGCTGGCCCACACCAACGGCTTCACGCCGCGCGCCGGCTTCCGGCCCTTCAATCCCGCGGATGCGGAGTCCACGCTGGGCGCACGCTTTCGGGAAACGGCGCTGCGGCGAGGCAACGCGATTGCTCTTGTGGACGGCGGCGCCCGCATCAGTTATGCGGACCTGTTGCTGCGAGCGGAGACGATTGCCGCGACGCTGCGCTCGCGGTGGGGTGGCGCGGGCGGCATCGTGGGTATCTGTTTGCCTTCCGGCCTGCCCACCATCGAGGCCATGTTAGGAGCGCTGGCCGGGGGCTTCGGTTATTTCTGCGCAGACCCCTCGCTGCCAACGGCGCAGATCGCCGGGCTGCTGGAGGCTGCTGCTCCTTTGACCGTGCTCGGCGACGCGCCGGCGGACGGCAAAGCTCGCGGTGTCCGCGCGGCCGATACGCGCGGTCCCGGCGGGACCGCCGCGATGTATGCCACCTCCGGATCCACCGGCGAGCCAAAGATCGTAGCACTGCCCCATCGGGCGGTGCTCTTCGATATCGGACGCCAAACCAACGATCTTTGCCTCGGTCCCGATGACCGCTTCGATTCGCTGTTTTCGTCGGCATTCAGCGCGTCCCTGGCGACCGTTTTCGGTGCCTTGCTGAACGGCGCGGAACTGCATCATCACGATCCGCGCCACCAGTTGACCGGGCTTTTCGACTGGCTCGCCGAACGCCGCATCACCATCAGCACCATGACGGTTTCGATGCTCCGGCACATCTGTATGGCCCGGCGCAGCCGGCCGGGCTGCCCCAGCCTGAGGCTGTTGTCGGTGAGCGGAGAGGCTCTCAAGGCCGGCGATGTCGAGATGTTCCGGTCGGTGTTTGGCGCTTCGTGCGTGTTACAGAACGCGATGGCCTCCACCGAAACCCGCACCTACGCGCAATATTTCGTCCCCGGTCGGGGCCCGGTGGAGAACCCCGTGCCAATCGGGTGGCCGGTGGCCGGAAAGGCCGTGACCGTGATGGACGAGACCGGCGCTCCGGTTCCGGAAGGCGGCGAAGGCGAAATTGTGGTGCGGAGCCGCTACATCGCCACCAGCTATGCGAACGACCCGCGGCGCACCGCCGAGAAATTCCAAATTCAGCCCGATGGCACGATCCGCTATCGCACGGGCGACCGCGGCCGGCTTCGCGCTGATGGAAGCCTTGTGTTTCTGGGCCGCACGGATTCGCAGGTGAAGGTCCGCGGCCACCGGGTCGAACTGGGAGCCATCGCGCAAGCGATCGAGTCGCATCCCGCGGTCCGGAACGCGGTGGTCGTGAGACGCGAAGACGCCGGCGGCCACGGCCGGCTGGTGGCTTACGTCGCGCCGCGGGAAGATACCGATTTGACGGAGGGCCACCTGCGCGGCTTCCTCAGGGAGCGGTTGCCGGCATACGCGGTTCCCGCGGCTTTCGTGTTTTTGCCGGAGTTGCCCTGAATGCGAACTTCAAGCTCGATCTCCACCGTCTTCCGCCGCCGCCCGCTCCGCGCGAGAAAGAAGCCGGGCCGCACTCCGGCGGGACTCTGGAGGTCCTGCGCGCCATCTGGGAGGAGGTTTTGCAGCGGCCCGGCGTCACCCCGGACGACCGCTTCGAGGATTTGGGCGGCGATTCGCTCAGTGCGGTGCGCGTGCTGGTCGCTGTAAACGAGCGCCTCGGCTGCGACCTTCCCCCCGACTATATTCAGCGCCACCCCGTGCTTCGCGATCTTGCGCATTGGGTGGACCGTATCGCCGGCGGGGGGATTCGGCCGGAGACTTCGGTGGTCTTCCAGAGGGAGGGCGAGGGCTGCCCTTTCTTTTTTGTGGCTGGCATCGGCGGCTCGGTCCTGGGATACCGGCGTGTCGCCTCAGGCCTCGCTGCGCGGCATCCAGCTTATGGATTAGCCCTACCTTCCACGGATCTGGCGGGCGCGGCAGTTTCCGTGGAGTCGATCGCGGCGCGGTATGCCGCCGAGATTCGGACGATCGTTCCCCGCGGCGGGCGCGCGATCGTGGTGGGCCACTCCTTTGCGGGCGTGGTGGCATTTGAAGTCTCGCGGCAGCTTCGGAAAAACGGCCATTGGGATCCCTTGCCGGTTGTCATCGACATGCCGGCGCTGAACGCTCCCGGAACGTATCGCCGCTCCACTGCCAGGCTCGTACTGGACATGGTGTGCAACCTGCCGGCGTGGGCAGCTCACGAAGCGTTGCACTTTCAGGGCCGAAAATTCCTCGCACGCGCGCGCGGCAACCTCGATCGGCTCCGTCGGTCCTTTCGCGGCCTTGCGGCGCCTGCGGAGTTGGATCCCAGGATCTACTTCGGCCAGGAAAAGCTTCCGGATGCTTACCAGGCGTTTCTGAACGTGATGTACCGCGCGATGCTCGCTTATGTTCCGGCAAGATACGAGGGTGAGGTGATTGTGTTGCGGACGCGCATCCCGACTCTGTGGCGCACGACCGATCTCCAGATGGGCTGGCAGAACGTGGCGGCCGGCGTCGAAGTGCGCCAGATTCCGGGGTCGCATGGTGACTGTCTGTCGGAAGAACATGGGGAAGAATTAACGCGGGTGCTGCGGCAGTGTGCCGTCCATTTCGAGGCGGAGGCGAGACCGCTGGATGTCTCTTTGCTTTGAGTGGATGGCGAATGCTCACTTCTCCGCGAAATATCCCGCGCGCGCCCGCACGATCGCCCTCGGATAGCGCCTCTGTGCCTCCGGACTGAGTTCCACCCGGATCGCATGGAACTCGCCGGGCTTGCCGCCGGGCGGAGCATCGTAGGCCAGGGCGTAGCGGGCGCGCAGCCGCTCGATCATCTCCGCGAAAGAATTGCGCGATTTGCGCTCCTCGATGAGTTCGCCGCCGGTCTCTCCAGCCAGCTTGAAGACGTCCGGGGGCGTGAAATCCGGGTTCCGGTAGCGCCCGGGCTTCCCCGGATCGGGATGCAGTTGCTTGCCGATCAGGATGGCGTTGAGCACCGCGTCGGCGCGGTACAGTTCCTGGGTCACGGCCTCGTCCGGCACCTGGTAGTTGAGCATCTGGTTGTCGGTCACAATGAGGATCGCGCGGCGTCCTCGCACCGGCTGCTGCTCGAGGTATTGAGCGGCGGCGATGATGGCCGCGTTGATGGCCGTCCCGCTGCCCAGGCTGCGGTCCTCGACGGCCTGGCGGATCTGTGCCTGCACCGCGGCGAAGTCCTGGGTGAAGGGCTGGCGCACGGCGGCCTCGCGGGAGAACAGCATCACGGCCACCCGGTCGCCCGCACCCAGCGGCGCTAGCGCCGCCCGCGCGCTGGCGGCCATTTCCTCCAGGAAGCGGTGCATGCTGCCGCTCACATCCAGCAGAAGCAGCAGGTCCACGTGTTCGGCTTCGCGCCCGAAGTGCGCGAGCTTCTGCGGCCGGCCGTCGTCAAAGACCAGGAAATCGCCGGCGCCCAGGTCTGGAATCAGGCGCCCGCCGGCGCCGGCCACCTGCACGTCCAGGCGCACCAGCGAAATGCCGCCGCGAAAGACCGGCGTTTCCGTGGGAGTCTGCTGCGCGGCCAGCGGAAAGCCAAGTAGGATGAGAACGAGCGGCATGAAAAACATCATCGTGGGCACGGCCGGGCACATCGACCACGGGAAAACGGCGCTGGTGAAGGCTCTCACGGGCATCGACGCGGACCGGTTGGAGGAGGAGAAACGGCGGGGCATTACCATCGACATCGGCTTCGCTCATCTCTCCCTGACGCCCGCCCTGCGCCTGGGTTTCGTGGATGTGCCGGGGCACGAGCGCTTCGTGAAGAACATGCTGGCCGGTGTGGGCGGCATCGACCTGGTGCTATTCGTGGTGGCCGCCGACGAATCCATTAAACCGCAAACCCGGGAGCACTTCGAGATCTGCCGGCTGCTGGGCATCCCGCGCGGCATCGTGGTGATCACCAAGGCGGACCTGGTGGACGCCGATCTGCTGGAGTTGGTGCGTCTGGAAGTGGAGGAATTCGTGGCCGCGTCGTTCCTGGAAAGCGCGCCGGTAGTGGCGGTGAGCGCGGTGACCGGCCGCGGCCTGGAGGAATTGCGGCGGGAACTGGAGCGGGTGGCCTCGGAAGTGCCGGAAAAAGACTCCGCGGGCCACTTCCGCCTGCCGGTCGACCGGGTGTTCACGGTGAAGGGATTCGGCACGGTGGTCACCGGCACGCTGGTCTCCGGCAGGGTCCGCAAAGAGCAGGAAGTCGAGGTATATCCGCTGGGGCGGCGCCTGCGGGTGCGCGGCCTGCAGGTGTATGGCGAGCCCGCGGCTGAGGCCCGCGCCGGCCAGCGCACGGCCTTGAACTTGGCCGATGTCGAACCTTCCGAACTGGCCCGCGGCATGACGCTCTCCGAGCCCGGAACCTTCGCCGCGGTGCGGCAAGCGGACTGCGTGCTGGAACTGCTGCCGTCGGCCAAGCCTTTGAAACATCGCGCGCCGGTACACTTCCACGCCGGCACGGAGGAGATCGAAGCGGAGGTGCGGCTGTTCGGCGCCGCGGCGCTGGCGCCGGGAGGGCGCGCCTACGCGCGCCTCGTGCTGCGCGAACCCGCCCTGCTGCTGCCGGGCGACCGCTTCATTTTGCGCATGTTCTCGCCGGTGGTCACTATCGCCGGCGGCGCGGTGGTGGATACCGGCGGGGTGCGGTACCGCCGCACCGACGACGTAGCCGCGCGGCTGCGCGCGCTGGCCTCGCCGGTGCTGGCCGAGCGGCTGGCGCTGCTGGTGCGCGAGGCGCCGTACGGCCGGAGCGTGGCGGAACTGGTGGCCCGCACCGGCCGGCTGGCGCGGGAGATCGAAGCGGCCGCGGCCGCCGCGCCGCTGGTCCTGCTGCGCCAGCCGCAGCCCTGGCTGCTGGACCGCGCCTGGTTCGCCGCCGCGCGCGGCCGCCTGGCGCACGCCGTGCGCGCCTTTCACCAGCAAAACCCCCTGCTCCCGGGCATCGGCAAGCAGGACCTGCGCAGCCGGGAGCTGGCCGGCTCGCCGCCTTTTCTGATCGACGCGCTGCTGGCGGAGGCGAAAGAGCTTGCCGTGGAGGGTGAGACGGTGCGCCTGGCCGCGCACCGCGTGGTGCTGAAGCAGGATGAAGAGCAGGCCCGCGCCGCCATCGAGCGCGCCTTCGCACAGGCCGGCCTGGCCGTGCCGCAGGTCGCCGAGGTGTTGGCCAAGTCCGGCGTCGAGCCCGCCCGCGCCCGCACGCTGCTGCAAATCCTGGTCCGCGAGAAAGTGCTTGTTCGCGTCAGCGAAGACCTGGTCTTCCACCACGCGGCCATCGGAGGACTGCGCCAGTTGCTGGCCGCGCACAAGTCCGAGCGGTTCAACGTAGGCACCTTCAAGGAGTGGACAGGGATCTCGCGCAAGTATGCCATCCCGTTGCTGGAGTTTCTGGACCGCGAGCATGTCACCCGCCGCGAGGGTGACGAAAGACTGGTCTTATGAACTGGGAGACCGGCGCGCGGCGAGGCATACGTCTGGCTGCGTCCGCCGCGATCGCCGCCGCGATCCTCGCGCTCTACTACCTGTGGCTGCCGGTCAACCACACGACCGTGGCGCTGAGCCTGCTGCTGGCCATCCTCGGGTTGGCCACGCGCTGGGGGCTCCCGGAGGCCATCCTGGCTTCCTTCGTCGCAGTGGCGGGCTTCAACTTCTTTTTCCTGCCGCCGGTAGGCACGTTTACGATCGCAGACCCGCAAAACTGGGTGGCGCTGGTGGCCTTCCTGGTGACGGCCATCACCGCCAGCCAGCTTTCCGTGCGGGCCAGACGGCAGGCCGCTGAGGCCATCGGGCGGCGGCGGGAACTCGAGCGGCTCTACGCATTGGGCCAAGCCATGCTGATGACCGGCGGGCTGCGCCCCACGCCGCGCGACTTCCTGAACCTGGTGATGCGAACGTTCGAAGCTCCTGCGATCGCCTTCTTCAACAAGGCGGACGGGGAATTTCACCGCTCCGGGCCGGCGGCGTTCGGCGAGGAAGAGTTGCGCGCCGCAGCGGAGCGGGACGAGCCTCTGGTGGACGAGCAGAGGGGCACCGCCCTGGTGGCCGTGCGGCTGGGCGGCACAGTCTTCGGGAGCCTGGGACTGGCCGGTGTGCGGCTCTCGAAAACAGTGCTGAAGGCCCTGGCCAACCTGGTGGCCATCGGCCTGGAGCGGGCACGCGTGCTCGAAGAGGCCAGCCGGGCCGAACTGGCGCACCGCAGCGAAGCCTTCAAATCCGCGCTGCTGGACGCGCTGGCGCACGACCTGAAAACTCCGCTCACCTCCATCAAAGGTTCGGTGACGCATCTGCTGGCCCGCGGCCCCGGGCCCGAGGAGCGCGAGTTGCTGAGCATCGCCAACGAAGAAACCGATCGTCTAAACCGGCTGGTGGTGGAAGTGCTCGAGATGGCGCGGATCGAGGCCTCCAAGCTGCATCCCGACCGGCAGCCGCACAGGGTTTCCTCCCTGGTGGCGGGCGCTTTGCGAGAGCTGGAAGGGACCCTCCAGGGTCACCCGGTGAGCCTGGACCTGCCCGAAGGCCTGCCGCCCGCTGAGGTAGACGGCGACTTCATCCAGCAGGTGATCAAGCAACTGCTGGATAACGCCGTAAGGTACTCGCCCGGTGGCTCACCCATCACGATTGCGGCGCGGTTTGCGGGGGGCCGGCTGGAAATCCGCGTGGCCGACCGGGGGCGGGGGATCGACGAGCAGGAGCAGGCGCGCATCTTCGACAAGTTCTTCCGCGGGCGCGAAGCGCGTGGAGTGCCCGGCACGGGCCTGGGGCTTTCCATCGCCAAGGGCATCGTGGAGGCGCACGGCGGGCGCATCTGGGTGGCCAGCGAGCCGGGAAAAGGCTCGGTGTTCGGCTTCACGCTGCCGGTCTACAAAGGGGAGGTCCGCGCATGAGCGCCAAGATCCTGGTGGTGGATGACGAGCCGCAGATCCGGCGCATGATGCGTGCCACGCTCACCGGCAGCGGCTACCAGGTGGATGAGGCCAGAACCGGCGAGGAGGCCCTGGAGAAGTTCCGCGCCTACCTGCCGGACCTGGTGCTGCTGGATCTGAACATGCCTGGCATAGGCGGCCTGGAAGCCTGCCGCACCCTGCGCGCTTCCTCCGACGTGCCCATCATCATCCTCACGGTGCGAAATTCCGAGAAGGACAAGGTGGAGGCCCTGGACGCCGGGGCGGACGATTACGTGAGCAAGCCCTTCGGCATGCAGGAATTGCTGGCGCGCATCCGGGCGGCCCTGCGCCGCGCGCCCACGGCGCCGGAAAGCGGGCCGCGCAGCTTCGCCACGCGGGATCTGGAGATGGATTTCGAAACGCGCCGCATCCGCGTGAAAGGCAAACCCGTACGGCTCACGCCCAAGGAGTTCGACCTGCTGCGTTACCTGTTCCTGCAAGGCGGCAAGCCCGTGCCGCACCGCGAGCTGCTGCAAGCCGTGTGGGGTCCGGACTACGGCGACGAATCCGATTACCTGCGGGTATTCATCAACCACCTGCGCAAGAAGATCGAGCCCGATCCCGGCAAACCGAAGTACATCCTGACGGAGCCCTGGGTGGGCTACCGCTTCGCCGCGGCGGAAGAGGGGTGAGGGCTATCGGCGGGCCACCACTTCGGCGGCCAGCACCAGCGGATTCTTCGTGCGCGCATTGCGCGTCGCGCGCACGATCGAAGCTTCGCGGAAGCCGGCGACCTGAAACTCTTCGAGGAAAGCGCCGCCCTCCTTCGCGCCGGCGATTCAGGCAAACCAATCGGTCAGATTCGCGGTAGCGGCAGGGGGCGGTGGCTGGCGAAGGATGAGCTCGGCTGCATACACGGCGCCGCCCCTCCGCACCACCCGGGCCAGTTCGGCGAAAATCGCGCCGCGCGCCGGATTCAGGTTGAAGATGCCGTTCACCAGGGCCACGTCGATGGAGCCGGTCTTCACCGGAAGCCGCTCCCCGTCCGCCTGGCAGAAGAGAAGGCTCGCGGCGCGCGCGGTCTTCGCCGCGGAAACGGCGCGTTTCAGCATGGCGGCGCTGAAGTCGATTCCCAGGATCCGACCTCCCGGCCCGGCGCGCCGCGCCGAGATGAAACTGTCCAGGCCGGCCCCGCAGCCTAGATCGAGAACGGCGGCGCCGGGCGGGATCGCCGCATTTAGCGAAACACCTGCCACTCCGGAGAAAGCCTCCACGGATTCATCCGGGATCTCCTGCAGCCACTCGCCGCAATACCCCAGGCTTTCGGCAAAAGCGCGCCCGACCGGGAAGGCGTGCCCGGCCTCGGGCGCCTCCGCCGCTGCGGAGTACGCCTCGCGCACCAGTTCGCGGACCCGGCTCGCGTCCATGCACCTATTGTGGCCAAAATGGCCTCGAAATGTTGCGCAATGGAACCGAGCCGCGACCAAAGGAAGCGGTCGAATACGCCATAACAAAATCCCAAGCCTTCCTTAACGACTTCTTAAGGTCCGGCGATCTAGGCTGAACATGGATGGCTACCATGCTTAGCGCCACAGCCGGATCCCGTCTCCGGACCGGCAACCATTCGGAACACGCCGGCCGGCTTCAGGTCATCATCCCCTACACCACGCCGAAATTGACTCGCGCGGCTTTGGCGGCCGCCGCCGGGATGGCTCGCGGACTCCACATCGAAACGATCCTGCTGGCCGTGCACATCGTGCCATACCCGCTACCCCTGCACTATCCCGATGTTCCGCTGGCCCGCCTGCGCGAACAACTGGAAGCCTTCGTGTCGGCTAGCGGAATGTCCTGCGGAGTCCGCCTGGTTCTGGCCCGCGACCGCGAGCAGGCCCTCCGGCAGATGTTGCGCGGCCGGGCCCTGGTGGTGGTGGCCACGCGGAAGCGCTGGTGGCGAACGCGAGAGGAGAGAATGGCCCGCGGGCTTTCGCGCGCCGGCCATGGCGTTGCGCTCGTAAAGGTTTGAGAGGTTGCCTGAAATGCTGGATCTGGTGTTTATCGTCGTAACGCTGGTGTTGCTGGCCGTGAGCTGCGCGTATGTGTACGGCTGCGACCGTTTGTAGAGGTCTTCCATGGAATATCTCATCGCAGGTCTGCTTTCGCTGGGGCTGGCGGTGTACCTGGTGTACGCCCTGCTGCGCCCCGAACGTTTCTAGAGGAGGCGCACGATGACCGCCAACGGATGGCTGCAAATTGCCGTTTTCTTCCTGGTCATACTGGCCCTGACCAAGCCCCTGGGGATCTTCATGGAGAAGCTCTTCGAGGGCCGGGGCACGCGGCTCGACCCGCTGCTACGCCCGATCGAAAGAGGCATCTACCGGTTCTGCGGCATTCGCGAGGACCGGGAGCAGCGCTGGACGGAGTACGCCATCTCGCTGCTGGTGTTCAGTGCCGTGACGCTTCTGGTCACATACCTGATCCAGCGCTTGCAGGGCTGGCTTCCGCTGAACCCGCAGGGCCTCGGCACGGCTCACGCGGCGCAGGGCGCCGCAGCCATGACGCCGGACCTGGCCTTCAACACAGCCGTCAGCTTCACGACCAACACGAACTGGCAATCCTACGTCCCCGAGACCACCATGAGCTACCTCACCCAGATGCTCGCGCTCGCCACGCACAATTTCTTCTCGGCGGCAGCCGGGATCGCCGTGGCCATCGCCCTGGTGCGTGGTTTTGCGCGCCACAGCGCGGAAGCGATCGGCAACTTCTGGGTGGACCTGGTGCGGGCCACCGTGTACGTGCTGCTGCCGCTCTCCGTGGCAGGCGCGCTGCTGCTGGTTTCGCAAGGGGTGATCCAGAATTTCCACGGGTACACGGCGGCCACGACGTTGGAAGGCGGCGCACAGACCATCGCGCAAGGGCCGGTGGCCTCGCAGGAGGCCGTCAAGATGCTAGGCACCAACGGCGGCGGCTTCTTCAACGCCAATTCGGCGCATCCCTTCGAAAATCCCACGCCGCTCTCCAACCTGCTCGAGACACTGTTCATCTTCCTGATCCCCGCGGGCCTGACCTACACGTTTGGGCGCATGGTGAAGGATACCCGCCAGGGATGGGCGCTGTTCGCCGCTATGAGCGTACTGTTCTTCGCCGGCGTGCTGGTGACCTACGCTTCGGAACAGGCGGGCAACCCGATGCTCGCAGGCCTGGGGGTGCAAAGCCAGGCCAGCGCCTCCCAGCCCGGCGGCAACATGGAGGGGAAGGAAGCGCGCTTCGGCATCCCGGCCTCGGCGCTGTTCGCCGTGGTCACGACGGACGCCAGTTGCGGTGCGGTGAACTCCATGCACGATAGCTTCACGCCGCTGGGCGGCCTGGTGCCGCTGATCAACATCGAACTCGGCGAGGTCATTTTCGGCGGCGTGGGCGCCGGCCTGTACGGCATGTTGATGTTCGCCATCCTGGCGGTGTTTATCGCGGGCCTGATGGTGGGCCGCACGCCGGAGTACCTGGGCAAGAAGATCGAGCAGAAGGAAGTCAAAATGGTCATGCTCGCGGTGCTCACCCTGGCGGCCAGCATCCTGTTATTCTCCGGTGCGGGCGCGATCATTCAGTTCGCCAAGAACAGTTGGGTGAATCCGCCCGGACCGGCGGTGGCGAATCTCAACAACGGCGGCCCGCACGGCCTCTCGGAAATCCTGTATGCCTACAGCAGCGGGACGGGCAACAACGGCAGCGCGTTTGCCGGGCTGAATGCCAACACTCCGTGGTTCAACACCACCATCGCGGTGGCCATGTGGGTGGGGCGCTTCCTGATGATCATCCCGCTGCTGGCGGTGGCCGGCAGCCTGGCGCGCAAGAAGGTGGTGCCCGCTTCGGCTGGCACGCTGCCCACGCACGGTAGCCTGTTCGTGGGTCTGCTGGTGGCGGTGGTGGTGATCGTCGGAGCGCTCACCTTCTTCCCCGCTCTGGCGCTCGGACCGTTGGTCGAGCACCTCCTCATGCAGCAGCACAAGTTGTTTTCGATGGTGATGTTCGGGTGGTGGAGCTAAATCATGATCGTTACTCAGGAATCGAGTCCCGTCACGCTGATGCCGCTGAAACGGCGCCGCGCGCGCCCGTTGTTTGACCCCCCGATTGTCCGCCGGGCGGTGCGGGATTCCTTCGCCAAACTCAACCCCGCGCACATGCTGAAGAATCCGGTGATGTTCGTGGTGGAGGTGGGAGCGGCACTGACCACCGGACTGGCGGTGCGCGACGCCTTCGGCGGCGCCGCGGACCTGGTCTTTACGCTCCAGATCACGCTGTGGCTGTGGTTCACGGTACTTTTTGCGAATCTCGCAGAGGCCATGGCCGAAGGCCGCGGCAAGGCCCAGGCCGACACCTTGCGCAAGACCAAGACGGAGACCGTCGCGCGGCGCTGCAAGAGCGGTAACAGGGTGGAGGAAGTGGCCGCCAGCCAGTTGCGCCAGGGGGACGTGGTCATCTGCGAAGCTGGGAACCTGATTCCGGGCGACGGCGACGTGATCGAGGGCATCGCCAGCGTGGACGAATCCGCCATCACGGGCGAGAGCGCCCCCGTGATTCGGGAGTCCGGTGGGGATCGCAGCGCCGTCACGGGCGGCACCAAGGTGCTCTCGGACTGCATCCGCGTGCGCATCACCTCCAACCCTGGGGAGACCTTCCTGGACCGCATGATCGCCCTGGTGGAAGGCGCCCAGCGGCAGAAGACGCCCAACGAGATCGCCCTGAACATCGTGATCGCCGGCCTGACGCTGGTCTTCCTGCTGGCGGTGGTGACGCTGCTGCCGTTCGCGCAGTACAGCGTGGCCTCGGCGGGCGCGGGCCGGGCGCCCAGCGTGACCGTGCTGGTCTCGCTGCTGGTGTGCCTGATTCCCACCACCATCGGCGGCCTGCTCTCGGCCATCGGCATCGCCGGCATGGACCGGGTAATGCAGCACAACGTGCTGGCCATGAGCGGCAAGGCGGTGGAGGCCGCCGGCGACGTGAATACCCTGCTGCTGGACAAGACCGGTACCATCACCATGGGCAACCGGCAGGCAGTGGAGTTCATTCCGGTGGACGGCATAGAAGAAGCGGAACTGGCCGACGCCGCGCAGCTCTCTAGCCTGGCCGACGAGACGCCCGAGGGCCGCTCGATTGTGGTGCTGGCGAAGGAAAAGTACCGGCTGCGCGGGCGCGAGGTGGCCGAGCACGAAGCCCACTTTATTGCCTTCTCCGCGCAGACGCGCATGAGCGGCGTGGACCTGGACCACCGCTCGGTGCGCAAGGGCGCCACAGAGTCCGTGGCCGAGTTCGTCCGCGGAAATGGCGGTATCATTCCGCGGGAACTGGTGGAGATCAGCGACCGCATCTCGAATTCCGGGGGCACGCCGCTGGCCGTGGCCGACGGCCCACGCGTGCTCGGCGTGATCCATCTCAAAGACGTGGTCAAGGGCGGCATGCGTGAGCGCTTCGACCATCTGCGCGCTATGGGAATCCGCACCGTGATGATCACCGGCGATAATCCGCTGACCGCCGCCGCCATCGCCGCCGAAGCTGGCGTGGACGATTTTCTGGCGCAGGCCACGCCCAGGGACAAGATGGACCTGATCAAGAAGGAACAGGCCGGCGGCCGCCTGGTGGCCATGACCGGGGACGGTACCAACGACGCGCCCGCCCTGGCCCAGGCGGACGTGGGCCTAGCCATGAACACCGGCACCATGGCTGCGAAAGAGGCAGGTAACATGGTGGACCTGGACAGCAATCCCACCAAGCTGATCGAGGTCGTCGCCATCGGCAAACAGCTTCTGATGACGCGCGGCGCACTGACTACTTTCTCGATCGCGAATGATGTGGCCAAGTACTTCGCCATCCTGCCGGCCATGTTCATGGTCACCTATCCGGTGCTGGGTAAGCTCAACATCATGGGCCTGCATTCACCGGAGAGCGCCATCCTGGCCTCGGTGATCTTTAATGCCTTGATCATCATCGCGCTCGTGCCCCTGGCGTTGCGGGGTGTCTCTTACAGGCCCATGAACGCTGCCGCCCTGCTGGGGCGCAACCTTCTGGTCTACGGCGTGGGCGGCATTATCGCGCCTTTTCCGGGGATCTGGCTCATCGACCGCCTGTTGGGGCTGCTGCACCTGGCATGAGGAGAAATTTCATGTGGAAACAATGGATAACCGCGATTCGCGCAACGGTGGTTCTGAGCCTGCTGACCGGCCTGCTGTACCCGGCGCTGGTCACGGGGCTGGCGCGGGTTCTCTTTCCGCGGCAGGCCGGCGGCAGCTTGATCACCGTGAACGGCAAGGTCGCCGGCTCGGAACTGATTGGCCAGAAGTTCACGCGGCAGGAATATTTTCGCGGCCGTCCCTCGGCCGCGGGCGACGGCTATGACGCCGCCAATTCGGGCGGTTCGAATCTGGGGCCCACCAGCCGCAAACTAATCGAACGCGTGCAGGCGGATGCCGCGGCGTTTCGCCGGGAGAACCCGGATTTCCACGGTCCCATCCCGGCCGACCTGCTGACTGCCTCGGCGAGCGGCCTGGACCCGCACATCAGCCCGGCTTCCGCCGAGGCGCAGGCGGCGCGCGTCGCCCGCGCCAGGAGGGCGCCGGAGGAGCAGGTGCGGCGCCTCATCGCCGCCCGCACCGAGGGCCGCCAACTCGGCTTTCTGGGCGAGCCGCGAGTGAACGTGCTATTGCTGAACATGGACCTGGATCGCGCCTGGCCCGCGAACCGCCCAAGGTGACGCATGCGCACAATTTCCGCCTTCTTGATTGCGGCGGCCGCCTGGCCGCTGCCGGCGCAGGATCAGCCTCTCACGCCCCGCGAGCAGATGCTTCTGGAGGAAATCCACAAACTGGAAGCGCGCGTAGCCGCGCTCGAAGCGCGGGCGAATGCCGGCCCCGCGGAGCCTTCGCCGGACGTCCCGCAAAAAGCCGCCGTCGCTCCGGCAGCCCAACCGCCGGCGCCCGCACCCCCGGCCGCGGATAGCGATCCGCTGCGCGTTCTCCGGGGCACCACCATCAACCTGATGCTGGACGGCTACTACGGATATAACTTCAATGATCCGGCCGGGCGCATTAACCTGCTGCGCGCCTATGACGTGCTGAGCAACAGCTTCAGCCTGAACCAGGCCACCATGGTGATCGAACGCGCGCCCGACCTCCAGGCCGGCCGCCGTTTCGGCGTGCGCGTGGACCTGCAGTACGGCCAGGCCACCGAGACCTTGCAGGGCAACCCCGCCAACGAGCCGCGCCCCCAGGTGTACCGGCCGATTTTCCAGGCCTATGGCACCTACATCGTTCCTCTGGGCAGCGGGCTGACCGTGGATTTCGGCAAGTGGGCCAGTTCCCTGGGCATCGAGAACAACTACGCCAAGGACCAGATGAACTACTCCCGCTCCTACCTGTTCAACTTTCTGCCGTTCTACCACTTCGGCGCGCGGGCCAGCTACAACCTCTCCTCGAAGCTGAACGTGAGCTATTGGCTGGTCAACGGCGTGCAGCAAAGCGAAGACTTCAACGGCAACAAGTCCCAGGCCGTGCTGCTGAACATCAAGCCGGCCAAGAGCGTCTCGTGGAACGTCAATTACTTTACAGGCGTCGAGAACCGGGACACGCAGCAGGTGGTGTACCCCGGCGTGCCGGAGTTACCCACTCAGCCTGGGCTTTCGAGTCTCCCGCTGCAGACGCCGGGGCGGCGCCTGCACATCCTGGATACCTACGCTACGTGGAGCGTCTCCACGCGTCTGACGCTGGCGGGGGAAGCGGACTATGTGGTGCACGATTTTGCTGGGGCGCCCGCGGCGCGCGTCAGCGCCGGCGCCGCGTACCTGCGCTATCAATTCTCGCGGCGCTTCGCCATGGCGCAGCGCGCGGAGTATCTCTCCGACCGCGGCGGGTTGTTCAGCGGGGTCACGCAAGCCCTGAAGGAAACCACCTTCACCATGGACTACCAGCCCGTGGAGGGCTTTTTGGTGCGCGGTGAATGGCGCCGGGACTTCTCCAACCGGCCCTTCTTCCTGACCTCCAGCCCCGGCCTGCTCAAGAAGGAGCAGAACACCGCCACGCTGGGGCTGATCTGGTGGTTCGGGGGCAAGGAGGGCGCCTGGTAGGCTAAGCTGAAGCTGGCCCCGCGCTATGGCTTACGGCGACCACCCGCGCCCTGACCCGGAAGCGCTGCTGCGCCGCATTCAGGTGGAGGAGCGCGAGGCCCGGCACGGGCGCCTGAAGATCTTCCTCGGTTACGCCCCTCGCGTCGGCAAGACCTTCCGCATGCTGGATGAAGGCAGGCGCCGTGGGGAGCGCGGCCAGGATGTGGTGGTGGGTGCCATCCAGGCCAAGATGGATCCGGAGCTCGAGCCCATCCTGCGGTCCCTGGAAATCGTGCCCGCCGGGCGCGTGCTGACCGCACAGCGGATTTACGATGTCATCGATGTTGCGGCCCTGCTGCGCCGGCGCCCGCAAGTGTGCCTGGTGGATGAGCTGGCCTACGACAATCCGCCGGGCAGCCGCCACGCATACCGCTGGCAGGATGTCGAGGAGCTGCTCGAACAGGGCATCACCGTCGTGACCGCCATTAATCTGCAACACATTGCCGAGCAGCAGCAGGCCATCGAGGGCATCACGGGCAAACGCGCCGCGCAAACCGTTCCCGAGCAATTCATTCGCAGGGCCGAGGAGATCGTGCTCGTGGATGCCGCGCCCGAGAACCTGCGGCAGCGCGAAACCCAATCCGCCGCGACCGATCCGCGCCGCCTGTCGGCCCTGCGCGAACTGGCCATGCTGCTGGCCGCCGATGTGGTCGAGTCGCAGCTCCACCGCTACCTGGCCACGCATGGGATCGAGATGCTGCCGGGCAGCCAGGAGCGCATTCTCGTGTGCGTGACGCCGCGCAGTAACGCGCCCGCCATGCTCCGGACCGCGCGGCGGGTGGCGGACCGCTTCCACTGCGACCTGCTGGCGCTGTATGTCCGCCAGCCGCACCTCAGCCGGGAGGACGAAAGCGTGGTCGAGCGCCACCTGGAGCAGGCCCGTGCGCTGGGCGCCCAGGTCCACACCATCGACGCCAAGGACTCGGTGCCCGCTATTCTAGAGTTTGCTCGCGGGGCGGGCGTCACGCAGCTCTACCTGGGACACAGCATGCCCGGCCGCTGGCAGGAATGGCTGCGCCGCAGCCCGCTCGACCGGATCATGCGCGATGCCCAGTGCCTGGACATCCATATTTTTCCGCACGCTCCCGCGACATGACTGAACCTGCCTCCCAGCCGCCGGGCAAACTCACGATCTACCTGGGTTATGCCGCCGGCGTGGGCAAAACGTACCAGATGTTGGACCGGGGCCAGGAACTCCGCGGCCAGGGCGTGGATGTGGTAGTGGGCTACTTCGAGCCGCACGGCCGGCAGGACACTATCTCCAAGGCGCAGGGCCTCGAAGTGGTGCCCCGCCGCACCATCAGCTACCGCGGCACGAGCTTCGAGGAGATGGACACGGAAGCCATTCTGCGGCGCAATCCGCGCGTTTGCCTGGTGGATGAGCTCGCCCACACCAACGTGCCCGGCTCGGAGCGCCTGAAGCGCTGGCAGGACGTGCGCGCTTTGCTGGAGGCGGGCATTGAGGTGCTGACCACGCTCAACGTGCAACACCTGGAAAGCCTGAACGATGAAGTCTGGCAGCTCACCGGCGTGCGGGTGCGCGAGACCCTGCCGGACTGGGTGGTGGACGAAGCCGGCGAGATCATCCTGGTGGACGTGACCCCGCGGGCGCTGCGCCACCGGCTGGAGCGCGGCGTGGTCTACGCTCCGGATAAGGCCCGGCAGGCCCTGGAGCGCTTCTTCACGGAGCCGAACCTGAACGCGCTGCGCGAACTGGCCATGCGCCACACCGCGCACGAGATCGAAGACCGGCTGGCGGAGGAGCCTCGGCAGGAAGCGCCGGCGCCTTCCGGGCGCATCCTGATTTGCCTCACGGCCAGCCCCTCGGCGGCCACCCTCATCCGGCGCGGCCGAAGGCTGGCGGACTACTTGCGCACCGATTGCCTGGCCGCCTACGTGACGGCGGACCGGGGTCTCCAGGGTCTTTCCTCGCCGGATCGCGAGGCCCTGGAGAAGCACCTGAACTTCGCCCGCAACCTGCGCATCGAGACTCACATCCTGGAGGGCGGTGACCCGGCGGAGACGCTGGTGAATTTCGCGCGTTCCCGCAAAGTCAGCCAGATCCTGATGGGCCAGGGTGGCAAGATCCTGCATCGCGTAGTGCGCCTGGCGCGGGACATGGAAATCACCATCGTCGCCGACCGCCGCCGGAAATAGCGGCGGGCGGCTTTGCTACAGTGTGGGGAAGTGCGCTTCTTAATCATCGGCAACGGCGTCGCGGGGGCCACGGCTGCGCTCACGCTGCGGCGCAGGGAGCCGGATGCGGCCATCACGCTGGTGGGCGGAGAGAGCGACTTTTTCTTTTCCCGCACGGCGCTGATGTACGTGTACATGGACCGTCTGTCGCGCCGCGACCTGGAACCTTACGAGCGGCAGGCGTGGGACCGCCAGGCGATCCGGCGCGTGCGGGGCCGGGTCGTGGATCTGGATGCCGCCAACCGCACCGTGCGCCTGGCTTCCGGGGACACGCTCTCCTACGACCGCTTGCTGCTGGCCACCGGATCGCTGCCGAATCGCATTCCGTGGCCGGGTCTGGAGGCGGCCCGCGAAGGCGTGGCGCACTTCGTCACCCTGCAAGACCTCGCGGAGTGCGAGCGGCTTACGCCCTCGACGCGCGAGGCCGTCGTGGTCGGCGGCGGGCTGATCGGCGTGGAACTGGCCGAATGCCTGGTCTTTCACGGCAAGCGCGTGACCTTCCTGGTGCGCGAGCCCTGGTATTGGCCCGTGGCCCTGGGAGGCCCCGAATCGGCCATGATCTCGCAGCACCTGCGCCGGCGCGGCGTGGATGTGCGCCTGGAGGAGGAGGTCGCGGAGGTGCTCACGGAGCCCGGCGGTCGGGTGGGCGGCATTCGCTCGAACGCCGGCCGTGAGTACCCCTGCCAGATGCTGGGTGTGACCATCGGTGTGCACCCGGCCGTCGAGTGGCTGGTCGGAGTCACGACGCCGCCTGCCTGTGGCAGGGGGATTCTGGTACGCCCGGATTTCGCCACTTCGCTCCCGGGCGTGTGGGCTGCCGGAGACTGCGCCGAGATCCAACTTCCGGGCGAAGTTCCCCTGGTGGAGCAGATCTGGTATAGTGCGCGGCGGCAGGGTGAACTCGCGGCCCGCGCCATGCTGGGCGACCCCATCGAGTACCGCCCGCCGATCTTTTGCAACAGCGCCAAGTTCTTTGAGATCGAGTACACCACGGTCGGCATGGTGATGCAGGCTCCCGCGGACGCTGAAGAGTTTTACTGTCCTGTCCCGGGGCGCGAGGCCAGCATCCGGCTGGTGGCCTATCGGGGGGCGCTCATCGGCTGCAACCTCCTGGGGGCGCGCTGGAATCACGCGCTGTTCGAGCGCTGGATTGCCGAGCGTCGCCCGCTCGATTACGTGGTAGGGCATCTCGGCGAAGCGCAGTTCGACGTCGAATTCGGCCGCCTGGATCTGTCCTGCATCCGGGAGGCCTTCCGCCAACATGCTCAAACAAGGCAAAGCCAACCGGCTGGCGCATGATCTGACGCACCGCGGGGTGACGGCCTGGCTGTTGAGCGCCGCGCTGTTCGCCTTTTATCTGGCGCTCTACTTCACCGAGGGGTTTACGGGCGTGGCGCGGGCCCTGGGCCTGCCGGACAAGTGGACCCTCTACGGCCTGTTGTACACGCTGGCCATCCTGGCCGGCGGGGTCCACGTGCTCCGTAAGTACCGGCACAACCGCTATCAGGTGGTGCGCACGGCGGTGGTGATGTTCGTGCAAGTCACCCTGGCCTTTGCCGTTCCGCAGATCCTCAAGTTCTTCCACCAGCCGGAATACTACTTCAGCTATCTGTGGCCGCTGAAGCTGGAAGATCTGACGCCCGGCATCGTGTTCCAACTGCCCTTGCCGTACATCCTATATAGCTTCCTGGCGGCGCTGCTGCTGGCGCCGGCGCTGGCGGCGCTATTCGGCAAGCGCTGGTACTGCTCCTGGGTGTGCGGCTGCGGCGGCCTGGCCAACACGGCCGGCGATCCGCTGCGCCACTTGACGAGCAAGTCCAGTGCGGCGTGGAAATTCGAGAAAGTGGCCATCCACACGGTGCTGGCGGTTTGTGTGACCTTGACCGCCCTGCTGTTCGTCACCTGGGGGTTGGGTAGCCGCCATCCACGCCTGTCCGCCTTCACTTACCATTTCCAGTCGCTCTACGGCTTGGTGGTGGTGGCCATGCTCTCGGGCGTGATCGGCGTGGGGCTGTACCCCATCGGCGGCACGCGAGTGTGGTGCCGCAATTTCTGCCCCATGGCCGCGCTGCTGGGCCTGGTTCAGAAAATCGGCCGCTATCGGATTACGGTCAAGCAGAACATGTGCATCTCCTGCGGGCTGTGCAGCAAATACTGCGAGATGGGGATCGATGTGCGCGCCTACGCCCAGGCTAACACCAGCTTCACGCGGGCTTCCTGCGTGGGATGCGGGCTGTGCGCGGAGGTCTGCCCGCGTGGAGTTCTGCGTTTGGAAAACACGGCGACCAAAGCGCCCCAGGAATTCGTACTGGTTCGGATTTCGGGAGTGCGCTGAGGAACAGAACTTCCCTCCCGCCTGCGAGTCAGGACGACGGGGTCCCGTTAGGTTGTGTGATCCCCTCCGGTCAGCCGGATAGCCGGCGGCAACTTATGCCGGAGCGACGGCTTGCCCCTGCGGGGCGGCCAGCATGGTTCGTACTTTGGCCGTCAGTTGCTCCAGCGAAAACGGCCGCTGTAAAACGGCATATTCTGGATGTACCTCTGAGACCGGCCGTTTGCCCACCTTCATGAGGTGTTTGGCCGGCACTGTGATCAGCACCTTGAGTTGCGGATGCGCGGGCTTCAACTTTTCGGCTAACGCCAAGGCATCCATTCGCGTGACTGCGGCGCCGGCACAGAGTAAGTGAATCGGCCCCCGATGCGCTTTGGCCGCATCGAGGGCCTCCATGCCGTCCCCCGCCTCAATCACGTTGTATCCCTGCCCCGCCAACACCCGGGCCATCAGGCACCGGAAAGCTTCATCATCTTCGGCAAGTAGGATGTTCCACATGATGGCCGTGATTATACATCCGCCGCCTTACCTGGGCCGGCCGCTTTTAGCCTTTGGCCGGCGGCTTGGCCGTTCCGGCTCGGCCAGGGAGAACTGAAGCTTCTTATCAGACTCGTCCACGCGGTCGAGGCACACGCGCACCTGGTCGCCGATAGAAAACTCCCGCCGCGTGTGCTGCCCGATGATCTTGCGCGTATTTTCGTGATAGGTGTACCGGTCGCCCGGCAGGAGGTCGATGGGCACCAGTCCCTCCACGAAGAGGTTCTCCAGTTCCACGAACAGTCCATACCGGGCGGTGCTGATCACCAGGGCGGGGAATTCTTCGCCTACGCGCTCGATCATGAACTTGACCTTCTTCCACTCCACCAGTTCGCGCTCGGCCTCGGCCGCCCGGCGCTCGGATTGCGAGCACTCCTCGGCGATGGCTCGCAATTCACTTTCACCGGGGGCCGTCCGGCTGGCCAGGCAGGTCCGCAGCAGGCGGTGCACGATCAGGTCCGGATACCGCCGGATGGGGGAAGTGAAGTGCGTGTAAGTATCCGCCGCCAGCGCGAAATGCCCGGTGTTATCCACGCTGTAACGCGCCTGCTTGAGGGAGCGCAGCATGAGGTAGCTCAGAATGCGCTCTTCCGCTTTGCCCTCGATCTTCTTCACCAGCCGCTGGTAATGGCGCGAGGAAACAGAGGCGCCCGCATCCGCCACCACGATCTCTTTGTGCACCTTGCTGCCGTCGCGCCGGCGGTCCGTGATGCCGAACTTCTTGACCGGAATCGCGCCCACCCCCAGCGAGTAGCCGAAGTGCGCCGCCACTTCCTCGAACTCCATCACCCGGCGCGGATCGGGCGTTTCGTGAATCCGGTAGAGCGAGACCTCCAGGTGGGCCTCCAGGTGCGAGGCCACCGCTTCGTTGGCCGCCAGCATGAATTCTTCGATAATACGGTGCGCGATATTCCGGGGGGCCCGCGCCACACCCGTCATGGCGCCCCATTCATCGAACTCGATGAGCGGCTCCGGCAGGTCGAAGTCGATCGAGCCGCGCCGCTCCCGCCGGCGGTTCAGCAGCAGCGCCAGCTCCCGCATGCATTCGAACCGGGGCGCCAGCGCGGCATAGCGCTCCCGCAGCCCGGCGTCTCCTTCGAGCAGCAGGTGCACATCGGTGTAGGTCATGCGCGCGGCGCTGCGGATCACCCCCGGGGTGAATTCCTGCCGCACCCGGTCTCCCTGGTGGTCAAACTCCATCAGCACGGAGAGCGCCAGCCGGTCCACGCCCGGGTTCAGCGAGCACAGGTTCGTGGAAAGCTGGAAGGGCAGCATGGGCACGGCGCGGTCCGGAAAATAGACGCTGGTGCCCCGCAGGCGCGCCTCGGCGTCGATGGGCGTGCCCGGCCGAACATAATGGCTCACGTCGGCGATATGCACCTCGAGCGCGTAGTGGCCGTTGGGCAGCCGCTCCACCCACACGGCGTCGTCGAAATCCCGGGCCGTTTCCCCGTCGATGGTCACGATGTCCTTCGAGCGGAAGTCGCGGCGCCCCGCCAGCGCCGCTTCCGGGATCTCCGGCGGGATGCGCTCGGCCTGCTCCAGCACTTCCGGCGGGAATTCGTGCGGCAGGTGATGTTTGCGGATGACGATCTCGACGTCCACGCCGAAGTCGTCCGGCTTCCCCAACACCTCGATCACGCGGCCCACGGCGCGCTCGCCCTTTTCCGGGTAGTCCAGCAGTTCCACGTTCACGATCATTCCGGCCAACTGCTCGGGGCCGGTCACTTCGATGGGCCGGGCGCCGATGCGGTCCACCGCGGGCGCGGGCGGGGGAATCTCCAGGCCTTCGGGAATCTCGATCCAGTGCCGTAGCCGCTCGTCGTGCGGCGCCACGAAGTAACCCCGGCGGCTGGCGCGAAACTCGCCCACCACGGTGGGGTGGGCGCGCTTCAGGACCTTGAGGATTTGTCCGTCCGCCTTGCCGTCGGGCGCGATGCGCGCCAACCGCACCAGCACCCGGTCCCCGTGCATGGCATGCTGCGCGGAATCCGCCGGAATATAGATGTCGCCGCTGACCCCGGCGACCGGCCGGTCGGAGATTAAGAAAGCGTAACCATCCCGGTGGACGCTGAGCCGGCCGGCGGCATACTCCCGGCTGCGCGAGGTGGCCACGTAATGGCCGGCGCGCGTCTCCACAAGCTCCCCGCGGGCCGTGAGGCGGGCGAGCGCCAGTTCCAGATCCTCTCGTCCGGAGCCGCGGGCATGGAATTCGCGTACCAGTTGCTTGAAGTTGGCCTTGGCGTGCGGCAGGCGCGAGATATGTTCGAGCAGCGCCGCGTCCGTCATGCTCTCCCCATCGTCCAATCATATCGGGTATTTCCCGTGCAACACTTCGCGCCCGCACGGCGTCATTCTCATGCGGTGCCCGGGATTGGCGCACGTGCCGGTCCCTCGTGAGGCTCTATGAGACACCTGGCGCTGTGGCTGATGCCCGCCGTCCTGTTTTGCGGTCAGGGCCGTTACGCCCGCCTGGGCGACTTTGACGGCAACGTGGAAGTGCAACTGAACGCAGCGGATCCCTGGCGTCCCGCACTGCGCAACCTGCCCCTGCCCGAATCTGCCTGGCTGCGCACGGGGCCGCAAGCCCGCGTGGAAGTCGAACTGGATGAAGGCAGCGCGGTGCGCCTGGGGGCCGATTCGCTGTGCGAGCTTTCCGACTATGCGCGGCTCTCGACGGGGCAGCGTATCACGCTGGTTTCGCTCGATCGCGGCGTGGCGTACCTTACCGGCGCCGCCGCCGGTCGCGACGCCTTGATGTTCGCTGTGCCCGGCGCCCAGGTGACCATCCGCCGCGGCGCGCGGGTCCGCCTGGAGGCGCGCGAGACCTGGAGCCAGATCGCCATCTTGGAAGGCACCGTGCGTTTCTCCTCCCCCAGCGCCGAACTGGATCTCAAGGAGGGGCAGACCGCCCGCATCGAGCCCCAGCATGCCAACCGCTTCTACCTCTATAACGAGATCGCTCCCCTGGACACCAACCGCTGGAACGAGGAGCGCGACAAGATCCTGGCCGCCGCCAGTTCCGGGGCCCAGGTTCCCGGGCTCCAGTACGGGCTGAGCGACCTGGACACGGGCGGCTCCTGGATCCAGATACCCGAGCTGGGCCTCGTCTGGAGGCCCACGGTGACCGAAGGCTGGGCGCCTTTCCGCAACGGCAAATGGCTCTGGTACGACGCCTTGGGCTATACCTGGGTGAGCGCCGACCCGTGGGGCTGGCTGCCCTACCACTACGGGCGCTGGACGCGCAACGACACCGCCGGCTGGATCTGGGTGCCGGGTAAGGGCAGCGTCTTTGAGCCCGGCGAAGTGTATTGGATGCGAGGAAACGGCCTGGCCGGGTGGGGGCCCCTGGCGTCCGGGGAGGATTGGAAGCCTCCCGCGGTGCCGCGCCTGTATCTGCATGTACACTCCACATTCGCCCGGTTCGTTCCGGAAAACCGCGAGATCGATCCTGCCGCGGCGCCGCCCCAGATCAAGGAGCCGCTGGCCACGGCGTACTTTGCGGCGGTGCTGCCTTCGCCCTCGTTTCCCGCGGCGCGGCTGGAGGCCGCCCGCCCGGTGCTGCGCGCCGGGAGCACGCGCATCGTGCCGGTGCTCGATGGCGTGACCTTCGAGCCGGCTTCTGCCGTCCAAGCCCCGCCTCCGCCTCCCGAAGCCCCGGCTCCCACGGAAGCCGTCGTCAACCAGCCCCCGCCGCAGCCCATCGTGATCGTCAGCCAGCCGCCGGAGCCGAACCTTCCGTCGCCCGCCCAGACCTTCTACGCCGCCCCGATTTACACGGGAATCGTGATCGTGGATCCGCCCGAGCACCACCACGACCGGCCGCACCGCAATCCCCCGTCGCCACCTCCGTCCGCAAAGCCGCCGCAGCCGCCGCCCAAGCCTGTGTCCGCCCCGCCCATCCCGCGAGGCGAGCAAGCTCCGCACCGCGATCCCGCGCCCTCGCCCAAGCCCGCGAGCCCGGTGCACCGCGATGCGAGCTCCGTAAGCCGCGCGGATTCCTCCAACGCTTCGCATCGCAACCAGTGAGGGGGGTGATCGCGAATGGAAGTCAAGGTCCGCCGCAGCACGCCGGCGAAATACGGTGTGCCCGTGCAAAGAGCGCGAGCCGGCCTTCTGCCTGCCTATTTCTTCAGGAGCTCCAAGCGCACGAGGTCTTCTTCGGTCCAGCGGGCCTGGCGCTCAATCATCGACTTCAGCGTCTTAACCGCGAACGTATCGCCTCCGCCGTGTGGGGCGATGGTAACTGAGCGGCCGTCTGGATGCCGGTAACGCTGGTGGGATCCCTTCTGGCGGACAAAAGAAAAGCCGTCCTCGACGAGGGCGGCGATTATTTCCCGGGCGGTGACCGACCGCAAGCCGCGGTAGTCGATGGCCATGGTCTAGACGGTGACCGCAATGCGGGGCGTTTCCGGTGAGACTTCCTCGACCTCGACGGAATTCTCCGGGCCTTCCGGCAGCGGCCTCCCTTCTTGGACCTGTTCCTCGACAATCAAGTGCACGACTTCCCGGATATTCTTGAGCGCTTCCTCACGGGTGTAGCCCCAGGTGGAACCGCCCAGACCCTCTAGCGCAGGACAGTAGGCATGCCAGCCCGAAGGATTCCCATCGAAATCCTCGTCTGGCTCCACGATGACTTTGAAGCTATACGTCTTCATGCCTACTTATTGAGCATACGACAAGCCGGGGGTTAAGCGCGACATAGCAGTGGAGATCACGCCGCCAGGCACGCCTCCCAGTAGTCCTCAAACCGGCCGTTGAGATGGCAGCAGCGGGGTGCCAGACTCGCGGACGGTCCAGAACATGCTGGACTCTCTGAGACGGGATGCGATGACCGCCCGGAAGCCGACTACTTCCACCGCGAATGCGGAGCGCATGCGATATCCGAAGTTCCGCCGACAACACCTGTTCGTTCGCTCCGGCGTTATTGAAGTTGGCGGCAGAGGTAATGTAGATAACATGAGTCTGTGGCGGCTCCTAGCCGCTATTTCTAAGAGGGACCCACGTGACAGACGCGCCGGTCAACTGGTCGGATGAAGAGAAGGCGTTGCGAGAGCTGCTACGCGCTTTAAGAATCTGTTTGACTTGGTCTCGAGAACGCGCGGAACAGATTGCATGCTTAGACCTGGACGACTACCGGGGTTACTACGAGGATCCTGAGGAAGATGAACACTTTGCACTCACCGCCTTCGACGAGGACGTCGACAACGCCGAAGAAATCTTAACGTGGCGAGCCACAGTCGTGGCTCATCTCGTGGGGGAAGCTCTGTCCGACTATGCCGCAGCCCACAGCTGCCTTGATGATCCATGGTTGGCTTGGAGAACAGAGTCGTCAGAAGAATCAGGTGCGGCGTTTGTGCGTGCTCTAACGGAGGAAGAGTTCTATTGTGCGCGGGTTGCCTACCATGTCCATTCGGGTCTAAGGGTCGAGCGCCCGTCAAGCATCCCGACTGACGGAGATCTCGAAAACATCCCGGGACACCTGGAAACGGATCACGGCGGGACATGGCGTGATTGGCTCGATATCCTGGGCCCACCCAAAGACGATGCCGGCCTGCATCCTGCCATCGCCGCCGCGCATCGCGATCTCACGGAGGGACGGAGTCGCCCCAACGATGAGACGGCCGTCAGAATCGCCGAACTTGCAGATCAGGTATCAGCTTTCCAGATGCCCACGATCGAGCGGCTGGAAACCATTGGTGCAAAGATTGACGCACTGGGTGCTCCCGATAGGTTCAAGGCTGAAACGTACCTCAAGGACGTGCTCGGCATCAACGTCGATTCGTCTCTCTGTGTCGATGCGCGGACCGTGCTGCTCGACGCCGAACGCCGCTTTAGGGATCCAGAAACGCTGGACTGGAATTGTGTAATCTCTCAGTTGGCCAAGGCCTTCGAACTTCAGGTGAAGCAGCTATTCGTCCCCTCCTTAGCCAAATATCTGAAGAGCCGGAAGGTGTTGGTTTTCCCAAATGGTGAATCCCGCCCAGAGCACCGTTCCGATCGGCCGCCCGAAAAGATGCAGCCGATCATAAGGAGGGGCGAAGCAGTGCCGAAAATAATGTTGGGGATGATTAGCATCGCGCTAACTTCATCGAGACCTGAACTGAAGGAATATGGAACCAGCACGGGACTTGACCTGGCACGGTTGAAGAAACTGATCGATGATCTGATCCGGGATCGAAACCGCGGCACGCACGAAACCGGCATGTCCTTCGCTGAGGCGTCGCGACTACGAGAAGATTGGCTGGGGGTTAAGATTCATGGCGGCGGCATTTTTGGAGTTTTTCTGCCGATCGCTGCGAAGGACTGTGATCGGTCGCCGTGACAGGGACGGGCGTATTCCGGGCTATGGCGTAGTATCCTGTCTATTTCATGGAACTCCTGACTGTGCGCCTGGAAATCCCCGAGGAAGGCAATGTCATCCTGGGGCAGACCCACTTCATCAAGACCGTCGAAGATCTCTATGAAGCCATCGTCAACTCGGTCCCGCAGATGAAGTTCGGGATCGCTTTCAACGAGGCCTCCGGCAAGTGCCTTACGCGTTCGGAGGGAAACGACGCGGCTCTCCGGGAGATGGCCGTGCGCAATGCCACGGCGCTCGCGGCCGGACACATTTTCGTCATCGCCCTGCGCGATGGCTTCCCCGTAAACATCCTCACGCGCATCCAGGCCGTGCCCGAGGTTTGTTCCATCTTCTGCGCCACCGCCAACCCGGTGGAAGTCGTGGTGGCCCAAACCGAGCAGGGCCGTGGCATCCTGGGGGTCATCGACGGATTTTCCCCCAAGGGCGTGGAGGGGGAAGCCGACGTCCAGTGGCGCCACGATTTCCTGCGCAAGATCGGGTACAAGCGCTGATGATCGCGACCGAACACCAGCTCGAAGATGTCCTCTCGACGCCGCGCGAGGCCGACGCCGCGGCCATGGCCGCGCTGGATGGGGACGTGCTGATCCTGGGCGTGGCGGGCAAGATGGGCCCCAGCCTGGCGCACCTGGCCAAGCGCGCCTGTGAAGCGGCCGGCGTGCGCAAACGCATCCTGGGCGTGGCCCGCTTCTCCAGTCCCGCCGCCCGCGAGCAACTCGAACAGTGGGGCATCGAAACCCTGGCCTGCGACCTGCTGGAGCCCGGCGCGCTGGAAAAGCTGCCCGATGCGGAAAACGTCATCTTCATGGCCGCGCGCAAGTTTGGCTCCACCGGCAACGAGTCGCTCACCTGGGCCATGAACAGCTTCCTGCCGGGCCTGGTGGCGCAGCGCTACCGCCGCTCCCGCATCGTGGCCTTCTCCTCGGGCAACGTGTATCCGCTCGTTCCGGTGCTCCACGGTGCGCCCACGGAGTCCTGCCCGGTGGCGCCCGTGGGCGAGTATGCCATGTCCGCCCTGGGCCGCGAGCGCATGTTCGGTTACTTTTCCCGCGAGTACGGCACGCCCGTAGCTCTGCTGCGCCTGAACTACGCCGTCGAACTGCGCTATGGCGTGCTCGTCGATATTGGCCTCAAGGTCTTTGAACGGCGCCCGGTGGACCTGCGCATGGGCCATGCCAACGTGATCTGGCAGGGCGACGCCAACTCGGTCTGCCTGCGCTCGTTCGCCATCTGCCAGTCGCCGCCGGCGGTGCTGAACCTCACCGGGCCGGAAACCGTTTCCGTGCGCTGGGCGGCGGAGCGCTTCGGCAGCCACTTCGGCATCGTTCCCATCCTCGAAGGCACGGAGTCGGAAACCGCCCTGCTCAGCAATGCCGGGCGCTGCCATCAACTCTTCGGCTATCCCACGGTCAGCGTCGAGCAGATAATCGAATGGATCGCCGCGTGGATCGGCATGGGCGGCGCGATGCTGAACAAGCCGACTCACTTTGAAGTGCGGGATGGGAAATTCTGATGTCCTGGCGCGAGCAACTCCGCAAGGGCGCGGTGATTCCCGCGCATCCTCTGGCGCTCACGGCGGCTCGGAAGCTGGATGAGCGCCGCCAGCGCGCGCTGACGCGCTATTATTTGGCCGCCGGAGCAGGCGGCGTAGCCGTCGGAGTGCACACCACGCAGTTTGAAATCCGCGATCCGCGCTTCGGCCTTTTCGAACCCGTGCTGCAACTCGCCATGGAGGAGCTCCGTGGGAAGAACGTCATCAAAGTGGCTGGCGTGGTGGGGCCTGCCGCGCAAGCCGTGCGCGAAGCGGAATTCGCCGCCGGATGCGGCTACGATGCCGCTCTGGTGAGTCTCGGCGCCCTCCGGAACGCCTCGGTCAAAGAGCTGCTGGAGCACGTGCGCGCCGTGGCCGAAATCATTCCGGTCTTCGGCTTCTATTTGCAGCCCTCGGTGGGCGGCCGCATTCTGCCCTACGAGTTCTGGCGCCGCTTCACGGAAATTCCCAACGTGGTCGCCATCAAAATCGCGCCCTTCAACCGCTACCAGACCCTGGACGTGATCCGCGCGGTGGCGGAATCGGGCCGCGCCGGCGAGATCGCGCTATACACCGGCAACGACGATAACATCGTCCTCGATCTGGCCACGCCCTTCGAGTTCGACGGCCGCAGCCTGCGCATCGTGGGCGGGCTGCTGGGCCACTGGGCCGTGTGGACCCGCTGTGCCGTTGAACTGCTGGACGGCATCCACCGCCAGCCGCTGTTCCCCGGCCTGCTCACGCTGTCCGTGGAGGTGACCGATAGCAATGCCGCCATCTTCGATCCGGCCAACAGCTTCCATGGCTGCATCCCGGGCATTCACGAGGTGCTCCGGCGCCAGGGATTGCTGTGCGGCCGCTGGTGCCTGAACCCCGCCGAAGAGTTGTCCCCCGGGCAGGCCGAAGAGATCGACCGCGTGTACCGCGCCTACCCGCACCTCACCGACGACGCTTTCGTCCGCGAGCACCGCGACGAATGGCTGCGCTAGCCCGGCGTTCGCCGGTAATCCGGCGGCGCTGGCCGAAAACCGGGTGAGAACCGGCGTGCTCCGCCGTAGTCTGGAGCCATGACAACCAGATATCGCGACTATGCAGCCCGCCGCCATCCCAGCGGCGGCATGACGTTTGGCTTGATCGTCATCGTCGTTGGCGCCCTCCTGCTCCTGAGCAACCTGGGGATCTTCCACATCCACGACATCTTCCGCTTCTGGCCCGTGGCCATCATCGCCGCCGGCCTGGCGGCGGCCCTGGACGCCCGCGACACCGGCGGCCAGATCGCTGGCGGCATCATCGTGCTCCTCGGTGCCTGGCTGCTGGCCGACCGCCTGCACCTGCCCTTCTTCCGCTTCCACGAGTTGTGGCCCCTGCTGCTGATCGCTTTCGGCGTGCTGCTGCTCTGGCGAAGCGTCGAACGGTCCGCCGGCGGAGGCCCTTCGCCCAGTCCCGGCGATGGCAGCTTCCGGGGGCACGTGGCGTTCGGCGGAAGCCGCCGCCAGCTCAACACCGAACAGTTCACCGGTGGCGAGGTGGAAGCGCTCTTCGGCGGCTATGAGATTGATCTGCGCAAGGCCGTCATGGCCGGCGACGAGGCGGTGCTGATCGCCAAAGCTATGTTTGGCGGCGTGGAAATCATCGTCCCGGAAACCTGGAGCGTGTCGGTGCAGGGCCAGGCGGTCTTCGGCGGCTACGAGGACAAGACCCGCCAGCCGGATCCCGGCACCCCCGGCATGAAGCGCCTCATCGTGGCCGGCTCGGCGGTCTTCGGCGGAGTCAGCATCCGCAACTAGCACCCAATATGACTGCGGGGCCGATTTTGACTCCTGGCTTCTGGCTTCTGACTCCTCGAGCTGCTGCCCTTCTGGTTCCGGCTCGTCCTGGTTAACCAGCGGTCCTCCAACCCCATGCACCCCATCCTCACCACCCGCGCGCGCCTGGGCCTCTATCTGCTGGCCTGGCTGCCGATTGCCGGTCTGCTGGCGGCGGTGCTGAATGCCTCCGGCGGCCTGGCCTTGCCCGAAGCCGCCGCCGTAATCCTTCCGGCCTGCCTGTTCTTTGCGGGCCTCTGCCTGGCGCCGTGGTACTCCTGCCGGGTGCTGCCGCCGGCGCCGGGGGTTTTCCGGCGCTTGTTGCCGGCCCACTCCGCCGCGGCCGTGGTCAGCAGCCTGTTTCTGGTCAGCGCGGCCCAAGGCCTGGCCCTGGTGCTCTCCCAAATCCCGGCCTTCGCCGGCCTGAACCAGCGCTTCAGCCCGCATCTGCCGGTGGTTTTCGCTATGGGCGTGCTGCTGTACCTGATGATGGTGGGGGTCTACTACGTCATCCTGGCGGAGCAGCAGTCCCGCGAGGCCGAGCGCCGGGAACAGGAGGCGCACATTCTGGCCCGCGAGGCCGAACTGCGCGCCCTCAAGGCGCAGGTCAATCCCCACTTTTTGTTCAACTGTCTGCACTCCATCAGCGCGCTTGCCACCAGCGACGGCCCGCGTGCCCGGGAAATGTGCGTCCGGCTTTCCGACTTTCTGCGAGCTACCCTGCGACTGGGCGAGCGCGACGCCGTGGCCCTCGCCGAGGAACTGGAGCTCGCCCGCGGCTACCTCGCCATCGAGCAGATCCGCTTTGGGGAGCGCCTCCGCCTGGAAGAGGAAATCGATGCGGAGTGCGGGTCCTGCCGGCTGCCGCCGCTGCTGTTACAGCCGCTGGTGGAAAACGCCATCAAGCACGGCATCGCCGGGCTGCTCGAAGGCGGATGGGTGCGCATCGAGGCGCGCCGCCGCGAGGGGTTCCTGCAACTGGCCGTGGAGAATCCGTTCGACCCCGGCTCCGCCGCTCCTCCGCGCAGCGGCCTGGGCTTGGCCCTGGTGCAAAGACGTCTCTCCGCGCGGCATGGCGCCTCCGCCCGCCTGGACGTCCGCATCCTGGACCACCGCTACCGCGTGGAGCTCTCGCTGCCTTGCGAAAGCAAGGCCTTGAGCCGGGCGTAGCCCGTCCGGCTGACCGGCAATTGCGTGCCGTCGTGCAGCACCGCCACGCGCGTGTCTTTCGTGTAGGCCTCGATCTTCGCCACGCGCTCCAGGTTCACGATCACCGAGCGGTGGATGCGCACAAAACGCGCCGGATCCAGGCAGGCTTCCAAACTAGTGATGGTCTGCTGCTTCAGATAGCTGCGCCGCTCGCTGTGCAGGGCGATGTAATCGTCCTGCGCCTCGGCGTAATCCAGCTTGTCTAGCGGAATGACGTGTACTCGCGCCCCGTCTTTCACCACCATCCGCTCCAGGAAACGCGCCGGAGGCCGCGCCGCCGCGGCCAGTTCCGCCGGCGACGGCAGGCGCGCTCCCACGCGCTCCTGAGCGCGCGCCAGCGCCGTCTCGAAGCGCTCCGCGCTGAAGGGCTTCAGCAGGTAATCCACGGCGTGTGCTTCGAAGGCCCGAATGGCGTACTGGTCGTAGGCCGTGACGAAGATGACCGCGATCGGCCGACCGAGCAGCTCCAGCACCTCGAAGCCATCCAGCTTGGGCATCTGGATATCCAGGAACAGCAGGTCCGGCTGTAGCTCCGCGGCGGCCTTCACCGCCTCAAACCCGTTGGCGCACTCGGCGAGCACCCGCACTTCCGGGTGCGAAGCCAGCATCTCCCGGATCACCCTTCGGGCCAGTTCTTCATCGTCGACGATGAGCGCGCCGATCATTCAGCCTTGGGCGCGGCCAGGGGCAGGTTGTCATCCACCATACGCTGGGTGATCAACTCGGAGATCACGGCGCTGAGGTGCGGGCTGCGCAGCGCCCAGACGTACGCTTTCTGCGGCCGCCGGAGTGGTCCGGGTACGGCGTCCTCGATGAGCTTCACGCGGCGCGGATCGTCCGGCGCCCCGTTGCGGCGCCCGCCGTATACTGGGCGCGCCACCTTCATGGCGATCACTCCCAGGTCTGCTTTCCGCGCCGCCTCCAGCGCCCGGTCCACATAGGCATGGTTCACGATGTTGTACGCCACCATGGCCGCCGAGTAGACCTTGGCTTTCACGGCCGCCTCCAGGATGCCTGCCGGATCCGTGTGCGCGGAAACACCCAGGTGCCGCACCTTGCCGGCCTTCTTGAGGATCTCGAACGCCTCGAAGATCTCCGGGTAGCGCAGCACCTCGTAGGGCGTGTTCGCCCCGTGCGGGCACATCATCAGGTCCAGGTGGTCCGTCCCCAGGTGCTGGAGACTGCGGTCGATGGAATCCAGAATCAGTTGCTTATAGTTTTTGCCGCGGTCGATCTGGCGGCCGTAGCGCGCTTCCATCACGTTGGCCAGGGCGGCCTGCTCGAGTTCCGCGTGCTGGCCCTCGAAGTAGCCGCAGAAGTAATCCGGGGCGTCCGCCTGCCGCCGCTCGATCTCTTCCCGGGCGGCGCCGCGCAGCTTGGCCTGCTCGCTCGCCGCCAGGCTCTGGAAGATCTCCTGGTAGAGCTTGTCCCGGTTGATATCCCAGAGGCTCACCTTGGTGTTCAGGAAAAACCGGTCGCGCGGGCGCGCCCGGAGCACGTGGGAGTAGCCGGCCTCGCTCTTGCCGTTGCCGTAGCCCGTCTTTCGCAGTTGATGGGGTCGGCGGCAAGCTAACTCATTCTGAATCAGTGAAGGGGTCTGAAAGGTCTCCACCACAAATCGTGCGTATTCGGAGAGGTC
>JAJPJX010000187.1 GCA_021324015.1 Solibacteraceae bacterium | reverse complement strand
GGGCGGCTCTCTCAAAGTGCTCCCATTCGTCGCAGTCAAACAGCTTGTCAGCCAGGTAATTCAGTCGTCGCTCTGCCCACAGATTCTGCTATAGAGCCGGTTTTCCAAAGGACGCTCCAGGCGGTCTTCCTGGTATCCGCCGCGGCGCTGCTGTTCAACCGGCGGGTGCGCGCCGCCTGCCTCACCCTGGGCGGTTCCATTCTGCTGGCGGTGCTCTCTTCGAAGGCCTACTACGGCAACAATAAGACCTTCTGCGGCCTGGCGCTCTTCCTGGCCGGGCTCTACGAACCGGGCCAGGAGCCCTGGCTGCTGCGGTGGCAGTTGGCGCTGGTCTACCTGGGCGCGGGCCTGAACAAGCTGATGGACGCGGACTGGCGCTCCGGCCAGTTCTTCGAGCACTGGGCCGTGACGCGCCTGCGCCAGTCGCTGTACCTGGCCGCGGACGCCCTGCTGCCGCCCATGCTCCTGGCGAAGTTCATGTGCTGGACCACCATCCTCACCGAACTGGGCCTCTCGCTGGGATTCCTGGTGCGCCGCGCCTGGTATTGGGCGGTGTGGGTGGGCGTGCTGTTCCAGGCGGCCCTGATGCTGTTCACCGGCACCACCTTCACCATGTTCTTTTACGCCATGGAGGCCGCTCTGCTCGTATTCGTGGACTGGCCCGCGGCGCCCGCCACGGTGATCTACGACGGCGACTGCGGCCTCTGCGCGCTGACCCGCCGCTGGTTCGAGCGCTTCGACCTGGAGCGCGCCTTTGACTGGCGGACCTACCAGTCCGGCGCGGGCGAAGCCTTCGGCATCCCCGTGGAAGCGCTGCGCCGGCGGCTGCACCTGGCGGTGCGGGGCCGCATCTACACCGGCTTCCGGGCTTTTCAGATGATGCTGCTGTACAACCCGGTCACCTACCTGGCGATGGCCGCGCTGCTGGCGGCCGCTCCCCCGGACGCAGCCAACTACCGCCGCGCGGCTGCCGGCGTGCTGCTGCTCTTCTTCTCGCCGCTGGCCGTTCCCCTGGGCGACGTGGTGTACGACCTGGTGGCCCGCAACCGCCACCGCCTGCCGGTAGGGGAGAAGCGCTGCCAGATGGACTAACCCGGGAGCCGCGGTGACGCGCCTCCCGAGCCGCGACCAAAGGGAGCGGAGTCCGCGGGTTACAGCCCAACGCGGTAGATGTCGTGCAGGCGGAGGAGGCCCAGGCAGCGGCCTTCGGAGTCTACCACCGGCAGCAGAGAAATCTGGGAAGGGCGGTCCTCCATGCGGCGCAGGGCTTCGAGCAGGCGGGCTTCCGGGTGGATGGTCACCGGGCGCCGGGTCATCAAGTTGGCGGCGCGCAGGCCCCTGATATCGTCGTGCGCCTGGAGCGCGCGGCGCAGGTCACCGTCGGTGATCAGCCCCTCCAGGCGGCGGTCGGGTCCGGCGACGCAGGCCGCGCCTAGCGGCCGGGCCGTCATCGCGATCACTACGTCTTTGAGCGAATCCTCGGGCCGCGCCCAGGCGATCTCGTCCTCGCGATGCATGGCCTCGGCCACGCACACCCGCAGGTTCCGGCCAAGCTGCCCGGCCGGGTGATAGCGGCCGAACTGCTCCGGGGTGAAGCCGCGCGCTTCCATCAGTGCGACCGTGAGCGCATGCCCCACGCCCAGGGCCACCACCACGCTGGCGGTAGGGACCAGGTTATGCGGGTCCGCCTCGCGCTCGACGGAAGCGTCCAGCACCACGTCCATCTCCGCGCCCAGCGGCGAGGCGGGGTTTCCCAGGATGCCGATCAGGGGCGAGCGAAACTCCCGCAGCGACGGCACCAGCCGCAGCAACTCCACGCTGGCGCCGCTCTTGGAGAAGATCAGTGTGGGATCGCCCGGCGAGCAGACGCCCAGGTCGCCGTGCATCGCCTCGGCGGGATGCAGGAATACCGCCGGCGTCCCGGTGCTGCGCAAGGTGGCTACGATCTTGCGGGCGATATGGCCGGATTTGCCAATGCCCGTCACCACCGTTTTGCCCGGGTGGCCGCTGATGATCTCCACCGCGCGCGCCAGGTTCCGGTCCAGCCGTGCGGCCGCGGCGCCGAGTGCGCGGGCCTCGATTTCGAGGGCACGCCGGGCCGCGGCCAGCCACTGCTCCGGGCCGTTCAATGAATTCTTCCGTCCCAGCGCAGGCCCACGCGCCAGAGCCGCGGCGCGCCGGTATTGGGAGTGGGGCTGAAGGCCACGTAATACTGCCGGTCGAGCAGGTTCTCGAGCGCCAGGGAGGCCGACAGACCGCGAACGAGATGCTGGCGAACCACCAGTTGGACGGTGGTGAATCCGGGGAGCAGAAACTGGTTCAGATCGTCGTCAAACTGCGCGGAGTAACTGCGCACGCCGGCTGAAGCCAGGGTGCCGCCTTTCTGGTAGGTGAGGTCGGCGGAGCCCTGGTGCCGCGGCACCTGCGAGAGCCACAGGCCGGTGGAAAACCGCGAATCCACGTACAGGTAGGCGAGTTCCCCGCGCCAGTTCCGCCAGCGGTGGTCGGCGCTGATCTCCGCTCCGCGGCTGAGGGCCGCGGCGGCGTTCTGCCGCTGGCGGATGATCTGGTTCCTGGAGCTCGAGAGGGTCACGTTGGAGATCAGGTCGCTGAGCGAGTTGCGGTACAGGGTGAAGCGCACCGTCGAGGACTCGCCGACGAAATCCAGGCCCGCCTCGGCGCCGAACATGCTCTCCGGGAGCAGCGCCGGGTTGGCCAGCGTGCTGGCGTTGCCCTGCTGGAAATTGCGGTACAGTTCGTTCAGCGTGGGCGCGCGAAAGCTGCGGTACACCGAGCCGCGGGCGCGCCAGCGGCCCCTCCCCGCCACCAGCCCGGCGCTGGGGCTGAAGAATGTCCGGCCCAGGCCGGTGAAGGTGTGGCGCGCTCCCAGGAACAGGTGCAGAGGCCCCAGCGTCTTGTCGGTCTGCGCGAACAGGCCGTGTTGCAGCAGGGAGCCGCCGCCCACGCGCTGGCCGGTGGGCACCAGCGAATCCGTGCTGAATCCCTCGGTGCGGTAGAAGTCTCCGCCGCCCAGCAGATTCCAGCCGGTTTGGTGGTGCTGCCACATGGCCGCGCCGCCGCCGGCCTCGGACGGCACCCTCTGGAAGTAGGTGAGCGTTTCCGTGTTCCGGGTGAGAGCCACCGAAGAGAACGTGCTGCGAAACCCCTCCTGGTCGTAGAAGCCCAGCACGGAGAGTGTGTCGTTGGTCATCTGGCGGCTATAGTGCAGGGCCAGCTCTCCCATGCCGGTGGAGTTGCGTTGCAGCACGGTGCCGTTGTGGCGCTGCTCGGCCAGCAGGTCGGTTTTGAAGAACAGGCTGTTGGCGCCGCCGAAATAATCCAGGCGCACGTCGCCCGTGACGAAGCGGACGTTGGCCGGCGTATCGGCGCGCCCGCGCAGATTCTCCGGGACGATGAAGTAGCCGTCGGTGGTGAAAGCACGCCCGAATCCGGAGAGCGCCCACCGCGACCACAGGTTGGAGAAGCCCGCCGTCACATCCTGGGTGTTTTCGTTGCCGCCTTCATAACTGGCGTTCAGGTGGAAGGGCTCCGGCTCGCGGGAGAACAGCGCGATGGCGCCGCCCATGGCGCGGTCGCCGAAGATGCTGGTGGAAGCGCCGCGCGAGACCTCCACGCGGCTGAGTTCCTCCGGCGCCAGGCGCGTCCAGTAGACCCAGCCGCCAAAGGGATCGTTGGCCGGGATGCCGTCCCACAGCACCAGGCTGCGGCTGGTGCCGGAAGAGCCGATGCCCCGCAGCGAGACGCCCTGGGTGGTAGGGTGCGCCACCAGGCTGGAAGTGCGGCGGAACAGGCTGAAGCCGGGAATCTGGCGCAGCCGGTCGTCCAGGTTGACGCCGGGGGTCTCCTGGAGTTCCTGCTGGTTGACCACGGTGATATTGGCCGGCGTCTCCGCGTCGACGTGTTCCACCACCGTGATGGAGGTCTTAACCGGCTGCGGCTGTTCCTTCGTCTGATCCTGCTGCCCCGCCAGCAGGAGCGGGCAAAGCATCCAGCTCCAACACGCGAGCAGACGCCCAGCCCGGTTCCTGAAACCGGTCGGCGGCAGCGGTAAAGACGATTTGATAGCTGGTTTCATCAGCCGGAGATTCCGGGGGCTTTCCTGGCCTGGGACCCACCAGGGCCAAATACTTCAGGATAGTATAAACGTCCCCCTCTTCCGGGATACGGCAGGAAAATTCCTGGGTGCGCAAGTGCACGCCGATGGCGCTTTCCGAGAGCCGCCAGGCGAGGAAGCCGCAGCAATTGACGGCCGTCTCAAACCACTCCCCAGCGCCGGACGGAACCAGCAGGTCCAGGAAGATCTCCACGGTCTGTTCCTGTTCGCGGGCGAACTCGCGGACTTGCAGGTGTCCGGTGTGCGCCGTGGCTTTCCAGTCCACGTGCCGGGCGCTTTCGAACGCCTCGTAGGGGCGGATGCGGTAAAAATCGCGGCCCAGGCCGCGGTAGTGCGTTTCCAGTTCGCCATGAATGCCGGCCAGCAGCTCCTCGAAGCCCGCCTGGGGATCCAGAGAGGGATAGACGAGGATGTCCCGCCGCAGGGTTACCTGCACGGTCTTTTCCAGGAAGCCGAAAGGGAACTGCGTGGAAAAGGCGAAGCTGTTCTGGCTGTGTGCTCCGCGCCGCGGGAAGCGCACGTAGACCGTCTCCTCGAGCGTGGCCCCGCCGGGAATCACCGGGAAGTAGAGCGGCGACGTGAGCACCGGGGGGTGGCCGGCCTCCACCCCCACCACGTGAATCGAGAACGAGGGCATCCAGAACTTGGAATTGCGCACGAACAGCCGGGCCGAGACGCTACGCCCGGCCGAGACGTGCTCGGGCAGCAGGAAATCCAGCTCCAGCCCGGCCAGGCACAGGCGGCTGATGAAGCTGGAAATCATGACGGTGGCGAGCATGGCGGCCAGGATGAGGAACAGCAGGTTGTTGGCCGAAGCCGCCGCCGAGGCCGCCACCACCAGGATGGCCAGAAAGAACAGCACGCCGCCGCGGGTGATCTTGTAGCGCACCCGGCCGAGCAGCAGGCGCCGCAGTCGTTGATAGAACGTGGGCACGGTCCCACATCCGTTGTGTCACAATCGAGAGGTTCATGTCGAGTCCGATTGAGGTGGAGGGCGGGGAGAAACCCCACCTGCGGCGCGCGCTGGGCCTTTGGGACCTTGTCTTTTACGGCATCATCCTCATCCAGCCGACGGCGCCCATGCCGATTTACGGGGTCATCAGCCAGGAGGCGCGGGGGCACGTGGTCACCACCATCCTCATCGCCATGTGCGCCATGCTGTTTACCGCCATCAGCTACGGGCGGATGGCGCGGGCCTACCCCAGCGCGGGTTCGGCCTACACGTACATGGGGCGTGAGATCCACTCCGGGCTGGGCTTCGTCACCGGCTGGAGCATGGCCATGGATTACATGCTCAACCCCATCATCTGCACCATCTGGTGCAGCAAGGCGGCGCTGAACATCCTGCCGGAGATCCCGTACGCGGTCTGGGCGGTCTTCTTCGCGCTGCTCTTCACGGGGCTGAACTTGCGGGGCATCCGCGCCACGGCGCGCACCAACGAGGTGCTGGTGGCGGGCATGTCCGTGGTGCTGCTCTACTATTTCATCGCCGCGGCGCGCTACGTCCTGCACCTGCCGGCGGTCTCCTACAGCCAGCCGTTTTACGATCCCGCCACCTTTTCGTGGGGGGCCATCTCGACGGGCACCTCGATCGCGGTGCTGACCTACATCGGCTTCGACGGTATCTCGACGCTTTCCGAGGAGGTCCGGAATCCGCGGCGCAATATCCTGCTGGCCACCGTGCTCACCTGCCTGATCACCGGGCTGCTGGCCACCCTGGAGGTCTACGCCGGCCAACTGGTGTGGCCGGATTTCCATAGCTATCCGGACGTGGACACGGCCATCTCGTTCGTGGCGGGGAGGGCCGGCGGCGCGCTGCTGTTCCAGGTGGTGAACGCCACGCTGCTGGTGGCCACCATCGGCTCCGGCATGGGATCGCAATTGGCGGCCGCGCGGCTGCTCTACGGGATGGGCCGCGACAACACCATCCCCAAGGGCTTCTTCGGGGCCATCGAGGCGAAGCACGGCATCCCGCGCAACAACGTGCTCTTCACCGGCGGGCTGGCGCTAGTGGGCGCTTTCCTGATGAGCTACCAGTTGGGCGCGGAGCTGCTGAATTTCGGCGCCTTCATCGCCTTCATGGGGGTGAACGCGGCGGCCTTCACGCGCTACTACCTGCGGGAAACGGAGAAGAAGGCGGGCAACCTGCTGCCGCCGGTGCTGGGCTTCCTGATCTGCCTGTATATCTGGCTGAGCCTGCGCACGCCGGCCAAGATCGCGGGCGGCATCTGGCTGGGAGTGGGCATCGCCTACGCCGCCTGGAAGACCGGCGGCTTCCGGCGGCAGATCGTATTTTCCGAGGTGCCGCCGGAGTAGGGCTCCTCACGCGATGCCGCCGCCCGGCGCTGGTCCAGCCGGAGATACACTCTAGGTATGGACTGGAGCCTCTGCAGAGCAGTCGACCGAAACCCGGGAAAGCTGGGCGGGACCTGGTGCTTCAAAGGCACGCGCCTGCCGGTTGCGGCTCTTTTCGAGCACCTCGATCGGGGTTCCACGATCGACGAGTTCCTGGAGTGGTTCCCATCCGTGAGCCGGGAACAGGTGCATTCCGTGTTGGCCTTCGCGAAGCGATCGCTCGAACTGCCGGCGGCGGTTGCGTGAAGATTCTCTTCGATGCTAACCCGTCTTTCGCAGTTGATGGGGTCGGCGGCAAGCTAACTCATTCTGAATCAGTGAAGGGGTCTGAAAGGTCTCCACCACAAATCGTGCGTATTCGGAGAG
>JAJPJX010000102.1 GCA_021324015.1 Solibacteraceae bacterium | reverse complement strand
GTACCGGGGGCGGCTCTCTCAAAGTGCTCCCATTCGTCGCAGTCAAACAGCTTGTCAGCCAGGTAATTCAGTCGTCGCTCTGCCCACAGATTCTGCTATAGAGCCCTTGAGATATTCGTCAGGCTCGCGGAAGGAGCACCCGGGGTAGGCATCTCGCCTGCTTCAATCCAGAGCACTCCCCACTCCAGCTTGTAACGGTATTCAAACAATCCCCGTTCCGGCGGTCCGGAGGCGCGCGAACCATCTGCGTAGTAGGCGCCACCGTGGCACGGACACAGAAACAGCCCGGATTGCGCAAACCATCGCACCGGGCAGCCCAGGTGCGCGCAATTGATGGCGAAGACCTGAAACCTGACGTTGTCTATATTGCGCACCCAGCAGGGAATATTCGCCGTCACGCCATCGGTAGCACAGCTGTGTGGATTTTGAAAGGCGGTCAGCCGAGTCTGTCCCGCCGGGAATTGGGCGGCTGAGCCGAGCGAGAGCCACGACGCATACCCCGGCCTGGCCTCGCGGAAGACCGGAGAAAGGAGGTACTTGACGATCGGGATCGCGAGGGCGAGGCCCGCCACGCCGTTCAACAGGATGCCAAGCTTCATGAGGATTCCGCGTCTGGTCATCGAACTCCTCCCGGGAGCAGCGCAGTGGAATAAGGCTGACCGGGCAATGCCGGCCTCTGCCCGGCGAGCCACGCCACTACGTCGAAAACATCCTGCGGCGACATCGGGCGGCCCGGCAGATCTCCGCGCCAATCCGGTGCGCCCAAGTCGGGACGGCCGACGATGACCAGGGTGCGCAGTTCCTGATCGCTCACCAACTGGAGGTATGCGGCATCTACGATAGAACTTGCGCGGGCTCCTCCGCGCCCGCCGGGGCCGTGGCAGGAGGAACAAAACGTTCCGTAGACGGCGGCGCCACGCTCGGCGTCGCCTGTTTGCGAGGCGGCATAAGGCGGGGGCTCCACGTCTCGCAACGCATCGGGCTTCGCCCACCGTGACCGAATGCCACGAACGATTGCACTGATTTGGTCGTCGGTCAGCATTCCGCCCGATCGTTTCGCGAACGCCGGCATGGCGGTTCCCGCCACGCCGTCGGCGGTCGCGCGAGTGATTGCGGCGTCGCTGGCGATGGCCAGATACACCGGCTCTCCTATTCCGATAGCCACGCCGCCGCGTCCCTCGCGTCCGTGGCACCCGGCGCAATTCCTCCCGTAAAGGATGGTGAAGTCGAGAATCTGAGCGGGTGCGGAGGGCCCTGAAGTTCCGCCCGGCTGTCCCGGTACGGTGCGAAATCCCCCACAAGAGGTAATGAGCAGCGAGGCGAGAATCGCGGGCCACTGTCCGCTCACTGTTCGCCTCCGTGATGCGATTCATCGCGCATGCCGGACTGTTCCAACCCTGCACGGAGCGCGAAGGGTAGCCGCTGCCAAGTGGGTATACGCTCGCGGCGGGAAACGATGATGCCGGCGACGACGCCAAATCCGATCTGCGAAATAACGAACCAGATCCAGTCGATGTGCGAATCGAGGACCGGGCTTACAATGCCGAGAATGCTGTAGACGACGCCTGACCATACGATTGGAGCCACCAGGCCGCCGAGCAGGATGGGCCGCCGTGGGAGCATCGGCAACATAGCGCCATACAGCAAACCGACGAGAATCGAAGTGCTGAGATGCAAAGCGGCAGCGAGGAAGAACATTGACGGATAAAAACGAGTCAGGTCTCCGGCGGCTTGCGGTCCGGCCGTGGGAAAGAAGGTCGCCGCCAGCAGATTGATCGGGTACCAAATGCTCCGCTGACTCACGAGTCCATAAATGATCGCCAGCATGGCCATCGCCACACTCCCGGCGAGACCGCCGCGCAAGCCCGCCGAAATCGGATAGATCTCGACCGGCAGCCAGATGCGATGTCGATCAGGCGCGAGTGCGGTTCTATCGATCGTGGTCCGCCCGGTTGTCACTGCCGGGACTTCGGGGCTTACAGTGAGTAGTTCGTGGCGCTCCCGCGGAAATACGTCGCGAAACCAACCAACCGCCCCAGTCACGGCGAGCAGCCCTCCCAAGGCGCTGACGGATTCACTCGTAACCAGCCCTGCCACCACCAGCATGATTCCGAACGCCAGAACAATCGGCCAGGCGGTAGACGCCGGAACCTCGACGGTCTGGGTTACCATCGCCGGATCCGACCTGAATGCCCCGATATTCATGCCTGTTCCTCCTTAGCGGCCGATGAGGTACACTACGGTGAAGATCACAACCCACACCGCGTCGACGAAATGCCAATACATCGAGAGGACTTCGGTGCGCGCGCTATGTTCCTGCCGCACATCTCCGCGAATCGCGAAAACCAGTACGACTGCCAGCGCAAGAAGGCCCGCTATCACGTGGAACGCATGCAGGCCGACCAGCGAGTAGTAGGTGGTGCCGAAGAGGTTGGTCTGGATCGTCAAGCCGTCCTGGTAAACGAGATGTCGCCACTCCCGGGCAGTGCCCGCAACGAAGATTCCGCCCAGAATGACGGTGCCGCACCACCACCAGGTGAATCGGCGCACATTCCTGCTCCTCAAGCCTCTCACCGCTAGGTGAGTCGTCAGGCTGCTCGACAACAGGCAGGCCGTCAAGAAGAGTGGAGCGTGCAGGACGGCGGCGGGCTGAGGGCCAGTAGCGCTCTTGCCGACATAGAAGATGTACGCGACGACAAATATCGTGAATATGGCAGCCTCGGCGGCGATCAGGAAATACATCGCTACCGGTCCGCGTGCCGGCAGACGCCACTCGGGTTGACGCTCAGGGACATGTTCGGGACCCGTCGTGGTGAGTGCCCTCATAAGGCTACTCGTAGTGCCAATCCGGATCCTCTGGATGTTTGAGGTCCCACAGAGGACGCCGGCTCCTGACCTCAGGCAGGCTCGGAAAGTTGTAAGCCGGCGGTGGCGATGCGGTAGACCACTCGAGCGTCCAACCGTCCCAGGGATCACTGCCGGCCACCTTACCCCACAACTTCGACCACAGTAAATTGCCAAGGAACACCAGAGTCGCGACAGCCTGAAACAACACTCCAATGGTGATCACTAGGTTCCAGATGTCCCATCCGCGGCCAGGTTCGTAGGTGTATATTCTGCGCGGCATCCCGAGCACTCCCGGAACGTGCATGAAGTCGAAAGTCAGGTGAAAACCGGCAGTGAACAACCAGAAATGAACCTTGCCGAGCGCCTCGTTGTACATTCGGCCCGACATTTTGGGAAACCAATAGTAGAAGGCTCCGAAGATCGTGAATAGGATGCCGCCCACGATGACATAGTGGAAATGGGCCACCACGAAATAGGAACCGCTGAGTTGCCAATCGAAAGGCGCGGCGGCCAGCATGATCCCCGTGAGTCCCGCAATCAGGAACTGGAACAGGAACGCGACGCAAAACAACATGGGAGTCCGGTACTGCACCTTGCCGCCCCATATGGTGGCAAGCCAATTGAAGATCTTGATTCCGGTGGGAACTGCGATCGCCATGGTGGACAACACGAAGAACGTGTTGCCGGCTGATGTCATTCCGACAGTGAACATGTGATGCGCCCACACGCTCATCGAGATGAATCCGATAGCCAGCGTCGCGGCCACCATCACGGGATATCCGAAGATTGGCTTCCGGGAGAAAACCGGAATGATTTCGGAAGCGAAGGCAAACGCGGGAATCGCGAGCACATAGACCTCGGGATGGCCGAAAATCCAGAAGAAATGCATCCACAGCACTGCCGAGCCGCCGGCCTGAACATCGAAGAAGTGGCCGCCCAGGTAGCGGTCGACCAACAGCATCAACTGCGCGGCTGTCAGCGGACTCATCGATAGGATGACTAGCCCGGCCATCGTGAAGTTCAGCCAGGCAAGAAGCGGCATTTTCCCGAGCGTCATTCCGGGGCAGCGCATGCACAAGACCGTTGCGGCGATGTTGATTGCGGTCCCCATACTGCCGATACCCGAAAGCAGCAGGGCAAGAATCCAAAAGTCTGTGCTATGCCCGGGGGAGAAAGTCCGCGATGTAAGTGGGGCGTACGCGAACCATCCGACGTCGGGAGCGTTGCCGGCCCCATAGAGGCCGTTCCCACCCAGGAAACTGAAGTAAAGCAACAGACCGCCGAAGGCGGTCAACCAGAAGCTGAAGGCGTTCAGCCGCGGAAAGGCCGTATCGCGAGCCCCGATCATCAGAGGGACTAAGTAGTTGGCAAACCCGAAGACAAGCGGCATGGCAGCGAAGAAGATCATCGTCGTGCCGTGCATAGTGAACATCCGGTTGAACACCTGCGGCGACACGAAGGTGTTGTGCGGCCGGATCAACTGGATCCGTATGATGATCGCTTCTATACCCCCGAAAGCGAGGAACAGCAACGCATAGATGATGTAGAGAATGCCGAGGCGCTTGTGGTCGACCGTGGTCACCCACTCGTGGAGCGTATCGACCAACGGAGCGCGCTCGGAGCGTACGACGGCAACAGTGGCTCTTGCTGCGGACATTAGCGGAGAGTCTCCATGTAGGCCGTGATGGCGTCGAGTTGTGAATCGCTCAGTCCCATTGCGGGCATGAGGCATCCGGGCTTGAAGGCACTCGGGTCCTGAATCCAGCGGCGCAAATTCGCCGGCGTGTTGAGCGCCGCGCCTGCGCCAATCGTTTCGCGGCTCATCAGGTGAGTCAGGTCCGGGCCGAACGTTCCGGTCGCTGTGCTGCCGCGGATAGTATGACAGTTGACGCAGGCAGTGGATTCGAACGTGCGCCGCCCCTCGATGGTGCTGTCACTGGCGGCCGCGGGTCCGCTCTGCTGTTCGAGCCAACGGTCAAACTCGTCGCGCGTTTGCACGTAGACGCGCAGCAACATCTTGGCGTGCTGGACGCCGCAGTATTGCGAACACTGGCCCAGGTAGACGCCGGTTTCGCGGGGGTCGATCCACATGCTGTTGGGGTGGTTCGGAATCAAATCGGTTTTCCCTGCCAGGCGAGGCACCCAGAAGCTGTGATCCGTGTCGGCGGAAAAGAGGCTCAAAAAAGTCGGCGTAGGATGTACCGGGCTGCTCACTGGCACATGAAGCTCGTTCGCCGTGACCACATTTGATTTCTTATAGTGGTATTCCCACCAATATTGGTGCCCAATGACCGACACTTCGACGGCGCCGGGCGGCGGGATCGCATTTTGAATGCTCGCGATCGCGCGCGCCGTCGCCAGTAGCAGGATCGTTACGATCAGCACTGGAATTACCGTCCATGCCAATTCGACCTGCGTACTGCCATACACTTGCGCTGGCTCGCCCGGCCCCGCCCCGGCCTTTTCCCTGAACTTCACCACCGCCCACAAAAGCAGGCAGAGCACGATCACGAACATAGCGCCTGTAATCGTGAGCACCAGGAGAGAAAGGCCTGAGATGGTGTCAGCCGGCGTCGACGCGGGGGCGAATATGTTTGTGGGGCTGAGCGGCTCACCAGCCGAGTTCGCACGCGCTGCCGCCGCAGTGCAGAAGATCGGGACGGCGCTTTTTAGGATCCGCATTGTCAGCGCTCGGTCGGGGGATTGCGCACGTCTGTCTACTTCTGCCGCGCGAGTCGCCGATATGAGTGCTGTAGTCATGCGTGCCCGCCGTTGGCGCACTGGCCGGGAACCGTGGCGATCGCGGCGCGGCCAATCGATTGCTGCCCACCCCTCAGTTTCGAGGACGTGAGACGCCCACCTTGTCCAGCGCTGCCATTCACTCCCCGTTTTGCGGCTTGGAGTTCCCGTGCTGGAAGGCGCCGCCCCATGCTGCGCAGAGCACACGCCAGGCGGCGCCGTGCACGAAAGTGAATGGACTTCGCAGCAGCTTTTGAGAGCTCAAATGCGTCCGCCATCTCCGTGATACTCATCCCTTCGAGATCGCGCAGGCGGATAGTCTCGCGATCCCGATCGCAAAGCTTTTCCATGCCCGCCCGTAGCCATTCCAACCGCTCAAGTTGCTCGGCGTCTGCGAGCGGCGAATTCCTTGAGTCGCCAGAATCGATCGGCCGCAGCTCATCCAACGAGACGCTCGGCCGACCGGTCCGAAAAAACATGCGTACCTCGTTCATGGCGATAGAGCGGATCCAGCTCTTGAATTTGGACTCGGCACGTAATTGATCGCGGTGAACGAATGCCTGCAATAGAGTTTGCTGAATCACGTCGTCGGCTTGGTCGCAAGTCCCCAGGCGCATTCGGACGAACCTCCGCACCGACGGCAGGTTCGGGCCCAACAAGGCCTCGAAGGCATCTCCGGTCATGGTCAACGTCCCCTCCTCGAGAGTTCGTTTGCTTGATCTGCATCTGGCCCACCATTGCGCCCGGTCTTCATCCGCTTGAAAACGCAGACTGCGACGCGCTCAGTCATGGCGGTTGGCGGCTAACGGACGTCGGCGTTTCGGCAGACTGCCAGATGAGCGGCAACTGGCTTGGACTCCAACTCCGGAGGAACAGGCTGCACCTAAGGCAAAAGCCGAGGGCGCGCCAACCGGGGAAGTCGCCTTCCAAAGCATCGAGGCGCCTGACCATGACGTCTCAATCGGAGGGCCGCGAATGCGGGTGATTTCGGCGGGCGCGGTAGAAGACGATTTTTCTCTCGCCGATTACCGGCAGACGTTGGCCGCCAGTTCAGGCTTGGGCGAGCCTGAGCGGCTCGAGGAGAGGGCCCGCGGGTGAGGTGGGTGTCGGCGGGCCGACTCGACCGGTCGACGCATCTGGATCCACCGGGCCGGCGCCCTCGCGTGCCGCGATATCTGGTGCATCTGGCATCAAGTATGCCGGTAAAAGGCGGGACTTGTATCTATGGCTCGGCTTTTATCCGTGAACGTCGGTCTTCCGCGCGACATCGAGTGGAAGGGGCGCACAGTCCACACCGGAATTTGGAAGAATCCGATTCATGGCCGGTGCCGGGCCGGGCGGCTGAATCTGGAGGGAGATGGCCAGGGGGATCTGCGGGGCCACGGAGGCGAACAACGCGCTGTCTTTGCCTACCAAATCGAGTCCTACCTTTATTGGCAGCGGCAGCTTGGGAGGCCCGCTCTGGGCGACGCGACGTCTTTCGGGCAATTCGGCGAAAACTTTACAGTCGAAGGCTTGCCCGACGACCAGGTCTGTATTGGCGATCGGTATCGGATCGGGGGCGCAGTGTTCGAGGTCACTCAACCCCGGGTGACGTGCTATCGCGTGGGCATCCGGATGAACGAGCCTCGAATGGCTGCGCTGCTGACGTCCAGCGGCCGTCCCGGATTCTACCTCCGCGTTCTCGAGGAAGGCGAAGTCGGAGCGGGCGACGAAATCGTCAAAGTGGGCGAGGCGGATGTGCGCATGACGGTCTCTCAGATCAATCAGCTTCTCTATTTGCCCAATCATTCGCACGACTTGTTGGAATGTGCAATGCGAATCGAGGCGCTTTCGCCGGGATGGCGCGGCTCGTTCGAGGCGTTACTACGAAACCCGAGGGCCGGAAACGCAGGCCTCATGCCGGAAGCGGCCGCGCATCCGGCGGCGCCAGGATTTCACAGGCTAAAAGTGATGTCGATCGATCGGGAGTCGATCGACGTCCTGTCGATCACCATGCAGGCTTTTGACGGTCAGCCGCTGCCAGTCGCTCAGCCGGGACAGCACGTGGTCCTTCGCGTTCGACCGGACCCCGCAGGGCCCCCGATTTTTCGCAGCTACTCACTCTCGGGGCCTGTGTCGGACGAGCGCTATCGAATCAGCGTAAAAGTCGAGCCGCACGGTGTGGCCGGAAGGTGGCTGCGGGATCAAGTCCGGGCGGGCGATGTCCTCGACGTCAGTTCCCCCCGCGGCACCTTCATTCTGAAAGACGGTGAGGGCCCGGTGGTCCTCCTCAGCGCAGGAATCGGGGCTACGCCCGTGCTCGCGATGCTGCATACGTTGGCCGCGGCCGGCTCGACGCGCCAAGTCTCATGGCTGCACTCAGCGCGAGACCGCGAGCATCATCCCTTTGCCGCCGAAGTCCAGGGACTGATAGCCGCTCTTCGGCACGGCCGGAGTTATATCTGCTACAGTAGGCCGGCTCCGCTCGACAAATCGAGCGTGGATTTCGACGCCGTCGGCCATTTGACGCAATCGGCCCTCGCAGACGCCGGCATCCCCTGGGACGCGGACGTTTACCTTTGCGGCCCGACTGGTTTCATGGCGGATATGAAAACAGCCATGGCAGTTCGTGGGGTTCCGCCGTCGCGGATTCACTCCGAGAGCTTCAACGGCAGCGAGGCGATGAGTCCTGGTGTGACCGGTGCGGTGAAACGACCTCCGCACCTGCCCGAAGGCGATGGTGGCAGTGGGCCGTTGGTGTCGTTCGCGCGAAGCGGCGTCGCCGCACACTGGGACCGGTCGGCCTATCAGAGCATCCTCGAACTGGCCGAAGCGTGCGATGTTGCGGTGCGCTGGTCGTGCCGCAGCGGCGTGTGCCATAACTGCGAGAGCGGATTGGTTTCGGGAGCGGTGGCATACGACCCCGAGCCGCTCGACCGGCCCGCTGAGGGCAATATACTCGTCTGCTGCTCACGGCCAGTTCACGATGTCGTGATCGATCTGTAGAGCATTTCCCAAATCCCCGCCGTGCGACCGAATTCCGCGTCGAACATCCGCCAACTGCCGGATTCCAAGCTCTTCTGAAATCGGACCAGCGGGTTCTCGATGCTTTCACCGCGGGAGTTTGCGAGCCCCTGCCCGGAAGGCACCCAACTTGCAGTTGTAGCGAGTGGAGACTTGCCATGAGCAATATCGACAAAGCCCTAAACGCGAATCGAACGTACGCGAAGAAGCACGACCGAAAACTGGGGGCGCATCCAACCCCCAAGATTGCCGTTGTCACCTGTATGGATCCCAGGCTTTCAGACCTGCCTGGAATTCTGGGGTTGCCGCATACTGACCTCGACGTCATTCGGACCGGTGGACCGGCGGTGACAGAAGATGTGCTCGGAGAACTCGTGGTTTCCACCCGTGTCCTCGGAACGACGGAGATCATGCTTCTCAATCACACCGGCTGCGGATTCACGACCTTCACCGATGAAGAGCTGAACGCGAAACTCATTGCGCTCACCGGCGACGCGTCGCCTGCTCCGATGCGTTTCTTCTCATATAAAGAGCCTGAGCAGAACACCCGGGAGCAGATGAAGAAGGTTCGATCACATCCGTGGATCGCCAAAGAGGTGCCCGTACGCGGTTTCATCTTCGACGTGGAGAGCGGCCTCATAACGGAAGTCCAGCCGATTTCTCAGGACGCTGCTGCCTAAGCAAAGCCGGCCTGCCGGATGGCCTTAAACAGAGGGGACCGAATCGATGCGGCAAGTGGATCTCAAACCGAAGTGTCGCTGGACTGATCGAAGAGCGGTCCCCCTTGTCATTTTGATTGCTGCCGCGCCGCTAATTGCTCAAAAGCCGCCGGCTTCACCAGATCGCGCGTGGCACACCGCAGATGAACGCGGTATCGTACGCGATGCGAAGCGCGGCAGTCGGGAGACCTTCCCGATCGAGCCCGGGAAGGCCTATTCCCTGGCAGACCTGATTGATTTGGCGGAAGCCCGAAACCCGGAGACCCGCGTCGCCTGGCAGAGGGCGCGCGCCCAAGCAGCGGCGCTTGGAATCGCACGCAGCGAACTGTACCCGGCCTTATCGGTTGCGGCCCTCTCGGGAGTCGATCGGGAGGAGATTCCGCTTGGCGTCCGATTCTACAGGCATACCGTTCCATTCGTTCAGGCGTCACTGGTTCTCAACTACACAATCCTTGACTTCGGGGCGCGTCGCGGCCGCATCGCGGCGGAGAGTGCCCGGCTGCTGGCGGCGAACTTCGGGTTTAACGACGTTCACCGGAAGCTCATCCTTCAAGTTGAGCTGGCGTTTTATCGCTTGCTGAATGCGTCCGCACAGGACTCCGCCGCAAGGGCGAGCTTGACGAATGCTGAGGCGGTGGAGCAAGCCGCCGAAGAGCGATTACGGGATGGGTTGGCAACCCTACCCGACGTGCTGGAAGCGCGTAGCGCAACTGCGCAATCAAAATACGATCTGCAGGCGGTGCTCGGGGCGGAGCAGATTGCCCGTGGCGATCTAGCCACGGCCCTGGGGGCGCCCGCTGCCACAATGATTCAGATCGCGTCGCTGGGCGAAGTGCCCACTCCCGCGTCGATCGGCGAGACGGTCCAGCAGGTAATCGAACGCGCTCTCGAGCAGCGGCCGGACCTCCTGGCGCGGCTTGCCAGCGTCCGCGCGGCAGAGGCGCGGCGGAAGGCGGCGGGGGCTGCCTACTATCCCAACCTGAGTTTCAGAGCCTACCCGACTGCTCAGTCGCTATATATCCAGCAGCAGACGCTGCCCTGGGGCCATACGGCCGACTTAACCGGCGGGCTCGCCCTGAGTTTGAACTGGACCGTCTTTGACGGGGGCGCTCGCCAAAGCCGCCTCAGGGAGGCCGAAGCCGAGGCGCGTAGGGCAGAAGCTCAGGTCGCGGCTGCGCGGGATGGCATCGAGGACGAAGTTTGGACCGCCTACTCGAATCTGACGACCGCCTTTCGTCAGCGCGAGGCGGCTACAGCGCTTCTGGACTCCGCCGCCCAGTCCTACGCTGCCGCCCTTGCGTCCTACAACTACGGTGTCCGCAACCTGCTAGACGTGACCGCAGCCCAGAAACTTCTCGCCCAAGCCCGTTCCGCGGATATCCTGGCGCGAACACAGGTATTGACGGCAGTCGCGGAACTGGCATTTCGCTGCGGCGATTCAATCCAATCCACCAACAGGAATGCCCGGCCATGACAACAAATCGACATCGGCGGATTTCGGGGTGTGCGTTGGTACTCGCAGCGGTCTTGCTGACAGGCTGCGGGCGGGCTCCTTCCTTTGATGTTCTAGGGTCGTTCTTTCCCGCGTGGCTCATGTGTCTGGCGCTGAGCCTGGTGCTCACGGGGGTTGCTCGATGGCTCCTGGCGCGCCTTCGGATAACGCTTGAGTTCCCGGTTTTGACTTATCCGAGCCTGGCGGCGCTCTTCTCTTTCGCGTTTTGGTTCGCGCTGTTCCGATAGGGAGGAAGGTCGATGACGTCCAGCGCTGGTACGAACAGTAGAAGGGTGCTTGGAATCGTGCTCAGTGGGGCAATCGTAATTGGTGCGGTGGTGCTGGGCCTGATGGTGTTGTACCACGTGGACGCTTATCCCCGCACCGACGACGCAGAGATACTCGCGAATTTCATCGGAATTGCGCCTCAGGTGGAGGGCCGAATTGTGGACCTGAAGGTGCACGATAACCAATTCGTGACGCAAGGCCAACTGCTATACGAAATTGATGACCGACCCTATCGCTACGCACTGGAAAAGGCGGTTTCCGATCAGGCAGCCCTTGAGGGACAAATCGTGGATGAGCAGCGTAGAATCGCGGCACTGGTGAGCGCGGTTTCCGTCTCTCAGGCGAACATTCGGAGCGCGGAAGCCGACGTGACTCGATCAGCGGCGGCAGTAGATCAGGCGCGTGCGGATGTGGCAAACGCCGAACAGGGTGTCAGCCGCGTCAAAGCAGAGTGGACCTATGCGAGTGATAATCTGCACCGGATTGAGCCGCTGCTCGCCAGGCAGTTCGTCACGGTGGATCAAGTGGACCGGGCGAGGACTTCGGAGATTGCGGAGGCTCAATCTCTGAAGCAGGCGGAGTCTCAACTGCGGCTTGCGCAGGCGGGATTGCAGTCGACCTTGGCTCAAGAGCAGCGCTCGCGGGCAATCCTGGAGCAGAGCAAGGCCCAGCATGAACAGGCCCAGAATGCCGTTACCACGCTCGAACCATTGGTCAACCAGCGCGGCGCTAGAGCTTCCGCTGTGGAGACCGCCCGCTACAATCTCAACAACTGCCGGGTCTACGCGCCGTTTCCGGCTCGCGTCACGAACCTGACGATCTCGGAGGGTGCGTACGCGCACATCGGCCAGCGGGTGTTCACGCTGATCGACGAGCGCACGTGGTGGGCGGTCGCCAACTTTCGCGAAGGCCAACTCCAGCACATTACGCCAGGGATGCGAGCCGAGGTTTATGTGATGTCGAAGCCCGAGATGCATTTCACGGGCATCGTGGATAGCATCGGCTTCGGCGTGACTCCCGATGCGGACGTTGTCGGCCGTATGGGATCGGTGCTACCCGATGTGCAGAGGACCTTGAATTGGGTGCACCTGGCCACGCGCTACCCGGTTCGGGTGCGGGTAGAGAACCCGCCGGAAGACCTTTTCCGCGTAAGTGAATCAGCGGTTGTTGTGATTCGGGGACGTTGAGGTGGGCGCACCTGCTCACGAAGCAGCGGACGTACGGCGGCCGTTCACGTGGTTGTGCGGGTTCCTCAAGCACGAACTTGCCCCCTACCCTGGCCGGGCACTGACGGTGGCGCGCATGGTTCTTGCCGTGACGCTTGTTATGATCCTCTGCAACACGTTTCGCATTCCTTTTGCATTCCTGGGGGGGATCTATGCGCTGCTCATCTCGCGCGAAAGCCCGCGTGCGACCCTGAGCTCGGCGGGAACGATCATGCTCCTCGCCGCAGCAGGCGTCGTCTACGTGCTGTTATCAGTCCAGCTCGTAATCAGCGATCCGCTTCTTCACTTTGTTTGGAATATCGGTTCGCTGTTCCTGGCGTTTTACGCACTCACGGCGATCACCAATTACGGGGCCTTCGTGGGATTTGCGATGGTGATCTCCATCTCCGTCACGATTTGGGACCGGCACATGCCAGGTGGGGAGAACGTTCTCAATACGCTCGCGCTTGCTCTGGTTGCCCTCATCTCGGTCGCTGCCACCTCGGCGGTCGAACTGGTCTTCAGGCATGGGCGACCCGGAGACGATATTGTTCTGCCCGTCGCCGACCGGTTGGCTGCGATCCACAATTTGTTGATCGGCTACTCGGAAGGGAGTGCGATCGACCAGGCCGACGAGGATAAGATCGCCCGGCTGGCCACGCTCGGGACATCCACACTGCGGCGTGCTTTGAGCCGGTCGGATTACTCGCCCGAATACCGAGCGCAGATGAGTGCCGTGGTGGCGCTGGTCGGCAATCTTGTGGACATTACAGCCGCGCTCGTCCAGTTGACTGTCGCGCCTCCAGGGATGGACCAGGAGCACTTGCAAAGCGTGGCGGATGCCGTCGCGGGCATCCGCGCCGATTTGATGGACAGGCGAATTCCAAGGCCGATTCCGTTAAGTAGTGAGGATCAACCGCATCGTATGCCGCTCCTGCGCGAGATGGAGAACATCGCCGCACTCATCCCGCAGGTATTTGCGGGCGCTCGGTCCATGGACGAGTATCAGGCCACATCAGACGAGATGCCGGGCCCCACGCTGATCGCCGCCGATGCCTTCGTCAACCCCGAGCACGCCAGGTTCGCACTGAAGGGGTGCCTTGCCGCAAGCGCGTGTTACGTAATCTATAATTCGATCGACTGGCTGGGCATGGGTGTTCCAGTGATGCTCACCTGCTTCCTGACTGCTCTATCCACGATCGGCGCATCTCGTCAGCGACAGGTTCTGCGCTTCGCTGGCTTTGTCATAGGCGGCCTCGTCATTGGCATGAGCAGCCAAGTGTTCGTCCTACCGCACGTGGATTCAATTGCGGGATTCACGGTTCTTTTCGTATTCGTCACAGCGCTGGCTTCCTGGTTCATGACCTCGAGCCCCAGATTGTCCTTCTTTGGCCTGCAACTCGGTGCGGTTTTCTTCGTGATTCACATGCAGAAATTCGCGAGGGAGACTTCGCTCGCAGTGGCACGGGACCGCGTTGCCGGAGTGTTCCTGGGCCTGCTGGTCATGTGGTTGATTTTCGATCAGCTCTGGAGTTCCCCGTCGAGTGTCGAGATGCGAAGCGTCTCTGTCTCCACTTTACGTCTGTTAGCTCAGCTCGCGCGGGAGCCGGTTTCGTCGGATATCCCCTCCGCTATCCGGCGCACCTCTGCCCTCCGCGACACCATCAATCGCAAGTTTGACAGCGTTAGATCGCTTGCCGACGGGGTCCTTCTCGAATTCGGTCCGTCACGGCATGAGGCGTTGGCTCTGCGCAAGCGCATACGCAGGTGGCAACCGCAATTGCGTGCGCTCTTCCTCATGCGGAGTGCAACCCTCAAGTACCGCCTGCAATTGCCGGGGTTTGTGCTGCCAGAGGCGGTTCTGGCATCCCTTCGGGCATATGACGAGTGTTCTGCCGAGGTGCTGGAGGACATGGCGGATCGAATGGAAGGCAAGACGCCCGCAAGACGCCCGCCGAACTCCTTCGCGGTTCTGGGGCAGCTACAGACATCGTGTAACGCGGACCACGCCCGATTATTGCTCTCCGAGCACGGCAGTACGCTCGTCCCGTTGCTGCGGCAGGTTGACCGGCTGACAAGCCGCCTGGCGAACCAGATCTCGGTTGGGAGTGAATGATTGGCGGCGGACCTAATCGCGCCCTGGCCCGTCGATGTCCTCCGGGTGTCGGCAGGCCGACTCTGGGCACTAGGATCTACGGTCTAACGCCTTGAGAACGCGGGTCGACCCAAACGGACCGGCGATTGCACTCTGCTTCGCCAGCGGCTTTTGTTTCCGCGTCGTTGGCGCGTGGCGGCCGTCAGTGGAGATAGTTATGAATCGGAAGCCGAATCGAGAACTGCAGGACCTTTGCATCAACACGATCCGACTGCTATCGGCGGACGCCGTCCAGAACGCGAATGCCGGTCACCCTGGCATGCCGATGGGCGCTGCAGCCATGGCTTATACACTTTGGACAGAGTTCCTCAAGCATAATCCCAAGAATCCGCAATGGTTCGACCGCGACCGTTTCGTCTTGTCCGGTGGACATGGGTCGATGCTGCTGTACAGCCTGCTCTTCCTTTCAGGCTACGACCTTCCCCTCGATCAGATCAAACATTACAGGAAATGGGGAAGTATCGCGCCGGGTCACCCAGAGCGCGGTGTTACGCCAGGCGTCGAGGTCACGACGGGACCGCTTGGCCAGGGGTTCGGCAACGGCGTGGGCCTGGCCATTGCCGAAGCCTGGCTCGCGGCCCGCTACAACCGGCCCGGACACAAAATCGTCGACCACTATACGTACGCAATCTGCGGCGATGGCGATCTGATGGAAGGCATCAGTCACGAGGCTGCTTCATTGGCCGGACATCTGCGCTTGGGGAAGCTGATTTATCTGTACGATCAGAATCACATCTCGCTCGCGGGAGCCACGGAAATCGATTTTACCGAAAACGTGGCCAAGCGCTTCCAGGCGTGCGGCTGGCACACCCGCGTGGTTTCAGACGGCAATGACACCGAAGACGTGGCGCGCGCGATTGGCGAGGCTCAGGCCGAGGATAAGCGGCCATCATTGATTCTGGCGCGGACGCACATCGGCTATGGGAGCCCCCACAAGCAGGACAGCTACACTGCACACGGGGACCCGCTGGGAGAAGAGGAATTGATAGCCGCCAAGAAGGCTCTGGGGTGGCCGAGCATGGAGAAGTTCTACCTGCCCCAGGACTCAGTGGATTATTTTCGCCAGGCAGTTCTGCACGGCGCGCAAATGGAAGATGACTGGCGCAAGAGGTTCGACGGATATCGAGACGCGTTTCCCGAGGCGGCGGCCGAGTTCGAGGGCATCGTGAGTGGCAAGCTCCCGCGAAACTGGGATGTGGACATTCCCAAATGGAAGCCCACCGACAAACCGATTGCCACTCGCGCCGCAGGTGGCGAAGTGATGATCGCCCTGGCCAAGCACATCCCTAACCTAATCGGCGGATCGGCCGACCTCAACCCGTCGACCAGGACGACGCTCAAGGGACTGGGAGATTTCCAATCGCCCGATATGTCTGGGCCGGGAACGCTGGGTGCGGTCGGTGGGGAGTGGAGCTACGCAGGGCGGAACATTGCGTTCGGTGTTCGGGAGCACGCCATGGGAGCCGCCGTCAATGGCATGGCCGCGCACGGCGGAGTGCTTCCCTTCACCGCAACGTTTTTCACATTCTCCGATTACATGAAGCCCGCGGTCCGCCTCGGCGCGCTGAGTCATCTCAAGGCGATCTACGTTTTCACCCACGACAGCATCGGGCTCGGGGCGGATGGCCCGACCCACCAGCCAATCGAACAGCTCGCGGGCCTGCGCGCGCTCCCAGGGCTTACGGTCATTCGGCCCGCTGATGCGAACGAAACGGCTGAGGCATGGGCGTTTGCGGTTCAGCATGACGGTCCAACGCTGTTGGTGCTGACGCGGCAAACGGTCCCGCATCTCGACCGCGCCGCTGCGAAAGATCCTGGTGTCGCTCGCGGCGCCTATGTGCTCGCCGATGCCGAAGGCGGGTCGCCGGATGTGATCCTCATTGGCGCCGGCTCCGAGGTCAGCCTCTGCGCACGGGCACGGGAGGAGCTGAAGATCTCCGGAGTAAGAGCTCGCGTTGTCAGTATGCCGAGTTGGAGCCTGTTCGAGGCCCAGGAAGAATCCTACCGCGAAAGCGTCCTTCCACGCAGCGTCAGAAAGCGTGTCACGGTGGAAGCAGGCTCACCGATTGGATGGCATAGGTGGGCAGGCGACGAGGGGACCGTCATTGGTGTAGAACGGTTCGGAGCCTCGGCACCGGGCCAGGAAGTTCTTGCGCATCTGGGCTTCACGGCCGATCACGTCGTGGCTGCCGCCCTTCGCCTCTTGGGGAAAAACAAGGGGGCTGATTTGGAATCCGGGACTGAGGCGCCGCTGGTGAATGCGTAGCGGTTGACAGTCCTTTCCTCTAACCCGGCTGCGTCGGGAACCGGGAGTTCTTTGTCCACTCGTTCACACAGAACTGTGCGTCGCGCCGGCGACTTCTCTGCGACTCCTGCTCGGCGGAACCAGTCGCTGGAACGCGAGAGGCTTGTTGGCTGGAGTGCTGTTTCGCAGTGCTCCGGAACAATGGGTGAGCGCGGCTGCTTTGCGGCGGACTGTTTGCCGCATGACCCGCTTGCGGCACCTGCGCCCGCACCGACGGCCCTGCGCGCCTCTGTCGCGCCTACCCGTGACGGAAACTTCGAATTGGATGTGATATAACAGTGCCTCTAAAGCGGCGGCGACGCCCTTCAACTCAGCGTTAAAGAAAGCGCCCGTAGGTTTCTGTTGAAGGAAGGCACAGACTCAAGGTACGGGGCGCGCCACTCGAAACGCGCGATCGAGCGCCACCTCGTCCAACCCCTCTCCAACCTGATAGCATCCGGCCAGATCCACCGCGGAGACTCCATTCACGTGAGCCGCGAAGGTGCCTCGGCGTCTCTCCTTTTCTACCGTGACACTCAGGCGCGAGGCAACTGGAGGAGCGCATCTTCATTCGCCGCTTGACCTCGGAGTGGCAGAACTTTCAGTGCGCTTCACTAACAAAAGCGACCTCATGGCTGGCCTCGGTATGCAGCACCACCACGGTATGCGGTTCGGCAACATACGCGAAATCGGGAACGATGGGTGAGTCCGCCCACGGAACGATGTCGTTCGGCGTTTCGAGCGCGGTATCGATCCATCTTTTCCAGGGAGCGCGATTGCCGTTCGGGAGTTCGAACTCGAGAGGCTCCCAGTACGCATTGAAAATCAGGTACATAATCACGTTCTCGTTCGGCAACTGGGCGCTCAAAGCGATGCTATGCGATGAGGAGCTCCAATCCGGCTGGCCCACATGGACTCCATGCCACGTCTTCGCCGCCCGGGCAAGCAGTTGGTTTAAACTCAGGTGATACTGCTCCGCACCGACGTCACGCAGTCGCCGCCTCTCAATCACCAACCGCAGGAAACGGTAGACATCCGCATGTTTCTCCAGCAGCGACCAGTCAAACCAGGTCGTCTCGTTATCCTGACAGTACGGGTTATTGTTACCAGACTGGGAGCGCCGCACCTCGTCGCCCATTCCGATCATCGGGATGCCCAGAGAGAGCAGCGTGACCGTCAGAAAGTTCTTGACCTGGCGATTGCGCGTCGCTTCAATGGCCGGGTCGGCGGACGGCCCTTCGACGCCGCAGTTCCAGCTTCGATTGTCATCGGCGCCGTCACGACCGCGTTCACCATTCGCCTCGTTGTGCTTCTGGTTGTAAGAAACCAGGTCATTGAGCGTGAAGCCATCGTGGCATGTGACGAAATTGACGCTCTCCTCCGGATCCTGTTCCTTATGACCGTAGATGGCGGGGCTGCCTAGAATCCGATCGGCGATGCGCGTCGCGGAATCCTCGCCTCCGCGAAAGAAGTCTCGTACGTCATCGCGAAACCTGCCGTTCCATTCCCTCCAACTGTCACCAACGAAGCTGCCCACCTGGTATAACCCCGCGGCATCCCATGCCTCGGCGATGAACTTCGTCCCGGCTAACGCGGGGTCTGATTCAATGTCCCACAGGACCGGCGGATTCGCCAGTACCTGGCCCGACGAGTCGCGCGCCAGAATGGACGCGAGATCGAACCGAAACCCGTCCACGTGCATCTCGCCGACCCAATAGCGGAGGCTATCGAGAATCATGCGGCGTACGATTGGATGATTGGCGTTCAGCGTGTTGCCGGTGCCGCTGTAGTTCGCAAAGCGCGACCGCTCCTGCCCCAGGATATAGTAGGCGTCATTCTCAAACCCGCGGAAGCACAGTGTAGGTCCCATATGATCGCCCTCAGCGGTGTGATTGAAGACGACATCCAGGATCACTTCAATACCGCCGCGGTGCAATGCCTTCACCATGTCCCGAAACTCGATTACAGGCCCCAACGGGCCCTGCCGCGAACTGTAGCCGCGATGGGGAGCAAAAAAGGATATTGGCGAGTAACCCCAGTAATTGACGAGCCCATGCGGAGAATCCTGCGGGTCGAACTGGAACACCGGCAGTAACTCTACGGCGGAGATGCCGAGTCGCTGAAGGTACGGTATCTTCTCAATCAAGCCTGCGAAGGTACCACGACTGCCCAGGGAAACGCCGGAACTGGTGTGCTGCGTAAACCCTCTAAGATGCATTTCGTAAATGATGGTCCGCGCGGACGGGTGCCGTAGCTGACGATCGCCTTCCCAGTCATAGTCCGCCGGGTCGACCACCACACTCTTCAGCGCGACCGATGTGTTGTCACCCGGCAATTTCGCCGCGTCGCGGGAATAGCTTGCTGGAACTGCGACGCCGCGACCGTATGGGTCGAGTAGAACCTTCTCCGGATCAAACCGGAAGCCGTTCGCAGGATCGTACGGCCCATGAACACGATATCCGTAGAGTTGGCCTCGCTGAAGTCCAGGCACGAACGTGTGCCAATAATGATAGGTTCGATTGGTTATAGGATCGATCGGAATGACGCGAGATGGCTGGCCATCATCATCGCGGTCGAAGAGCAGTAGTTCCACCGCCGAGGCGCTGCGAGAGTAAACGCTGAAATTGACCCCGTTCGCCAAGACGCTCGCTCCGAGCGGTGAGCTTTGTCCCGTGGCGGTATCCGCGAGTGTGGCGTAAGCAGTAGACATTGACTCACTCTCGGTCCACGCCCGCAGACGGCGGCCTGCCGAGACCCGCGCCTGTAACCGCCAGGCTCACCTTGTGATTTCCTCGAGGGCCGCCACTTTGCTCAGCCTGCGGAGGTGACGCTCCGCCCGGCTGTATTCCGATGCCAAGAATGTTTCGACGAACTCCCACGCGACTTCGGGGCCGATCGTCCGGCCGCCCATGCACAGAACGTTCATGTGATCGTCCTCCACGCCCTGTCGCGCCGAGAAGTGATCGCCAATGAGGCCAGCCCGAATGCCGGGAATCTTGTTGGCGCACACCTCGGCGCCAACGCCGCTGCCGCAGACCGCGACCCCGCGTTCCACCCGGCCGCCGGAAACGGCGCGGGCGAGCGGAATGACAAAATCGGGATAGTCGTCGCCGGGGATGAGCCTATCTGCTCCAAAGTCCACGACCTCATGCCCCGCCGCTCGCAGGCGGCCAAGCAGATGTTCCTTCAAATGGAATCCGCCGTGATCGGTTGCGATGCCTACACGCATATTACTCCTCCGGTCTTGCCGGCCCATTGGGCGGCTGCCGCGGAATCGGCCAGGAGAAGCGCTCGATCACTGCGGACGCGTCCCGCCGGAATTTGCCGATCGCTGTTGAGCAGACGCTTCACCATAGCCGCCTTTTCTCCGCCCGTGACGACCCAGAGGATGCGCCTCGCACGGTCGAGAATCGGATAAGTGAGCGTCATCCGGCGCCAGTCCTGGTACGGTCCACTCAGCGCGACATCCGCGTCCTCGACGTCGAGGACCGGGTCGCCGGGCACAAGCGATGCCGTGTGGCCATCCGGACCCAGGCCGAGGTGCACCAGATCGATGACCGGGCCCTCCCCGGCTATCATCCGCAGGGTAGCGGCATACGCACGGGCGGCAGCTTCGAGGTCGGGTGATTCGACGGGCATGGCATGGAGCTGATCGGAAGAGAGCGGGGCATTGGCCAGCAAGCTCTCGTAGATGTGAGTGAGGTTGCGCTCCGCGTGCCCGGCCGGCGCCACCCGTTCATCCACCTGAATGATTTGCATGGCCCGCCATGGGACTAGAGCCGCGGCGAGACGGCGCAACATGGTCCAGGGAGTGTGCCCCCCGCTCACGGCCATAATGAATAAACCACGCTCGGCGATGGCGTCCCATGCGCAGTCGGCAATGACCGACGCAGCCCTCTCGGCGACAGATCCGGAATTGGGATAAATCTCGATGTTCATAGAGCCTCTCTCGATAAATCTTTGCGGGCGAAGCAACTCACGCTGCCTTCTGGGTGCCCTTTGCGGCCGCGATCACCGGGTTGTGCCATCCGCCTCGCGGCGCCAGTACTTCGCTCGCCTCCGCCGGACCCCAACTGCCCGGCTCGTATTCGTAAATTGGAGTGTCCGCGCGCAGCACCGGGTCAACGATGCGCCATGCCTCTTCTACGTAGTCCTCCCGCGCGAAGAGCGTGGCGTCGCCGGCAATGCCTCGCCGAGCACCCGTTCGTATGCGTCCATCTCGTCTGCTTCGGGATGATGGCTGGCCAACATCTCCACGGCCCGGCCTTCGATGTCTTTCGCCGGTTTCATCACCATCATTCCCAACGCAATCTCTATTTCGGGATTGATTCGCAGACGGATATGATTCTGTTCGGCCGACTCCTGCGAGTGGTAAACGTCGGGCGGACGGCGCAAGCGGACCAGAATCTCGGTGCAGGTGACCGGCATTTGCTTTCCGGCTGGGATATAGAAAGGAACGCCCTGCCATCTCCAGGTGTTCACTTCGACCTTCAGGGCGGCGAACGTTTCCGTCCGCGAGCCGCCCGCAACACCGCCCTCACTTTGGTATCCGCGAAATTGTCCGCGAACCAGAGACGCTTTTTCGATGGGTGCGATGGCCTTCAGTACTTTTGCCTTCTCGTCCCGAATCGATTCGCTGTCGGTTCTGACTGGCGGCTCCATAGCCAGGTTGCTAAGGATCTGAAAGATGTGATTCTGAATCACATCGCGGATGGTGCCGGTGTGATCGTAAAATGCGCCTCGGCCTTGCACTCCGAAGTCCTCCGCCATGGTGATCTGCACGCTCTCCACTGTCGAGCGATTCCATAACGAATCCAGGAAAATGTGCCTCCTCAGCAGAATCTGTGGGTTGATTCTGGCTCCGGCAATCGTCCCAAGTTGTGATACAGCGCGATTTCCATGGCCTCATAGGTGCGAAAGCCGTAGGATCGT
>JAJPJX010000110.1 GCA_021324015.1 Solibacteraceae bacterium | reverse complement strand
TGCCCCTTCCGCCATTCGCCAGGCGGGCGCCGCGTCCGTCTCCTTCCCGGAGTTCTTTACCACGCTCGAGAGCGTGCTGGCCTGAGGCCGCCGCCCGCCGGCCCTTCAATACCTGGCGCCGCCGCGGGCGCCCGGAGAGCGCGTCTGGCCTTTGCCGCCGAATTCCACCGGGGCCTGTGTCAGCGCGTCCTCCAGTGCGGCTTTCAGCACGGCGTCTCCGGGCTGGCGGCGCGCGGCGTCGCGCAGCAGGGCCAGCCCGTCCTTCCACTGGCCCAGGCGCAGCATCGCCACGGCGTAGTTCACCTGGATGCCCACGTGATTGGGATCCAGTTCATGCGCCGCGCGGTATTTTTCCAGCGCCGCACGCAGGTGGCCGCTCTTTTCCAGGTCCGCGCCCTGGTTGTTGATGCGGATAGCGGCCAGCGCGTTCTGGTCCGCCTTGTCCTTGGCGCGCAGCAGTTCGGTCAGCTTCTTCTTGACTTCATCAGCCTGCTGCTCCTGGCCGTCCTCGCGCAAAGCGCGCTGCAGGCCGTTGAGGGCGGACTGGTCGGACGGCGCGAGCCGCACGGCGGCCTGAAAGCACGGCACCGCCAGGTGCGCTTTGCCCTGGGCCAGGTAGGCGGCTCCCAGGCGCGTCTGGGCCACCGCATCCTCCGGGTTGATCTCCACCGCGCGGCGGAAGGCGGCGATCGCCCCGGCATCGTCCCCCAGCGTCTTGCGGGCGTTGCCCAAGTCACTCCACGCCTCGCCGAAATCCGGCCGCAGGGACACCGCCTCGGCCAGCGCCGCGGCGGCCTTGTCCGTCTGCTCGTGCTCGCTGTAAATCTTGGCCCTGAGGTAAAGCGGGTAGGCGGCATCCTGGCTGTGGCCCAGAAGCGCGATGGCGCGGTCCAGGTGGATGACGGCCGCCTTGGCATCGCCGGCCTCCAGCAGCAGCAGGCCCAGGTTGACGCGAGCCGCGGCCAGGCGCGGATCGAGGGCCACCGCCCGCTCGAACGGCCCCCGGGCCTTCTGGGACTCCCCGAAGGTGGTGTAGGCCTCGCCCAGCGCGTTCTGCGCCTCGGCCGAGTTCGGCCGCAGTTGCACGGCCGCATGCAGTTGCTCAAGGCATTCGTCGCGTTGCCCGGCCTCCTGCAGCAGGCTGCCCAGCAGAAGGCGCGCGTCGGCGTCCCGCGGATTGCTTTGGATGATCTTGCGGAGCAGGCGGACGGCTTCCGGGCGGTTCCCCTTGGCCACCAGGTCCCAGGCCTCCTCGACCGGGGGCCGCTCGGCCGCGAGCGCCGCGGCGCAGACCAGGGCGGCCGCCAGCGCAAACCTCACGGTTGCCCCCGGAACCTGGCCCTGTGCGTGATTCCCGCGCCCTCGGTCACGTGGATCAACTGGTCCGCCTCCACGCCCGCCAGCTTCTCCACGCGGCCCAGCGGCCAGCGGATCTCGACGTCCGCCCGCGTGGCCGTCCCCAGGCCGAAGTGCAGGCGGGGATCGTTCACCGAAAGATACGAAGACTGGCTCAGCACTTCCTGCGCCTGCACCTTGCCGCCGTAGCGCACGAGCACCCGCGCGCCGATGGCGCTGCGATTGGACTGGACGCCCGTCAGCCGGATCTTGAGGTAGTGATGGCCGCCCGGCAGGTCATTGCGGAGCAGCGAAGGCGGCTCGTTGTGGTTGATCACCAGCACATCCACGTCGCCGTCGTTATCGAAATCCCCGAAGGCGCAGCCGCGGCTGGAGTGCGGCGTTTCGATCGCCGGCCCGGCCAGTTCCGCCGGCAGTTCCTCGAACTGTCCGTTGCCCAGGTTGCGGAAGATCACCCGCGGCGTGCGGTAACGTTCCTGCTCCTCCGGATAGATGCCGCCCGTCACCCAGAAGATGTCCGGGCAGCCGTCATTGTCCAGATCCGGCGCACCGGCGCCCCAGGAGACGTAGCGCGTCTCCACCGCCAGGCCGGAGCGCAGCGTGAGATCCGAAAAGCCGCCCTTGCCATCGTTTAAGTACAAAGCGGGCGTATCCTGGGCGAAGTGCGTCTTCAGGATGTCCAGCCGGCCCTCCAGCCGGAAATCCCCAATCGCCACCCCCATGCCCGCCTGCTCCATGCCATCATCGCTCAGCGCCACGCCGCGTTCCAGACCCTGCTCGGTGAAGGTTCCGTCGCGGTTGTTGTGGAAGAACAGGCTGGGCGTGGAATCGCAGGCCACGTAGATGTCCGGCCAGCCGTCGTTGTCGAAGTCCGCGGCCGTCACCGTCAGGCCGTATCCTCCGTCCGTCTTGCCGATCCCGGAGGCCGCGGTGACGTCCCGGAAAGTGCCGTCGCCCTCGTTGTGATATAGCGAATGCGATCCGTAGGGCAGGCCGCGCGGACCGCAAAATACCCCCTGTGAGTTGCAGTCGTTCGAGTGGCCCGCGCGCGGCACAGTGGCCTGGTCGAAGGTGACGTAGTTGGCCACGAACAGGTCCAGCCGGCCGTCGCGGTCGTAATCCACAAACGCACACCCGGTGCCGAACCGCGGTTTGGAGTTCCGCAGCCCCGCCTGGGCGGTGACGTCGGTGAACGTGCCGTCGCCGTTGTTGCGGTAGAGAACGTTCTGCCCCCACCCGGTGAGGAAGATGTCTTCCTGGCCGTCGTTGTTGTAGTCGCCGATGGTGACGCCGTAGAAATATCCGGTGCGAAACAGGCCGGCTTTTTCGGTCACGTCCTTGAACGTGCCGTCGCGGTTGTTTCTGTAGAGCCGGTTGGAGGCGTCACGCGGCGGGTCCCCGAACCGGGAGCCAGTGAGCACCAGGATATCCAGCCAGCCGTCGTTGTCGTAATCGAGAAAGGCCGCGCCGCAGCTCATGGCCTCGATGACGTAATCAGCGTGGCGCGGGTGGCCAGAGATCACCGGCCGCGTGAGTCCAGCCTGCGCGGCGACGTCCGTGAAGCGGGCCGCAAAGGGCAGCCCGGAAAACTTGCGCCGGCGCGCTGCCTGCACGCCGCGCGAGGCCATGCCCTGCCCTGGCCGGGACGCCTGGCCGAACAGGCGGCCGGCCGGCGGGATCAGGAAAGCGAGCAGGCTGCGGCGGCTGAGAGAAAACATTCCGGGTAAAGGCTGGCCCCCCGGGCCAGCCTCACCAGAATATTTTAAAGCTCAGCTCCACCTGCCGGCCGCTGACGTACGCCGCCGTGCCTCCCTGCGCTCCGAAAGTGCCTCCCGGAGAGCCCTGGTAGAGGGCCTGCCCGAACGTGGAGGAGTAGATGTTTGTCACCGGATCGGCCCGGTTCAAGTTGTTCAAGGCGTTGTACGCGGTCATCTTCAGCTCCGCCCGGAATCGCTCGAATAGCCGGAACTCCTTGGCCAGATTGGCGTCCAGATCCCAAAAGCTCGGCCCGGTCAGACAGTCGTATTGCAGCGGGTTGCTCCGCAGCACGTAGGTGTTGGTCGGTATCGGCTTGAACACGGAGGTGTTGAACCAGGCTTGCGGAGTCGGGGAGGAGACGCAGGGGTTGCCCGTAACCAGCATGTTTCCGAATTGCGGGAAGTCGCCCGAGATGAATTGCAGCACCGGCGTGATCTTCCAGCCGCCCACCAGGGCGTCCAACGCGCGGGGGGCCGAGGCGAGGTACTTGCGCCCCTTGCCGATCGGCAGCTCGTAGGTGCCCAGAATGTTCAGGCGGTGGCGCGGCTGGTTGCTGTCCTGCCACTGGAAGGCGTTGGTGTAATACGTCAGGTCGTTGAAGTTATTGATTTCCGACCGCTCCCGGATATACACGTACGTGAACAGGAAGTTGAAGCCGTTGGCGAAGGCCCTCTGCACCTTCAACTGAAGCTGGTTGTAGCGCTCCCCCGCGCAGCACGCCCCGATCTCGTACAAGGGGCCGTATTGCGGATACGGCACCAGCAGCGAGGAGAGCGGAACCTGCTGCTGGTTGTAGAGCGGGCCGGGAATCAGCGTGGTGTTCAGATAATGATAGAAGGGATTGGCCACCGTCTGGTTCAGGAAATTGCTGTTGTTGGCGTATTGCTGGTAGATGCTGGGGTTGATGGCGTTCAGCTCTTTGGTATAGTGCTGATGCCCGAAGTTCATGAACCAGGTGACGCCCGCCACGAAGCCCTGCGGCAACTGGCGCTGGAAGTTGATATTGATGCGGTCGTTGTAAGCCTTCTGGAAATTCTGCGGGTACCACAGCAGGTTTTCCCCGCCCCGGCCCACATTGGTTCCCAGCGCTTTTCCGTTCACCGGGCCGAAGTTCGGCAACAATGGGTTGCTGGCCGGGAACGGGTTGGAGATAGTCTCCTGCGGGACGCCGTTCAGCAGCGGGGCGGCGAACTGGTAGCCGGTCATGCCGAAGAAGGGCGGCTCCAGGAAGTTGATGTCCTCGAAGCCCGCCACCGGCGCCGCCGTGAAGTTGTATTCGGTGGGGATCACGTAGCGCGCGTAGCCCACGCGCAGAGCCGTCTTATCGTCGATGCGGATGGCCGCGCCTATGCGCGGCGCCAGCGCCAGAGCCGGCGGATCCCACATGCCCGGGTGGCCGGAGGTGGTGAACCTCCAGGCGCCCGTCCACTGGTAAAAATTCGGGCCGCCGACCAACTGGGTGGCCAGCGCCGGCATGGGCGGCGGATTCTGCTGCATCTCCGGCACGGGCGCCGTCAGATCCATAGCTTGCGAGAGGTTGTGGGCGGCGTCGTGCCAGGCGCTTTCGTACTCGTTGCGCAGGCCGAGATTCAGGGTGATCCGGGAATTGAGTTTCCAGTCGTCCTGGATGAACATACCCCAGAAATTGGTGATCGGCACCGGCACCGGCCCGCCCACCATCTCCGTCTGGTTGTCCAGCGCGCCCAGCAGGAAAGTGGCCCATTGATCGCCCACCAGCGCCGTGTTCGGATTGCTGAACGTATCCGCCGTCACGGCCGTGTTGAAGAAGAACTGCGAGGTGTTGGAAACGAAAACCGGGCCCCAGCTCCGGCGAAACTCCAGACCGGCTTTCAGGTAGTGCGAACCCCGCTGCTGCGAGATCTTGCCGCTGAACGCCTCTCCTTTGGGCCGCTGGTCCCAGTAGAAGCCGCGCCCGCCGTACCCCGCGCCACCGATCACCAGGTCCGGATAGTACACCGGCAGGCCGGGAGAGTTCTCGAAATAGGGCTGAAACCAGTTGCTGTTGGGCCAGAACTGCTGCCAGCCGTTGGAACCCAGGGGAGTCGAGACGTAGGCGTCCGCCACGTTATGGTAGTCGCCGTGGAACTCCGCCACCGTCCGCGCGTTGATGGTCCAAACGGCATCCCCCGCCACCTGCGTGGCCGTGCGGTAGGAGCCCGTCGGCTGGTACAGGGGCGAACTATTCGGAGTAGGGTTCCCGGCGATGTCCGTGGTGTGGTAGTAACCCACCCGGCCGTAGACCTTCCACTTATCGTTGATGTTGTAATCCACGCGGTCGGCGAAGTTCACATACTTCCACGAATCCACGTAGCCTTTCTTGAAGTTATTGACTCCCGTAATGTTGTCGCCGGGATTGTTGGGAGCCCAGAAGTTCTTCATGAAGGAGACCGACAAGGGATCGAAGCGGCTCGCCGGCACGATGTTCCCCGGGAAGGGCGTGCGCGACACCGAGCCGTCCGGGCGGACCTGCGTGGTGAAGGGGTCGTAGACGCTGCGGATGCCGCCGTTAATGTTGTAGGACTGGGAGAAATTGCCCTGCTGCTCCAGGCTGGTGGGCACCGTGGTCACATAACTGCCCGGCGAGCCCACCTTCCAGTACTCGATCGAGAAGAAGTTGAAGAGCTTGTTCTTCTTAATGGGGTTGCCCAGCGTGCCACCGATGGTGTGCTGGCGCTGCGCGTTCAAGCTGAAGCGGGTGCGGTCCGCCTCGGCGTCCAGCCAGGGATACCGCCCCAGATAAAAGGCGTCGCCATGCCATTCGTTGGTGCCGGCTTTGGTGGTCATGGTGATCACGCCGCCTGCGCTATGCCCCTGCTCGGCGTCCACGCTGTTTTGCGAAACGATGACTTCCTGGACGGCATCCATGTTGGGCGGGTAGCTGAACTTGTGGCCCATGCCCACCGGGCTGCCGTCGATCTGCAGGTCGTTCTTGAGGTTGGTGCCGCCCCCCAGGTCCACGCTGTTGGCTGACCAGGAGAGGAAAGGCAGCACTTCGCCGCGCGTGTTGATGGCTTCCGGCGCGAGCAGGCTCAGTTTGAACGGGTTACGGTCAAACCGGGGCGTTTCCTGCGCCATCGTAGAATCGATGGTCATGTCCTGGTTGGTGGTATTAAACTGTACAGCCACCGGCGTGGCTTCCACGGTGACGTTCTCCTGCACCGTCCCGGTGGCCAGGCTGGCGTTCACCGTCACGTCGCCGCGCGTCTGTACCACGATGTTTTCCTGGGTGAACTTACTGAATCCGGCCGCCTCGACCGTGACCGTGTAAGTTCCGGGATCCACCAGGTCGAAAAGGTACAGGCCGGTATCGCTGGTCTGGCGAACCGTCTTAATTCCGGTCTTGATGTTGAGCAGCGTCACCGTCGCGCCCGGAATCACGGCCTTGGTCTGGTCCGTGACGATCCCCTCGATCCTTCCGCGGTACTCCTGTGCCAGGCAGAACGCGGAGCAAAGCAAAAGCAGAACGACACTCGAACCCAAAAGACGACAAAGTCCTCGTATCATAGGTCGCAGCCCCCCAAAAACAACTGAAATTGTGTCGATTATACTCTCAATAAGGGAGAATTACGCCGTGGGACAGCAGTGATTTGTATGTTTTGTCACGATATTCCAGGCTGGTTGCGTAATTCCAGGATCAAAGCATCCAGCGCGATGGTCTTTTGGATATTGCGCCGCACCAGCATGGCGATCTCGTCCACCCGTTTCACGGCGGCCCGCAGCCAGGCGAAGGTGAGCTTGCCGGCGATGGCTTCCAGCTCCCGCCGCACATCACGATTGCGAATCTCCCCGCCCGATTCGCGCAGGATGAGTAAGTCGCGCAGCAGGCCGTACAGCACTTTCAGGTGCTGCTCCAGCTTCTCGCTCCGGCTCCGCCCGATGGCCTCTGAGTACGGGATCCAGGCGCTGAAAGACGTGAGGCCCGCCGCCGCCTGGAGCAACGCCAGCATGGCGGAGCGCCGGTTATCATAGGCCTCCAAGTCGAGTGAAACCGCTACGCCCGGGCTTCCGCCGGCCAGCGTAATGCGCCGCTCGGCGTCTTCCAATCCTCGCTGGCGTGCGAAGACCCGCATCTCCTCGTCCGCCAGAGGAGCGAACTGGAAGGGAACCGCGCGCGACCGGATGGTGGGCAGCAGGTCATAGGCGTTCTCCGCGGTCAGGATCAGCAGCAGGTGGTCCGGGGGCTCTTCCAGGGTCTTCAGCAGCGAGTTAGCCGCCTGGTCGTTGGCCCGGTCCACGTGGTCGATCAGGAACACCCGGCGGTCGCCGCGCATGGGCTTGAACGGGGCGCGCTCCTTGAGCAGCCGCGTCTGTTGGATGGAAATCTGGCGCAGAGGGCCATCCGGCGCGAAGGTCACGAAGTCCGGGTAGCTGGCAAACAGCAGGGGATCCTCGTTGCGGCGGTCCGCCGGCCAGCGCTCCCGCTCGGCCACGATCTCCAGGTTGTGCGCCAGGCTCTGATCGTCCTGCTCGATCTGCTCGGCGTGCCCCAGAAGTCCGGCCGCCAGGCGCCGCGCCAGGGTAGCCTTGCCCACGCCTTCCGGCCCGGCAAACAGCAGCGTCTGCGGCAGCCGCCCGCTCGCGACCATCTGCCCCAGGGCGCGGGTAATGTGCGCGTTGCCCCAGAAATGCTCAAAGGACATACGGGCGCACCACCCGCCAGATGGCGGCTTCCACCTCGTCCCGCGCGGCGCGTCCGTCGATCACCCGGATGCGCTGCTTCTCCCGCTCCGCCAGCGCCAGGTAGGCTTCCCGCACCTGACGGTGAAACTCCACCGACTGCTCGTCCATGCGCGTCTCGTTGTGCGCTGCTGCCGCGTTGCGCGCGCGCGCCCGCGCCAGGCTGGTCTCCAGGTCGATATCCAATAGCAGCGTCAGGTCCGGCTGAAGGCCCCGGCAGGCGATCCGGTCGAGCGCCAGCACGGTTTCCGCGCCCAGCCCCCGCCCGCAGCCCTGGTACACCATCGTGGAATCCGTGAACCGGTCCGCAATCACGATCTCACCGCGCTCGAGAGCCGGCTCGATCCACTGGTCCACGTTCTGCGCCCGGGCGGCGAAGTACAGCAGCAGTTCGGCGGTGGGCGAGAGCTCCTGGTTGGCCGCGGCCAGCAGGATGCGCCGGATCTGCACGCCGATGGGTGTGCCGCCCGGTTCTGCGGTCTCCAGCACCGTTTTCCGCATCCCGCGCAGCCGGTCCACCAGGCGCCGCATCTGGGTGCTCTTGCCGCACCCGTCCATGCCTTCGAAGGTGAGAAACAGACCGCGCTTCACTCGACCCGGTTCCGCAGCACCCCGACGCCCTCGATCTCCACTTCCACCACGTCGCCCGGGTTCATCTTGCGGGTGGTTTGCGGCGTGCCCGTATAGATCAGGTCGCCGGGATACAGCGTCACCCAGCGGCTGATCCAGCTCACTACCGTGGGGCAGTCGAAGATCAGGTCCGAGGTAGACTGCTCCTGCACCACCTCTCCGTTCAGCCGAGTGCGCAGCAGCAGATTGCCGTAATCTAGGCCGGTGACGATGGCCGGTCCTAGCGGCGCGAACGTGTCCGAGCCCTTGGCGCGCCACCATTGCAGATCTTTCTGCGCCCCGTTCTGCCAGTCCCGCTCGCTTATGTCGTTCCCGCAAGTGACCCCGAAGACGCAAGCCGGCGCCTCCGCGGGCGAAACGTTCCGCGCCTGCCTGCCGATCACCAGCACCAGTTCGCCTTCATAGTGCACGTTCTGCGCTTCCGGGGGAATCACGATCGGCTCCCCGGGGTGCTGCAGCGCGCTGGTGGGCTTGTAAAACATCTCCGGGTTCACCGGCTGCGGGCGCGTTCCCAGATGGCTTTTGTAGTTCCGCCCCACGGCCAGTATCTTCGGCGGCACGCACGGATACAGCAGCCTGATGTCGGCCAGCGCATGCTGCTTGCCCGTAAGCCCGCGGCTGCCGAACAGGTCCCCCTGAATCTCGTGTACCGTCTCCCCTTGCAGAATGCCGTACGCGGCCGTCGAATCGTACTCATACCGAATGTATTTGGTCACTGTCTGCGCGGGATCCACCGTTTTGCTATTGTACCAAGGGCTAATAAAGACTCACGTCCATTCCGGCAATGAACTGAATGCCTGGGATCCTGAGGCCGCGCAATCGCCGGTCGTTTGTCAAAAACAGGTCTACGCCGGCACGTGCGGCGCACGCCAGGTGAATCGCGTCAGCCGGTGGGATGCCATGCTCCGCTCGGACTCGGGCGTAGAGTTCCGCCGCGTCGCTGGTGAACGGCAGCAACTCTACCAGGGGAGACCGGAAGAATTCTTGGGTGCGCCGCGCTACTTCCAGCGCTCGCCCCTTGTACGGCCCGACGAGCACTTCACCGACCGTGAACACACTGGTGCACAACACGTCGTGCCTCTCGTCCATGCCGGTGGCAATCTCCCGTACGCGTGCGGCGTGCAAGGGATGTTCTTCCAGAAGGTACACGAACAACATGGTGTCCCAGTAAACCCGGCTCATGCGCCTTTCCTGGTGCCATGGAACTGGTCCCGCTCACCCCGAATGAACGCCTCTCCCCCGCCTAGCGACGAGAATACTTCTTTTGCTATCCCGCATAGCGGAAGGAGCCCGGAGCAGATCGTTTGTGATTCCCTGTCGCGACTAAGGCGGTAGGTGAAGACAACGGTCGTGCTGAGTCCGGACGGAGGGCCCTCACGCTTCTCCAGGGTCAAATCGTTCTCAGCGAGGAACTGTCGCGAGGAAAGAGCCTGGCATACCAGCGGGACCCGGTTCTTGAAACCAAGGGCGCGATGCACGTCACCCACAACCACGCGGACCATGGAATCGCCCCGTTGGCGAGCCTCACGGATGTACTTATCCCGGACATACTCCCTGACAAGGTGCGATCGACTCTGCTGCATCATGATCTGAGGTTAGCATAGATTAGCAAGAATAGCTAGCACTAATCTGCCCGGTGCGGCCTTGGGAGAGATCCGCCCCTGCCTACTTCCTCTCCCGGTAGGCCCACTGCAGCATCGGGGGCGCCACCAGCGTGGTCAGCACCGACATCAGCACGATAATCCCGTACACTCCTGGCGCCATCACCCCGAACCCCATGCCAATCTGCGCCACCACTATGCCGACTTCGCCGCGCGGCACCATCCCCACCCCGACCCGCAGGGCGTCGCGCAGCCCCAACCGCGCTGCGGCCAGAGCGCAGGGCACCAGTTTCGAGATCACGGCGGCCACAAAAATGGTCAGCGTGAGCCATAGCGCCGAGCCACTGGCAAAGGCTGTGGTGTCGAAATGCAGCCCGATTCCCGCCAGGAAGAACGGGGTCAGCAACGCGCTGACACCGTCAGTCAGGTCCAGCACCCGGTGCTCCACGCTTTCGGAAAGCGCCATACCCGCCAGAAACGCTCCCACGATGGCCGCCACCCCCGCGTACACCGCCAGCATCGACAAGCCGAACAGCAAGGTCATCGCGAGAGTGAACTGCCCGTCCGCCGCGCTCATGCGCGCCATCAGCCGGGGCAGCATATGCCGCATGGTGCGCGTCCCCCATGTGGCCACCAGCAGCGTAAAGCCCATTGCCAGGGCTGCCGTCAGTCCCAGTTCGAGATAGTTCACCTGCCCCTTCGCCATGCTGCTGACCGCCGCCAGCACGATCAGCCCCAGCACGTCATCGATCACCGCCGCCGCCAGAATGATCCGGCTTGCCCGCGCCTCCAGCAGTCCCTTGTCCGCCAGCACCTTCGCAGTGATGCCGACGCTCGTGGCCACCATGGCGGCCCCGGTGAAGATCGACTCCAGGCGCGGCTCCCCCCACAGCCGCGAAATGCCCCAGCCGAGCACGAAAGGCACCACCACACCCGCCATGGCCACCCCCAGCGCCACGCCGCCCACCCGCAGCAGTTCCGAGGCTTTCACCTCCAGCCCCACGCGAAACAGCAGGAACATCACGCCCAGTTCGGAAAGGATCTGGAGCATCTCGTTGGGATGCATCCATCCCAGCACGTGCGGCCCGATCAGCACGCCCGCCAGGATCTCGCCTACGATGCCCGGCTGCCTCAGGCGCTCACACACCTCCGAGAACAGCTTGGCCGAGGCGAACACCACCAGCATGGAAAGTGGTATCTCGGCGCCGGATGCCATCCCTCTACTGTAACGGTAAGCAGCGGCTGCGTGGCGCCGCCAAGCGGTTCTCGAGCCGCCGTTCCCGGCGCCGCATCTCCGGAGTGTCCTCGAAGCCCAATGCCCGGCGCACCATCTCCAAGGCCAGGGCATAGTCGTGTTCGCGGTGCTCGTAGTGCTTGGCCAGTTCTTCCAGAGCCCGCGCGCGATACGGGTTCCGCGATCCAGCCAGCTCTGCAAAGGAGGCGAGAGCGGCCTGCTCCCGCCCCAGCCGCTTCTCGATCGTCGCGATCGCCCATAGCGTCCGGAACAGCAGATCGTCCGGCAGCCCCAGATCCACCGAGCGCCGGAACAGCCGCAGAGCCTCCTCGCGCCGCTCCGCCTCCAGCAGCCAGCGCGCCAGCCCGATCAGGTCGGCGCCGTGACGCAACCGCGCCTCCTCCGGCGACCGGAACGCGAACGGCACCACCGCGGTGAGGCACGCCAGCGAGAGAATGTCCATGGCGTTGTGGTGAAAAATCGGCACAAGCTGGAAGGCCTGCTTCGTGCGTAAATACTCGAAGTAGTAATAGGGAATCATCTCCCCCGGCAGGTCTCCCTGCCGCTCCACCCCCAGAATGCGGTTCTCCAACTCCACCAGGCGGCAGCTTTCCAGGCGCAGCTTCCACAACCGGCGCGCCCCAAACAGCAGGTCCAGGTGCTCCAGGCGCGCGAAGGGATGCCGCGCCCGCGCCAGGCGGAAGCGCGTCTCCAACAACGGCTGGTCGTAGGTTTTCCCGTTGTAGGTGATCAGCACGTCGAACTGCGCCAGGTGCTCGGCCAGGCGCGCCAGCAGCGACGGCTCCTCGCCGTGGTCCCGCATGAAGAACTGCCGCACGCGGAAGCCGCTCCCGTCGATGCTCCCCACGCCCACCAAAAACGCGCAGGTTCCCGTCCCGCCCGCCAGCCCCGTCGTCTCCGTATCCAGGAAGGCCCACTTTCGCGGCGGCGCCCACCCGATCGCCCCCGCCGAAAGCGGCCCCAGCAGGTCGGCCGGCAGTTCATCCAGGTCCGAAATTTCCACGCTGCCGTGCCGCCGGTGCCGCTCCCACAACTTCTCGGTCTCGAAGTGCTCCCCCAGCGCGGTGCGCACCACCTCTCCGCTCATCAGTTCTTCGATGAAATACCGGGCCGGCCGCAGCGCCTCGCGGGAAGGCCGCGCTGCGCCTCCGGCCGCCGGCGCCGCCGCATACTTCCGGTCAATCCGCGCGACGCGCTTCCGCAGCAGAGCGAGCTGTTCCTGGATGTCCTCCATCTTCGCTTTTTCTTTGCCTAATATAGCCCCGTTTGGGCTCCACTTCAACATCGTCTATAGTCAAAGAAATGATTAAGAGTGCGGTCGTTCCCGTCGCCGGGCAAGGGACGCGGCTGTTACCCGCCACCAAATCCCAGCCCAAGGAAATGCTGCCTGTGGCGCGCAAGCCCATTGTGCAGTACGTGGTCGAAGAACTGGTCGCCAACGGCGTCGAGCAGGTGCTGTTCGTCACCGGGCGCAACAAGACGTCCATCGAGAACCACTTCGACCACGATCCCGAGCTGTTTCGCGCGCTCAGCCAGGCCAACAAGCAGGACCTGCTCCAGGAACTGGACTTCCGGGCCCTCCAGGCGAAGTTCTTCTACACCCGGCAGCGCCTGCCCAAGGGCCTGGGTGACGCCATTTTGTGCGCCGAAAACTTCGCCGGAGAGCAGCCCTTCGTTGTTGCCCTGGGTGATTCCATCCTGGGCCTGCACGCCTGCTCCCGGGCGGTGAGCCGCATGACCGAGATCTTCGAGGAACGGCGCGCCAGTTGCGTCATCGCCGTCGAAGAGGTGCCGCCCGAGGAGACCCGCCACTACGGTATCGTGCAGCCGGAAAACGGCCCCGAGGACTGTTTCCGCATCGTCAATCTGATCGAGAAACCCGAGCCGGGCCGCGCGCCCAGCAACCTGGCCATCGCCGGCCGCTACGTATTCTCGCCGCTGATCTTCGATATGATCCGCCGCGTCCAGCCCGACAAGCGGGGCGAAATTCAGCTCACCGATGCCATCCAGATGCTCTGCGAGGAGGGCCGCCGCGTGATGGCCGTTCGCCTCGCGGCTGAAGAGAAGCGCTACGACATCGGCAACTTCCCCAGCTATTTCGAAAGCTTCGTGGAGTTCGCCCTGGCCGACCCGGTCTACGGGCAGGAGTTCCGCCACGTGCTCGAGCGCCTGCTGGCCAAAGCCGCCGTGGCTTCATGAGGCGCGCGCCGCTCTTTTTTGCGCTGCTGTTCGCGGCCCTCCTGGCGGCGCGCCTGTGTCACACGCGCATCCTGTGGGCCGAAGAGAATCTTCCCCTCGCGGCCGCTGCGCAAATGCTGCGCGGCAAGGTGCTGTATCGCGACCTCTGGTTCGACAAACCTCCGCTGCTTCCGGGCTTCTACCTGTTGTGGGGCGCGCGCATCGGCGGGCTGCTCCGCGCGGCCGGAGCACTGTACGCGCTGGCCGCTTGCGGCGTAGCCTGGCGTTTCGCGGGGAGCCTCTGGGGAGAGCGCGAAGCCTTCTGGGCCGCCGGTCTGCTGGCCTTCTTTCTGACCTTCGATTTTCCCTCGGGCGTGATGCCCCTGGCCGCAGACCTGCTGATGCTGCTCCCCCACCTAGCGGCGGTCTACTTCGCTTCCCGCCGGCAGGCCTTCCTGAGCGGCGTGTGCGCCGGCATCGCCTTCCTGGTCAATCCCAAGGGAGTTTTCGTCGCCGCCGTCTGCGCGCTCTGGACCCTCCCTGCGCTCGTTCCCCTGGCGCTGGGCTTCGTTCTCCCCAATGCCGCTGCGGCCGGATGGCTGTGGTCTCAGGGAGCGCTGCTGCCCTACTACGAACAGGTCTGGAAATGGGGACGGCTCTACGCCGGCGGAACCTTTCTCGCCCATCCGGTTCGCGACGGCGCGCTGCGCACGGCGCACTGGCTCGGTTTCCACGCCGCCGCGGTTCTGCCCGCCGCCTGGTTCTTTTGGAAGGACCGCGCCGCCGGCCGCTGGAAATGGGCGGCCTGGGCCGCGTTCTCGTTCGCCGGCGTCATGCTCGGCTGGCGGTTCTTCCCGCGCTATTTCTTCCAACTGCTGCCCGTCGTGGTGCTGGCAGCCGCGCGGGGGTTGGCCCTGCTCCCGCGCAAGCCTGTATTCGCGTTGACGGCCCTGCTCCTGATCCCATTCGTCCGGTTCGGCCCGCGCTATGGCCTTCTCGCCTGGCAGACCCTCAGCGGCCAGCCCTTCACCTGGGTGGATGTGGCCATGGACCAGGACAGCCGCGCCGCCGCGAAACTGGCCCTCGGCGCCAGCCGGCCCGGCGACACCCTCTTCGTTTGGGGCTTTCGTCCCGAGCTCTACGTCTACACCGGGCTCCCCGCCGCCACCCGTTTTCTGGATTCCCAGCCCCTCACCGGAGTCCCCGCCGACCGCCACCTGACCCAGTCCAAACCCGTGGAGCGGGAGCAGGCCCGCGCGCACCGCCGCGAACTCGCCCAAAGCAAGCCCGCCCTGGTACTCGACGGCCTGGGCCCCTACAACCCCAACCTGGCCCTCGCCACCTACCCGGACCTCCAGCCCTGGCTCCAAAGCTACCGCGAGATCGCGCGCACCAGCCAGACCATCGTCTACCGGCGCGTTTCCGCGCCCGGCATGCCGCCCGAGACCGGACAACAACCCTGACAGGAGAGGGAAGCTCTCCCAGGCTGCCGTGCGCCGGAAGACGAGCCAGTAATGTTACTCTGGCTATCGCGGTATGCTCCTCAGCCAGCGTGACCCCGGAACATTCCAGACTGCATGATCCGCCACCCGCGAAGTCCAGTCCAACTCAATCTCGCAGCCGGGGCGGGAGCCACCTGGCTCACTCTTTTCGCCCTGCTCCCGGCCGTTCCCGTCACTGCCCAGGTGCGCGTGACCACCTATCACAATAACCTCGCCCGTACCGGGGAGAACTTGCAGGAAACCATCCTGACTCTTGCCAACGTGAATGCGGCCCGGTTCGGCAAGATCTTCTCTCGCCCGGTGGACGGGCAGATCTATGCTCAGCCGCTCTACATGTCCCTGGTGAGTATTCCTGGTAAGGGCATCCACAATGTTGTTTTCGTGGCCACCGAGCACGATAGCGTCTACGCATTCGACGCGGATGCCAGTGCCGGAGGGAACGCCGCGCCTCTCTGGCATGACAGTTTCATCGCTCCCGCCGCGGGCGTCACCACGGTCGGCGTGGCGGACATCTCCGGCTGTTCCATGATTTCGCCGGAGCTCGGCATCACGGGCACACCGGTGATCGATCCCGCGACAAACACGCTATACGTGGTCGCCATGACCAAGGAGAATGGTTCCATCTTTCAGCGTCTGCATGCACTCGACATCGCCACCGGGGCGGAACGGCCCGGAAGTCCGGTGAACATTCAGGCGTCCGTGCCCGGCAACGGCGATATCGCCTCGCCTGGTGTGATCCGGTTCTACCCGGAACGCTATCGAAACCGGAGCGGTCTGCTGCTGCTCGATGGTGTGGTGTACACCGGGTGGTCGTCCCACTGCGACCAGGGCGCGTATCACGGGTGGATCATGGGCTACGACGCTGCCACGCTACACCAGACAGCCGTCTTCAACGCTACCCCGGACGGCTATCGGGGGTCTATCTGGATGGGTGGAGCGGCGCCCGCCGCCGATGCGGACGGGAACATTTATGTGATCTCCGGGAACGGCAAGTTTGATGCGGATGCCCAGGGCTCTAACTTCGCCGACAGCTTTCTCAAGCTCTCCCCCAGAACAGGGTTAACCGTGGCCGATTATTTCACGCCGTTCAACCAGGAGCACCTGGATGAGGCGGATATCGACCTTGGATCCAGCGGCGCACTCCTGCTTCCGGACGGGGCAGGCAGCCCGGCTCATCCGCATCTGGTGGTCAGCGCGGGCAAAGAGGGCCGCGTGTATCTTCTGGACCGCGATCGCATGGGCAGGTATCAAGCGCAGGGCGACAGCCAGGTCGTGCAGTCGCTCGTGGGCACCATCGGACCCCTGTTCGGGATTCCGGCATACTTTCACAACACCGTGTATTTCTCGGCTTGGAACGATGCCCTCAAAGCCTTTCCGATCGCACAAGGTCTGCTGGCTACCGCCCCCTCGTCTCAGTCTTCGCAGGTCTTCGGCTATCCGGGCTCGGTTCCGTCCATTAGCGCCAACGGCTCGTCGGGTGGCATCGTGTGGGCCGTCGAAGCTGGTTCTGGAGGCACGCTGCACGCTTACGACGCTACGAACCTGTCCAACGAGCTCTATAACAGCCGGATGCAGGGCTCCCGCGATGCGCTCGGTTCGTTTGTGAAGTTCTCCGCGCCCACGGTCGCCAACGGAAAAGTATATGTCGGCACCTCGAATGCATTAGTGGTCTTCGGTTTGCTTGGCCAACCTGCCGCGCCTTCGCCGTCCGCGATCGTCAATGCCGCCTCGTTTCAGCCAGGTCCCGTGGCTCCGGGCTCACTGATCTCCGTTTTCGGCTTCAATCTGGCGCGGGCTACCCTGCCCGCTGCATCCCTGCCCCTTCCGCTCAGCATCGGCGGCGCGGCTTTGTCGATCAACGGCATTCCGGCGTCCCTGCTGTTTGTCAGTCGGGATCAGATCAATGCGCAGGTGCCTTTTGAGGTAGCGGCGGGCCCGGCGACTGCCGTCCTCGACCTCACCGGCATGCCGCCCGCCACAATCCCGTTTTGGATTGCGCCGGCTGCTCCGGGGCTGTTCACCACCGGACAGGGCCAGGCGGCCGTGCAGAATGAGGATGGCTCGCTCAACTCCCCCGGCAATCCGGCCAGGCCAGGTTCGCTCGTATCCGCCTATCTCACCGGCCTGGGGGCGGTAACACCACCCATCCCAGACGGCGAAGCGGCTCTCGCCGGCACTCCCGCGTTGCCGGTCTGTTCCGTCACCGCCACGATCGGCGGCCGGAGTGCGGTCGTAGTCTTCGCGGGCCTGGCGCCGGGCACGGTCGGCGTATTTCAGGTGAATTTGCGCGTTCCCGGGATCACCGCTGGCTCCTATCCCCTGGTCATCTCGGCGAACGGGGTTTCCAGCAATAGCGCCCTCCTGGCCGTTTCCGGGCACTAGCCAGGCAAATGCAGCAGGTCATCGGCATCCTCCTGGGCGTCTTGCTTTCCGGAGGTACGTCGCTGGCCCTGGGAACCCTTCTGATCCGCGCCCTTCGTATCCGGTTCGAGAGGACCGAAGAGGTCTCCCTGGCATTTGTGGCCGGTTCGGCATGTCACAGTCAAATCCTTTTCCTGTTTTGCGCAATGCACTTGGCGCGCGAGGGCGTGTTCGTCGTGATAGGGCTGGCCGCCGGGACCGCCGCCGTTTGCTTGCATGGCAGCCGCACTGGAGCGCCTGCGTTCGCGCCCCTGCCCCGGCGCTGGCGATGGTTGCTGGGGCTTCCGTTCGCTGCGTTTGGCCTGGTTTACCTGGTGAACGCGATGGCGCCGGAGATGAGCCCAGACGGTTCGGCCTATCACCTGCCGCTGGTGGCCCACTACCTTCGTGTGCATGGGTTTGCAAGAATCACGTGGAACTTTTACGCCAGCTTCCCCCAGGGGATCGAACTTCTGTTTCTCCCTGCTCTCGCCCTGGGCCGCCACTCCGCGGCCGCGTTGGTGCATTTTCTGTTCCTGCTTGACCTGCCGCTCCTGATGATTTGCTACGGCCGCCGCTTCGGATTTCCCATCCCCGCGATGGCCGCCGCGTTTCTGGTTTTTGCCTCCCCGGTCGTGGGTTTGGATGGCACCACGGCTTATGTCGACGCCGCCGTGGCCGCCATCCTGTTCGCGCTGTTCTACATTCTCTCCGTGTGGGAGGCCGAAGGGGATTCCCGCCTTTTGATTTTGATCGGCGTGCTGTGCGGCTTCTCCTACGCGGCAAAATACACCGCGGCCATCGCGATCCCTTATGCGCTGGGCGTTATGGCATGGAAGCTGTGGCGCACCCGAAGGCCCCTGGCCCGGCCGATGCTCACGGTCTGCGGGCTGGCGGCGTTCTTTATCCTGCCGTGGATGATCAAGAACACGATATTCGTCAGAAACCCCGTCGCACCCTTCGCCAACCGCCTGTTCCCCAACCCGTACGTGCGTGTTTCCTTCGAACAGGACTACCGCCGGCACATGCGCCGCTATCTTTTGACGAGCTGGTTGGATGCGCCGCTGGAGCTTACCGTCAGGGGGGAGCGATTACAAGGGTTCTTCGGTCCGGTCTTCCTGCTCATGCCCCTGGCGTTGCTCTCGCTGAGGCGGCGCGCCGGCCGGCGGCTCGTGCTGGCGGGAGTGTGCTTCGGCCTCCCCTGGTTCCTGAACATCGGGACCCGCTTTCTGATTCCGGCGCTGCCGCCCCTTACCCTGGCCCTCACGAGCGCGCTCGATCCTCTGACAGCCTGGCTGCCGCCCACAATCCTGTTGCACGCATTTCTGTCCTGGTACGCGGCGCCGGCCCCTTACTTCGACCGATACGCCCCACGCATCGCGAACTTCCCATGGCGGGCGGCGCTCCGCCTGGAACCGGAAGAGCAGTACCTGGCCCGCAACAGCCCGGGCTACCGGCTCGACGGAATGATCGAGAGGCTGGTGCCGCCCGGAGAGACGGTACTGTCCCTCGAGCAGATCCCGGAAGCTTGGACCACCCGCCGGATTCTGGTCGCCTACAACGCCGCGGAGAACCAAACCCTCGCGGACATGCTCTACAACGCCATGGTTCCCAGATCCTGGCGTAGCCTGCCCGCGGATGGTTCTGTTTCCGTGGCGCCGGTTGGGAGTAATCTCCGGGCGGCTGCCACGCGGGAGCTCGCCGCGCGAGGTATTCGTTACCTACTGGTTTCACCGGCCGCGTTTGGGGCAAACGACTTCAGGCAGGAGGCCGCCGCGTGGGGAATGCAACTGGTGGGCGAGTCGGATGGCACACGCCTCTTCCTTCTGGAGCCCGCCGGCCAGGAGCCGCAAATCCCTGCGCCTGCGGCGGCGACGGATCAGGCTCCTGTTCCCGCGGGTGTCTACGACGATGCCGATTCCCGCATTCATTTGCGGGCCGCCTGGATGCGCGACACGCAGTTCCCGGAGCCCTATCAGCACACCCTGACGTACTCGAACATTCCCGGCGCCACCATCTCGCTGGCCTTCGTCGGAACAGCCGTGACCTACGTCTACACGCGCGCCCGCAACCGCGGAATCGCGGAGGTGGTGGTGGACGGCGTGCCCAAGGGCCGCATCGACCTGTACTCCGCCGCAACCGTATGGCAGAGCCGCACAAAGTTCCGGGGCCTCGGACCCGGCAGGCACGTGATACAGATTCGGGTCACGGGCGAACACAATCCCCAGGCAAACGATGGCTTTGTGGACCTGGACGCCCTCATCGTGGAATGATCGCCACGCACATCTGGCCTCGGCAGAGGACCCGGCGGCGGCGTCTGGAGGCTCAAAGATGGCGGACCCGCGGCAACAGGTCCGAACGCGGGCGTGCCGCGAAGGCCGCCATCCAGCCTACGAAGTCCGGCCGGGCGCCGAATACCGCGAGGACAGTCCCGCCGCGTTCGGAGGCGGGCTGCAGGCCTCCATCGACCTTCCACCCGCGGGCCCCTCCGGGGAGCAAGGCAGCCGATGGCGCGCGGAGCGCCGTTGCGCCCGCGCCACGCAACCGGCGCGCTTCCTTCCGGCATTCCTCGTATGTGCCGAGTCCACCTGTCAACACGGGCTCCGCCAGCCCGGGCGCCTCGGCCGGCAGGTCATCGGGAACCTCAACGGCCCACAACGCGCGGCGGACGTTGACCAGCTCGGACTCTTTCGTGATGCCTTCGTGCCGCAGGAACTCCGCCCAAGCCCCATCCGGCGTATCCGCAAAATACTGCACCGGTCCTTCGCCGGGACCGTGCCAGCGCGCGGGTGGCTGGCCGGCGCTTTCCCAAAGGAACGGAAAGCGCGGGTCGGCATGCCGGTAAACGATCATGTAGCCGGGGATGCGGCCAGCGCTCGCGCCAGATCCTGCACGCGCCGCGGCCCCGGCTGCGTCGGTTTCCAGCGGGCCTTCAGCCAGTCGAGCGGCGTGCGCCCGCCCAGTTGGGCGCGCTTCCGTTCGAACCATTGCCGGATGCCGATTTCGTTATATGCGCCGCTGAGATCGCCGACGACCAGGCTCAGAAAATGCAACCTCTCGGCAACGTCATCCGGCGTGGTGCGCGCGGCCCCCTTGTATCTGCGAACGCTGCTCGCCGAAATACCCAGTAACCGGGACAGCAATTCCAGACCGAGTACGTCTGCTAAGCGGTTCCATTCGTATTCCGGCGCCGGCGACTCCTCCAGCGCCAGATTCAAGTGCTCGAGAACCCGCTCCAGATTCGATCCGGAAGCGTCGCCGAGCTCCAACTGGATATTCCGGGCGATGCCGGCGCCCTGAATGTGCCGCACAGCCCGGCGGAACGAAGATAAATCCAGCGTTTCGATGTTCTCGCCGGCCGGCAGCAGCCCCATGGCATCGGCGCGGCCGAGCGCAGTGACCGCTTGAAACGCCAGGCGCGGTGACGTAAACGGAGCCTTAGCGGACTCGATTCGGATCATTCTTCTGATCAAAATTGTATCCAATGGCAGACCACAGGACAAGCCAGAGCGGGAACGCTGACCGCCGGCGAGACTTGCTGGAGCCGTTCTGCCCGCTGCGGGCATGGAACGCAACCGCGGCGCCGTCCTGCCGGCGCAAGACTAGCAATGCCTCTCAATAGGTCCGCTCTTGAGGCGCCTATAGCGCTGGCATAGTAGCCGGTGGACGTACCTGGCCACCGCCTCCTCGAATTCAGGATCCTCGAAATTGACGGTTAGCCACACATCGTTGATTGCGGCATCGGCTCCGAGTCGGAATTCTTTGGCCCTGATTTGCTCAATGACACGGGCAAACGACGAGCGATCGACGGTCAGGTTGCGCTGGTTAACCTTCCTCATCTTACCGATCTCTCTACAGGTCGAGTCGCCATGCAACGTCATGTGAGGTTCTGGATAGTTCAGATATGCTTTCATCAAGTCGACCACCCCCTACCGCCCCGTCCAGCATGCCGCCCGCTTCCCCAGAAACGCGCTGATGCCTTCCTGCGCGTCTGCCGCCAGCGAGTTCATGCTCATGACTTCCTTGGCGTAAGCGTACGCCTTGGCCTGGTCCAGGTCGATCTGCGCGTAGAACGCGGTCTTGCCCAGGCTCACCGTCAGGGGACTCGCCTCCGCCACTTTCGCGGCCAGCGCCCGCGCGGCCGCGCGCAGTTCCGCCGCCGGCACCACCCGGTTGACCAACCCCCACTCCGCCGCCATCGCCGCGCTCACCAGTTCCCCGGTGAGCAGCATCTGGAGCGCCCGCTTCCGCCCGATCGCCCGCGTGAGCGCCACCATGGGCGTGGTGCAGAACAGTCCGATCTTCACTCCCGGCGTGGCGAAGGCCGCTTCTTCCGCGGCCACCGCAAGGTCGCAGGTGGCCACCAGTTGACAGCCCGCCGCTGTGGCGACGCCCTGCACCTCCGCGATCACCGGCTGCGGAATCGCCTGGACTTTGGTCATCAGCCCGGTGCAGACGTCGAATACCCGCCGGTACTCGTTGATGTCCCGCCCCACCATTTCGGAAAGATCGTGCCCCGAGCAGAACACCTTGCCCGCCGCCGCCAGGATCACGGCGCGCACCTCCCGCTCCCGCCCGATCTCGTCCAGGCACGCGATCAGTTCCTGCATCAGATCGAGCGAAAGCGCATTCCGCCGCTCGGGGCGGTTCAATGTGACCCTCGCCGCCGCGCCCTCCCGCTCCACCAGCAGATTCCGGTAGCTCATAAGCCCGTCCCCTCTCACTGGTACGTCACGCAATTACACCACTTGCCTTCTTCGTCATAATGCGGCCAGGGCCCACCCGGATGGAAGCCCGAAACAATCACATCGTCGAACATGGGCGTCGGCTCGAAATAGCCCGGCCGGCGCAAGTGCTCCTTCACCACCGCGTCGTTCAGTTCGATTCCCAAGCCCGGCGCGTCCGGCACCTTCACGTAGCCTTTGTCGATGATCGGTTTGGGCACGCCCGCGACCATGTCCTGCCACCAGGGCATATCCAGCGCGTGGTTCTCCATCGCCAGAAAATTGCGGAACGTCGCGGCGCAGTGATAGCCGGCGAAGCCCCCCACCGGCGACCCGGCATGATGCATCGCCACCTGGATGCCCGCCGCGTCCGCCGC
>JAJPJX010000044.1 GCA_021324015.1 Solibacteraceae bacterium | reverse complement strand
TCACCTGGCCTGTTTCGGCCAATTTTGGCGGAGGCGACGTTGAAAGCAAAAGGAATTTTCTGGCGCTAGAGCCGAAAACGGCCTTGAACTGCGAAAGCCGGGCTAAGAGTCTAGATTTGCATCCCGCGCCTGCGATGTCACGTTCCGAAGCCCTATCCCGTCTCACCGTTGGAACAGGAGGAACGAGATGATTAAGTGGGCACTTCGGAAAGCGATTGGCAAATTCGAACGGGAATGGAAATACGACGCCAGTTATATGCGCGGCCTCATTGACGCGAGTCCGCGCGCGGCCTGGCTGTTCTCCCGCGCTGCCGCCCTCGGACAGTTCCGGCGAGACGTCCCCATCGAGCCGTGGTTCGCCGCCGGCATTACCGCCGTGCGTCACGAGGACTGCGGCCCATGTGCACAGCTGGGCGTCGCGATGGCGGAGCGCGCCGGCGTCAGCCCCGCAGTTCTGCGCGCTGTGCTCGCCGACAATCCCGACGCCATGCCACAGGACGTTGCACTGGCGTGGAGATTCACGCGGGCTACGCTCGCGCACGATGCTGCTGCCGACGAGTATCGCCAGGCGATCGTGCAGCGCTGGGGACAGCGAGGCCTTGTCAGCCTGGCTTTCGCAATCACCGCGTCGCGAATCTATCCGACAGTCAAGTACGCCCTTGGCCACGGTAAGGCGTGCACGCGCGTCGTGGTTGGCGGTACGCCGGTGACATTCGATCACGGGCAGGTACCCGCTCCGGCGGGTGTGGCGGTGCGCACAACGTGAGCTCCCAGAGCGCGATTCCGAATCCGGCCGCGAGTTTCGATCCGCACCGCCGGCGCCTGCTCGGCCTAGCATACCGAATGCTCGGCTCGATGGCTGACGCCGAGGACGCCGTTCAGGAGACGTACTTGCGCTGGCATGCGGCCGACCGCGACCGGGTGTCGGACCCGAGAGCGTTTCTCATGACCACGACGGCGCGGATTTGTATCGATATGCTGACGTCGGCGCGCGTGCGGCGGGAGGAGTACGCTGGTCCCTGGCTGCCGGAGCCGGTTGTCGACACGGCGGCGCTCGCACCCGACAGCCGCACGGAACTGGCCGAGGACTTGTCCATAGCGCTGCTGTTGACGCTGGACCGGCTGTCGCCTCTCGAGCGGGCTGCCTTCTTGCTGCACGACGTCTTCGATTTCTCGTTCGGCGAAGTGGCCGCCACACTGGAGCGCGGCGAGGCTGCGTGCCGGCAGCTAGCCGCCCGTGCACGCGCGCACGTGCGTACAATTCGACCGCGCGGCGCGGCACCGCCGCCGGCTCGCTCGGGCGAGATTGATGCAAAGCACGCGCAGCTCCTCTCCGCATTCGTGACGGCAACGCGCTCGGGCGATCTCGATGGGCTAATGCGGTTGCTCGCGAGCGACGTGCGCGTCGTGACGGACGGCGGCGGAAAGGCCGCGGCGGCGCTGAACGTGCTCGACGGCGCCGATCGTGCGGCGCGGTTCCTGGTCGGCGTCACGCGCAAAGGGTGGCGTGAGGACTTCACGCTGCGCTTTGCGACCATTAATGGCCTGCCTGGCATTATTGTGGACGGACCTGACGGACCGGTGCAGACTGCGGCGTTCGAGATCGAAGGCGGAGTCATCCGGGCGCTCTACGTGGTGCGCAACCCAGACAAGTTGCGGCACGTAGCGGCGGCCCCGGCGCCGAATGAGAGCGGTCCCGGAAGTTGATGATGTGAATCTTCGTACTTGGCGCCAATGGCCATACCGGCACACAGATTCTCGACTTGGCCCTGGCGCGCTCCCATCAGGTAACGGCCTTCGTGCGCTCTCCGGAAGAGATCGGGCCCCGGCTCGGCTTAACCGTCGTGCGCGGCGACCCGCGCGACGCCGATCAAATGGCGAAGTGCCTCGACAGCCACGACGCAGTGCTATCCGCGCTCGGGGTTCGGCCGCCTGCGGGATTTTGTCCACACACCCTCGTTCGTGACTGTGCCGCCAGCACGGTCCGGGCGATGAATGAAGTCGGGACGAAAAGTCTCGTGCTCGTGGTTTCCACGCGAGAGCATCGCGAAGTTCGGAGCGGCTCCCGGCTTCTCGTCGAACCCGAGGTATTTTGCGTAGAACGAGGCGGCTCGATCGACGTCGTTGAGCATGTACCGCACTCGCACTGTGCCACGTTTGCCCCCCTCCCTGACTGCGCATTCGCGAACGGGCTTTCGAAATAGGCACGAAGCCAAGTAAGAATCTCCGGCCATCCCTTGTGGCTGAGCCTGGAGGCCTCGGCAGTGGACCCGGAGTGCATTTAAGCGGACCGTGGTAGAACCGTTCGCCTCGGCCAGATCGAACCGCACGGTGGTTTCGTACGCATTCTGCTGCCAACTGGGAAGCCATGTGAAGGTGAGCAAACGTGGACGATCGATTTGCAGGTACTTTCCGCTTACGGTGAACGGTCTGCCGCCCACGCCGTTTCCGCTCATCATCCAGACGCCCTCGGGCGCAGGTCGGAATCCATCTGCGCGGCCTGAAGTTGGGCTTCGGCGCCCCACCACTGGACCCGCTGCGTAGGATTGGTCAGCGCTTCGAATACGCCCTCCGCGCTTCAGCTCGGCCGCGATCCGTGGCCGGCTGTAACTGGGCCACTGCAGAGCGATCCGCTGGATCGCATCGCGCAGGTCCATGTCCCGGTCCACTTTCGTCGAGCCGTCCTCACCGAAACGGTAGAAGCTGGCGCGACTCATGCCGCCCAGCTCGACCATGCGCTTTACCGTCAGTCCCCGCTGCGCTTGGATTTCCTCTTCGATTTTCCGGCAGATCGCGGATTTCCAGTCAGTGCCTGCAGCATCCGCTGCTGCTCTATGCACTGCAAGCAACCCTTCAAAAAATCGATCTCCAGGGGCTGTTGGCCGACCTTCCGCTCCAACTCCGCAATCCGCCCCTCCGGCCAGCGCTGCTTGCCATTCTCCGGAAATGCGTTGCCGGGGCCATCCCGGAACTCCCGCCGCCAACGGTGTAGCACGTTCGGATTCACCTCCAGAGCCCGAGCCACCTTCGGCGACCGACACCCCCTGTTCCAGCCGGCGTACGGCGGCCAGTTTGAACTCTTTCGTGAACTGTCTACGAGACAACCCCATGACACAATTCTCCATTCGATGAAAATTGTGTCTTAACCGGTTGTCTCAAAAAAGGGACAAGTCCACAGTGCGGAAGTGTTGCAGGTGTGGGTAAGTCTGAAACGCCAGAAGGTCGGCGCCCAGAAGACCGTCCAACAACTGGGCTCGCTCCGGAACGACGCGGAACACCTCGGACGACGGGAACGGAATAGCAAGAAAAACCCGATTTCGGCGTTTGGGAGAGCTTCACGAAGGAGCCCGGGCAGAAGCATGAGCTGGTAGTCATGCACCCTGGACCCCGCCGCGCGCGTGGTATCCCTTTGGCGGAAATGGCGCGGAGCAGTCAGAGGCTTCTGCTGCTATGCTGTTCGATGAATCGTAGGCTATGGGAGCTGTTCAACCGATCCTGACCAGGGAGAGCGCCAGCCCTCCAAAGAATCTGCTGGGCCACTGGTTGTTTGGCAGCAACCGCATGGACGCGCGTGCCCACACTGGCACACATGCGACGCATCCCTGGTATCTGGTTCTGTGGCTCACCGGCGTCGATTACTTTTCAACGTTGGGGTACCAGCCTGGAATAGCGCTGCTGGCCGCTGGCGTCATTTCGCCTATCGCGACTTCCATTCTGGTACTGGTGACATTGGCATGTGCCCTGCCGATTTACGCCCAGGTGGCCAGGCGGTCGTGGGTTGGCCAGGGTTCGCTGGCATTGCTCGAAAACCTGCTGCCGGGCTGGAGTGGCAAAGCACTGGTGCTAGTCCTGCTCGGTTTTGCTGGCACCGATTTTGTCATCACAATGACGCTCTCGGCCGCTGATGCTGCGCAACACGCGGTGGAGAACCCCTATCTGCGGCCCCTGGTGGGCGGGTCGCGGATGGAGATTGCCCTGGGGTTGCTTGCCCTCCTGGCATTTGTCTTTCTGATGGGGTTCAACGAGGCGATTCGTCTTGCGTCCGCCGTAGCAATTCCCTATCTTGTCCTGAATCTCGCCGTTCTTGTTCGTTCATCCTGGGAGATACTGAACCACCCGGATTTGTTTCACCACTGGCGATCCGGCTTGGCGCTTCGCGGCGACTGGACCGGACTCTTGCTGGTCGGCGTTCTGGTTTTCCCCAAGCTCGCCTTGGGTTTGAGCGGGTTTGAGACGGGCGTCTCCGTAATGCCGTTGGTGACAGGCGAAGGGGGAAATCCTCCGGACGGGGTGCCCCACCGCCGTATTCGCAACACGCGCAAACTCCTGGCCTCCGCCGCGCTGATCATGAGCGTGATGCTCATCAGCTCGAGCTTTGTCACAACGTTGCTCATTCCACCGGAAGTCTACCGGATCGGCGGACCGGCGAGCGGACGGGCGATCGCGTACCTTGCACACACCCTCCTGGGCAACGTCTTCGGCACTGTGTATGACCTTTCGAGCATTCTGATCTTGTGGTTTGCCGGCGCCTCCGCGATGGCAGGGCTACTGCACCTGATCCCCCGATACCTGCCGCGATTCGGCATGGCGCCCATTTGGGTCTCCTACGCCCGTCCGCTGGTGCTGGTCTTGCTTACGATCAACGTCATGGTGACGCTCGTGTTCCGCGCGAGCGTCGAAGCCCAGGGCGGCGCCTATGCGACCGGGGTCCTCGTGCTGATGCTATCGGCGGCAGTCGCCGCGGCCCTTTCACTTTGGCGCGAACGCCGGCGCCTGCTGGGCTTGTATTGCTGGCTGGTAAGTATCGTTTTCTTCTATACACTCATCGCCAACGTCATCGAACGCCCGGATGGCATCATCATTGCCAGCATCTTCATCACCGCAGTGATCGGATTCAGCGCGGCCAGCCGATATCGGAGAGCCACAGAATTGCGCGTGGCCAACATGACAATTGTCGATGAGGAGTCGGCCAGGATATGGCAATCCATCCTATACAAGAAAGTCAATCTCGTCCCCGTCAGGGGAACAGATCCAGCGGACCGCCAACGTAAGCATGCCGAAATCCGGCATTATTATTCGGTAGACGGACCCCTTGCGTTTGTCCATGTCAAATTGCTCGATAACCGCAGCGAATTCCTGGCGAGTTTGCGCATGCGGGTCACCGTAGAGGACGATCATTATTTGATCGAGATCTCCCAGGCGATCGCCATAGCCAATACGATTGCCTATCTGAGCGAGTTGCTGGATCCGATCAGCATCTTTCTCGGTTTGTCGCGAGAGAATCTGATGACGCAATCGCTGCGATACCTGTTCTGGGGCGAGGGTGAGACCGGGTTGATGGTCTACACGATTCTCGTACGCTACTGGAGCTGGACGCCGCCGGGCGACGTACGGCCCGTCATCTTCCTCATCAGCGAATGAGTCGGATCCCCCCGGGCATGCGCCGATACGTCCGGACACGATACGTCCGGACAATTGCCATGCGAGCTGCCATCAAGTACTCTATGGATTCCGGAGGTCACCCACCGCAATGGATTCGGGGCCATTCGTCTTCCATACGGAACGCCGCTTGGTGGCCTTGACCGGCGTCAAGGCTGCGAACCTGGCCGAGTTGCTCGATGGTGTCCTGGAAGTCCCAGGATCGTCAATCTTCTATCACACCCATCATCAATATCTTTCACACCATTTCCAGAAGCCTTTGTTCTACAATGATTTCGCCAGATGGGTGGCTGACGCCTTGCACGAGGACCAGTTGGCCGAACAACTTGCCGCGATCGATCTATTGGCGTTTACCGCCGTACGGCAGCTTCGGGAGGCGATTGCGGAAAAGATTCGGGAGCGCCTGGCGGAAGGTGCCCCTGCGAGGGATTGCCGCCCGGGCGACGAGTTGCGTTTCTGCAGGTCCAAGAGTTTCATCCTCCCTCTTCCCTTGACCGCGAAGACCCCGGCCGAGATGTTCGAAATGCTGAGCCAGGTGACCAATGCTTCGCTCTACTTCCATTTCTTCGAGGCCAGACTCCGGCTGGGAAAGGGGACGAACGACCTTTCCGAGTGGCTGAGTGCACAGGGCGAGAAGGAGATGGCCGAGGCAATCGACAGCCTGGACCCGTATGTCCGGACGTTGGATGAGCTGAAAGCCGACATCCTTCGCATCGGCAGAAGGGAGCCCGTCTGATGCCGGTCCGGATTGGCGATTACGAAGCGGTCGTCGGAAAAGAAACGGTTGATGAGCTGTGGCTTCTCGCTGACAGGATCCGCCATCGCAGTTTGCAGAACATCAATTCCACGGCCGTCGGTGGTGGCGTGGCCGAGATTCTTACCCGGATGGTACCGCTGCTGCGCGACCTGGGGATGACGACATGGTGGGATGTCATTAAGGGCGACGACGCCTTTTACAACGCGACCAAAGCGCTCCACAACGCGCTCCATGGCAAAGACGAGGAAATCACGGAGGCGATGCTGGAAGCGTTCCGCGAACGAACCGCCGCAAACCTTGCCGAGATGGAGATCAAAGGCGATGTAATCCTGGTCCACGATCCGCAACCGGCGGGCATGGTCGCCAAGAAGCGGGAACTGGGCAAACACTGGCTCTGGCGGTGCCACATCGATGTTTCGTCGCCGCAGCCGCGCGCTTGGGAGTTTCTCCGCCCTTACGCAGAGCAATACGATGCTGCAATCTTCTCGATGGCCTCCTTCGCCAGGCAAATGGCGGTGACGCAATACGTGGTGCCGCCATCCATCGATCCACTGAGCGACAAAAACTGTGATTTGCCGCGGGCGGAGGTGGAGGCCGTTCTGGAAAAGTATCACATCGATCCAGAGCGCCCGGTACTGACGCAGGTTTCGCGGTTCGATCGGCTTAAAGACCCCTTGGGTGTAATCGCTGCCTATCAGATGATCCGCAGGCGCGCCGATTGCCAGTTGGTGCTGGCCGGTGGGGACGCCGCGGATGATCCCGAAGGCGCGGAAGTTCTGACAGAAGTACGGGAGCAGGCCGCCGACGATTCGGACATCCACGTGTTGCTGCTTCCTCCGTTCAGCGATCGTGAAATCAATGCCTTGGTCCGCGGTTCCACCGTGGTGTTTCAGAAATCGCTGAAGGAGGGGTTCGGACTGACCGTAACCGAAGCACTGTGGAAAGGTAAGCCAGTCATTGGGGGCGCGGTGGGCGGCATCAAGCTGCAAGTTCTGAATGGAGTCACCGGATTCCTGGTGCACTCGCCTGAAGGCGCCGCGCACCGTGCGCTCGAATTGCTTTCCGACGCAGAGTTACGGTGCAGGTTGGGCGAGAATGGGCACTTACACGTGAAGCAGAACTTCCTGCTGACCCGCCACTTGAAGGACTATCTTCTGCTGATGATGGCGCTGGAGCATCCGTCCGAAGACATCGTCCAGATGTTCTGAAGGTCGCCAGCCGTTGCTAGGGCTAGGACAGATAGGTGATCCCACGCCTTTGTTGGCGCAGGGGTTCCATGTCCTTGCGGTAGAGAATATCTATCTCCACCACGATCCTGAGAGCCTGGGGTATGCGGCGGTTATCGAACGGGTGAACAGCGACGTCGCACAGCCTTCCGATTACGCCGCCATTTCTACCAAATTCCTCAGGCGACTGGTCGCAGCGACCGCTGAACGTTAGCGGTGTAGCTTTTCTTTGGCCAGTCTGAGGAACCCGATGTGGCGCGGGCTGGCCATGTTTACGTGCCGCAGGACCGCGACTTTGACGCAATCGCCCATGAATAGCCAAACAATGCAGTAGGCCCATATCACCCCGGCGGACCGCCAGTGAATCGGCGTAATCAGCCCGAAAGGATAAAGCACGAATAGCGTTGCTAGTACCTTAGTGAGAATTGCTGACCAGAGAAGTATGCCTCGTCCGGAGAATTTGTGGGTAACTGGCGGGTCAGCGGGGGGCTTGCGTTAGAAAGCGGTGGAGTTTGCGGCAGGTGGCGTCGAAAGAGCGTTGGGCCTCCT
>JAJPJX010000016.1 GCA_021324015.1 Solibacteraceae bacterium | reverse complement strand
TTGCGCGGCAAAGTGCAGGTGGCGCTGCTCGAATGGCGGCAGCGCCACCCCGAATTCGGGGAGACCCCAGCAGGCCCGGAGGCGCCGGAACCCGACCCCGCGAGGTACCTGGCATGGCTGCACGAGCAGACGGCGCGCATCGACATCCGCGGCCTTGAGGTAGGCCGCGGAACGGCGCGTAGCTTTCCCATCGACGAGTTGTATATCCCGCTGACCACCTCTGTAGGCGAGGAACGGAGAAGCGTCCGGCTGGAAGAGGCGCTCGCTCACCAGAAGCTGGTGATCGTGGGCGACCCAGGCTCGGGGAAGACCACCTTTTTGCGCCGGATCGCCTTCGAACTCTGCCGCAGGCTGCTGGGCGAGTCAGGGGAAACCGTCCTGCCGCTGCCGGTGGCGGGATTTCCGCTGCTGATCCGCATCGCCGAACTGGAGGAGCATATCGAGAAGTTCCGGCGAACCGAGGGCGCACCGGCGAACCGCCACTCCCCCGCATGGCTAGCCCATTTCCTTGGAACGCGCAGCCGGGAGCACGAGTGGGGGCTGGGCGAAGAGTTTTTCCTGCACAAGCTCCGATCGAAGAGCACCGCGCTGCTACTAGATGGGCTGGACGAAGCGCCCAACCGCGTCCGGCGCGAGGACATGGCGCGGCTTTTCGAGGCCGCCAAGGCGGCCTACAGCCAGTGCTACATTGTGGTCACCACGCGGCCGGCTACCTACTCCGGACAAACCACGCTCGCGGGATTCCGTGAGGTGCGAGTGGACGAGTTAGGGACCGAAGCGGTCGACGCTTTCCTCGGTCACTGGTCGCGATCGCTGTTCCGTGAAAACGCCTTACGAGCCGAGAAGCACCATAGGGAACTGGGCTCTGCCTTGCGGGCGCGGCTGGAGATCCGGAGGATGGCGCGCAACCCGCTGATGCTGACGGCGCTCGCGGTGGTGCACTGGAACGAGCGGCGCCTGCCGGAGCAGCGGGCGGAGTTGTACGAGTCGATCGTGACGTGGCTGGCGCGGGCGCGGGAGCAACGCCCGGGGCGGGTCTCGGCTGACCGCTGCCTGGAGTTGCTGGGACACCTGGCCTTGGGCATGCAGAGCAAGGTGCGGGGGCGGGTGACGCAGGTGGAGAAAGGCCTCGCCGCCGCGATGGTGGCTGGACAGTTTCAGGAGGCGGGGGAAGCGGAGCGGTTTGGGCTGGCACAGCGGTTTCTGGATGAGGAGGAGGTGGATAGCGGCATCGTGGTGAGTCGGGGCGCCGAGGTGCGCTTCTGGCACCTGACGTTTCAGGAGCACTTGGCGGCGCGGGCGGTGGCAGGGTTTTCGGAAGCCGACCAGTTGAAATTGCTCTTCGATCAGGACCGGTTGTACCGGCCGGAGTGGCGCGAGGTGGTGCTGCTGCTGGCCGGGATCCTGCTGGTGAAGCAGGGGCGAGGAAAGGTGGACGGATTGTTTCAAGCGGCGCTGGACCGGCTGGGGTCACGAAAGTCATTGTCAGACCGTGTCCGCTGCGCGGGACTGCTCGGGGCAATATTGGGGGACCTGCGATCTCTGGCGTACCGGCCACCGGATCAACGCTATGACAACGTACGGGAATCGGTGTGGGGGATCTTCGAGGAGCGAGAGGCGGTGGAGGTCGACTTCCGGGAGCGCTTGAAGGCGTGGGAGGCTCTGGGGCAAGTAGGCGATCCGCGGCTGCGTGGAGACAACTGGGTGACCATTCCAGCGGGCCGGTTTCTGATGGGCGCGCAGAGCAAGGATGCGGGTAAGCCGAACTACGACTCCGCGGCAAAGAACGACGAAGGTCCGGTGAAGGAGGTATGGCTGGAGGCGTTTCAGATCGGGCGGTATCCGGTGACGGTGGAGGAGTACCACAGGTTCATCGAAGACAACGACTCCCAAAACCCAGAGTTTTGGAAAAGCGGGGGCTATGGGAAGAAGAGAAAACCGGTGAAGTGGGAAGACCAACTGCTGCACCCGAACCGGCCCATAGTGCATTTGAGCTGGTATGAAGCGGCGGCGTACTGCGCTTGGGCAGGAGGAAGGCTGCCGAGTGAAGCGGAGTGGGAGCGAGCGGCGCGGGGCAACGAGGGATGGAGGTATCCGTGGGGGAACGAGCCGCCGGATCCCAGCCGGGCCAACTACAACGAGACCCATGTTGGGTCTCCGACGCCAGTGGGGTTGTTCCGGCGGGGGATGACGCCGGAGGGGATCTGTGATCTGGCGGGGAATGTGTGGGAGTGGGTGGCGGACTGGTACGAAAAGGGAAAGACTCGCTGCGTTCGCGGGGGCTCCTGGAACAGCCGATCATCGTTCCTGCGTGCCTCGAACCGCCACAGGGACGGACCGGAGCACTGGAACGACTACATAGGGTTTCGCTGCGCCCGAGAAATTCCTTCCGTCCCAGGGAGACATTGACCATGCCCGGCAAGCCAGCCTCCATCCCCACCGTGTTCATCTCCTCGACCGTCGAGGACCTGGAGAGGTTTCGCGCCGCGGCCAGAGACGCGGTGGTGGGGGCG
>JAJPJX010000037.1 GCA_021324015.1 Solibacteraceae bacterium | reverse complement strand
TTGCGCGGCAAAGTGCAGGTGGCGCTGCTCGAATGGCGGCAGCGCCACCCCGAATTCGGGGAGACCCCAGCAGGCCCGGAGGCGCCGGAACCCGACCCCGCGAGGTATCTGGAGGCCTTGCGCGACGAGACCGCCTACATCGAGATTCGCGGTTTGCAGGCGGCCGAGGGGCGGGCCCACCGCTTTCCCATCGGCGATCTCTACATCCCCCTGATTAACGAAGCGGCTCCCGGGCGGGACGGCGGAGAGGGGCGCGGGCGAGGACCCGGAGAAAGCCCCGAGCGCAAGCCGGAGGCGCTGGAGGAAGCGCTGCGCAGCCGGCGCCTGGTGATTGTAGGCGATCCGGGCTCGGGGAAGAGCACGTTTCTGCGGCGGATCGCGCACGGTGTGTGTGGACGGCTGCTGGGCGTAGCGCCCGGAGAGGGGCCCCCCGCCGGGCTGGGCGGCGGGCCGCTGCCGTTTCCCATCCTGGTGCCGGTGGCGTCGCTCTCCGGGCTGCCGGAGGGGCGGACGGAAAGTCTTGCTCCGCTCCTCGATATCCTGGCCAGGCGCGGGCTGGACTACGGCTTGCCCGAACCCTACCTGCGGCGGCGCATCGAGGAGGGGCCCTGCCTGCTGCTGCTCGACGGGCTGGACGAGGCCCCCAGCGAGGCGGCGCGCGAGACGGTGGCGCGGCTGGTGGAACGGGCCGCGCGCGCCTGGGCCCACTGCCGCTTTGTGGTGACGACCCGGCCGCAGGCCTACCGGGACGATACGGCGCTTTCGGGCTTCGACGAGGCGCGCATCGGCGCGCTCGAGGATGAGGCCATGTGCGTCTTCCTGTCGCGGTGGTGCGGGGCTCTTTACCCCGAGAGCCCCCGCAAGGCCGAAGAGCATGCGCAGGAGCTGATTCAGGCCATGCGGGCCAAGCCCGAGATCTGGCGGATGGCCCGCAACCCGGTGATGTTGACCGCGGTGGCGGTGCTGCACTGGAACGAGAAGCGGATGCCGGAACAGCGGGCGGACCTGTACGAGTCGATTCTCGGCTGGCTGGCGAAATCCCGCGAGCGCCGGCCGGGGCGGCCCAGTCCGGAGCGCTGCCTGGCCCTGCTTCAGGAACTGGCATGGGCCATGCAAAGCCGGCCCGGCGGCAGGTGGGTGCAGGCGGAGCGCGAATGGGCGGTGACCGTGCTGGCGCCCAGGTTCCGCGAAGAGAAATCGGACGAGGAGCGGCAGGAGCGCGCCCGCCGCTTCCTGGGGGAAGAGGAACTGGACAGCGGCATCGTGGTCCGGCGCGGAGGGGACGTGCGGTTCTGGCACCCGACGTTTCAGGAGCACCTCGCCGCGCGGGCTTTGGCCGCGTTGGACGCGGAGGAGCGGAATCGCATCCTGTTCGCAGAGCGCCTGGCGTATTCACCGGAGTGGCGGGAAGTGGTGCTGCTGCTGGCGGGGCTGCTGCACGGCAAGCGCGTGGAGCAGGCGGACGCGCTGGTTTCCGCGGCGCTGGATGCGCTGTACCGCGGCTCCGGCTGGCGCGGGGTGCGGCAGAGGCTGGGCGCGGCGCCGCCTCTGGTGGAGAGGTGCCGCTGCGCGGTTCTGCTGGGCGCTATCCTCCGCGATTTGCAGCCGCTGAAGTACCGGCCGTCGGATCCGCGCTGCGAAGGCGTGGTGCGGTCGGTGCTGGATATCTTCGATGTGCAGAAGTCGGCGGGGATTCCGCTGCGGGGGCGCCGGGAGGCCGCCGAAGCCTTGGGTCAGGCGGGGGACCCGCGGCTGCGGCCGGAGAATTCCGAAGAGAACTGGGTGACGATTCCCGCCGGATCGTTTCTGATGGGGGCGGAGAAGGAAGACCCGGGCAAGCCGAACTACGATGCCGGGGCTTATGACGATGAAGGACCGGTGCGGGAGGTGCGGCTGGGGGCGTATCAGATGGGGCGGTATCCGGTGACAGTGGAAGAGTACCGGCGGTTCGTGGAAGACGAGGGTTATCAGAATCAGCAGTTCTGGAAGGAAGGCGGCTATGGGGAACGGACACAGCCGGACGAGTGGGAGGAGCAACTGTTGCACCCGAACCGGCCGGTGGTGAATGTGAACTGGTATGAGGCGGCGGCATACTGTGCCTGGGCCGGAGGGCGGCTGCCCACGGAGGCGGAGGGGGAGCGTGCGGCACGGGGGACGGAGGGGCGCAGATATCCGTGGGGGCCCGAGCCGCCGGATGCCAGCCGGGCGAACTACGACGAGACGAAGGTGGGGACGGCGAGTCCGGTGGGATTGTTCCCGCGGGGGGCGACGCCAGCGCCGGAGGGGATCTGTGACCTGGCGGGGAACGTGTGGGAGTGGGTGGCGGACTGGTACGAAGAGGGAAAGTATCGCAGCGTTCGCGGGGGCTCCTGGCTCTTCCATTCGGGGGACCTGCGGGCGTCGTACCGCTACAGGCTCGGACCTGAGATCAGGGTCGACTACATCGGGTTTCGTTGCGCCCGGGAAATCCCTTGATTCTTTTTTCTTTTTCCTTTCCCGGCGCGCAGCGCCGGGCGAAAAATTTTTTCGGGGAGGCAGGCGGCTATTCTGCGGCCCGGCGCCGGAGTGCGGCGATGATTCCGTCGATCCCCTCGACGTTCTCGCCGCGGCTCGCCCGTGCTTCCCGGATCAGCTCCAGGTTGCGCGCCGTGGTCTTCGGTTCCCAATTCGCGCGAACACTGGCCAGCGCCCGCGCCAGGTGCTGTTGCGCGGCCTGGGGGCGCGACGCCAGGACGGCAAGTTCCAAATTCGTCGCATGATCCCAGTAGTCCGGAGACTTGCCGCGGATGCGGCGGTCCACCGCGAACTGGACGACTCCCAGCAGGCGGTCGCGAGTCTCCAGCGAGGCCTGGCCGCCGCGGATCTCGAGCAGGGTGACGGCGTTGACGCCCGGGTAGGCGTCGCGCGGGTCCGCCTCGAATCCCCGCACATAGGCGTCGATCGCCTGGTCCAGGTGACCGGCCGCCGTAACGGGATCCGCCGCCCTGGTTTCGTCCCAGAGGTCCTTGTAAATCCGCCCGATGAGGCCGCAGGTCTCCGAGTTCGGTCCCTGGTCCCGCTCCACCTGTTCGAGGATCTCCCGGGCGCGCCGGCGGTCCAGGCGCCGGTCCGCCTCCGGCCGCGCCTTGTCGCCGGCCCTGCGGTTGTAAGCGAAGCCGAGTTGCTCGCGGACCAGGACCTGCCGCTTCAGCGTGCCGGGCATACGCTGGTAGAGTTCGATCATCTCCGTCCAGCCTTCCAGGTCTCGAAACGCCAGCATCAAGCCCACTGCGACGTCGGCCTCATGAGCGTCCAGGCCGCCCATTTCATCCATCAGGCGCCGCAGGTCCGCCAGGCCTTCTTTGCGGGGCAGGGCTCGCGCCCGTTCCATGCGCCTCTTGAGGGCTTCGCTGACGCGCACCTGGTCGCGGAAGATGTCGGTCTTGATGTGAGCGATCTCGCCCGGCTTCCAGTCGCCGATCAATTGGAATAGCGGGCTGTCGCAATCCTCCGCGCCCGCCTGCTGCCGCAGGCCGCGCAGCCGTTCCGCCAGGTTCTCGCGCAGCGCGGCGGCTTCGGCATCTTCGAATTTGTTGTCCATGCCGAGATCGTAGGCGAGCGCGCGCAGGAAGTTGACGTCGAACGGGATGGGCTGGCGCCTGGCGAAGATCGGCTGTGTCGTGCGGGGCCGGGCCGTGTGCCGGACGCCCAGTTCGTAAAAGACATTCGGGTTGGCGGTGGTGAGGTCGGCGACGGCGTACTCGCACAAGAGCAGCCGCTCGAACATGGGCTTGTGGATGATGCCGCCGGTCTTCTCCTCGTCGGCCCGGATCGGCTCCATATCGGCGGCTTCGATAGCCGGCTTGATCGCCAGGCGATAAACACGGTCGAAATCGATGTCGGGCCCCCCGGCCGGATCCGGCTTGCAGCCGAACGGCATCAGAACGAAGCAGAGCGGTTGCGGGGACATAAGGATGCATTGAGCATACAGCAGGAGGGCGCCGCGCGGGAGGGGCTACGGGAAGGCGATGCCCGCGCGCCTCAGCGTCGCCGCAATCTCCGGGCTCTGCCTGATCCTGAAGAGCGCCTGTTGCATGCGCGGCGGAACGGGCAAGTTCCTGGCTCTGAGGACCTTCTCCAGCGCGAGAAGCCGGAGCCCCTGGAGGATGAATACGGGCCACCCAACGCGCTCTTTGCCGGCCGTCGAATCCAGGATGTTGAGCGCGATGTCTGCGTATGCCCGGACGGCTTCGGACGGCAGTTCCGCAGTGGAGGGGACTACGCGCCGAAGGGCGCCGAAGGCGCCTGGAACATCTTGCCCTAAGAATGCACTGATTGGATTGTGATGCGGCATATTGTCCTCCAGGCTCCGCTCCCTGACGGTCGCGGCTCGGTCCGGATTGTGGCTGAGCCGCGACTGTAAGGAGCGGTGGGGTTCGCCGGTCATTCGACCGCCGACTTGGTCTGGTAAAAGATCCCAAGGCGAATCCGGCTGTAATTCTGGCCGCCGGTAGTCATCTTGCCCGTGAGGTGATAGCCATCGAAGGCGATTTCGCTTCCCCACTTCCGTCCGGCAAAGAATTGCAATCCCCCGCCGCACAGGATCGAGCCCAGGGAACTGTGGCCGGTCGCGGAGGTGGAATCCCCCGAGACGGAAAAAGTTCCCTTGAGGTTCTGGTGCAGCACGCCGCCGCCAAACTCCGCAAAGGGGCGGATTCTGGACCTGCTGCCAATGAGCCGCAGGCCTCCGTGCAACGAGTACGTGCTGGCCTGGGCGTCCGAGCGAAAGGATCCCACCTGGGCATAGGCCTTACCCGTGTCGATCACCGCGAAGTCCATGAACGGAACCAGGAATCTCCAGGCGCGGACGCCCACGTTGAAGCCGGGCGCGACCAGCGTCCTCTTGTCGGGACTGATCGCCGTGCCCACGCCAGGCACTGAAGCCAAGGCGCGCACCGCCGGCAGCCCGAAGGTCCAGCCGCCGCTTGCGCCGAAGGTCACTGCGCCCGTCTCGGCCACCGTGGCCTGGCCCTGCGCGAACGCCGCGGCTGAAAAGATCACTGAAAGCGACAACCATTTGAATCTCGAATGGAACATTTGCTCATCTCCTGTTAGCTGATCGAGCGGCCACAACGGCCGGCCCGTCGGTCGTGATTTCCAGGCCCCAAGAACCTCGGAGCCCGGGCACGCCGATACATGCAAGCGCCCGGGCGAACATTTCAAGGAAAAGGAGGGCAGTGGTTCTATTCCGGATTCACGGCGAAAGCCGCTGGAAATAGTCTGGCCGGTTCCCGCATACAGTCGCCGGTGGCGAGGAATACCACCAGGAGGAAAAGTTATGACGGCAAGAATTCGGCGGACCTGCGGGCTGATCGGCGGGACGTTGATCCTTTGTCTGGCCGCGGGTTGGGCAGAAGATCTGCAGGTGGGTCCGGCGCGGCGTACGACGGCCGGAAAGGAACAGGCCAAGAACGCGGAAGCAACGGGCGAACCCGCGGGGCGTGGATTATCCGCTCCGCCGGCGGCGGTGAATCTGGGGCCGCTTGCGCCCGGAGATCTTTCTGTAAAGGTTACCCCGCACGGCAACCGCGTGCTGGGGCTGACCCGTAAACTCACGCAGGAACAGATTGCGGCGGGCGTCTGGGAGTATCTGCCTGACAGCCGCCGGGTGTGGCGCTTCAGTTTGCAGTCGCCCGGGGCGCTCGGGCTGCGGGTACACTTCGCGGGGTTCGAGGTGGGCGGCGGCAAGGTCTGGGTGTATGCGATGGATCGCGAGCGCAACCCGCAAGCGATCGGACCATATACCGGCAAAGGCCCCACGGGAACGGGCGACTTTTGGAGCGGGCTGGTCGCACAGGACAGCGCGGTTATCGAGTACCAGCCGGCGCCAGGGGACCAGCGAACCGACCTGCCTTTCCGCGTGGCGGCCGTCAGTCATTTGAGCAGCTCGCCCATCGCCCGGGGCCGGCCGGGGCTCAGGCCGATCGTCCGGCGGCAATCCGGGGAAGGCTTCCGGCCCGCGGCGCAAACCAAGGACGGCTCGTTCGGGCAGGCGCTGGGCTGTGAGCTGGACGTGAACTGCGCCTTGAAAGACTGGCAGTATGCGTCCCTGTCGGTCGGTCTGTTTCTGACTTTCGAGGATGATTATGTGATCGCATGTTCCGGAACGCTGTTGAACAATATGCAGAAGAGTTTCCGGCCATACTTTCTGACGGCGAATCATTGCGTCAGCACCGGTACTGCCGCCGTGAACTCCCTGGTTCTGTGGAACCTGCAGACGAACTTCTGCAACGGCGATGTTCCGGATCTGACAAGCCTGCCGCAGCAGGCCGTGGCGCGGCTCCTGGTGACCCGGCCCATTGATCAGGGGGATTACACTCTGCTATTGCTCAGCGGTTCGGCGCCTCAGAACGCCGTCTATTCCGGCTGGAGAACCCAGGAACCGGGCATGGGGGCTTTTGTGGTGAGCATCCACCATCCGGAGGCTACATGGAAGCGCCTCTCCGCGGGGAACCGGGTGCTGGATCAGGACGTGCAGGTGGTGGATGACCAGGGCAATGTGATGGCGGTCGCTCCGGCCAACCGGTATTACGAGATCAGCTGGTCTGTCGGCGTCACGGAGCCGGGTTCTTCCGGCGCGCCGCTGTTCGATGCGGATAGCTACCTGGTCGGGGTCCTGAGTCACGGCAATGTGGATTGTTCGGGACAGGGCTTCGACGGCTATGGCCGGTTCAGCGGAATGATTACCGACCTTCGGCAATACCTGGTCGATGATAGCTTGTAACGCGGCGGCCGGAGGAGGAACGCGGGCGGCGGCGATATGCCGTGGCCCGCGTCCGGCTACTTCCTCACAATGCCGAAAGAATAGGACTCCAGCTCTTCGAACGTTCCGGAAGAAGAAAGGCCGCCGAGGCTAAGGATGTAATCGTCCGCCGGCAGACTGGCGGAAGGCAGGCTGAAAACGAGCTGGTCCGTCGCGCCGCCCGGTGTGATCTCCTGGCTGGCGACTTCCAGCCCGGCCACAGACCTCAGATAAGCCCGGTAGCGCTCGTACTTGCGCGCCCCCGCGATGTCCAGCTCCAGCCGCACCTGATCGACGCCCGGCGGAATCGCGAGCCGCTTGGGCGCTGCCTCCGACCCTTTCAATACGCCGGGAGACAGAAGAAACGACGCCGCCACGGGCGCGCGGCGCGCCTGCGAGGCAAGTTCGCGCTCCAGGCGGGCGACGTTCTGGCGCAGGGTCGCGGTTTGCCCGCCCAACCATACGGCAACCGCCAGGGAGGCCACACTCAGCGCCGCCGTGGCGAAACCCAACCGGGGGGGAAGCCCGAAGAGGTCAGCGGCCCGCTGCCATAGCGGCCGGGCCACCGACGGGCTCGGGGCGGCCGGGCGCTCCGCGCGCAATGCCTCCAGAATGGTCCGTGTCTGCTCGATTTTGGCGCGCAACTCCGGAGCCGCGAGGTATCGCGCCTCGAACAGCCGGCGCCGGGCGGCCGGGAGAGCGTTGCACAGATAGTCGCGAATCAGCTCGTCTTCGAGCGCGCGCGTTTGCTCGAACCACTCGTCATCCTCAAAGTATCGTTGTTCGACGCTGGCACGCTCCTCGGGCGTCAATTGCCCCAACAGATAGTCGATAAGGTGCTGCTCTTCCGTGCCTGTCAGTGGCATGCTCGGGCTCTCCCTGTTAGTCTAATGCCTGCCATCGCCATCTGATTTCACGTTCCGGCCGGCATCCGCTTGACGCCGCCGGCCAGCGCCTCCCGAACCTTCTGCGTGATCCGGCAAACCCGGATCCGCAGGCCATTTGGGCTGACGTTTAACTGGTGAGCCAGTTGCGCACGGTCCTCCAGATGATATCGTACGAGAATGTCGATCTCGTCGGGCGGGAGCTTGTTCAGGAACTCGTGAGCGAACACTGCCTGCTCCGCCCGGCTTAGACCGGGCCCCAGGTGCGGTTCCGCGGGGGGTAATTCCTCCGGCAATTCTTCATGCCGCGGACGCCGTCTCTCCTCGCGCAGGACATTTTGCGCAATCCCGTAGCAGAACGCATTGACGCCGGAATAGAACTCAGCTCCTTCGGAGCTGCGGCGTAAGGCCCGCAGAAACACCTCGTCGGCCAGGTTTTGAGGATCGCTGCAACCGTTCTGTTGGAAGTAGAAAATCAGCTTCGATCGCAGGGTGTGGTACTTCTGCTCGGCGATCCGGGGGTCCGGATCCAGCCTCGCCAGAAACTGGTTGGCCTCTCGGTCCGACACGGCTTTCTATCGTACTACGCTTGCAGGCGCTGAAATAAGTGCGCGAATCCGGCGCACTTGAGTTATGATCCTGTGTGGTTCCAACCACCGAGGTGGGGAATGCGCGAGGTTGACGGCCTGACAGATGCCGAGAGAAAGTTCCTCCAGGCGGTTTTGTTAAGCACGAGTTATGCCGACCGGCTGCGCGTGGAGTCGGGTGGCGTTACTTTGGCGCGAAGTACGCCGTCGTTTTCGGACGGCTTCCCCCTTCCGGCCCTCGCGGCGCTGCGGCGCAAGCGGTATTTCCGGCTCCTGCAACTGTTCGCGGAACGGTTCCTCCAGTCCGGCAGGGCGGACACCGAGATCCGGCGCCACTATGCGCAGGCCCTGATCGAAACCGGCAACATCGCGCTGGCGATTCACCTGCTCGGGGCGGTAACTGCCGAGGAGCCCCCTGGCTCCCTGGAATGGGGCGAAGCCTATGGCCTTCTCGGCCGGGCGTACAAGCAGCTCTATGCCGGGGCGTCGCCCGGGGACGAGAAATGGCGCAGAACGCAACTCGAAAACGCCGTCACCGCCTACGCTACCGGGTATGGAAAGCTGCGCAGCACTTACCACGGCATTAATCTCGTGGCGCTCCTCATGCGCGCCAGCCGGGATAAGTTCAGCCCTGCCGGCTATGAGGGGGGGGCTGCGAGAGAGATCGCGCAGGGTATCTACGACGAGATTCTACGGAACAAATGGCCTCAAGGCTGGGATTTGGCCACCATTGCCGAGGCGTCCCTCGCTCTGGACCATCCGCCTGACGAGGTGCTGAGCTGGCTCCGGCTGTATGTGATGCGACGCGATGTAGACGCGTTCGAGCTGGCTAGCACCCTCCGCCAGTTTCGGGAGGTCTGGCAAATCAAAGAAGCCGAAGGAGGCTACGCGCCAGCATTGACCTTGCTGCGCAAACACCTGTTCGAGTGCCAGGAAGGCTCCTGCGCGATTGACCCCGCGGCGGTGGGACCGAGCATCGACACCGCCAGGGCGCTGGACAAGGCAGCGCAGGAGGAAGGCATCCGCAGTTACGAATGGTTCCGCGCGGGCCTCGAGCGCAGCCGATCCGTGGCGCAAATCAAAACACGGCGCAACCTTGGAACGGGCTTTCTCGTCAAGGGGTCGGACCTGAACCCGAAATGGGGCGACGATCCGGTCTTCCTGACCAATTCGCACGTCACGCTCAACGATGACATCCGGGAATTTGCCGTATGGTTCGGCGCTTCGGACAAGACCTGCCCGGTCGCCGAGAGGCTATGGTATCTGCCCCACGCGATTCTGGACGCCGCGGTATTCCGGTTGAAGGATTTGCCTCCCGGCGCCCCGTGCTGTCCGGTATCCTTCGAGTCCCCGCCCGCCGATGGAACCGAGCGCGTATATGTCATCGGACACCCGAATGGCGGCGGGCTGAGCATCTCGCTCTACAACAATGTTCTGCTGCGCGCCAATCCACTGGTGCTGCATTACTATACGCCAACGGAGCCGGGCAGTTCCGGCAGCCCCGTATTCGACGAACAATGGAACGCGATCGGACTGCATCACGGCGCCAACCAGGGATTTCTGCCGGACGGCACTCCATTTCAGGCCAATGAAGGCATTGCGATGGATGCTATTCGCTGTGGGGCCATCATGGAGCAACCCACGATGGAGCCAAAGCCGTTTCAGGGTAGTTCTTAGTCCGCTCGTCTGAAGAGTGCCATGATCCGCGTAGGCGCATGGTGCCTGCTGCTTCTGGGCGGCGCCGCCGCCACGCCGCCGGAGATCGAGCCCGGGCAAATCCGCACCGGCCGGCTCACCGGGGCGGAGTCGCAGGCATTCGCCGTGCGTCTGGAGTCCGGTCAGGCCGCCTGGGCTACCCTCCGGCAGTCCGACGCCGATCTTGCGGTGCGAGTCGTGCCGCCGGTTGGCGAGACGGTAGTTGTGGACGGCTTCGAAAGCGGGCTTGAGCCTGTCTCCATCGTGGCGGAAGCCGCCGGAACCTGGCGCCTCGAAATCTATTGCGCCTCGCCATGCGCCCGGCCCTCTGGTTTCGAGCTGAGGCTCGTCTCCATCCATCTGTCCGGCCCCAGCGATCTATTTCGCCGGCGCGCCACGCAGTTATCCACGGATGCTCACCGCCTGGCCGCGAAAGGCGCCGCTGAAGCCCGGCGCCAGTCTTTGCAGGTCGCCGCACAGGCCGCCGACCTTTGGCGCTCGCTCGCAGAGCCGGCCTGGCAGCTTGCCGTGCTCAACGCCGCCGGAGAAACCCGGTATTCGCTCAACGAATACGCTGCCGCCGAACAGTCCTTCCGCGACGCTCTTCCCCTGGCGCGAGGCTTGGACGACCCGATTGAAGCGGACCTGCTCAATAATATTGGGCTCTGCCGCTGGCGCCTGGGCTTCACCGACGAGGCCATCACCGCGCTGCTGGAAGCCCGGGCGCGTTGGCAGAAGCTTCCCAATCGCACCGAAGGAGAGGCCTCCACGCTCTCCAATCTGGGGATGCTCTACTGCCAGACCGGAGACTGCGGGGAAGCTCTCTCGTATTACCTCGAGGCGCTGCATATCCTTTCCGGCCTCAACCGCCTGGATAAAGAGGCCCTGGCGCTCCACAATCTGGGCACGGCCTACGGCATGCTCGGCGATAACGATTCGGCCGCGGACTACATCGAGCGCAGCCTGCCGCTTTTCCGCAAGGCCGCGAGGCGCGCGGGGGAAGGCCGCGCCCTGATGAACCTGGGCTTTGTGCGGCTTGAGCAGGGGCGCGGGGCGGATGCCCGGCGCCTGTTCGAGCAGGCGCTGCCGCTGGTGGGCGAGGACCGCCGCGCGCAAGCCGACATTCTGAATAACCTCTGTAAAGCGGACGTGCTGGCCGGCCATGCCGACCGCGCCCTGGATTTCTGCCGCCGGGCGGTGGACCTGTTCCGCCAGGTTCCGGAGCGGCGGGGGGAAGGCGCGGCATGGAACAATCTCGGCGCCGCGCAGGCCGCGCTCGGCCGGGATGACGAAGCGCTGGCATCCTTCACCCGGGCGCTGGAGTTGCGCCGCGCGGTGAACATTCCCGCCGGGATCGCCGAGACGCTGAGCCGCATGGCGGTGCTCGAAATGGACCGGGGCCGCCTGGAGCCGGCGCTGGCCTACGCCTCCGCATCCGTTGAGATCACCGAATCGCTGCGCGCGCGCGTGACCGCCGAGGCGCTCCGGACCTCTTATTTTGCCACCAAGCAGGCCGGCTACGAGGCCTGGATCGACATTTTGATGCGGCTTCATGCCGCACACCCGGAGGCGGGCTACGACGGGCGCGCGCTCGAAGCCGCGGAGCGCCGCCGGGCCCGCACCCTGATCGACCTGCTACGGGAAGACCGCGGCGAGATCCGCCGTTCCGCCGCTCCGGACCTGCTCTTCCGGGAGCAGGCGCTGCTCCGCCGGCTGAATTACCTCACGCAGCAGAAGACCCAGTTGGAAGGGCGGCCCCACACGCCGGAACAGGAACGCGCCGTCTCCCGGGAGATCGATTCGGCCCTCCGCGAGTATGAGCAAACAGAGGCGCGCATTCTCGCGGAGGACTCGCACTACGCTGGCCTGCTTCACCCCGCACCCGTCACCCTGGCTCAGATCCGGGAGCAGATCGATCCCAGCACGGCGCTGCTCGAATACAGCCTGGGGGAGCGCCGCAGCTATCTCTGGGTGATCCGGCGGGACAGCCTGCAAACGTTCGTGTTGCCACCTCGCGCGCAGATCGAGCCCACGGCCCTTTCGGTGGCCGGTTTGGCCGCGCGCTACCGGGAGCGGCGCCGCAGCCCGGAACTTGAGCGGGAGTTCCAGGCGGCCGTGCGCACCTTGCGTCGGCAGGTGTTCGAGCCTGCGGGGGCGAAGGCGCCCCGCCTGCTGCTGGTGGCCGATGGAGCGCTTGAATACGTGCCCTTCGCCGCGCTGGCCGGCGGCCGCGAAATCGTGCGACTTCCCTCGGCTTCCACGATCGTGGTGCTCCGCAAGGAGGCGGCTGGCCGGAAGCCCAACCCGCCAAGGGTGGCCATCCTGGCGGACCCGGTCTTCGACGCGCTGGATCCGCGCGTACACAATCGCAGCACGCCTCCGGCGGACACCCCGGCGCTGCCCCGGCTGCCGTTTTCACGCCAGGAAGCGGCGGCCATCGAAGCTCTGGTCCCGGGAGCGCGCCGCGTGGAGGCGCTGGATTTCCGCGCCTCCAAGGCGGAGCTCGCGAGCCCCGCCGTGGCGGGCTGCCGCTACGTGCATATTTCCACCCATGCCCTCATCGATACCGCGCGGCCGGAACTCTCCAGCCTGGTGCTATCGCAGGTGGATGAGAACGGCGCGCTGCGGGATGGCCAGGTGCAGCTTTACGAGATCTATAACCTGCGCCTGCCCGCCGACTTGGTGACGCTCAGCGGCTGCCGCACGGGAATCGGCAAAGCGGTGCGCGGCGAAGGCCTGGTGGGGCTCGCGCGGGGGTTCTTCTTCGCCGGGGCGCGCAGCTTGCTGGTGACCCTTTGGCCAGTGGAGGATGAGGCGACTGCGGTCTTCATGCGGGAGTTCTATGGCCGGCTGCTCGGTGAGGAACATCTGCGACCCGCTGCGGCGCTCCGGTACGCGCGCGAGGCGGTAGCGCGCCAGGCGCGCTGGAGCGACCCGTATTTCTGGGCCGGTTTCGTGCTCGAGGGGGAGTGGCGGTAGCGGCGGTTCACTCCAGCAGTTCCAGAATGTGAACGCAGCCCATTTCGTCTCCGGCGACAAAGGTGCGGCCATCAGGCGCCACAGCGCAGGCCCTGATGCTGGCATCGGCCGTGAACGTCGCCAGGCAGCGACCGGTCCCAAGGTCCCACACTTTCAGCGTGTGGTCCCCAGAGGAGGAGACTGCCCGCTGGCCGTCCGGCGTCACGGCCACGCTGAGGACCCCGTCAGAGTGCCCTTCCAACGGGCGCAGCGTGCGACCGCTCTCCAGGTCCCACACCTTCAGCGTGTGGTCCCAAGAGGCGGAGACCGCCTGCTGGCCGTCCGGCGTCACGGTCACGCCGTTGACCCCGGCAGAGTGCCCTTCCAGCGTGCGCAGCGTGCGGCCGCTCGCCAGGTCCCACACCTTCAGCGTGTGGTCACCAGACGCGGAGACCGCCCGCTGGCCGTCCGGCGTCACGGCCACGCCGAGGACCCCGTCAGAATGCCCTGCCAGCAGGCGCAGCG
>JAJPJX010000167.1 GCA_021324015.1 Solibacteraceae bacterium | reverse complement strand
GCTTCGGTCAGCGTGTCGGTGGCATACCCGCCGAGCAGCTTTTCGATCTCCTCGCGGCTCACGCCCCAGCCTCCCAGTCTCCGCCCATATTCTCCAGCAGCTGCTGGCGGCAGCGGTGATCCCACGTGTAAACCGTGTTCAGCGATCCCGCGCCCATCAGCTTCTGAATCTCTCCGAAACTCTTGCCCTCCAGCTTCAGGCGCAGCAGTTCGCGGCAGCGCTCGCCCAGCCCCGCGATGGCCCGCGTAAGGCGCTCCAGCATCAGCTTGCGCTCCACCCAGCCGGCGGGATTGGCGTCCAGGTCCGGCAATTGGATGTCGGCGGTGGAGATCTGGGTGTACTCTCCGCGGCGCTGCCACTTGCGGCGCTGGCTCAGGATCTTGAACCGGGTGATCTGGAGCGACAGCGGCAGGAGGTCTTCGATGCGCTCCACATGGCCGTATTTTTCGTGCAGGAGCATGAGTACCTCCTGCGCCAGGTCCTCGGCGGCGTCCCTCGAAAGATGAGATGCCGCGAACCCCACAATCCTTTCCCGAAGCTGACGCAAAACCTCGTCGGCCGGCACGACTGGATACAGCCAGTATGGACCGGGTGCGGGGAGCGCGTCTAGCCGAAGTACGGCGCGGGCTCGGGCACCGCGGCGCCGTCCTTGCGCGGCGACGACGCGCCGTAGTTCACCCGGGTGCGGGCATCGTGCAGCACGGCTTGGCCGCCGCCCATCGGCTGGGCGTAATCCGGCATCACCGTCAGCTTGTGCCCCCGGGCCTCCAGGTCCCTTCGGACCTCCGGCGGCACGCGGCCCTCGATCATCACGTCGCAGCCGGCGAAGGTCAGCTTGGTGAACCGCGGCGCTTCGAGCGCCGCCTGGATATTCATGCCGGCGTCCACCACGTGGGAGACAAACTGTGCGTGCGCCTGTGCCTGGTTGAAACCTCCCATGATGCCGAAGCCGACGTGCGTTTCGCCCTTTTCCATAAAAGCGGGAATGATCGTGTGCAGCGGGCGCTTGCGCGGCTGGAGCGCGTCGGGATGCGTCTCGTCCAGCAGGAACAGGCCGCCGCGGTTCTGAAAGTGGAAGCCGAAGTCGTCCACCACTACACCGGAGCCGAAGCCCTGGAACAGGCTCTGAATCAGGGAAACGATGTTGCCCTCGCGGTCCACCATGGAAAGGTAGATGGTGTCGCCGGCGCCCCAGCCCGGCTGCCCGGGTTGGACCAGGCAGGCGGCCTTGTGGAGATCGATCAGCCGCGCGCGCTGCCGCGCGTAGCCCTTGTCCACCATGCCCGCCATGGGCACTTTGCTGAACCGCGGGTCCGCCACGAATCGCGCCAGGTCTGCGTAGGCCAGCTTCTTGGCCTCGATCTTGATGTGCAGGTCATCGGCGCCGAGATGTGGATGTTCGCCCAGCGGGAAGGTCTCCATGATGTTCAGCATCTCGAGCGCCGCGATCCCCTGCCCGTTGGGCGGCAGTTCGTACACCTTCCAGCCCCGATACTCGGTGTGCATGGGCTCCACCCACTCGGCTTCGAACTCGCTTAGGTCCGCCGCGGTCATCTTGCCGCCCAGGCGGTCCGAAGTCTTCAGAATCGACTTGGAGATCGGTCCGCGGTAAAAGGCGCCCGGGCCTTCCGAAGCGATCAGGCGCAGCGCCTCCGCCAGCTCAGAATTATGGAATACCTGCCCCACCTGGGGCGCGGCGCCGTGGTCCAGAAAGATGCGCCGCGCATTGGCGTCCGCCGCCAGTTTCGGCACCGCCACCTGCCAGGAGGCCTGGATGATTTCCGTCACCGGATATCCCCGCCCGGCAAAGTAAATGGCGGGCTGGAAGAGATCCTTCCACGGGAGCCGGCCAAAACGCTGGTGCAGCTTCTGCCAGCCGGACACGCAACCGGGCACGGTCACCGAATGGATGCCCTCGCGCGGCATGGAGGAGCGGCCCAGGGATTTCAGAAAAGAGATGTTCAGCCCGGCAGGCGCCCAGCCGCTGCCATTGAGGCCCGTGAGCGTGCCGGTCTTGGCGTCCCAGCAGATGGCGAACAGGTCGCCGCCCATGCCGTTGCTCATCGGCTCGACCACCCCCAGAGTGGCGTTGGCCGCGATGGCGGCGTCCACCGCCGAGCCGCCGCGCGCCAGCACCTGCGCTCCGGCTTGCGAAGCCAGCGTCTGGCTGGTGGCCGCAATCCCCATCGGGGTGATGACCATGGAGCGCGCCTGCGCGCGCCCCGGATAGCCGTGGAATTGTTCGGCCCGCTCGTCGTCGCCCGCCTCTGCCGCGCGCATTCTTCCTCCGCCTACCACCCCGGCCGCGTAGACACCACCCGCCAGGAACTCTCGTCGCTGCATATAGCCCCTTTCTCCGTATCCACCAAAAGTATCACGGCCGGGGCTGGCGGGGAGAAACGAAAAAAGGCGGAGCAGACCGCTCCGCCTTGGCCACCACAGTAGGGGAAATCGTGAGAATCGTCCGCTCAGCGCCGCCAGTATCCGCGGTAATAGCGGTGCCCGTGGTAGCGCGGTCCCACCCAGACGGCGCCCACGAACGGCCGCGGAGCCCAGTAGCCCGCGCGCCAGTGGTATCGCGGCCCCACCGGATACCAGTAGCCCGAGACCCACGCATACCCCGGGCCTGGGCAGGGCGCCACATAGGCGGCCGCTGGCGGAGGAGGCGGAGGAGGCGGCAGGTAATACCCATAGGCGGGGCCAACGCCCACCCCCACAAACACGCGTGTCCCTCCGAACATGCAACTTCCTGCCAGAAGCATCAGAGCCAGCAACTTTGTTTTCATAATCGTTGCTCCTATCCAGGATAACGTCGCTCCCCGGCCGCCGGTTTACGGCTTCATCTTGTTTTAATCTTCCACAGGCGGCGACGGTGAGAAAAGGCTCATTTCCCGGCGCCGCCGCCCTATCGTAAGCTAAACAACAAAGCTTCCCTGCTATGGCTGAATCCCCGATTACCGCGCGCGGCAGCGACTTCGCTGCCTGGTACCAGGACGTTGTGCTGCAGGGTGACCTGGCGGAACCCGCCGAAATCGTCAAGGGCTGCATGGTGATCAAGCCCAACGGTTACGCGGTGTGGGAACTGCTCCAGCGCGAGCTGGATGACCGCTTCAAGGCCGCCGGCCACCAGAACGTCTATTTCCCCCTGCTGATCCCGCAGAGCTTCTTGCACAAAGAAGCGGAACACGTGGAGGGCTTCGCGCCGGAGCTCGCCGTGGTGACCATCGCCGGGGGCAAGCAGCTTGAAGAGCCTTACGTCATCCGCCCCACTTCGGAAACCATCGTCGGCCACTTCTTCTCCAAGTGGATTCAAAGCTGGCGGGACCTGCCGGTGCTGGTCAACCAGTGGGCCAACGTGCTGCGCTGGGAGCTGCGCACGCGCATGTTTTTGCGCACCACGGAATTCCTCTGGCAGGAAGGCCACACCGCGCACGCCACCCACGAAGAGGCGCTCGCAGAGGTGCTGCGCATCCTGGACATTTACGCGGATGTGGCCGAAAACGTGATGGCCATGCCGGTAATTCGCGGCATCAAGACCCAGTCGGAGAAGTTCGCCGGCGCGCTCCGCAGTTATTCCATCGAGGCCATGATGCAGAACGGCCTGGCCCTCCAGGCGGGCACCAGCCATGACCTGGGGCAGAACTTCGGCAAGGCGTTTGGCGTACAGTTCCAGAACCAGCAAGGCCGCCTGGATTACGTCTGGCAGACCAGTTGGGGCGTCAGCACCCGCCTCATCGGAGGCCTGGTGATGAGCCACTCCGACGACAATGGCCTGGTGCTGCCGCCCAAGCTGGCGCCCACCAGGGCCGTGCTGGTGCCCATCTATCGCAAGGAGGAGGAGCGCGGGCGCGTCCTTGAAGCCGCGCACCGCATGGCCGCCGCGGTGGGCGCGAAAGTGGACACCCGCGAAGGGCTGACGCCCGGCGCCAAATTCTTTCACTGGGAGCGGCGCGGCGTGCCGGTGGTGCTGGAGTTGGGCCCGCGCGACCTGAATGCGGGCAGCATCGTGCTCAAGCGCCGGGACACGGGCGTTAAGGAAGCCGTGCCGCAGGCGGAACTGTCCGCCCGCCTCGCCGCCGTCCTGGCCGCCATGCAGGCCGACCTTTATCGCGCTGCCCGCGCGCGCCTGGAATCCAACACGGTGCTCGCCAACTCACTGGAAGAGGTGGAGTCCCTTCTGGGCGAGGTCACCGCTGAAAAAGGCGGGGGCCGCTTCGTGATGGCGCACCTCAAGAATGACCCGATGTGCGACGCGCGTCTGAAGGAATTCAAAGCCACCGTCCGCTGCATTCCGCTGGCAGACGCCTGGGACGGCCCGGGAAAATGCATCCTCACCGGAGAGCCGGTGGAGCGCCGCGTCGTGATTGCCAAAGCGTACTGACGGCCGCCCCTCAGTGCGTCATGGCGTACACCACGTAATTCACGCCCAGCCGGATCGCCAGGTCGGAAAAGCGTGCCGGATATTCCGGCTCGTCCGCCCACTCCCAGGCGTCGCCGATGTCCGAATTGAAGGAGATGGCCACCATGATGCGGCCTTTGTCGTCGAAGATGCCGCGCCAGTGCGGTACCCGCCCGTCGTTCTTGTAGCCCAGCCGCAAGTGTTCCGCGCCGGGCACCTGGTAGCGGTCGTTCAGGTCGTAGACCGTGTGGAAGATTGGATCGCTGGTTTCGATTTCCACGATCGGCCGGTCCGGAAACACCAGCTTCATGCTCTTTTCGAAGACCTCCCACTCCACCGTCCCGTGAAAATCGTCGGCCACGAAGAATCCGCCGCGCAGCAGGTATTCACGCAGCACCTTGGCCTGCTCCGGGGTCAACCCCCATTCGCCCACCTGCACGGCATAGAGCCAAGGCCAGTTGAATACATCGTCGCCATCTTCCAGGCTGATGGGTGGCTCCACCGAGCGGACATGGATGCGGGTCAGCCGCCGGACCGCCTGCGAAAAGTGCCGGTCCGCGCGCGGGTAATCCTGGGTCCACAGCGACAGGCCCAGCCGCCAGTCGCCGTCAAAGCGGCCGCGGTACCCGTCGTTCCAGCCGGGCGGAAACATCAGCCGGGCGAAGGCCCATTCGGTCTTTTCCTGCCAGTCCGGCGGAAGTTCAAACCGGCGGTACTCCACCCCGCGATACTGCCGGAAGGGCCGCTGGAAGGCGTACATCGCGCTGATGAGGACCAGGCCGCATCCCAATGGCCACAGCGCCTTGCGAATCGCCATCCCTCCGCCTTGCTCTTTCTGAGGATATCATTCGGGCGGTACGGTTTGATTTCGGCCGGTCAGGGCGTCTTTTTGGCGGTCTGCGGGAGGAGGTGTTGAAACGCCGGCGGCAGCTTCGTGTCGGCGCCGAGGACCGCTTCACGCAGTTGGGCTTCAGTAAACCAGCCGGCGCGGCTCAAGTCCGCGCCGCGCAGATCCGCCTTTTCGAGTCTTGCCCCGTCCAGTCGGGCCTCGTGCAGATTGCAGCCTCGCAGAATCGCACCGCTGAGGTCGGCCCCGCGCAGGTCCGCCGTGCTGAGATTTACTCCTTCGAAGTTCACGCCGGCAAGGTCCGCCTGCCGGAATTTCGCGTTCGAAATGCGATCGTATCCTCGGAAATCGCGCCGGCGCACTCTGGCGTTATGATCGCGTGGCAGCCCCAGCCCTTGGGGGTCGGAGAACTCTGCCAGGACCCAGTTGGAGGTGGACTCCCGGAGACGCTTGCCGTCTAACCGATGGGTGTAGAGAAGCGCGCCCTGAAGGTTTGTGCTAGCCAGATCCGCGCTGAGCAAATTGGCGCCATCAAGGACCGCGCCTCGAAGGTCGGCGGCGCGCAGATCGGCGCCACTCAGATCGGCGTAACTCAGATCCGCCTTTACCAGGAAAGCGCCGTACAGATTCGCGTTTCGTAAATCCGCTCCCTCGAGCCTTGCCCCTTTGACCCGGGAGATGTCCTTTTGGCCATCCACCCAGCCGTCCGGCTTAACCGAGAGTTCCGCATCCGCCAAAAAGGCGCCAGACGTAGCCAGCCTGCGCGCTGCACCGAACCACAGAGCGACGCACGCCAGCAGGCACACTCCACAAGCGCGGATCGACGGGGAGCGCAGGAGGTAGCGCCAGCCCCGAACGGTCGGCGCGCCCTCCAGGGCGTCCACCGCCGAACGATGGCACAACAAGGCGATCAGCAGCGCCAGTGTGCAAAGCGCAATATGCAAGCCGGTGAGCCATGCATCGTGCTTGACCAAGGCGCGGGCCAGGAACGCCAGCAGTGTTGCCGGCGTCACGCCGTAGGCCAGGGCGGAGCCGAGGCGATTCTCTAACTGGGGGGTGAACGTGTATTCCCCGCGCAGGCGTTTGTAGCGGCCCCGCACCTTCTGGATCAGCAGCCAGGGATAGACATGCTCGTCCAGCCTCCGGCCGTCCGGGAAGACCGCCGGCAGTTTCGCCAGCGCCTCCCACATCCGGTGCAGGTTGACCTGGAAGTAGAGAAACACGGTCACCAGCACCAGCGGGGCGAACCAGTAGAAGCCCGTGATCCGGATGGGGGTCTGCACCACCGGGAGCGGCAAAGTTGCGGAGCCCAGAATCAGCGCCACATCGGTGGTGCCGGCGATGGTGAGCCAGCAATACAGGCACGCCGCGATCATCACCAGGAACTGCTTGGCGGCCGCAGGCGCGATCTTCGCCACCTGCTCCAGGCCCTTGAATTCGGCGATCTTCGGCGGCAGCGCGGCCCCGGTCACGTCCGCCCCGCGAAGCTGCCACGCCTCCAGCCCGCTGGCCTGTTCCAGCTTCGCGCCCCGCAGATTGGCTTCGCACAGGTTGGCGCCCTCGAATTCCACACCACTGAGATCCTGGCCCGAGAGATCCGCGCTGATCAGGATGGCGCCGCGAAAATTCGCGTTCACAAGTTCGTTGTTGCGGAAGTCGAAGCCCCGGAAGTCGCACTCGCGGAAATCCCCGTTTTCGTACCGGGTGAAGTGGTCGATGGGAAGTTTCAATTCCTCGTAGAGCCCTGGGGCCAAAAAGGCCCGCACCCAGTTCCTGGCGGATCGTACCTGCCCGGCGCTTACTTTCGCGCCGTTCAGATCGGCGAGTTTCAGTTCGGCGTCTTCGAGGTCCGCCTCCTCCAGGTCCGCCAGGGAGAGGTCCGCCTCCGCAAAGTTGGCCCCTTCCAGCCGGGCGCCATGAAAGTCGAAGCCGCTGAGGTTGCGCTTCGTAAAGCTATAGCCGCGGAAATCGCGCCGGAGCGCCCGGTCGTTGTGGGTCGGCGGGACTCCGATCGGCTCGAGTTGGTAGGGCCGGTACTGCGCCAGGTGCCAGTTCTTGGCCGCTAAAATTGCCGCCGCGTCCGCACCCCAGTTTTGCAGGTCCAGGCCCGCCACGTCCGCCCCGCTCAGCGACGACGACGCTTCAAAGCGCGCCATGCCTGCCGCATCGCGGAGCACGGCGCCTTCCAGACGGCACGCACTGAACCCGGCACCCTCGATGTTGGCGCCGCTCAGATCGGCATCACGCAGATCCAAATTGCGGAAGTCGCCTCCACTTAAGTCCGCGCCGCGCAGATCGAGCGTTCCGCCGCCGCGCTTGCCGTCCGCCCCGACAGGATTCGCCTCGCACATCCGCCGAAGCCCCTCGGCGGTGAAGTGCCCCTTTTCCGGCATGCCGGCACCTTCCATAAAAGTATTGATCTTAGCTCCACCGGCGGCGGGCCGCGCGGCTGGCGCCATATCCGCCCCCTGTGCTACCTTGCATCATACGGAGAGGGACGATGATCAATCGACGGGACTTCTTCCTGCGAACCGCGGCTACGGCCGGGGCGGCTGCGTTCGCGAATTTTCCGTACGAGGCTTTCGCCGGGACCTCGCGGAAGTATGCCACCGACCGCATTCAGCTTGGGCCCATGAAGGTGGATGTCAGCCGGCTCGCCCAAGGCAGCGGCACCAACGGGGTGGGGGGCAGTTCCAACCAGACCCGCAAACTGGGGCTGAAGGGCCTCGCCGATCTGTTCGATGCCGCCTACGACAACGGCGTGACCTTCTGGGACTGCGCTGATCAATACGGCACGCACCCCCACGTCAAAGAAGCCCTCAAGCGCGTGCCTCGCGAAAAAGTCGCCATCCTCACCAAGACTCACGCCAGCACCGAAAAAGAGATGAAGGCGGACCTGGATCGCTTCCGGCGCGAGTTGGGCACCGACTATATCGATATTCTGCTGTTGCACTGCATGCTCGAAGGAGACTGGCCGGAACGTAAAAAGGGCGCCATGGCGGTCATCTCCGAGGCGCGCGAGAAAGGCATCGTGCGCACCCACGGCACTTCCTGCCACACGCTGGAGGCGCTCAAAACCGCCGCCGCGCACCCGTGGGTGCAGGTCGATCTGGCCCGCATCAACCCGGCGCAGGTGGCCATGGATGCCGAACCGCAGACCGTGCTGGGCGTGCTGCGCCAGATGAAGGCCGCCAGCAAGGGGGTGATCGGCATGAAGATCCTGGGCGCCGGGCGTTTGCGCAATAAGGCCGACGAATGCCTGCAATTCGCGCTGGCCCAGGACTGCGTGGACTGCTTTACCATCGGCGCCGAAAGCCGTGCGGAGATGCTGGACCTGACCCGCAAAATCCCGGCCGCCAGCGTGCGTGCTTAGCGCCCGGTTTGCGATATCAGCAACCCAAAGAAACCCGGAGGAACGAATGTCGAACGTTTGGAAACTAGTATTTGCGGTCGCCGGCGTCAGTCTGCTGGCGGCCATGCTCACGGCGCAGGATGCCAAGAAAGCCCCGGCCCATAGGGGCGGCATCTTGCATCCCGAACTGACGGTGGAAACCGGCACCTGGGACGCGCCCGCCGCCAAACTCGGAGAGAAGACCGATCAGCCCTGGTCCGCGACAACCGTGGCTGCCGGCGTGGCCGGCAAGCCGCAGCCTGGAAGGTCCGTCACCCGGGTCGGCGAAATCGTGGACTTCTCCTGTTATCTCCAATTGGGAAAACACGGCGAGAAGCACCGCGCCTGCGGGCAGAAATGCGTCAACAACGGCCAGCCCATCGGCCTGCTGACCAAGGAGGGTATGCTCTACATGATCATGCCCGAGGAGCACGATCCCCGCCGGGATGGCGGCGTGGATGCCCGTCCCTCCGCCTCGGACCACATGGGCCACATCGTCGAGGTCACCGGCACGGAAACCTCGGTGAACGGCTATCGGGCGATTTACGTCGCGGGTCTCAAAAAGTAGGAGCGGTAGATGAGCGGAGAAGGCTGGCAGAAAATCAGGCCGCCGGACAAGTTCCCCGAGTAGCTCTTCCCTACTCCTTGCCGGGGAAAAAGTGGTACACGTAGAAGCCGCCCAGCAGCATCAGCAGCAGCCCCCACCAGATTCCCATGTGCAGGTTGGCCAGCACCACCGGTTGCGCGGGCGGATGCCAAAGACCGTAGATTCCCGCGCCCAGGATCAGGATGCCGTAGATGCTCAGCAGGAGCCCGATAAAGAACCAAATGGAGATGAAGTGCCTACCCACGCTACCTCCTTACCAGAAAATCAGGTTGACGGCCACAAACGCAGCCCCAACCGCCCCGGCCCAGAAGATGGGCCTCTGGAACAGCGGGAAGCGCGCCTCCGACGGAATGTCCGTTAGCCCGTACACCAGTCCGGCGAGCTCCGCCTCCGGTTTTGGCCGGGTCACCAGGCTCACTCCCACGGTCACCAGCAGGCACGCCGCCAGCGACCAGATGGCCCGGAAGATATTTTCGGACATGTCCTTCGCGTGCGTGGAGAAAGCCACGTACACCAGCGCACTGGGGTCCAGGTGCACCCACAGCCACAGGACGAATGACGTCAGGATCCCCGCCAGCAGCCCCCAGAAGCCGCCCGCCGGCGTGCACCGCTTCCACAGCATGCCCAGAATCACGGTGCCGAACAGCGGCACGATGAAGAAGATGAAGATCACCTGCGCGTAGACGATAATGCTGCTGAAGTTCATCACCAGGTAGGCCGTGCCGATGCTCACGAACACTCCTAGCAGCGAGCACCAGCGTCCCATGCTCACGTAGTGCGCGTCGCTGGCGTTCTTGCGCAGAAACGGCCGGTAGATGTCGTAGGTCCATACGGTGGCAAAAGCGCTCACGTTGCCCGCCATGCCGGACATGAACCCCGCAATCAGCGCCGTGACCCCCAGGCCCAGCAGCCCGGGCCCGCAGTATCGCGCCAGCATCAGCGGCAGCACTTCGTTGTAACTGTGCGCGCCGGTGGCCACCGCCGTGCCTTCGTCCACCAGCTTGAAGGGTAGCACCGCCAGGCCCAGCAGCCCGGGCAGGATCACGATCAGCGGCACCATCATCTTCAGCAGCGCGCCGATGATCGTGCCCATCTGCGCCGAGCGCAGGTTCTTGGCCGCCATCACGCGCTGCACCACCAGGAAATCTGTGGTCCAGTATCCAAACGAAATGGCGATCCCCCAGCCGAACACGATGCCGGTCCAGTGCAGCCCCATGGGGTTGTCCGTGAACGCGCCCACGTTCCGCCACAGGTGGATGTAATCCTGCCCCGGAAAGTTGTGCTGGATCCGTGCCACCAGCCCGCTCCAGCCGCCGGTTTCGATCAGCCCCATCACCGGAATCAGCAGGCAGCCCAGCCAGATCAGGAAAAATTGCAGCACCTCGTTGAAGATGGCCGAAAGCAGCCCGCCCGCCATCACGTAAAGCGCCACGGTGATCGACGAGACCCAGATGCTGAAATGGATGTCCCAGCCCAGGATCACCTTCATGATCACAGCCATCGAGTACATGTTGATGCCGCTCATCAGGATGGTCATCACCGCGAACGAAATGCCCGACAGCCCCCGCGTGGCTTCCCCAAAACGCAGTTTCAAATAGCCCGGCACCGAGTGCGTCTTGCAGATGTAGTAGAACGGCAGCATCACGATGGACAGGAAGAGAATGGCCGGGATAGCCGCGATGAAATACGCGTGCGCCACGATCATGCCGTACTGGTAGGTCGCCGCCGCGTACCCCATCATCTCCAGCGATCCCAGGTTGGCGGAGATGAAGCTCAAACCGGCGATCCAGGCGGTCATCTCCCGCCCGGCCATGAAAAAATCTTCGCCCGTGCTGGCGTATTTCTTCAAATAAAAACCGATCGCCAGCACCAGGGTGAAATACGCCACCACGATGGCGAGGTCCACCGGCCCCATCGACAAAAGGCGCGCAGGCGCTGCCAGCCAGAGCGAAAACCAGTGTGAAGAGAGCATCGCGCTTCCGGTGAAAGCACTCATTGTACATACTCGCCCGCTATACTGTCCCTGATGCGCTCAGCCAGGGTCCTGATGGTGCTGCTGTTGATCACCGGCATCGCCTGCCGGCGGACGCAGAAGAAAATCATCGGGGTCGTCCCCCAGGGCCAGTCGCACATTTTCTGGCAAAGTATCCATGCCGGCGCCCTGGCCGCAGCGGCCGAAAGCGGCGTCGAGGTGGAATGGAACGGACCGCCCAATGAGGGCGACCCGGACAGCGAGATCAAGGTGGTGGATGCCATGATCAACCGCCGCCTGGACGCCATCTGTCTCGCGCCCGCGGACGAGGATGCCATGGTGGGCGTGGTGGAGCGCGCCGCGCGTGAGAAGATCCCGGTCATCATCTTCGACACCGGTGTGGACACCGACGCCTACGTCTCTCGCGTTGCCACGGATAACTACGGCGCCGGGGAGATCGCCGCCCGCCGCATGGGAGTAATTCTGCGGGGGAAAGGAAGAGTGGTGATGCTGGCCGTCCAGCCCGGCATCGCCTCCAGCATGGCGCGTGAGCAGGGCTTCGAAGACGCCATCCACCGGGAGTTTCCCGGCATCCGGATCGTGGACAAGCGTTACGGCATGGCGGATTTTGCCAAGTCCCTGGCCGTGGCCGAAAACATGCTCACGGCCTACCCGGAACTGGACGGCTTGTTCGCGTCCAACGAATCCAGTACGGTGGGCGCGGCCCAGGCCCTGAAGGCCCGGCCGGGCAAACTGAAGATGGTAGGCTTTGACTGGAGTCCGACGCTGGCTGCCGATCTGCGAGCCGGGCTGATCGATTCCCTGGTCGTGCAGGACCCCTTCCAGATCGGCTATCAGTCGGTGCAGGCGGCGGTCCTGAAGTTGAGGGGAGGCACGCCGCGCAAGATCGTGGACCTCCCCGCCCGCCTGGTGACGCTGGCTAACCTCAACGATCCGGCCATCCAGCAGCGCATCAATCCGCCGCTGGAACGGTACCTCCCGGGCTTTACGGCCGCGGGTAGCGAAGCACGCTGAAGTTCCTCAACTGCGCCCCGGAGCTGCGGAATTCGATGCTCGCGGGGATCGCCCCGGCAGCATCCATCGCGCCGCTCGAAACGGCCGACGCCGCGCCCCAGGATTGCCAGCTTACCTGTGCGCCGCTTTCGTGGATGGCGGCGTCCATCCGTCCGGTCACCAGCCCGTCGCGGGCGCTGCCCGCAGCCGCCGCCCTCCCCCAGCGCACTTCCCACGTGAACGTGCCGGACCCGCTGGGCCGTGCATAATCGAAGCGGATCTCCACCCGGTCGCCGGGCCGGAGCGCGCCGGCCGCGATCGCGCAGGATGCCTCCGCCGTGCCTGCTCCCGTCCCCGCGCAGAGCACTTGCGGCCCGGGCAGCGCGCGTGGCGCGCCGGACAGGGCACGCACGGCCCTATAGGCGGGCGCCGCCGGCGCCGTCGATGTCCGGTAAGAGGCCAGCAGCGTGTCGCCAGGCTGCGGAATCCCCGCGGCCACGAACTGGACCGTGTTGCTTGCCAGCGTGTAATCCTGTCCGGCCTTCTGCAGGATCCCGTTGCGGAACAGCGCCAGGCTGGCCGCCGGATCCGGGGCCGCTGCCAGCGTGAAGGTGCTGTTGGCGCCATCCACCACGCCGCCCGGCGTCTCGGCGTCCGCAAACCCGTTGGTGCCGCCGCACGGTCCCGAGCTGCCGTCTACCCGCACGCAGTCGTCCGCGTCTCCGGTGACGCCGTCCAGCATCCCCGCGGCGTTGATGAATGCGGTGCGTCCCGGCGTGTAGCCCGAGCCTTTCACGGGGCGCGCGCTCAAGTCGGCCGTCAGGCCGGTCACGTCGGACTCCTGGATGGCGGTGACCGCGGACTGGTCCCCGCCGGACGGCGAGGCTACGCGCACGTCCCGCACTCGCAGCGGATTCGTGCTGGGCGGAACAGCCCAGGTCTCCTGAAACTGCACCTTGCCGTCGCTGTTGTAGTTGACTGAGTAGTAGCCCGCGGGCGATGCGTTGGTCGTCGGCACCAACTGTACCCGCAGATTGCCGTCCACTACGCGCACCGAGGTGCCCTGCTGGGCGATGTTCGAGGTGTCGGAGGCCTCAAAGCTGTTCCAGGTGATTTGCAGCACCCCGTTGAAACGTGTGCCGTCGGCGCGGTACAGCACATCCTGAATGGTCGTGAGCGGCGGAGCGGAAAGCAGAGGCATTGCCAGCAACGCCCCTGCGGCGAGCGTCAAACGGACTAACATGTCGTCTCCCGGCTTCAGTCTAGCCGGGCGGCTCGCTCCCGCCGGGCTGCCGCAAGATGCCTGCCTGCCGCTAAGTTATACTCGTGACAGACCTTGTTGGCCTGCAATTTTCAGGCATTCGATTGTGAATGGAGGAACTCTCATGAAAACCAGCAACAGACGCGGATTTATGAAGGCGGGGGTAGCGGCAGCGGCGGCGGGCGCCGGCGCGGCCAAGGCGCAACAGCTCCCCTTGAAGAAAGTTGTGCACTATCGCAACGGGAAAAAGCCGGACAAGACGCCGCTGTTCTCCGGCGCGGTCTCCTACGGCAACCTGCTGTTCATCGCCGGCATCGGGGCGCACTTCGAGGGCGACATCAAAGCCCATACCAAGCACGTGCTGGATCAGATCGAAGAGACGCTCAAAAACGCCGGGTCGTCCATGGAGAAGGTGCTCCAGTGCCGCGTGTTTCTGAACGATCTGAACGACTACAAGGGCATGAACGAAATGTTCCAGGGCCGCTTCGGCGACGAGCCACCGGTGCGTACCACCATCGCGGCAGCGGGTGGTATCCCCGGCAACTCGAAGGTAGAAATCGACGTCGTCGCCTATATATAGCCCGACGCTCAGAGAGGCGGGCGCACGGCTGGTGTGCCGGATGAATCAAATCCGGCTCGGACGAGGAGAGACTTGAATTCCGGGCTCATGCGCAGCGGGTCCAGCAGGTGGTCCACTTTCAACATCGCGATCATGTCGTCGCGTTCCTTGAAGGCCCGCCCCAAGGAGCGGAGTGCGGATCTGTGATCGCCGAGCCCAAGTGACACCAGCGCGAAGAGGTACTGAGGCACGTACCGGCTTTCGCTAAGCTGCTTGAGCCGGCGGAGATACTCTTCGGCCCGGGACCGGTCGCCGCGCATTGCGGAGGCGTATGCCAGGTTTCCCACCGGAAAAGGTTGGGTGGCATCCAGGCGCTCCGCCTCTCTGAACTCTTTGATTGCGCTGGCGTACTGACGTGCGTGTAGGTAGGCCACGCCAAGGAAAAAATGTCCATTATAGAACGCCGGGGCTGCGGCGACGACGTTTCGCAGATGGCGGATGGCCTCTTCCGGCTGACCGGCGCAATAGTACATCTGGCCGAGGCCCGTTTCCACAAACGGAGACATCGGATCTAACTCGTGAGCAAGCTTCGCCTGTGCGATTCCCTCGTCTAAACGGGCGTTCAACACCAGCGCCCAGCCGAGCCAAAGGCGGGCGGATGCATCGTGCGCATTCAATTCGATTGCGCGGCGAAGCTCGCTTTCCGCTTCGTGAAAGCTGAAATCGTACCAGAGGTGGATCACCCCTAAGGCAACGTGCGCCTCGGCCAAACCCGAGTCGAGCGCGGCAGCGGCTTTAGCCGCCGCCTTTGCTTTGGGGAAAGCCTCGTTTGGGGGGAGGGCGGAACCGGACAGGCTCCAATAACAGTCTGCGAGAGCCGCATATGCGAGCGCATAGTTGGGATCCCTCTCCAGTGCCTGATCAAGATAGCCGATCGCCCGTTGGACATCGGCTACACTGTACCGGCTCAAGGCGTGCTTAGCCTTTAAGTAAAGCTGGAAGGCCTCCGGATCCCGGGTCGGCTGACCGATTCGGCCGGCTTGATTGTCGGCCACCCTGCCCTGCAGCCGTTCGCTCACCTGCCGTGCTATGTCGTCCTGAATCTTAAGCGCATCGTTGATCGTCCCTTCGTATTGCAGCCCCCACAATTGGCCCCCGGAGTGCGCATCCACCAACTCCGTTTGCAAACGCATCGTTCCGGCGCCGAAGGTCGATCGGCCCATCACCACTGAATCCACTCTCAGTTCACGCCCGATCTGGCGTGGATCCTGACTCCTGCCCTTGTACACCAGGGCAGCGGATCTGGAGATCACTCTGATGTTGGGCACACGGGAGAATGAGTTTGTGAGGGATTCGGAAAGGCCGTCGACTACGTACTCCATCTCCGGATCCTTCGACAGATTCGTGAATGGCAAAACAACGACCGACTTTGGGCGATATCCAACCCCGCGGCTATTCTGGCTGATGCTGCTTTCCCGCACCCACGCGCTCAGGGCCAATCCGGCGGCTGCCAGCGCCACCGCCCATCCCCTTCTGGCAGGCCTCCTTCCCAGCCCTCGCAGTTCATCGCGCACCTGTGATGCCGTCCCGTAGCGCTCCTCCGGCGATTTCGCCAGACACTTCCCTATGATTCGCTCCAGACTCCGGGGCGCCGCCGGCGCCAGTGACCGCACCGGCCTGGGCTCGCGTCCGATCACCGCAGCAAGTGTGGAGAACGTCGAATCTCCTGGAAACGCCCGCTCTCCGGTCGCCATCTCGTACAACACCGCGCCGAAACTGAAGACATCCGACCGCGCGTCGACCGACTTGCCCCCAGCCTGCTCGGGGCTCATGTAGGCCACCGAGCCGGCCACCTCGCCCTGCCTGGTGCTCGAGGACTCTGTCCCTGATTGTGCGACCGTGACCGTGGAGTCTACGCTTGACCGGATCGCGGCGACCTGTTTCGCAATGCCGAAATCCAGCAGTTTCACCCCCACCTCCGTCAGCATCACATTCGCCGGCTTCAAGTCGCGGTGTACTATTCCCCTCCCATGCGCGAACGAGAGAGCGCCGGCCATGGCATCCGCCACACGCAGCATCTCCTCCAATGGCAATCTGCCCTCTGCAATTCGTTGTGCCAGCGTCGGCCCGGAGAGGAACTCCATCACCAAAAACGGCAAATCGTCTTCCCAGCAGAGGTCGTACAGAGCACAGATGTGCGGATGCGTGAGCCCGCAGATAGAACGCGCCTCGCGCTCGAGGCGCGCTCGGAAATCGGCCCGGCCGGCCACGTCCTCGCGGATAGCCTTCACGGCCACAGTCCGGCCGAGCAACTCATCCCGCGCCTTGTAGACCTCGCCCATTCCGCCACTGCCGACGCACTGGAGCACCCTGAAGCGCCCGCCGATTCGCTGTCCTTTCTCGAACACTCCGGCAGGGCTCACTTTCACCAGCGGTTTGGCGAGGAAGAAGCGGGCTTCCGCCGGCTGTTGCCAGAGTTTGCGCACGAGCGCCGCGACCTCCGGGTCTGCATCAGCCAGCAGGCGCTGGCGCTCGGCTTCCCCGGTGCCTATGCCCAACTCGAAGAGATCCTGCGCCTGCTCCCAATGCTGCATCGGTTCCCGCCGGACCGCTGTTTCGCCTTCGCCCCCTCGGGTTTATCCGCTTTCCCCTTCGCCCGGCGCTCCGTGGAGTTCGCCGTACAACCAGACCCGCGCCATTTCCCAATCCCGATTCACGGTGCGCCGGTTCACCCCCAAAACCTTGGCCACCTCGCTCTCCGTCAACCCCGCGTAGAACCGTAGCTCAATCACTCGTGCGGCGCGCCGACTGATCACCTCCAGCCGCTCGAGCGCGGCATCCAAGGCGAGAATGGTTTCGTCCTGGATGGGCGCCGGCAGGTTCGGAAATTCGTCCAGGCCGGCCGGTTTTTGCCCCCCGCCGCGGCATGCCGCATTGCGAGCCCGAGCATAATCCACCAGGATCCTGCGCATGGCTTTGGCCGCAACCGCCAGGAAATGGCGCCTATTCTCGAAGTTCGGTTTGCCGCCGGCCAGGCGCAGCCATGCCTCGTTCACCAGTGCGGTCGGGCTTAGGGTGTGGTCCGCACGTTCCGCTCGCAAATGGGCCGCCGCGATACGGCGCAGTTCGCTGTAAAGCAGGCCGTACAGTTGGGACTCTGCCCCTGGTGCGGACTGACTCAAGGCCTGAAGGAGCCTGGTGACTTCACCAGGCGCATCATCCTTCGGCTGCATCCGGGCATTCTAACACGGGAATCGCCCGCCTCGCGGCGCCGCTAACTGGTCGCTAACTGGAATGAAAGGGAGTCGTTCAAATCGCGCGCGGCTGTCGCATTTCCGGATCTCCATCCGCATTTCTTATTGAAGACGTGGGCCGGCAGGTCTGGCATTCGCAGCGGCCGTACCGCGGGGAAAGGAGAGACGTATGGAAAAGAGGAAAAGGAGCCGGTCGGCAGCATCAACCTGCACCGGCACCATTGTGTTCTTAGTTGTGGCGTGCGCGCCGATCTCCCTTTTGGCGCAGAGCTACACGTTCACTCAGATCGCGGCGCTGGGCGGGAGTACACCGTTTGTAAGTTATTTTGAGCCCGGCGCGATCACCAATTTTGGCCAAGTGGTGTTCGGTCCCGACTTGAATACGGGAGGCGAAGGCGTGTTCCTGTGGCGCGGCGGGCAATTGACCGCGATCGCAAAAGGCGGCCAGACGATGGCGGATGGCGGCGTCTTGGGGTACACCTTGTCGCCGATGTCTGCGAACCTGTGGGGTGACGTGGCTTTCATCATGACGCGGAACGGGACCGGCGATGTGCCGCCGCCCCTCGGTTTGAACGCCGGTGTTTATCGCTACAACCCCCTCACCGGGGTGGTCCCCGTGATGATTCCGGGCCAGCAGGCGCCCGGCGGCGGCGCCTTCTGGGGTTCTTCGTTCATCGCCGCTGTCAATAACCTGCGAAACATCGTGTTTCCCGGCATGGTCTGCACCACCGCGAACAACTCGGCGCCTTACCCCGTCCCGTGTCCCGACGGCAGCCCCGGAGTCCTGGCCCTGGGCGTTTACCAGGCTGATCTCCGCGGCAGGATCTCCTCTGTCGTCAAGCCGGGCGATCCGGCTCCGGGCGGGACCGGCTCCACGTTCGACCTGGCCTACGGCCCGGGTCTCAACGATTTCGGCGATGTAGCCTTCACGGCGCATATATTTGGTGAACCGTGTGCGAACGCCAGCGCCGGCACCCTGTTTTGCGCCGACAGCCTGTATGTGAAGAGAGCTGCGACGGGCAAGATCGAGTCGATTGCCCACCACGGAGATCCATCGCCGGTTCCCGGCAAGAACTATTTTTCGTCGTTCGGGCCGGTGCTTAACTGGGCTGGGGACGTGTCATTCACCAGCGATCTCTCGGTGCAGGGAGACGGTTCAGATGTCGCGGTGTTCCTGTATACCACCGGGAAAACAATCGTGATCGCAAAGTCCGGCGATGCGATGCCGGGGGGCGGCATTCTGGCTACCGGAGGTTTTTATGCCCATAACGCGTACATGAACAACCTGGGAGACATCGCGTTCGACGGCACCTTGACCAACGGCGACAACGGACTGTATGTCTGGCATCGGGGGACTTTGCGGCTCGTCGCCAAGACGGGGATGAACACCGGCTTGGGCACCATTTCGACGCTTGACGATTTCGGCGGCGGCAAGGCGAACACACAGATCGCCCTGAACGATGCGGGTCAGATCCTCTTTGCTGCCAGATTTCAGGAGGGTGGCGGCGCACTCCTGGTGGCAACACCGGGAAAATAGCACTCGCTCTATTTCTGCGGGCCGGAGGCGGAGTCGGCGTTTTCCAGGGGAATTTCGAAGTAGAAAAATTCCTTGCCGGTGTCCGCCTCGCGCAGCCCCGAGAGATAGAGGCTGGAGCGCCGCTGGAACCCTGTCTGGAAATAAAAGAATCCGCTGGCGGACTGGCCCGGAGGAAGCATCTTGGCGGCGAAGGCCCGTCCCTCGATGGCCCAGGAATCCAGCGGATTTTTGTGCTTCAGCACCTTGGGTGACCCCGTGGGCCCGGAAATTACGTTGGGTCTGCGCGGACCGCGCAGGTACTTCACGTCGCCGGCGGGCGTGGCCTCCACGCGGCTGCGGTCCGGGGCGATGTACGCCGCCTGCAACTGATCCAGCCGGATGGTCTTCGGGCTGTCGTTTTGGATGACCACCAGGATGGGCAAAACCCCTAATTCGTAAGGGTTGTGCTTGCCGAACACGGGCTTGGCCTTGTCATCGGAAACGTACACATCGGCCCCGATGGTCACCTGCGCGGAAGTCTGGTGCGCGGGATAGCTGGCGGCGGGAGCCGCTTCGAACTTTTGGCTCTCCTTGTCGCCCGCCCGCAGGTTGTTCCCCGCCAGCGCCGCCGCTATACTGAAACAAAGAGCCAAACGTTTGAAAACAAATGGCATCTATCTTTTATACCGACTTCTTCAGGCGTTTGGGTGGCCTGCCGTAATATTTTATTTCCTGTCCCGCGGCCTGCGCGACCGGGCCTATTTCCGCAGCCTGCCCGAGCGCCTGGGCTTTCTGCCGCATACGTTTAAACAGACCGCCCCCGGAGCAATTTGGTTGCATGCGGTTTCGGTCGGTGAGGTGCTCTCGTCGGTGGAACTGTTGCGGCAACTACGGGAGCGGTTGCCGCGGACGCCGATTTTCGTCTCTACGTCTACGCTGGCCGGACGCTCCATGGCCGGCCAGAAGCTGGGCGGATTGGCCGACGGTGTCTTTTACGCGCCCATGGACATGGTGTTCGCCGTGCGCCGCGTACTGCGGACGCTGCAGCCTTCTGTCGTGGTGGTCGCGGAAACCGAAATTTGGCCCAACCTGTTCCGCGAGGTCAAGCGCATAGGGTGCGGGCTGCTGCTGGTCAACGGCCGGATCTCCGACCGGGCCGCCCCGCGCTACTTACGGCACGCCTGGTTTTTCCGGCACGTGCTGGTCTGGCCGGACGCCATCCTGGTGCAGAGCGAGGCCATCCGGCAGCGCTTCCTCGGAGCCGGGGCGCCGCCGGAGCGCGTCCGGGTGGCCGGCAACCTGAAGTACGATTTTCAGCCCCGGGAGGCGGCGACAGACTCGCCGGTACGGAGCCTGATCGCGCGGCTGTCCCCGCCGCACGTGTGGATTGCGGCCAGCACCATGCCCCCGGCCCAGGCGGGCGATCCCGACGAGGATGACGTGGTCGTGGAGGCCTTCCGCGACCTGGTGCGGAGTCGTCCCGGACTGCTGCTGCTCCTGGCGCCGCGCAGGCCCGAACGGTTCGATGAGGCCGCGCGCAAACTGGAGCGCGCCGGCATCCGGTTTCTGCGGCGCTCCGAACTAGGTCCGGGGGATGCGCTGGAATTGCCGGGCGTTCTGCTGCTCGATAGCATCGGCGAACTCAGCGGCCTGTTCGGCCTGGCCGATGTGGTGTTCATGGGCGGCACGCTGGCCTCGCGTGGGGGCCACAACATCCTGGAGCCGGCGTTTTTCGGCCGCCCGGTGGTCATCGGCCCGCACATGGAGAACTTTCGGGAGATCGCCGAAGAGTTTCGCGCCGCGGGCGCCTGTGCGGAGATCGCGGAGGGCGCGGCCCTGGCCGAAGCCGTGGATCGCCTGCTCGCAGACCCCGCGGAAGCGGCTCGCCTCGGCGGCCGGGCGCGGGTATGCGCCGAGGCCCAGCGCGGGGCGGCCGCGCGGACAGCGGCGGAGGTGCATCAACTGTACGATCGCGTATTTCCGGGCTTCCGCCACTCTACTCCCGCTCTGCTGCTGCTGGCGCCGCTGGCCCGGATCTGGCGGGCGGGAGCGCGCTGGCGGGCCGGACGGGACCTGGCGCGCAGACAGCGGCTGGTTGTGCCCGTGATCAGCGTGGGGAACCTCTCGATGGGCGGCACCGGTAAGACGCCCTGCGTCCTGTTCCTGGCCGGCAAGCTGAAAGAGGCGGGCCACCACCCCGGCATCCTGACCCGCGGCTACGGAGGCCACGCGCCGCAGCCTCTGGCGGTGGCGCCGGCCGGAACGGCGCCGGTCGAGCAGACCGGCGATGAGGCGCAGATCTTCCTCCGGTCCGGGTTGGCAGCCGTGGGGATCGGGCCGGAACGCGTGGCGACGGGGAAACTCCTCCACGAGCGCTTCGGCGTCGACGCATTGATCCTGGACGACGGCTTCCAGCATCTGCGCCTGGACCGTCAGCTCGATGTCGTGCTGATCGACGCGCTCGATCCGCTGGGGGGAGGCGGGGTGTTCCCGCTGGGCAGGCTGCGCGAACCGTTGGAAGCACTGCGCCGCGCGGGGGTGATCGTGATCACCCGCACGGCCCAAGGGCGCGCCCTGCCCGCCATCGAGCAGTGCCTGCGCCGCTACAATCCGCGGGCTCCCATCTTCCATGCGCGGGTGGCGCCGGAATGCTGGGTCGAGCGATCCAGCGGCCAGACCTTCGGCCCGCGCGACCTGCCTTGCGCGCGCCCAACGGCCTTCTGCGGCCTGGGCAATCCGCAGACCTTCTGGCACACTCTGCGCAACCTGAGTCTCGATCCGGTGGAGCGGCTGGAATTCGGAGACCACCACACCTACCGGCCGGGCGAACTCCGGCGCATGGCCCAGACCTTCCGGGTGGCGGGCGCCGATGCGGTGCTCACCACCGAGAAGGACAGCATCAACCTGTGCGAGGGCGGCGTCCACCTGCTGGCGCCGCTCCCGCTTTACTGGCTGCGCATCCGCATGGAGATGGATCGCGAAGCGGAGTTTCTGCGCGCCGTCGAGCAGGCCCTCGGACCCGCGGTTAGAAGTTCACGATCGTAGCGAAAGACGCCGGGTCCAGGCTGGCGCCGCCCACCAGCACGCCATCGATCTCCGGCTGCGCCATGAGGTTTTTGACGTTGTCCGGCTTGACGCTGCCGCCGTACAGGATGCGCACCGCGGCCGCGGCGCCGGCGCCGAACTTCGCGCGCACCTCGCCGCGAATCGCGCGGTGGGCGTCGGCGGCGATTTCCGGTGTGGCGGTCTTGCCCGTGCCGATGGCCCAGACCGGCTCGTAGGCCATCACGATGGCGGCGAATTGCTGCGGACCCAGGCCGGCGATGCCGCCGCGAAACTGGCCGGCGAGCACCGCCTCGGTCTTCCCGGCCTCGCGTTCTTCCAGGCGTTCGCCCACGCACACGATGGGGGTCAGGCCGGCCTCCAGGGCGGAGACCGTCTTCTTCAGGACCGATTCATCCGTCTCCCCGAAATACTGGCGCCGTTCGCTGTGCCCGATGATCACGTGGGAGCAGCCCGCGGCCCGGATCATGGGGGCGCTCACTTCGCCGGTATAGGCGCCCTCCCGGGCCCAAAACAGGTTCTGCGCTCCGATGCGGATGCGCGTGCCCGCGGCAGCCTGAACGGCCGCCGCGAGGCCTGTGAACGGCGGGCAGATGACGACCTCGCAGTGCTCCGACCGCTCGACCAGGGGCCGGAACCTCTCGAAAAATGCGGTGGTTTCGGCGGGCGTCTTGTACATCTTCCAATTGCCCGCCATGACTGGCTTTCTCATACGATTAACGGCAAAAAGCTGGTTCCTTTCTCAATCCGGACGCCGAAATTTTCCGCCACCGTCTGGCCGATGTCGGAAAGCGAAGAGCGCAGCCCGAGATCGGCGCCCGCGCGCGCCCCGGGACCATAGGTCAGAAGCGGCACGTACTCCCGGCTGTGATCGGTGGAAGGCGTTGTGGGGTCGCAGCCATGATCGGCGGTGAGGATGGCCAGATCGCCTTCCCGCAGCCGCTCCTCGAAGGCGGGCAGCCAGGCGTCAAACTCCTCGATCGCGCGGGCGTAGCCTTCCACGTCGTTGCGGTGGCCGAACTGCTGATCGAAATCCACCAGGTTGACAAAGATCAGACCCTCCGCCGCCTGGTCCATGGTGGCCAGCGTGCGGGCCATGCCGTCCGCATTGTTCCGGGCTTTCTGGTGCGGGCCGATGCCACGGCCCACGAACACATCGTAAATCTTGCCCACGCTGGCCACCGGCACTCTGTGGTCCGCCAGTTGATCCAGGAGCATTCCAGCCGGCGGAGGCACGGCGTAATCCTTGCGGTTGGGTGTGCGGGTAAAAGCGCCGGGGGCGCCCACAAAAGGGCGCGCGATCACCCGGCCGACTTCGTGCGGACCACGCAGGATCTCCCGGGCGATCTCGCAGATCCGGTAGAGTTCGGCCAGCGGGATCACCTCCTCGTGCGCCGCCACCTGAAACACGCTGTCCGCCGAAGTGTAGACGATCGGAAACCCGGTGCGCACGTGCTGGGCGCCTAATTCCTTGATGATCTCCGTGCCGGAGGCGGGCTTATTGCCTAAGGTTTTGCGGCCGATACGGTGCTCGAAGGGCTGCATCACTTCGGGCGGAAAGCCCCAGGGGTACAAAGGGAAGGGCTCCTCTAAGTGGATGCCCACCATCTCCCAGTGGCCGGTGGTGGTGTCTTTCCCCGGGGAGGCCAGGGCGCAGCGTCCATAGCACCCGGCGGGCTGCGGGACCGGGGGAATCCCCGTCAATGGCTTGATATTCGCCAACCCCAGGCGGCGCAGTCGGGGAATCTCCAGCCGTCTGCGGCGGGCGATGTTTCCAAGGGTATCGCTGCCGACGTCTCCATAGGCCGCCGCATCGGGCATTTCACCGATTCCGACGCTGTCCAGCACGATCCAGATGACACGGCGGAACACCACCTTCGACTGTAGCATATCCCCTCGGAGACCCCGTATCCCATTGAAATTACACAAATCTTACAAATGCGCCGCAGATTCCCTGATAGTTTGGAAAAGTATTCTTCACATGCATCCTACCGACCTCAGCATGCTTCCCAGCCCCTATCAGCTCCAGAAAATGAACTGGATTACCACCGTCGTTCTGGCAATTCTGCACGCCGGGGCCGTCGCAGCCCTGTTCACCTTTAGCTGGCGGGCTTTTGCCGTCGCGGTTTTCCTGTACTGGATGGCCACCGGCCTGGGCATCAGTCTGGGATATCACCGGCTGCACACCCACCGTTCCTACAAGGTGCCGCGCTGGCTGGATTATTTCTTTGCGCTGTGCGGGGCGCTGACCCTGGAGGGCGGACCCATTTTCTGGGTGGCCACGCATCGCATTCACCACCAGAAATCCGATCAGCCCGGCGACCCCCATTCTCCGCGCGACGGCGCCTGGTGGGCGCACTGCGGCTGGATTCTGTTCGGAGAAACGAATCACAACAATACCCGACTGATGTCGAAGTACGCCCCGGACCTGGCCAAGCACCGGTTCTACGTGTGGCTGAACAACTGGCACTGGACGCCGCTGGTGGCCCTGGCGGGCCTGTTGTACGCCCTGGGCGGGCTTCCCCTGTTGCTGTGGGGCATTTGCCTGCGGGTGGTCTTCGGACTGCACGCCACCTGGATGATCAACTCCATCACCCACATGTACGGCTCGCGCCGGTTCAACACCCGCGACGATTCCCGCAACACCTGGTGGGTGGCCCTGTTCACCTTCGGCGAAGGCTGGCACAACAACCATCACGCGCACCCCACTTCGGCCCGGCACGGGCTTACCTGGTACGAGTTCGACCTCTCCTGGATCACCATCAAGGTCCTGCGTTTCCTGGGCGTGGCCAGGTCCGTTCAGGCGGCCCGGCCCGACAGCGTGCTGGTGGAACAGAAAGCGGCGTAGCCCAGCCGTCCACCGCCACCGAGTTCGGCTTAAGCTGGAGGCATGGTAGTCGCCGGCCGGCAAAAGTCGATCGCGTTCTTCATCGCGCTCGGCATCGGCCTGATCTCGGTCATCCTGCTTCTCTACATCGGCTGGGTGCTGCTGAACTGGCGCACGGGCATCCTGCTGTTCCTGGGAGTGCTGCTGCTGGCCACCATCATTAGCGGCGTGGTCCTCAACACGACCTTCCTGGTGCGGGAGATCCGCCGCAACGCCCAGCACGACGCGTTCATCAACGCGGTAACCCACGAGCTGAAAACTCCGGTGGCGTCCATCCGGCTGTACCTGGAAACGCTGCAAACGCGGGAAGTGGATGAAGCCCGGCGCAAGGAATTCTACCGCATCATGGTGGACGACAGCGAGCGGCTGCTCGCCACCATCGAGCAGGTGCTGCGCACCGGGCGAGTCGGCTCTTCCAGCCGCAAGCCCCTCCGTTCTCCGATCGACCTGGACGCCACCGTGAAAGAGTGCCTGGCGCGCGCGCGCACCCTCCATCACCTGCGCCCGGAAGCGCTCGAATACCACCCCGGGCCGCCCACAACCTTGCTGGGCGATCCGGACGAGGTGCGGGCAGCGGTGTCGAACCTGATCGATAACGCGGTCAAGTACTCCGGAAGCGACGTACGCGTGACCGTGGAAACGGCCAAGGTGGACGGTAAGTACGCGGCCATCCGGGTGACCGACCAGGGAGTCGGTATTCCCCCGGGCGAACTGAAACAGATCTTCAAGCGCTTCTACCGGGTGGCCGGGCCGCAGGCCACCCGCGTGAAAGGCACGGGGCTGGGTCTGTACATCGTCCGGTCGGTGGCCAAGCGGCACGGCGGGCGGGCCTGGGCGGAGAGCGCGGGCCCCGGGCGGGGAAGCACCTTCACGTTGCAGCTTCCGGTAGCGAAATGACCCGCGTCCTGGTGGTGGAAGACGAACAGCACCTGGCCGAAGGCCTGCGCTTCAACCTGGAAGCGGAGGGCTACCAGGTGGACGTCGCCGAGACCGGGGAGGCCGGCTTGGAGTTGCTGGGCCGGGAGTCGCCGGGGTATGACGTGGTGATTCTGGACGTCATGCTGCCGGGGAAGGACGGCTTCACGGTGATGGCGGAGATGCGCAAGTCGGGCCTCTATGTCCCCACACTCATGCTGACCGCACGCGGCCATCCGGACGACGTGCTGCGGGGCTTCGCCGCCGGCGCGGACGACTATCTCCCCAAGCCCTTCGAACTGGCGATATTGATTGCCCGCATCCGCGGCTTGCTGCGGCGGCGCGAGTGGCTGCACGCTTCGCTGCACCAGGCCCCCGCGAATGCGCACCCCCCGCAGGAACCCAAAGACCAGTTCAGCTTCGGAGAGAAGGCGGTGAGCTTCGATCTGCTGGAGTTGCGCGTCCGGGATAAGGTTTTTCCCCTGACACTCATGGAGGCCAACGTGCTCCGTTACCTGATCCGGCACGAAGGCAGGCCGGTATCCCGGAAGGCCATGCTGGAGGAGGTTTGGGGCCTGCACGAAGACACCGACACCCGGGCCATCGACAATTTCATCGTGCGGTTGCGGCGCTACCTGGAAGACGATCCGACTCATCCGCGCCACCTGCTCACCGTGCGCGGCGTGGGCTACCGGTTCGTGGCCTCGCCCGCCGAAACGGCCAGGCCGTAGCGGGGGCGATCGTTCCGCGCGGGAAGCCGGGCCTGCTGTAGAATCGAGCGCAAATGGGGCAACCATGGGAACGCGGCCGGGCCCTGGGCGAAGCCCTGGGCGTGTTCGGGCTGATCCTGTGGTACATCTGGCGGCTGCGCTTCGTCTGGCCGGCGGCCTGGATTCCCATGCTCGGGGTGGTGGTGCTTTCGCACGCTTTGCGGCGCGAAAGCCCGGCGAGCCTGGGTTTCCGGTTGGCGGGAGCCGGGAGTCCGTTCGCCGAGTTCGGACCCGTGGTGGGACTGCTGTGCCTGCTGCTCGCCGGGGCGGGGAGCGTGCTGCAAACGCTGCGCGCCGTGCGCTGGGAGGACGCCCTCGGGAGCCTGGCGTTGTATTGCCTGTGGGGCCTGTTCCAGCAATATCTGCTCAACGGCTATTTCGTGAACCGCTTCCGGCAGGCGTTTCCCGGCTCGGAGACGCGCGGCGTGCCGGCGCTGGCCGCCGTGTTCTTTTCCGCCGCGCACCTGCCCAACTGGTTCCTCATGGCCGTGACCCTGGCCGCCGGCTATGCCTGCGCCAAAGTGTATCTGCGATACCGCAACCTCTACTTCCTCGGCGTGGCGCACGGTGTGATCGGATTTCTGATCTACCTGGCGGTGCCGGACGCGATCTCGCATCATCTATACGTGGGCCCCAAGTGGTTTCGGGGCCGGTAGCACGTTAAAACGGAGCTTTTCCTCACTCCTGCCTTCTCGCTCCTGCCTGCTTGCTAGGATAGAGTCTTATGAGTCCCAATCAGCCCGGGCAGATGCCCAAGCTGCCTATCCCAGGCGTCCGGAATCTGATCGCGGTCGGTTCCGGAAAAGGAGGCGTGGGCAAGACCACCGTGGCGGTCAACCTGGCCATCGCGTTGGCCGGACTGGGACACAAGACCGGCTTGATGGACGCGGACGTTTACGGGCCGAACGTGCCGCTCATGATGGGCATCAACCAGACTCCCATGGCCTACGGGGACCGCATTCAGCCGCTCGAACAATACGGCGTCAAGCTGATGTCCATGGGCTTCCTGAACCCGGGCGACCGTCCCCTGGTGTGGCGCGGTCCCATGCTGCACAGCGTGATCCAGCAGTTTCTGCGCGGCGTCGACTGGGGCGAACTGGAGTACCTGATTATCGACCTGCCGCCGGGCACCGGAGACGTGCAGCTCACCTTGATCCAGACGGCTCCGATCACCGGCGCCATCGTGGTGACGACGCCTTCGGACGTTTCGCTGGAAGACGCGCGCAAGGCCGTGCACATGTTCCACCAGGTGAAGGTCCCCATTTTGGGCATCGTGGAGAACATGAGCTACCTAGTCTGCCCGCACTGCCAGGAGCGGATCGACGTGTTCAGCTACGGCGGCGGAAAGCGCACGGCGCAGCAGATGCAGGTGCACTTCCTGGGAGAGTTGCCGCTGAATCCCGCGGTGCGCATCGGCGGGGATTCGGGCAGGCCGGTGGCCCTGGAGGAAGCCAGGAGCGTCGAGGGCGCGGGCTTTCTCACTCTGGCCCGCAACACCGTGGACCGCATTCGTGAATTGGGTCCCCAGGAAGGGCCGAAGATCGAGATTGAAGATTAGCCATCGCACTCGGGTTGAATTTCCAGGCTTTCTACTCAAGAGCCGGCGCTCAACTTTTTATTAAGCCCAATATTTGATGTTATACTCGCCCAAAGTCGGGCGATCCACCAAAAATCGCCAGGGCCTTTAAGATATTTGCGCCGGTGAAGAGCCGTATTTTTCAGGAAATATAATGTCCAACACTCAACCCATACGCTGCTCGTGGATGGCCGCGATTGACGATGCCACCCTGATTTCGCGAATCACGCTGCCCGGCACCCACGACACGGCCGCGCTTCACGGAGGACCCACCGCCGAGTGCCAGGTCCGGTCTCCGCTCCAGCAACTCCAGATCGGCATCCGCCTGCTGGACGTCCGCCTTTGCTATTTCCAATCCAAGGCCGGCGGCTTGAACTTCTCTCTGCACCATGGCGGCACGTACCAATGGGCCTATTTCGACCAGACTTCGGACTACTCCGACAACCCCGACTGCCGCGAGTTTGTGCTACAGGACTGCATCAGTTTCCTGACGGACAACCCCACCGAGTGCATTGTGATGTGCATCAAGCAGGAGAACTCCGACGTCGATACGAGCACATTCATGGCGCTCTTCAACGCCATCGCCGGCAAGGACAGCTTCAAGAATTTCTTCTATCTCGGTTCCGCGGTGCCCGGACTGGGCGACGTCCGCGGCAAAATCGTGGTCGTCAACCGGGTCGCGGAAGGCACGGGCATCTTCTGGGGAAGTTGGGATAAGCAACTTCTGGTGGAGGACTCCGGAAGCCGAAACCTGGACGTAGAAGACCACTACGCAGAGGCCTTCGCCGCCAACAAATGGGACTACGTCCGGGATCATCTGAATAAGGCTGCGGCGGCGCCGGCAGCCGCCGCCACGTGGTATGTTACCTACGCCAGTTGCGCGGGCCCGCCGGCCCCCAGTGTGCTCCCCAATCCCCAATACTACGCGGATGTGATCAACCCCGAACTGGCCGCGTATTTCACCACGGCGTCCTGGGGCAATCTGCCGGGCATGTGCTACGGCTCGGTCTACATGGACTTTCCAAGCCCGGCCCTCACTGGCCAAGTGATTCAGATCGCGCAGGCGGCCTACCCGGCGGCGGTCCCGGCCACCGTCAAAACGGCCACCACCCCGTGGCTCTTCGATGAATACGACGGCTCGATCGAGGTCTCGCACGACTACGGCCAAAACAACCGGATCGCCCTGCAGTCCACCGCTGACGTCGGGAAGATTGAAGTGCTTTATCAGGGAGGCTACGGCATTATTAACTTGCGCGCCTGGGACCTTCAGAACAATGTGATCCCGCCGGACACGGGGTATTCCGATTCCAAACACGGCTCCGGCTGGGTGGCCTCGGACTTCGACGGCGAAAGCTGCATGGCTAGCGGGGACATCGACGGCATCCAGTTCGCCTACCAGGGTGGTTACGGCATCGTCAACATCCGGGTCCACCTGAAAGGCCAGGGCGCGATTTGGGAGAACTGGCTCACCGAGGTCAAGCCTTCGAGTTTCAACTACGTCACCGACGCGTTTGCCGCCGGCGGCGGCGTCCACTGGATCGGCACCTGGCGTCAGGATAAGCACGGCATCGTCGATGCCCAGTGCTGCTACACGCTCTGACCAAGTGGCAGCAACCCACGGGTTAGTGAATTGGGCTCCGCGGCTGGTTCGCAGCCGTGAATCCACTCTCCGACGTGGATTGGAAATGCTTGTCAGCTACAGCTTCGGCTTGGGAGGCGGCAGGTCGCGGGCCGCAACCACACTCTGAAATCCCACCCGCGCGTGGCTGCCGTCGCAAAACGGCTTGTTCTCCGAATGGCCGCAGCGGCACAGGGAAATGACAGTCCGGCCGGCCAGGCCAAAGGCATTTCCCTGCGCGTCCACGATCGTGAAATCCCCTTCGATACGTAGAGGTCCGTTGTTCAGTGGCGTGATCTTCATGTCGGGTTCTATTTCTTCTTCGGATCGTCCTGCTTGGGCTTGTTGCCCTCGTCGACCACCTCGCCGAACTGGATGGTAGACCGGCCGGCGAAGCGCTTGTAGTTTTCGTACTTCACGATCATGCGGATGCGCTGTGGCCCGGTCTGGAAGTGTAGCGTGTCGTCGGCGCGGGTGTAGGTCGGAAACCAGTACTTGCCGTCGATCTGCTCACGGTAGGTCTCGAACTTGGGGAACTGGTTATCGGAGCCCTTCTTGAGCAGGCCCACGCCTTTCCCGTAGGTCTTGACGATTTGCAGGTCGCGGTCGTCCACCCAGATCTGGCCCTCGAAGTAGCGCTTGCCCTGAACCATCTTCTTGGGCTTCACCGCAAAGACATAGCAGCCGATTTCATCGACCTTCTGGCGGCCGAGGTACTGGATGTCGTATTCGGGAATCTCGTTCGTAGTGAGCACGAACGGCTGCACGTTGCGCAAGTCCTGCTCGTCCTCGGGGGTGAGAATGAGATTCCGGAGAGTGGAAACCGGAGCGAAGACGACCTTCTCGGTCCGCTGCCCTTCGGGAGAGAAGATGATGTCCTCCACCAGTTCGTACTTGCCGCCGGGGTTGCCGGCCGGGTCCAACTCCTGGATCTTTACGGTCTGGCGGTAAGTGTAGTTGCCGCGCGCCTGCGCGAACTCCGCCTCCTTGGCGGCGAACTTGCGGATGATCTCGTCGGGATTGACGTCGGTGGTGGCGTTGTCCGCGGCCCGAAGGGCGAAGGATGCAAGGGCAAACAATCCAAACAAAACGAATCTACGCATTTTCCCCTCGATACCTCTTTAGACGAACCTACTTCCCCAGCAGTTTCTTGGCGATGGTCAACAGTTGAATATTGCTGGTTCCCTCGTAGATCCGGCCGATTTTGGCATCTCGATACAGCTTTTCGACCGGATAATCCTTGGTGATGCCGACGCCGCCGAAAATCTCGATGGCCTTGGAAGCGACCTTCTCGGCGACCTCGGAGCTATAGAACTTGGCCATGGCCGCCTCGGCCTGGAACGGCAGGCCGGCGTCGCGGAGCCGTGCGGCATTGTACACCAGCAGGCGCGCGGCCTCGAGTTCGGTGGCCATTTTCGCCAACTGGAACTGCACTCCCTGAAACTCTCCGATGGCCTTGCCGAACTGCTTGCGCTCGCGGGCATAGCTCACGGCGTGCTCCAGCGCGGCGCGCGCCAGCCCGATCATCTGCGAGCCGATGGCGATGCGGCCCTCGTTGAGCGTCTCCATGGCGATCTTGTAGCCTTTGCCCACCTCCCCCATGACGTTTGCCTTGGGGACCCGGCAGTTATCCAGGATCAGTTCGCAGGTGGAGGACGCGCGGAGGCCCAGTTTGTCTTCTTTCTTACCGACCTGGAAGCCGGGAAACTCGCGCTCGATCAGAAACGCGGTGATGCCGCGATAGCCGGCCTCCGGGTTGGCGTTGGCAAACAGCAGGAAGAGCCCGGATTCGGCCGCGTTGGTGATCCACAGCTTGCGGCCAGTGAGCAGAAAATGATCGCCCTGATCCACCGCGCGCGCAGCCATGGCGAAGGCGTCCGAGCCCGAACCGGCTTCCGAGAGTGCGTAAGAAGCCACGGTGTCGGCCGCCAGGCGCGGCAGGTAGCGCTGTTTCTGATCGGCGCTGGCCCAGCGCAGAATGGCGTTGTTGACGATGGTGTTCTGCACGTCCACAATCACACCCGCCGAAGGGTCCACCGCAGACAATTCTTCCACCGCCAGCACACACTGGAAGAACGTGCCGCCCTGACCGCCGTACTCCTCGGGAATCTCGATGCCCATCAGGCCAAGCTCGAAGAACTGCCGGATCAGGTCCTTGCGGAAGACGCCGTCCGCGTCCATGGCGCGGACGTGCGGCGCGATCTGCTCGCGCGCGAACTGCCGCACCGAGGCCTGAAAGAGCCGTTCCTCTTCGCTCAGGGCCGTGAGGGGCTGCGGACGGGCTTCGGCCGACAGGCTGGCTGGCATGCGTTTCTGGGACGAGTATAGCAGAGCGGTTTGGTTCCTGACGCCTTACACTTTCGCCAGGGACCGCCAGGCTCGCTGCTGGGATTCCGCGACCCCCGCGTGCGTCACATAGCCGTTATAGGTGTTGACACCCTTGGAAAGCGCCGGATGACCCGCGCAGGCGCGCTCCAGGCCCTTGTTCGCCAGTTCCAATAGGTAGGGGAAGGTCGCGTTGGTGAGGGCGAAGGTGGAGGTGTGGGGCACGGCGGCGGGCATGTTGGAGACGCAGTAGTGCAGCACGCCGTCCACCAGAAACACCGGTTCGGTGTGCGTGGTGGGGTGGGAGGTCTCGAAGCAGCCGCCCTGGTCGATGGCCACGTCCACCACCACGGAGCCGCGCTTCATGTTGGCGATCATCTGGCGGCGCACGAGCTTGGGCGCCGAGGCGCCGGGAATCAACACCGCGCCCACCACCAGGTCCGCCGATTTCAGCGCCTCGCTGATCGTCCAGGAGTTGGAGGCCAGCGTCACCACCAGGCCGTTGAAAATGTCATCCAGCTCGCGCAGGCGGTTCAGATTGCGGTCGATGATCGTGACGTGGGCTCCCATGCCCAGGGCGACCTTGGCCGCATTCGTGCCCACCACGCCGCCGCCCAGGATCACCACGTTGGCCGGCGCCACACCGGGCACGCCGCCCAGCAACAACCCCCGGCCCCCGTTGGGCGCTTCCAGGTACTGCGCTCCCACCTGCACGGACATTCGCCCGGCCACTTCGCTCATGGGGGTCAGCAATGGCAGGGAGCCGTCCTCTTCGAGGATCGTCTCATAGGCCACGCCGCTCACACCCGACTCCAGCATGTGGTCCGTCAGCTCGGGCAGGGGCGCCAGGTGCAGATAGGTGAACAGAATCAAGCCGGGGCGGAAAAAAGCGTACTCGGAGGGTTGCGGTTCCTTCACTTTGGCGATGAGATCGGCCTTGCGCCAGACCTCTTCCGCCTTCGACAAGATGGCGGCGCCGGCTTGCATATACTCGCGGTCGGTGATGGAACTGCCCTGCCCCGCCCCCGACTGGACCAGCACCTCGTGGCCGGCCTCACGCAGTGCGGTCACGCCGCTGGGCACCAGGGCGACGCGCGTCTCGTGGTCCTTCACCTCTTTCGGAACGCCGATGATCATGGCGCAACACCTCCACCCACATGGTAGCACCACTAAAAGCAGGTGGTTAATGTTTACGGCTGCGAGTGCGGCGTGGCGGACGGGGATGCGGCGGGGGTGGAACCGGCGCTGTTCTCGTGCTTCGGCCCGAGCCCCAAGGCGATCAGCGAGAGCGAGTCGAGCTTGCCGCTAGGCTCCAGGTTCTGGTCTTTCTGAAACCGGCGCATGGCATCCTGGGAAGCTTGGTCCCATTGGCCGGTGGGCGTGCCCTGAAGATATCCTTTGCTGGCCAGCGCGGCCTGAATTTCCTTGTACCGATCCGCGCTGGGCTGCATTTGCGTGGCGCGGCGCCGTTGGACCGGACGGCGGGAGGAGGCACGGGCGGAGGAGCGCGCCTTTCCGCTGGAGGCGCCCCGGCGGGTCTGGGACGCGGATCCGCGCGCGGAGGAAGCGTGGCCCGTGGTCTTGGACCGTTGCGAGGAAGCGCTATGCGCACCCGCTTTGGCCGTGTGCGTCCCGGTTTTGAACGGTGCGGGGTTTTTCTTAGCGGCAGTGCTCTTCTTCGAGGAGGTTTTCTTCGAGGAAACGGTCGCCGACGCGCCGCTGATGAGGAGCAAACCAGCTACCAAAACAGGAATACCTATTCGCAATGCCGATATTCTCTCCAAAAAATCAACTTCGGGGCGCCCGCCGAGGGCGCCCCGAAGCCCAAGCCTGACGGTACCCGCCGCTTACTGCTGCGACTGGGGCAGCGTGCCGGCCACGAACACCGAGGTCCAGTCGCCGCCGCGTCCGGCGGAGCGGAGGATCCGGAAGGCCACTGCCTGGCCCGGATGCAGCGAGTTCTGGATCGCCTTGACGTCGTCCACCGAGTTCACCGGCTGGCGATTGATTTCCATCAACACATCGCCCTTCTGCAGGCCGATATCTTCGGCGAAGGAGCCGGACTCCACATCGCTGACGAGCACCCCTCCGGACTGCTTGATGCCCAAATTGTCGCGGCGCGCCCGGCTGAGGTTCTCGATGGTGATGCCGAACTTGGCCTGGGTGCCTTCACCCGGCCCGCTCTGGTCCTGGTCCTTGCCGGTGCCGAAGCGATCCGGAAACACCTGCGCCAGGTCAGCCACTACGACCTTGAAATCCTGCCGCTTGCCGTCGCGCAGGACGGTGAGCGTCAGAGGCGTGCCAACCGCGGTGGAAGTGACGCGATCCACCAGTTCACCGCCGTTGTGCACCGGCTGACCATTGATGGCCACGATGATGTCGCCAGCCTTGATCCCGGCCTTCTCCGAGGGACCGCCGGGGGCCACGCTCTGGACGAAGACGCCTTCCGAGGCCCCATAGGCCTTCAGCAGGTCGCGCGCGTTCTGCGTGTCGGAGGGAGTGAACTGCACGCCGATGGAGCCGCGCACCACTTTGCCGGACTTGATGATCTGGTTATAGACCCGCACGGCGGTGTTGATCGGCATGGCGAAACCGATGCCCTGGTTGCCTCCGGAGCGGGACGCAATGGCGGTGTTGATGCCGATCACTTCACCCTTGATGTTCAATAGCGGGCCGCCGCTATTACCCGGGTTGATGGCCGCGTCGGTCTGAAGAAAATGCTGGAACTGTTGCGTGGGGTCAACATCGCGCTCCTTGGCGCTGATGATGCCTGCGGTCACCGTGGCCTGGAAACCGAACGGCGAACCGATGGCCACCGCCCAATCGCCTACCTGCACCGCATCGGAGTTGCCGATGGTCGCCGGTTGCAGGTTGCGCTTGCCCTCCACCCGAATCACCGCCAAGTCCGTGGCGGCGTCCGCGCCCACCACCTTGGCATCGTACTCGGTGGGATCGCCGTTAAACTTCACCTGGATGCGATCCGCCTTATCGATCACGTGGTTGTTGGTGATAATGTATCCAGCCCTGTCCACCACGACGCCGGAGCCCAAGGCATATCCCTTGCGCTGCGGCATGTCTGGGCCGCCCTGGCCGAAGGGGTTGCCAAAGAACCGGAAAAAGAAATCTTCCATACCGCCGTTGTCGCTGTCGTCCCCGTCATCCGGGTTGGCCCGGCGGCGATTTCTGGCGTGCGCGGGGGCTTTCGGGAGATAGGTTGTGGAAATGTTCACCACGGAAGGTTCCACGGCTTTCGCAATTTGCGAAAAGGAGGTGGAAAGCTGGACGGGATTGGGGATGGTGAGGGGGGTAGCGCCAGGCGCCACCGTGCTGTCTTTAGCTGCTTTCACTCCCGTGTTGATCAACGTGCCAATTACGACACCGATCGACAGAGTGAAGAGAATCAGCGTGAAAGACAAAAACTTCTGTCTGCGCACCTTGTCAACGAAACTCATGGGATCTTGTTTGCTCCTCCGCTCTCTGCAATCGCCCAATATTATAACTCCGCAACTGCAGCAGCTACTGCGATGGATGTAACTCGCGCCGAAAGGGTTTCAATTCCACCAGCACGATGCCTGCCAAAATCGCCCCGGCCCCGGCGGCGGCGCGCGGCGAGAGAGTCTCTCCCGTCAGGAGAAAGGACGTCACCCAGGCAAAAACCGGCTCCAGGGTAAAAATCAACGCCGTGCGGGTGGGCGTAGTGTACTGTTGCGCCCAAGCCTGGATGGTGAAGGCCAGCGCGGTGGCCAGCAGACCCGTCACCGCAATCGCCACCCACACGGACGGGCGCCAGGACACACGGGGCGTTTCCAGCCACCAGCACGAGCCCAGGGCCAGCACCGCCGCCGTGCCGATCTGCGCCAGGGACAAAACCTCGAAGCTTACGCGGCTGGCATAGTGTCCCAGCGAGAGAATGTGCGCGGCAAACGCCGCCGCGCAACAAATGGTCAACAGGTCGCCGCGCGCCATCGTCCAGCGCGCGCTTTCGAGCGTCATCAGTCCCATGCCCGCCGTAGCCAGCCCCACACCGCCCAACTCCACCACGCTGGGCCTGATGCGATAGACGAGCGCGGCGAGCAAAGGTACCATCACGGTGGAAAGCCCGGTGAGAAAGGCCGATTTGGAAGGCGTTGTCAGGCGCAGCCCGACGGTCTGAAACGCGTACCCGCCGAAGAGCCATATCCCGGTGAAGACGCCGCCCCGCAGGGAAGATTGCAGGCCGCGCGGATGGCTCCAGGAGCGCCGGAAGAGCACGACCAGAGCTCCCGCCGCCAGCGAGAAGCGCAGCGCCAGGAACAGGAACGGCGATACGTCCGCCAGCGCCTGCTTGACAACCACGAAGGTGGATCCCCAGATCAGGGTGTTGAACGCCAGGGCAAAGTCGGCCCGCAGAAGCGGCCGGCGGCGGGGAATCACAGGACCCGGGCCAGCGTGGCGGGATCCCGCAGCAGCAGGCACAGCGTGAGCAGGATGCGCTTCAGGCCCAGATCCCGGCCCTCGGGCTTGAACCACTCCTGCGGCGTGTGCGCGCCGCCGCCCTGCCCGCCGGCCCCGATGGAGACCGCCTGTACGCCCAGGGACATGGGAATATTGGCGTCGGTGGAGGCGCAATCCAGGTGCGAGCGGATGCCCAGGTGTGCGTCCACGGCGCGCAGGTATGCCAGAATGGCGGCGTCCTCCGGCAGGCTGGCCGCGGGGCGGGAACCGATCTCGCGAATCTTGGCGGACACCTTGCCGCCGGCGGCGCGCTGGTTCTCGATCTCCTGCGAACGCTCGATGGCAGCCGCCAGCAGGTTCACCAGTTCCTCCATTTTTTCGTTGGATTCGGAGCGGATATCCACCTTGGCGCGCGCCAGCGCGGGGATGGCGTTGATGCTGTTGCCGCCCTCGATGACGCCGGTGTTGTAGGAAGACTTGGGCGCGCCGTTGAGCCGCGTTTCGGAGAACAGGGCGATGGCTCGGCTGAGCGCGTGCACCGGGTTGCCGATGCCGAAGTCGCTCCAGCTATGCCCGCCCGGACCGGCGAAGGTGATTTCAAAGCGCCGGCTGCCCAGCGCCCGGTTGGTGATGTGCTCCGTGGTGGCCCCGTCGAGCACCAGGAACGCGCCCACCTTCCGGGCCAGCGCCGATTTGCAGAACTGGCGCATGCCGCTGAGATTGCCTTCCCCCTCCTCGCCCACGTTGGCCACCAGCAGGGGCTCGGCGTGCCAATCGCTCATGCGCGGGCAGCACTTGAGGGCGCGCGCCACGGCCAGCAGGGCGGCCAGCCCCGCTCCGTTATCGGAGACGCCGGGGCCGCGAAAACGCCCGTCGGACTCGACCGTGATCTCGTCCTTCGTGCGCGGCGCGAGCACCGTATCCAGGTGCGCGGTGAGAGCCACATAGGGGCCCTGCGAATCCGGCGCCAGCGTGGCGATCACGTTGCCCGCACGGTCGAGCGAAGACTCCCAGCCCAGCAGCCGGAGCTGCGCCAGCATCCATTCGGCGCGCTGCTGCTCCAGGAACGTGGGCGCGGGCACGCGGCAAAGCTGCATGTGGTTCTCGTTGATCCACTGCTTCTCGCGCGTGAACCATTGCAGGCACTCCCGCACGCCACGCAACTCCGCCACTTCACCGACACTCAGTCCCGCTGGGACGAGGTTTGCTGCCATGCTCTCCTAGTGTACCGTGGGAGGCGTCTCAGCTTGTCCGGGAGGGCCCGCCGGCAGCCCGGCTGTGGCGCGCCAGCTTGATGATCTCGCCGTAGACTTCCTTGTCGAAGGGAGGGCAGCCCGTGGGGAACTGGCCCAGCGGATGATTCTTCTGGCGCATCAGGTAGGTGCAGAAGGTGAGGGTCGTGCAGACGCGGCGCTCGTCGAGTTCGCCCTTCTCCAGCGTGTCGCGGGCGTAATCCGGATAGGCCAGCACGCCGCGGCCGATGCCCAGGAAGCGAATGGCGCCGGAAGCTACGTTGTAGGCTCCCGCATGGATGGCGTACTTCTGGAGCCACGAATAGCCCGTGCCCACCATGGGCAGGCTTGGAAAGCTGCGCTGGAGCTCGCCGGCGATGCGAAAGTGCCGGTCTACTCCCAGCAACGGATGCTCCGGCTGCTCGTAGTTGCCCTCGTCGGGCTTTTCGAACGGCCGGCCGATGTGGGGATTGTAGTAGGGGCATCCCAGGGAGACGTTCAGCAGCGCCAGGCCGGATTCGCAAAACCAGGCGATGGCCTGCTTCACCTCGCTGAGATCCTCGCGCAGCGGGTCGGCGGGGTCCACACCGAAGCCGTGGGGATAGGGCGCCTCATAGTCGCAGGGCACGCCCAGGCCGGTGCGCGGATCCGTGAAGTAGGGGACTCCGTCGAAGCAACCCAGCCGCATGCAGAGCATCAGGCGCTTGCCGAAGGCCGCGCGCAGTTTGCCCATCACGTTGCGGATGAACCGGACGCGGTTTTCGAGCGGGCCGCCGTAGCGGCCCGGGCGCGTCTTGGCGCCGGTCAGCTCACTGAGCAGATATCCGTGGGTGACCTTGATATCGACCGCCGTGAATCCGGCCGACAGCGCCAGCCCGGCGGCTTCAACGTAAGCGTCTTCCAGCCGCTCCAGTTCGCCGTCGGTGATCGGCGGCAGATCGGCCGGCGTGCCGCTTTTCCGGTCGATGTGCGGGTTGTGATAGGCGATAATCTTGCGCGGCACGCTATAGCGGCCCGAATGGGTGAGCTGCACGGGGATCAGCACGTCGTCGGAGGTGCCGTAGCGTTCGCGGTGCAGGACGTGGATGCGTTCCAGCAGGCGCGCGAAATCGGAGACGTTCTCGCGGTGCAGCCAAAGCTGGCGGGTGTTGGCGCGGCCGTCTTCGCGCACGGCGGTGGCCTCGAACCAGATCAGCTTGGCGCCCCCCGCGGCGAAGCGCTCGTAGCGCCGCCAGGTGAGTTCCCCGGGCCGCCCGTCGGGAGTGCCGTCGCAGCCTTCCATGGGATGAATCGCCAGGGAACTGCCCACGGCGAAATCGCCCACCCGCACCGGACGCGCCAGAATCTCACGAACTTTGGCGGGATTTTCCTCGAAGCGGACGTGCGCGGCGCCGAGTTCTTCAGCTCCGCGCCGCAGCTCGTTCAGGGTCTTGTAGACGAAGTGTCTCATCGTGTGCGTGGTGCCGCGGCAGCAGGGCGATCGACAGGGCGCCGATCATGGCCACGGCGAACACCGCGCCCATGGCCACCGTGTAGTTGCCGAACTGGTCCCGCAGGAGAGACACGAAGTAGGGGAACCAGGTCTGCCCGATGGTGTTGACCGGAAGGATGATGGCCATCGCCCGGGCCAGCGAGTTGACACCGAACTGCTCGGCCGCCATCAGCGGGATCAGCATGTAGTCGGCCCCCATGCCGAAGCCGAAAAGCAGGGCGAAGCCGATAGGCGAATTCGTGGGACTCACCGTGAGCAGCAGCGGAATGGTGCCCGCCACGATGAAATACGTGGCGGCCATCACCCATTTCTTCGAGAAGCGGTCCGCCAGCCCGCCGATGCCCATCCGCCCGCCGATGCTGGACCACAGGATGATGATCGAAGCCAGCCGCCAGACCGAATTGAGCAAGGCCTGGCCTTCCGGCGTCTTATCCGTAAAGCCCTGGTCGATGAAGACGAACTTCATGTGGAAGTTGATGGCGCCGATCGATCCGATGGAGCAAAAGCTGCCGATCAGCAACAACCAGAAGGAGTACTGGCCGAAGAGGTATTTGAAGCTGTACGGCTCGATCTTGTTCTCCGCCGGCGGATGCTCGTCGCCGTCCGCGTACAGGCCTTTCTCCGCGGGCCGGTCGCGGACCACCAGCAGCGTCAGCGGCCAGGCGAGGAACATCATGGCGCCCATCACCATCAGGCAAATGTGGAAGTTGGTGCCCTCGGTAAGCGGCTTCACCAGAAAAGAGCCCAACGAGCCCACCAGCCCGACCCCCACGTAGACCAGACCCATGGCTTTGCCGCGATTCCGGCGAAACCAGTGCGACACGATCAACTGGTGCGGGATGGGACCGGAGAGGATGTAACCTACCGTGTACAGAAACCAGAGGCTGTAGTAGAGCCACAGGGCGCCGTGCATGGTGCCGAATCCCAGGAAGGCCAGGCAGGTGAGACCCGTGCCGGCCAGGATCAGTTTGCGCGGGCTATAGCGGGGGACCAGCACCGGGCCGATCCACAGCGTGAGCAGGGCCGCCAGCGGAAACCCGAAGGTGATCTGCGCCTTCGACCAGCCGAAGCTGCGCTGGAAATAATCGTAAAAGAACGGCATGTTGTAGTACGGCAACCCCGTCGAGATGCCGAACGTAATGAATGCCGCGGCCGTCACCCACCAGCCGTAGAACGTCTTGTGCTTCATCGAGCCAAGATCTCCTCCGCCGAATCCTCCACCTTATATCACACCCCGCGCACGAGCCGCCGCCGGGGCTTTACTGGGGCTTTTCTAGGGATACACGGGGTTGACCCGCTGGCCGGCGCGCAGCACCAGGTCGGTGGGCAGAGCCACCGCGTCGCCATCGTGCAAGCCCTCCAGGATCTGCACGCGGGTCACCGTGGAGGCGCCGGTTTTCACCCTGCGCCAGACCAGGGTATCGTCCTGGAGGAGGAACACGCCCGGCCCCCCGGCATCCCGGCGCAGGGCCTCCTTCGGCATGCTCAGGGCGCTGGCGACCATGTTGGTGCGGATGTCGGCGTTCACATTGCCGCCAGGCACCAGGTCGCGGCTGGGGTTGGCGATGGTGCACTTCACCTCGCCCACCTGCCGGCTGCCGAGCGGCATAATTTCGCTGGGCAGTTTCTCTACGCTGCCCTCCCAGGTTCTCCCGGGCAGGCCATCCCAGGTGATGGTCACGGGCTGTCCCACGGCCACGCGCCCCAACTCGGGCTCGTCCACGTAGACCCGGACGCGCAGCTCGCCGATTTCGCCCACATTGGCCACCAGGTCGCCGGGATTGAGATAGGCTCCGGGCCGCACCGAAAGCTCGTAGACGATGCCTGCCATGGGAGCCCGGAAGACGGTCTGGGCAATGCGCCGGCGAGCCAGGTCCAGCGCCGCCTCGGCATCTTTGAGGCGCGCCTGGGCCGCCGCCTGGTCCTGCTTCCCGACCAGCGCGGCGCGGCGGCGCACCAGGCCGTCGATTCTCAGTTCGGCCTGGCGCATTTTATCGCGGGCCGCCACCACATCCGCGGTCGTGGCGGCCTGCTTTTCGGCCAGCCGCTGAAGTGAGGAATATTCGCGCTGGGCCAGGTCCCGATCCAGCCGGGCCCGCGCCAGGCTGTTGTCGATTTCGGTCAACTCGGCCGCTTTGCCGCCGGCCTCGATCACCGCCAGGTCGGCCCGCGCCTGCGCCACGCGCGACTGTGCGGCCGCCAGTTCCGCCTGCAACTCGGAGATCGTCATCACGGCCAGCGTGTCGCCCTCGGCCACCCGCTGGCCCTCCTGCACGGGAACCTTTTCGATCAGGCCCGCCTCCTGGGCGCGCACGGCCTGCCAGCGGATCGGCTCCACCTTCCCGTTGGTGGGCAACATGCTGATCAGCGTGCCGCGAGTGACCTTGGCGAAGGGGACGCGCGGCGGCTGATTTTTCAGGTGAATGAGCCACCAGCCAAACGCGGCCGCTGCGGCGGCGATGGAAAGCAGGAAGACCGATTTCTTCAACGTGAATCTCTCAAGAGCATCTTAGTCAAGGTGTGATCACCGCCTTGCCGGAGCGCCACGCGCGCACGGTCTGGAGCGCCGCGTCCGCATCGGGGAGGGCGAAGCGGTGCGTGACCTCGGCCGCGAAGCAATCCCGCAGCCCGGTGCGCGCCAGCAGCGCGAGAGCGGCGTCCACGTGGCGCGCCTCAAAGCCCCAGGAACCGACCACTTGCAGTTGCTTGCGGGTGATCGTGTGGGGATTGAAGGAGATGTTGCCGGCGTCTGCGTATTGCCCCAGGACCAGGTACTTGCCGCCGTCGCGGCACAATGCGAGACCTTCGTTGACGGCGGCGGGATGGCCCACGCACTCGATAACCGCGTCGGCGCCATGAGGCCCTGTTTCTTCGAGCACCAGGCGGCGGCGTTCCCCCGGGTCCGGCGCCTGCTGGATATCGATCACGGCATCGGCGCCGAAAGCGCGGGCCAGTTCCAGGCGGTGCGGCGGCCCGCCGATGACCACCGCGCGGGCGGCGCCCGCCTGCCGGCTCACGGCCAGGGCGGCGAGCCCCACCGGGCCGCTTCCCTGAATCACCACCACGTCTCCCCAGGCGAGCGGGGCGCGCTCCAGGCCGTGAATGGCCGTAGCCAGGGCGCAGCCCGCGCCGACCACCGACTCGGTCGGCACGTGATCCGGGATGCGGAACAGGGCCGAGCCGGCGCGCAGGAGAATCTTTTCGGCATATCCTCCGCGCAGGTGCGGCTCCTGGTCGGCGCAATAGGAAATGCCGTAGGCCTTGCGCGCGAGGCAGCGCGTGGGCTGCCGCTTCATCCGGCAATAGAAGCACTCGCCGCACGTAAGCGAACTGGCCCAGGTGATGCGGTCGCCCGCGCGCAGAGGCTCCCCGCGCCAGTCCTTTTCCAGGCCCGCGCCCAACCGTTCGATGCGGCCCACCGTCTCGTGCCCCAGGATGACCGGCAGCGGGATGGACAACTGCCCCAGCCATAAGTGCACGTCGGTGCCGCAAATGCCCGCCATTTCCACGCGCACCAGCGCCTCGCCGGGAGCAGCCTCGCCGACGTCGGGATACTCGCGGATTTCCAGCGGCTGCCCGAAGGCAGCCAGCACGGCAGCCTTGACGGCGCTCATTGCGCGGGCCTCGCGCAGTAGTCAAACAGGAGTTGCCATTCGGCGCGCTGCACTTCCAGCGCCAGGTTTTCCAGAGCCGAGCCCGGCTGGCGGCGGGCCTCCTCGCACAGGTCGATAAAGGCGAACGGATCCCAGGGCGCCGCAAAAGAGATCCCCGCGCCGCTTGCCGCCGCAAGCCGCTCTGCTTCGGCGCGCAAGGCCGCGAAAACCGGATGCGCGCCCACCCGCCGGAACCAATAGGCGGAGTTTCCCGCGTCGGGTTCCTGCCGGTGCACGATCCCGTGCCAGTAGCTGCCCTCCCGCGTGCCCACCCCTTGGGCCACTTCATGCGCCTCGTCCCAGCAGGAGAAGTACAGATACAGCCCTGCCACTGCCGCTTCGGGGGCGCGCGCCGCAGGGAACCACTGGCGGGCGGAGGCGGCTCGCAGCCGCTCGCGGGCGGCCGGAGACGAGCACCGGGCGCCGGCCAGGGGCATCCGCCGGGCACCCCCGCCGTCCAAAGCCAGGAGCGAGGCGACCTCCTCTCCGTAAGCTTTTGAATCAAAGGGCACTCACTATTGTCTAACATGAATGATGTGAAGACCGCACTGGTGCTTTCGGCGGGCGGCATGTGGGGCGCCTATCAGGCGGGCGCCTGGAAAGCCCTGGAATCCTGGCTGCGGCCGGACCTGGTGGTGGGCGTCTCCGCCGGCGCGCTGAACGGCTGGGCGATCGCGGGAGGCGCTCCCGCATCCGACTTGATCGAGCGGTGGCTGAACCCGCTGACCGCGGCAACCATGCGGCAACGCCGCATTCGCCCTTTCGGACCGGCCCTCTTCGATCCGGGGCCGCTCGAAGAGACCGCCCGGGAACTCTACGCGCGCTATACGCCGCGCGTGCCCTTCGCCTGCACGGTCGCGGAACTGCCTCGCCTGCGGCTCCGGCTCGTACCCGCTGAAGAAATGACCTGGCGACACCTGGTGGCCACTTGCGCGGTGCCGGTGGCTTTTCCGCCTGTCCGCATCGGCGGCAAGCGGTATGTTGACGGAGGCGTGCGCGAAGTGCTGCCGCTGTGGGCCGCCGGCGCCATGGGCGCCTCGCGCGCCATCGCGGTGGACGCTTTGCCGCTGATGCCTTCGCGGCTGGTCCGCGCGTGCTGCGGCATTCTGCGCTGGTTCGCGGGCGATGCGCCCGCCCCCGGACCGCTGGAGGTCTGGAGGATCACCGCCGGCCGGCCGCTCGGCCCGCTCAAGTCCGCCATCCGCTGGGAGGAGCGGAATATCCGGGAATGGATCCGGCTGGGAGAACAGGATGGTTTAAAATTAGGGCTATGCCGAAGTACCGGATCCACCGCATGAAAGACTCGCCGCGGCAGCAGTTCCGGTGGGCGCCGCACGTCTCCGGCGCGGCCTCGGTGAAGCCTCGGGATTACGAGGCCGCCGGCGACATCGAAGCGGCCAACGAATACGAGGCCTGGCGCCGGATGCGCGACTCCGAGCAGCCTCTCTCGGTAGGCGATCTGCTGGAAACCGAGAGCGGCGAATTGCGGATCTGCAAATACGTGGGCTTCGAGAACGCGCAATGGATTTTGCCCGAACCCAAGCCCTCGCCGGAGACAGCCAAGACGGAGGAGCCATGCCGGAGTACCGCTTAGGCGATGTCATCGACGACTATTGCGTGAAGTGCAAGCGCATCATGAACCACTCGGTGGTCTCTATGCTGAACCAGGAGCCCGCCAAGGTGCGCTGCCGGACCTGCCACAGCGATCACGATTACCGCCACGAACAGGCCCCGCCTCCCAAGGTGGATGCCCGCAAGGCCGCGCTGTTTGGCGAAGTGCTCGCCAAGATGGGCGCCACTCCCGCTGAGGCCGGCGAAATCGAGGACCCCGAAGAAGCGCCCGCGGCCGCCGAGCCGGCGGTGGAAGAGCCGAAAGCCCAGGGGTCCAAGACCAGGGGCAAGAGCCGCAAATAGCCGCCGGCTGCGCTCAAATGTAGTCGGGCGATCCGTCGGCGCGGTAGGCGAATCCGCGGTGCCACGGCTTGGGCGGATAGTGGCGGAAGGCCTCTTCGTTCATCTCGTAGCCCCAGCCGGGCTTGTCGGGAATCGGCAGGTAGCCGTCCTTCACCAGCACGGGATCGTGCACCAGGTCTTTGCGCGGCGACTGGTCGTCGGGGTGGTATTCGAGGATCAGGAAATTCGGTGTGGAGGCGGCGAAGTGGATGTTCACCATGGTGGCCAGCGGCCCCATGGGGTTGTGCGGCGCCACCACCACGTAATGCGCGTCCGCCATGGCGGCGATTTTCTTCTGCTCCATGACGCCGCCGGCCAGGCAGATGTCCGCCTGCACGATATCGGCGGCCTGCCGGGCCAGAATCTGCCGGAAATCGTATTTCGTATACAGGCACTCGCCCGTGGCCAGCGGAATTTCGAATTTGTGCTTGAGCGCCGCCAGGGCATCCATGTTTTCCATGCGGATGGGCTCTTCGAGCCAGAAAGGCCGGATGGGTTTCAAGGCTTCGGCCATCTGAAACGCGCGGATGGGCTCAAACAGCGTGGCGTGCGCGTCGAAGGCCAGGTCGATATCCGGTCCCACGGCGGCGCGCACGGCTTCGGCGCGCTGCCCGGCGGCGCGCGTCACCGCGTTGTACGGCATGGATTGGGAGTGCGGCGGATGCGGCGCCATCTTGATCGCCGTGTAGCCGTACTTGGCCACCAGGTGCTTGGCGCTCTCCGCCAGCTCGCGCGGGGTCGCTCCCCCGGCGCTCTGGTAGCAGCGGATCTTGTCCCTGCACTTGCCGCCCAGCAGCATGTAGACGGGCAGGCCGGCCGCCTTGCCGGAAATGTCCCATAGCGCGTGCTCGATGCCGCTGATGGCCGCGTTGATCACCGCGCCCCCGGGGAAGCGCGTGAAGTTGTACATGGTGGACCACAGATATTCGATGTTGCGCGGGTCCTTGCCCACCAGCCAGCGCTTGAAGTCGGCGATGGTGGCGACCGTGGCCTCATCGGGGCCGCAGGAATAGGCCTCGCCCCAACCGTGGATGCCCTGGTCGGTGAGCACCTTGACGTAGCACAGGTTCCGGCCGCCCGCGCCCACCAGGGTGGTCTGGATATCGGTAATCTTGAGCGCCGGCTTGCCGGCGTAGCGGGATGCGGACTGGGCCATGGCCTGCGCTTGCAGGGGCAGACCGATGGCGCCGCTCTGTACCAGGAACTCGCGTCGCTTCATGTCACGACAGTTTATCCTAGAGCCAGTGCTCTGGTTTT
>JAJPJX010000053.1 GCA_021324015.1 Solibacteraceae bacterium | reverse complement strand
CGTCCGGACGCCATCATGGCCACCGGGCGCTCCGATTTTCCCAACCAGGTCAACAACGTGTTGGGCTTCCCCTTCATCTTCCGCGGCGCCTTGGATGTGCGCGCCACCACCATCAACGACGAGATGAAGCTGGCGGCCACGCGCGCGCTCGCCGCGCTTGCCAAGGAGGATGTGCCCGATTCGGTGCGCCGCGCCTATAACGTGGACCGCATGGAGTTCGGGCGCGAGTACATCCTTCCCAAACCGTTCGATTCCCGCGTGTTGATCCGCGAGGCCGCCGCCGTGGCCCAGGCGGCCATGGAGTGCGGGGTGGCGCAGCAGCCCGTGAACCTCGACGAGTACCGCGAGCAGCTCGAACGCCGCCTGGGCAAGGCGCACGAATTCATGCGGCTGGTCATCCACAAGGCCCAGCGGCAGCCCAAGCGCGTGGTCTTCGTCGAGGGCGGCGAGGACAAGATCCTGCGCGCCTGCCAGATTCTGACCGACGAAAAAATCGCCGAGCCGCTGCTTCTCGGAGACGAGCAGAAGATCCGCGCCAGAATCCGCGACCTGCATCTGCACCTGGACGGTGTTCGCATCATCGACCCCGGCAGGTCCGAGTGGCGCGAGCGCTTCGTCGAGGAGCACTTCCTTCTGCGCCAGCGCAAGGGCATGACGCGCAATGAATCCGAAGAGCGGGTCTCGAACCATACCGTGTTCGGCGCCATGATGGTCCGCCTGGGCTACGCCGATGCGCTCATCGACGGCCTGACCAAGCATTATCCGGATGCCATCCGGCCGGCCCTGCGCATCCTCGGCATCCGGGAAGGTGTCCGCCGGGTGGCGGGCTGCTACGTGATGATCACGCACCGCGGCGATATTTACCTGCTCGCGGACGCCACCGTGAACATTGTGCCCTCCGCCGAGGACCTGGCCGAGATCGCCCTTCTCACCGCGGACATGGCCCGGCGCTTCAACATCGAGCCCCGCGTGGCCATGCTTTCCTTCTCCAACTTCGGCAGCACCCGGCATCCCCTTTCGGAAAAGGTCCGCCAGGCCGCCGAACTGGTCCGCCGCCGCGCGCCGCAGCTAATGGTGGATGGCGAGATGCAAGCCGATACCGCCGTGACGCCCGAGATCATCGAGCAGACCTATCCCTTCAGCACCCTTCGGGGTGGCGCGAACGTGCTCATATTCCCCAACCTGGAAGCCGGCAACATCGCTTACAAGCTGCTCCAGCGCTTGGGCGCCGCGGAACTGGTCGGCCCCATTATCATGGGTCTGGCCAAACCCATGCATGTGCTGCAGCGCGGTGCCGAGGTCAACGACATCGTCAACATGGCCTCCATCGCCGTCGTGGACGTCCAGGAACTGGGCGGGACCGTCCGCGCACTGGCCCCCGAGCCGCAGACCGTGGCTTGACCTTCAAGAACCCGCTACTTCAACCGCTCCCTGCCGGGGGGCAACCACTCCTTACCGAGCCGCGACCGTTAGGGCGCGGTTCTTTTTTTTGCGCCCATAGCCCCGGAATTCGCCCGCATTTTTTTTGTTGACATCCCGAAAATACTGATATACTGCCACGATCGGGTGACCCCTATTCCACAAAAAGATCCGGCCCCAAGGAGGACTTGATGAACTCGACGCAACGCTTACATCGCCATGCTCCCCTCCCCGCGGTTTCGCGCCGCGGTCTGATCAAGGGAGCCGCCGCTCTCGCCCTGGCCCCTCTGGCGTCCCGCCTGCGGGCGCAGCAGGGCGGGACCGTCTGGGCCTATATCGGGGCCTACACCCCGAATGGGGAAGGAATTCACATGTTCACGGTCAACCAGTCGGACGGCAGCCTGGAACCGGTTAAAATCTTCACCGGCCTTCCCAGCCCGTCTTCGATTGCCTTTGATCCGGGCTACAAATTCCTGTTTGCGGTCAACGAAATCTCCAATTATGTCGGCAGCTTCCCCACCGGCAAGCCCGACGGCTCGGTCACGTCCTTCACCGTCAACCGGTCCACTGGCGATCTGAAAATGGTTAATGTCGTGAGTTCCCGCGGGGCGGGTCCCGCGCACATCAGCGTCGATCCTTCCGGAAAGTATGTGCTCGTATCCAATTACGGCGGCGGCACCATCTCCGTGATCCCGTTCGATACGGGCACAGGCATGCTGGGCATGGCCACGGACGTGGAAACGCTCACCGGGCCTCTCGGGCCCCTTCATCCCGTGGATGCGCCCCCCGGAAGCTTCGCCATCAGCGGCCACGATGCGCATCATGCGCACATGGCGGCCACGGATCCCTCCGGCAAGTGGTTGATCGGCTGTGACCTCGGTGGCGACATGGTCTACGTGTGGCAGTTCGATCTGGCCTCCGGACGCCTCACCCCCGCCAATCCCCCCTCGGTGGCCGTATCGGCGGGCGCCGGGCCGCGCCACTTCGCCTTCCATCCCAATGGACGCTGGTGCTACATCATCTGCGAAGAGGCCTCCATCATGGTGTTCATGACCTTCGACCCGGCCACCGGCGTGCTGCAACCCCAGCAGAACCTTTCCACGCTCCCCTCGAGCTTCGCCGGCACCAACTTCACGTCCGAGGTGGCCTTCTCCGCCGACGGGAATTACCTCTACGGCGCCAACCGCCTGCATGACACCATCGCGGTCTTCTCCGTGGATGGCACCGGCAGCCTGAAACTGATCGGCGAGACCCCCACCGGCGGCGACTACCCGCGCAGTTTCGGTATCGAGCCCAGCGGGAACTACATGTACGTGCTCAACCAGCGCAGCGACAACATCGGCATCCTGAAGATCGACCGGACCACCGGACTCCTCACCCAGACTGGCATGTACGCCGCTGTGGGAAGCCCATCGTCCATCGCCTTCTTGAGCTAGATCCGGAGGGATGAACTTGAAACCACACGTTCCGCATCCTTCCCTCTCCGTCTGCTCTCGCCGCGACCTGTTGAAGGGCGCCGCGGCGCTCGCTTTCGGCCGCCTGGCGCGCCCTGCATTTGCGCAACAAGCCGGTTCCGTCCTAGCCTATATCGGCACTTACACGCCCAACGGGCTGGGTATTCACATCCTCAGCGTGAATCCCGCCGATGGCAGCCTCACGATGGTCAAGGCCGTCACGGGGACCACCAACCCGTCCTCGATCGCCTTCGATGCATCCAAAAAGTTCCTCTTCGCGGTCAACGAGATCTCGAATTACAACGGCAGTAAGAGCGACGGCTCGGTGACTGCCTTTACGGTCAACCGCGCGACCGGCGATCTGACCCCGGTCAACGTGGTCAGTTCGCATGGCGCGGGGCCCGCGCACATCAGCGTCGCCGGCTCCGGCAACTACGTGCTGGTGTCCAACTACGGCGGCGGAACCATCTCCGTGATCCCGTTCGATCCGAACACCGGAGCGCTGGGTGCGGCCACCGACGTCGAGACCCTCTCGGGTCCGCTTGGCCCGCTGCACCCTGTCGAAGCGCCGTTCGGCAGCTTTGCGATCAGCGGCCACGACGCGCATCACGCGCACATGGCCGCCACCGATCCCTCCGGCAAGTGGGTGATTGGCACCGACCTGGGTGGCGACCGCATTTACGTCTGGCAGTTCAATACCACCTCCGGCACCCTCACCCCGGCCAATCCGCCGTCCATCGCCGCCTCTTTGGGCGCGGGACCGCGGCATTTCGCTTTCCACCCCAACGGCCGCTGGTGCTACATCATCAATGAGGAAGCCTCCAGCTTGGCCTTCATGCAGTTCGACCCGGTCAGCGGGAGCTTGCAGCCCCAGCAGATCCTCTCCACGCTGCCCATGGGATTCCTGGGCACAAACTACACCTCCGAGGTGGCCGTCTCCGCGGATGGCAACTTCGTGTACGGCGCCAACCGCCTGCACGATACCATCGCGGTCTTCTCCATCAACTCGACCGGCGGCCTCGCGCTGCTGGGCGAAACGTCCACCGGCGGCGACTATCCGCGCAGCTTCGGCATCGAACCAAGTGGCAGCTACATGTACGTGCTGAACCAGCGCAGCGACAACATCGGTATCCTGAAGATCGATCGCACAACCGGCCTTCTCACCCAAACCGGCCTCTACAACGGCGTGGGAAGCCCCTCTTCGATCGCCTTCCTGAGCTGAGCCGCGACCGCAGGGAGCGGTTCTTACTGCGTCATGCGCTCCGCCACGATGCCCTGGTGCAACTGCTGCATCAGTTCCCCTCGGCGGCGGAGCGCTTCCCGGGCCTTTTCTTTTTCGCCCCGGCGCTGGTAGAGCAGCGCGAGCTGGTAATACGCCCCGATGTGCTTGGGCTCGAGCTTGACCGCTTCTTCGAATTCCCCCAGCGCCCGGGCCGCGCGGTCCTCCGCCAGATACACCTTGCCCAACCAGTAGTGTGAATCCGCGTGTCCCGGATTCAGTTCCACCGCCCGTCGTAGACTGGCTTCCGCAGGCGCGATCTTCTGCGTCCGGTATAGTTCCACGCCGTACATGTACTGGTTCAGGAATTGGCCCGGCTCGAGCTTCACCGCGCGCGCGAACGCCGCGGCGGCTTCGCTGTCCCGGCCCGTATCGGCATAGAAGTTGCCCAGCGCGAAGTATGGCTGCGCGGAAGCCGGGCGCATTTCAGTGAGCCGCCGGTAAGCCGCTTCGGCCTGCTCGTTCCGGCCGGAGAAGTAACAGGACAGCGCGTACGCCAGTTGCACTTCAAACGAAGCCGGGAAGCGCTCCACCCCCCGCTGCATCGTGTCGTACGCGCGGCCGAACCTCGCCGTCTGGATCAGCATCAGGCCCAGTTGATAAACGTGTGCGGGCTCCTGCGGCTCGGCCGCGGCCAGGCGCTCCAGCCGCGCCACCGCCTCGCCGCCCTGCTTCATCTGCGCGAACAGCGCGGCGAAGAGGTTGTCGAAATACACGGCGCTCGGGCGTCCGTCGATCGCCGCCGGAGCGTGCTGCTGGGCCAGCTTATAGAACTCGGCGGCTCCGGCAAGTTGTCCGTGCGCCGCCAGAGCCTGCGCCGCCGCCATCGAGAGAGCGAAGTCGCCGCCTCCCTCGCGCAGCCGCGTGAGCAGCTTCCCGCTGGCCTCCAGTGCCGCGCCGATGCGTCCTGCGGCCAGTTCCGCCGTCATCAACCCGTGCAGCACCCCGGCGTTGCCCGGCGCGAGCCCCAGCGCCTTCTCGAACTCCGCCGCGGCCTCCCGCGGTTCGCCGCGCTCCAGCGCCTCCGCGCCCCGATTGTAGACCGCCTTCCAGGAATCGGCGGCTTGGGCCGCGGCCAGGCCCGCCAACAGGCACAAGCAGGCCGCCGCACGGCTCACGGCGCCTGCACCTCGAACACGGCAAGCTGCGCGGGCGCGAGCGCCGGCGTCACCAACACCTGCTCCGCCCCGGCGGCCGGCCGCTCTCCGGTCAGCCGGCCCGCGGCATCGTACGTACGCACCGTGTAGCCCGCCCCCGCCGGTAGCCACAAGCTCAGATCCGTCCGGAATCCGATCGCCCGCGCCTCCGCTCGGTCGTTGAGCGTCAGGATCAGCAGGCGGTTCCCCATTTGGTAGCCCCGTACGAAGCCCGCCGTGCCATCCTCCACGACGGAGTCGCCCAACGCCGTACCCTCGGTGAAGTAGGGCAGGAATTGCCGCCGCAGGGCGGCCGCCTCCCGCAGCGCGGCCGCCAGCGCCGGCTGCTCGCTCACCAGCGCCGTGCCATTGGGCTGGTCCGGCCGGCGCGGCATCACGTTCAGGAACAGGTTTTCGGCGAAACACTTCCGCACCACCAGGGGCGAGTCCTCCACGTTGCAGTTTAGCCGCGGCGCCCGCAGCAGGTTCACGAGCGGGCCGGCATCCACATAATCCACCCAGTTCCAGGTGTAGTCCAGCACCGCGCCGTCCGCCTCCATGCTGCCCGGGCGGATGGATTCGCCCGAAAAAGTAGATTGCGGATCTCTGGCGCGCGCCGCTGCCCGCACCTTTTCGACCAGCGCCACCATGCCGGTGGTGCGGTTCGCGTCGTCCCGGTTGGAAAACTGGTCCCAACTCATCGAGGCCAGCCCCAGGTTCACCCAGCGCTCCAGTTCGGCCGCCACGGCGTGCTGCCACTCCAGGTTGCCGCTGTCGATCCAGGTTCCAGTAAGCTCGTTATCGTAGAACGGCCGGAAATTGGGAATCAACTCGGGATGGTAGGTCCAGTTTCCGCTGCCCGCCTTTCCCCCGTAGCGTTGCGCGCCCTCCGGCATCAGGTTGTGGATGCTGACGAACGGGGCCACGTTGACGCCCATGGCCCGCGCGCGGCGGATGCCCTCCAGCAAATCCTCCTGGCTTCCCAGTTCGGTCCGCAAGGGAATCGGAATGCGGAAGTAGCGGCACCAGCCCCAGGGCACGATTTCCGTCAGCCCGTGCGCTTTGGCGTCCTCGGCCACCCGCGGCAAATCGGCAAACCGGAAGGCCGCCCGGGCCGCATCGCTCTCCAACTCCTGCATCATCCAGATGGACTGGAAGCCCAGCCCGTCGCGAATGTGCCGCGGCAATTCCCGCTGAGGATTCCCGCGCCGCACCCACTCGCGGTAGACCTCGACGCCTTTGGCCCAGCCGCCCCGGTGCGGCGTGAGCCAGAACTCGCCGCTTTCCCAACTCGCTCCCGGCGCGATGCGGGCGCGGTGCTCCCACAACAGGCGCAGGCGGGACGGGGCGGCTTCCGTGCGCGCCGTGCGCACGTCCGGTTCGTCATCCGTGCCCCACTTCTTCTGAAACACGCTCAGCCCGCCGCGCGGGCCACCGAAATCCAGCCAGCGCAGCGCGTTCATGCCGTAATAGCCGGAGGCGGGGTAATGCTTCCAGCCACGGTCGATATAAAACGGCGCGGCATCCTTCGGCTTCACCGGACCGGCGAACGGTTCGACCGTGCCGGCGGCGAAACGGATGCGCGTGTGCTCCAGGCCGTCCACCGGCTCCAAGCCCTCCAGGTCGGGGAACATCACCTGCGGCACCGGCGCGGCGGAGCGGTTCTCGATGCGGCAGGTCAGCACCACCGAGCGCCCGTCTTCGGCGGCGCGCAGCGTCACTCGCGCCGTCACATGTCCGGAGGGCAGCGCCACCCCGCGGCGGCTGGGCCCCAGCGGGTCCCACACGATTACGGCGCCTTCCCCTGTGCGGGTGATCTGCGCGCGCGAGAACCGGGTCGCCAGGCGCATCGGGCCGAAGCTTTCCACCGGATAGGCCACGTCCAGCAGGCCCGCATCCTTCGTGCCGGCCGCCAGAAATTCGCCGGCCGGCGGATACGCCAGCCACACGATGCCCCCGGTCTCCCCGTTCAGGGCGATCTCCAGGCCGTTGAGCCGCAGCGAGACATCGCCCGCCCCCAAGGCGATGCCCGCCGCGAGGGCCATGCTCGCGGCGCATTGCGTAGTGAGTTTCAGCGCCATCATGGTTAAAATAGCGCGGAAGCCCGTCTTTTTCCGAACTTTCGTACCGGGCTCATGGAGGTGAACCAGTGAAGCTTCCGGCTGCCGGCTGTCTGTGCCTGCTCGCCTTGTTGCCCGCAGGGGCGGCGGAGACCTTGCCGCACTATTTCGGCCATCCCGCCGAGGCGGACCGCTACGGCGTGATCGCCCCCTGGTATAAGGGCCAGAACGGCCAATACGACTACCGCGTGCGCATCGCCGCCGAGACGCTCAAGCGTTATCCCTGGGCCGGCAAGGACAAGGCCGTGATGACGGCGCCGGAATACGTCTTCAACGGCCACTGGAGCATCGACCAGGACGGCCGCATCAGCCCGGCCCATCCGCGGGATTGGGACGACGGCGATCTGGGGCAGCGCGCCTCCTACATCATCGGCAGCCTCATCGACTACTACATGTACACAGGCGACCCTGCGGTCTTCAGTCCCATGGCCGAGATGGCCGACTACCTGATCGGCTACTGCCAGACGGATGAAACCCACGGCTGGCCCCGCATGCTCATCAGCGTCCCCACCTTCGGGACGCATTACGGCCGCTGCCGGCTGGGCGCGAGCGACGATCTCACTGTGGGCCAGGGCAAGATCCAACTGGATAACCTCGCGCAGGTGGGCCTGGAATTCGTGCGCGCCTACGAGATGACCGGCAACACGCGCCCGTATGAGGCCGCCAAACACTGGGCGGACCTGCTGGCCGAAAACCGCAGCCGCGAGCCCGGAGCCGCGCCCTGGGGACGCTACGCCAACAACGCCTCCGGCCGCGGCATGAACGATATCCAGACCGGCGGCGTGGCCATCGTGCTGGCGTTCCTGGATGAGTTGATCCGCACCGGATACAGCGGCCGAAACCAGGAGTTGGTGGCGGCGCGCGACGCTGGCCGCGCCTGGCTGCGCGATGCGCTCCTGCCTGCCTGGTACCTCAAAGACACCTGGGGCCGCAATTTCTGGGACTGGGAGTGCCCCGTGCAGGACCTGTTCGGCACCGAGTACCCCGTGCAGTACATGATGGACCACCAGGACGTCTTTCCCAACTGGCGCAACGACGTGCGCAATATTCTGTCCCTCTTCATCACGCACGCCAGTGTCTCGCCCGCATCCAACGCGGACGTGTTCCACGGCGCCTGGGCCTATCCCGAGTCTTCGGGCTGCTGCGGCCGCTCCCTCTGGTACAGCCCCATGGAGCTGGCGGCCTCCTTCGCGCGGTATGGCGTCGAGGCCGATAACGAATGGGCGCGCGAAATGGCGAGGCGCTCGCAATTGCTGGCCACGTATGATCCGCAGGCCGACGGCTGGAGCATGGATCTGATCGATGGCGGCGTGTACGTAAACCGCACCTGGTTCAAAATTGCCCACCCCATGGCCTTGAAGTATGTACTGCGTACCATGGCCTGGTTGCCGGAAATCACCGGCGCCAGCCGGGAAAACCACCTGGTGCGCTCCTCCGGTGTGGTGCAACGCGTGGTTTACGGCAAGGGCCGGATCGCCTATCGGACCTTCGACGCCCCGGCTCCCGCCGTGGATGTGCTGCGGCTGGCCTACGCCCCGGCTGCCATCACGGCGGGAGGCAAGTCCCTGGCCGCGCGCCAGGATCTCTCGGCGAACGGCTACACCGTGCGCGCCCTCGCCGGAGGCGATTCGCTCGTCAGCATCCGGCACGATGGCGCAACCGAAATCGCCGTGAGCGGGCCGGATCCCCAGACCGAGGCGGCCGGGCGCCAGTTGAGCTTCGAAGGCCGCTGGAGCGAGCGCTCCAACCGTGAGTCACTGGACGGCGCCATGCACGTAACGGCCGAGCGCGGCGCCGCCGTCACCTACCGGTTTCGCGGCAACCAGGTGCGCCTGGTCGGCGCCGCCGGTCTCCTCGGCGGCCTGGCGGACGTCTACGTGGACGACTTCCGGCAACTCGTGCCCATCGATTGCTACAGCCCGGTCGAGGTCCACCGCCAGATCCTCTACTACCGCAACGGCCTCGAGAACGGGCCGCATGTCCTGCGCGTAGTGGCGCGCGGCGGCGGCAACCCGATCTCCCAGGGCGCGGAGGTCTATGTCGAGGGCGCGCAGTCCTCGGAAGCCGCGGGCGCCGGCGGCTTCGGCGAGGGCGGCGGCCCCACCGGCCCGCAGCGCCTCCTGTTCGGCTACACCGGCCGGAAAGATTACGTGGATGCGGCGGGCCAGGCCTGGCGCCCCGGCACGGAGGTGATCGTGCGCACGGGCCACCTCACCGACGCCGTGGCCAAGACCTGGTGGACCATGCGCCAGGCGGTCTTCATCGGCGGGCGCAACGCGCGGGACCAGGAACTCTACCGTTACGGCGTCCACTACCCCGATTTCCGCATCCCGCTGACGGCCGGCCCGGGCACGTATCACCTGCGGCTGAAATTCGCCGAGACCCAATACGACCGGCCCCGCGAGCGTGCCATGACCATCTGGATCAACGGGCGCAAAATATTGGAAGGCTTCGATGTCTATGCCACGGCGGGAGCCATGAACACGCCCGTCGATCTGGTCTACAACAACATCCAACCCAAAAACGGCATCATCGAGATCCGCCTGGCCGCCGATCCCGAGAGCGGGCCGCATGCCGAGGCCATGCTGCAAGCCCTGGAACTCGGCCCCGGCGACGGCGGCGCCGGAGCCGTCCCCAAAACGATACCCCACTAATCTCTCGGCGGCCGGCTCGACCGCCCCGCTCTGACCGCGCTATTCGCCGAAGCGGTGCCACACCCCGTCGCCTACGTAGTTAGCGCGCGCCTGCGCCGGAGGGGCAGGGCGGGAGTAGGTGCGGGGCTGTGCCGCCGGTGGGGGCTGCGCCGCCGCCGGATTCGCCGGGGGATCGGCGCTGGAGGATCCGTAGGCATACGGGTCATACGAATACCCGTAGGAATACGGATACGCCGGATAGTAGTAGGGATAGGGATAGCCGTAGTAGTAGTCCGGCCAATAGAACCAGGGATCGTAGCCGAATCCTAAGCCGAACCCGATCCACGAGCCGCCCCAGTACGGATACCCATAGTAGCCGCCGTAATAGCCACGATAGCCGCCGTAATAGCCGCGGCCCCCGCCGTAATAGCCGCGGCCCCCGCCGTAATAGCCGCGGCCCCCGCCATAGTAGCCGCGGGAACCGCCATAATAGCCGCGGGATCCGCCGCCGTAGTAGCCTCGGGATCCCCCGCCGTAATAGCCGCGGGAACCCGAATATCCGCGAGACCAGCCGCCCGAGTGGCCGGAGAAGCCGCCTCCGCCGTACCCGTGTCCGCCGCTAAAGGAATGACCGCCAAAGGCATGGCCGCCACCGCCACCGTGGGAACCCCCGCGGCCTTGCGCGAAGCAGGCGGCTGCCAGCCCGACCCATAGGACGTAAATCAGGAGCTTGCGCATCGAAGCCTCCCTGCCCACAGCATAGCGCGGTGGCGGGCGCGGTTGGTGGGGAGTGGTACTGTCTCCCGGCGTCGATGGGGACGAAAACGTCCCTTCCGTCGGAAAATAGAGGGGAAGGGGCGCGATGTACCTGAGAAGCGGCGCCGCGGCACTGGTCTGGTGGGGTCTCCTGGCCGTGGGAGTGCGCGGCTATGCGGCCGAAGCGGACGCGCTGGCCATCTCGGCGAACATCCAGGCGCGGCACCTCCCCTTCGGCACCATCCTCGACCCCATCTTCGCCGCGCCGCAAAGCAATCAGATCGTGGGATACACGCGCTGCGGCGACTCGGCCATCTGGACGGGACACTACCTGGCGGCGGAAGCCTTTCGGTATGCAGTCACCCGCTCGCCCGATGCCTTCGCCAATCTGAAGAGTGCCATCGCCGGCATCCAATCCCTGGTGGATGTGACCGGCACGGACCTGCTGGCGCGCTGCCTGGTGCCCGCGAACTCACCGTACGCGGCCGGAATTCAGAGCGAGGAAGCGCACAACGGCATCTTCACCAACCGCGCGGCCGGGGCGATCTGGGTCGGGAATACCTCGCGGGATGAATATTCGGGAGTGATCTTCGGGCTGGCCGTAGCCTACGACCTGGTGGACGATCCGGGCGTGAAAAGCTCCGTCCGCCAACTGGTGACGCGCCTGGTGGACTTTCTGACCGAGCACGGCTGGCTGGTGGTGATGCCGGACGGCAGCATCAGCACCGTGTTTCTGATCCGGCCCGACCAGATGCTGGCGTTCGCGCAGGTGGGCAAGCACGTGAACCCGGACCACTTCGCCGCAACCTACGATCACTTGCGCAGCCTGTCTCTCAGCGTGCTCGCGCCCATCGCCGTGGATGTGGCGAGCGACGACTCGTATTTCAAGTTCAACCTGGACTACATCAACTTCTACAACCTGATCCGGCTGGACGACAGCCCAGGCCTGGCGTACGCGGGCGCCTACGCGCTCCTGCGCAATCACACGGCGCCTCATCAGAACGCCTTTTTCGATATGATCGACCGCGCTCTGAACGGTCCGGACCGGTCCCGGGATAGCGAGGCGCTGGCCTTGCTCGACCAGTGGCTCCAGAGGCCGCGGCGGGACCCGGCGGTGGATCTCCACGGGGTGGTGGCGGTTTGCGGAAGCCAGGCCTGCCAGCCGGTGCCCGTGCCGCTGCGGCCTCCTACGGATTTTCTGTGGCAGCGGAGCCCGTTCCAACTGTCAAGCGCCGGATCGGGAACCATTGAGGGGGCCGGCATCGACTATATCCTGCCGTACTGGATGGCGCGCTATTACGAGTTGCGGCCGGCCTTCGTGGTCCAGCCGGCGGCGGCTCCTTTGGGCGCGGTGGCGCCGGACTCGCTCGCTTCGATCTACGGATCGAACTTGGCGGGGCAGCCCGGACAGGCCGGCGGGCTGCCGCTCCCGCTGTCCCTGGGCGGCGTCAGCCTCACGGTACAGGATGCCGCCGGAACCGCGCGCAGCGCCGCCCTACTCTACGTATCGCCAGGCCAGATCAACTTCCTGGTGCCGCACGGAACGGCGCCGGGCCTCGCCACCTTCACGGTGGGCGGGGCCGGCGGGCCTGCGCTCTACGCTACCGCCATGGTGCGGAATGTGGCTCCGGCGCTGTTCACCATGAACGGCAACGGCTCCGGCGTGGCCGCGGCGACCGCTATCCGCACGAACGCGGGGAACCCGCGCTTGCAGGCGTCCGTGCAGGTGTTTCAGTGCGGCGGCGGCAGATGCGCGGTCACACCCATTGACGTGGGCCTGGATACGCCCGTGTTCCTGAGCCTCTACGGCACGGGCATCCGCAATCGGAGTTCGCTCGCAGGCGTCCAGGTGACCATCGCGGGACAGAACGTTCCGGTGCTGTACGCAGGGCCGCAGCCGGACTTCCCCGGTTTGGACCAGGTGAACGTGGGATTGACGCTGGGCCTGCGGGGCAGCGGAACGGCGAGCGTGGTGCTGACGGTGGATGGCCAGGCCGCGAACACCGTGTCCATCGCGCTGCAATAACGGCCCGCGGGGACGATATACTACGCCTGTGCCGCGACCTCCTCTCCTTTTGTGGTTTCTTCCGTGCACGGCAGGCTTGATCCTGCCCGCGCAGACCGCCCCGCCCCGCACGTTTGCATTGAAGGCGGAATCGCCCGCGTTCCGGGCTTTGATCGCGGAAGGCGCCAAATTGGAGAAGGTGGCGGGCGGCTTCGGCTTCACGGAAGGACCGGTCTGGGACGGGCGGGGATTCCTGTACGTCAGCGACGAGGTGCAGAACAAGGTCTTTCGCGTGTACCCGGACGGGCGCACGGAAACGCTGCTCGATATCGGCGATCCCGACGGCAGCTATTTCGACCGCCGACACAGGCTGATCACCTGCGCCGACGTCCTGCGCGCGCTCATCGTGATCCAGCCGGGCGGCCAGTACAAAATCCTGGCCGACCGGTACGAGGGCAAGCGTTTCAACAGTCCCAACGACGTGGTGCTGGGTCCGGACGGCGCGCTGTACTTCACCGACCCCACATTGGATTTGCCCAAGGGTGACCGCCAGGAGATCCCCTTTCAGGGCGTCTACAGGCTGGGAGAAGACGGCTCCCTGCGCCTGCTGACCAGGGAACTGGAGCAGCCCAACGGCCTGGCCTTTTCGCCGGATGGCAAGCGCCTGTACGTGGACGACAGCAAGCGGCGCGACATCCGCGTCTACGACGTGGCGGCCAACGGGGATCTGCGCAACGGACGGCTGTTCGGCACCGAAGAGGGGCCGCCCCACAGCGGCGTGCCGGACGGCATGCGCGTGGACCGGAAAGGCAATCTCTACGTGACAGGGCCGGACGGCATTTGGGTCTGGGATCCCGCCGGCCATCACCTGGGCACCATCGTGATGCCGGAACAGCCCGCGAATCTCGCCTGGGGAGACAAAGATTACGGGACGCTGTACCTGACCGCGACGACGTCGGTCTACCGGCTAAGGACCAGGACCCGGGGCTTCGTGCCCTCCGCGAAGAAGTAGAGGCCGCCGCGGCCGCGGTCTACTTGCGCATACGCACCCCGGAGCGGCGGGTATCGGTTTGATGGAAGCGCGCCGCGGTGGGCTGCGCTCCCGCACGCAGCACGGTCACGTAAGCCTTGCCTGGCGAGGAGTAGCCGCCGATGCTGAGCACCAGGGGCTGATCGCCGTCGGGCACGGCGTCGGGGACGCGGATATTAAGCTGGTAGAGGCCGGCGTTGGCCGGCGTGACGCCCGTGTAGAGCACGTCCCCGGCGGCGAGTGGCATGCCGCCAAAGGTGACGGTGACCGCGCCGGTGACCGTGGCGCTCTTGTCCGCCAGTTCGCCCGCTTGGACAGGTGGATCGGTCGTGCCGCCGCCGGTAAAGTACAGCGCCAGGACGTCGCCCGGGCGCGCGGGCGTGGTCGCGGCTCCCGGAATCAGGCCCGCCGCCCCGATTAGGGCGCCGGTGACGGCGTTGGCGGCGGCGATGGGATTGCGGCCGTCCGTGGATTGCTTCAGGTAGAAAAACTCCGGCGCGGCGCTTTGCATGGGCACCTGTTCGATATTGCTGCGCACTTCCGCGGGGAGTCCGCAGTTGGCTGCCACCTGGACGGGAACCGTGCCCGAGTTTACCACCGGCGGGACCTGGAAATTGATCTGGTTCGCGGCGAGCAGGAACACCGGCCCGAGCACCCCGCCCACCACCACGCAGACGCCTCCCAGGGTTGTGGGTACCTTGCCGTTGACGAGATCTCCCGGCCCCACCGGGCGAAGCGTCCCGGCGGCCGCGAAGCCTTCGCCGAAGACCGTGGCGATGGCATTCGGCGCCAGCGCCCGCACGGCCGGAGTGCTCAAGCCGGCGCTGACCACGCCGCCCGCCGTGATGTGCGGCGCGACAGTGCTCGAAGCGGGCAGGGCGGTAAGGTGGAACGTCGCCACCGGGAGACCGGAGACGGTAGCGGTCACGGCCACGTCCCCGGCCGTGGAGCCGAACGTGACTCGCGTGGATGCGGTGCCGTTGGCGCCCGTGACCGCGGAGGCCGCGCTCAACGTGGCGGTACCCGAGCTGACGGCGAACTGCACGGTCACCCCGCCGGCCGGCACGCCGGAGGCGTCGGTGACGGCGACGGTCAGGGCCAGCGGAAGCTGCTGGCCGACGGGCCCGCTCTGCTGATCCCCCGCGGAGGCGGCGAGCTTCGCGGCCTGCACAACCGCCAGCTTGCGGACGCGGTCGTTGTAGTATTCGGCCAGGTAGAGATTGCCGGCACTGTCCAGGGCCAGCCGGTAAGGGTCGATGAGGGCGCTCAGAGCGGGGCCGCCATCGCCGCCGTAGCCGGGCTCCCCGCTGCCCGCCACCGTCGCGATCGTTCCCGTGGCGTCCACGCGGCGCACGACAAAGTTATCGAAATCGGCGATGAACAGGTTGCCTTTGGCGTCCACAGCAAGGCCGGTGGGTCCGGAAATCAGAGCCGCAGTGGCCCGCCCGCCGTCGCCGCTGTAGCCTTCCACGCCCGCGCCGGCCACCGTGGTAATGATGCCGGCCGGGTCGATCTTGCGGACGCGATAGTTGTTGCGGTCGGCGACGAAGAGGTTGCCGGCGCCATCCACGGCTAGGTCGAAGGGATCGAGTTGGGCCTGAACGGCCGGCCCTCCGTCGCCGGCGAACTTGGGGGCGCCGTTGCCCGCCACGGTGGAGATGATGCCCGTGGAGGTGACCTTGCGGACGCGGGAGTACAGCCGGTCGGCGATGTACAGGTTCCCGGCTGCGTCCACGGCCACCGCGGTGGGTACGCCAATCTGCGCGCTCGTGGCCGGGCCGCCATCGCCGCTGGTGCCCGCTTTGCCCGTGCCCGCCGCCACCGAGATATCGCCGGCGGGGGTGACCTTCAGCACCAGCGCATTCGCGGAATCCGCAATGTATAGGTTGCCGGCCGCATCCGTAGCCACGCTCATGGGAATGCTCAACTCGGAGTTGGCCGCCTTCGGATCCATCGTGGAGCCCCACAGACCGGTGCCGGCTACCGTGCTGATGGCGCCCGCGGGGATCACTTTGCGCACGCGGCTGTGGTCTCCGTCGGCGATGTACAGGTTGCCGGCGGCGTCCAGCGCCACGGCTCGCGGAAAGTTGAAGAAGGCGCTGGTGGCCGATCCGCCGTCATTGACGCCGCAGCCGGCAATGGTGCTGATGGCGCCGCCCGCCACTTTGCGGACGCGATCGTTCTGCGCATCGGCGATATACAGGGTGCCGGCGCTGTCTACATAGATGGAGGCGGGGTTGGCGAGCGCCGCCGCGGTGGCCGGCCCGCCATCGCCGCCGTAGGCGTACGTGCCGTTGCCCGCCACGGTGCTGATAGTGTTGGTATCGGCGCCGATCTTGCGGATCCGGTCGTTGTACATGTCCGCGATATACAGATTGCCCGCGGCGTCCACAAAGATGGCCCACGGATCGAAGGCCGCGCCGGCGCCGAACATGCCGTCGCCTGCGTACTTATACCGGCCGTTGCCCGCAAATGTGCTGATTACGCCGTTGGCGACCTTGCGGATGATGTTGTTGTCGTAGTCGGTGAAATACACGTTTCCGGCAAGGTCCACCGCCACGCTGGTGACGGTGCCGATCTGCGCGCTGGTGGCTGGACCGCCATCGCCCGAGTAGCCGCGCGAGCCGTTGCCGGCGATGGTGGTGATCACGCCCGTGCCGGCGGCCACCTTGCGGACGCGATAGTTGGACTGGTCGGCGATATACAGGTTCCCGGCGCTGTCCATGGCCACCGCGAACGGGTCGAGCTGTGCGGATGTGGCCGCGCCGCCGTCTCCGGAAAACTCCGGGCGATTGCTGCCCGCGACGGTCGATATGATGCCGGAAGTGCTGACCTTGCGGACCCGGTGGCTATCGAGGTCGGCCAGATACAGGTTGCCCGCGCCATCCACGGCCATGCCCGCGATGTAACCGATCGCCGCGCGGCTGGCGGGTCCGCTGTCTCCATAAAAGCCGGGCAGTCCCGCGCCGGCGAAGGTGGTGATGATGCCGGAGGGAGAGATCTTGCGTACGCGGTAGTCGTCGGTGTCCGCGACATAAACATTGCCTGCATGATCGGCAACCACCACGGCGGGGTTGCGCAAAGGCGCCGATGTGGCGGGGCCGCCGTCGCGCAGCCGGTCCGCGCCGGCAATCGTGCTGATGAGGTAAGACTGTCCCCATGCGAAAGGACTGGCGCAGCAGGCCAGCAGACCAATGCGAAATCGGTTTGTCATGGGTGATTAAAATAACAAGGTCTTAATATATTATTTATTCGCGGATGTGACCCTCCCCCGGGCCGCAGCGCGGTATATGCCCCGGTTACCGGGCCGCGACGTGAGGGAGCGGTACTTACCGCGTGGGCAGCAGCTTCACGGACCGGAACTCGATCGGGTTGTGCGGCTGGCACTGGAAGCCGATCACGCCGGAGGCATGCTTGGCGTCGTGCGCGTCGAGCAGCGTTTTGCCGTTCAGCTCGATGACGAAATGATCGCCCTTGGCGGTGACACGGTAGTGGTTCCACTGGTCCGGAAGGATCTTCGTCGGGGATGCTTTCACCGACCCGACCAGGCTGCCGGTGCTATAGCCCGCGGGTTGATAATCCCAGATCTGAAGCTCGTAGCCGGTAATATGCGGTTGGCCTTCCTTCTGCGAGCGCAGGAAGACGCCGCTGTTCACCTTCTCCGCGCCGCGAAAATCCAGTTCCAGTACGAAATTGGAAAAGGTCGCGGAGGTGCCCAGCCAACTGGGCGCTGTGGCGGCGCAGGCCAGAGCGCCGTCCTTGACGCTCCAGTCCGCGGCGTTTCCGTGCGGCTCCCAGCCGTGCAGGCTGCGGCCGTCAAACAGGAGCTGCCAGCCCTCGCTGGACTCTTGAGCCGTCAGGGTGTTCGGCGGAGCGGCGGCCGCGGCCCAATTGGAAAGCGCAAGAACCAGCAACAAAGCACGCATGGGAACTGGTCTCCTTACCACGGCATGTCCCGCTTGGTGTACTTGCGGCCGATTTCGGCGGCCTCCTGCCCGCCGGCGCACACCATCACGCCTTCCTGGATCATGGAGATGACGTTGTTCGGCCGCACGGCATTGAGGAAGAAGATGTGGTGCGCTTTGCAGGCGGCCATCACCTTGGCCCGCGCATTGCGCATCACGTCCGGCATGCCGGGATCGAAGGACGGGGCAAACGGAACGCCGAGCGATACGGCCATGTCTCCAGGGCCCCACTCGGCGAAAGCGATGCCCGGCACGCTGAGGCTCTCCTCGACGTGGGCCAGCGCGCGGGTGTCCTCGATCTTCAGGCCCAGCATGATCTCGCCGTTGGGATTGAGCGGCCACGGGTCCGCCTTCTCCAGGTACTCCTGCTGCGACACACCCCAGACCCGGGCGGCGGTGGGAATGCCGTGCACGCCTCGCCGGCCTTCCTCGATCCCGTGGCCGACGCCTTGCTTGTGGACCGGGAAGCGCACGGCCTCCACAAAAGCTTTGACGGCGCCGGGAGAATCCGCATGGCACAGCAGGATGCCGTGGATGCCCGTGGCCAGCACCTGCTTAATCATCCAGGCATTGGCGCGCATGGTGACTTCGTCGGTGCCGTCGGTGGGCAGCGTGACGATCACCGTGGGCGTGCGGTGCCCGCTCTTGGTGGGCCCGCCCTGCGCCAGGCCGCGCATGAACTCCGCCAGCGCGCTGACGTTGAACGGCGCGTGTTCCATGTCGTAGTTGATATAGTCCGCCCAGGTTTGGGCGGCCTTGACCCCGGCGTCAAAATTGCCGCTCATACCCTCGTGGCTGCCGGTGTAGTAGATCGGCTGGCCCTGGGACAGCAATTCAATGGCGCGATTGATGCGCTTCGGCGTCTGGGCCAGTCCGGAGGCGGAGGCCAGCAGCGCGCACACACCCAGTACCGGCAAGCGTTCGATTCGTAGCATCCCGAGCCTCTCCCGTGCTCGGGGGAATTATATTACAGGCCGGCGCGGAGATAAGCAATCACGTCCGCGAGATCCTGCTTGCTGAGGGACCGCTCCAGGCCTTCGGGCATGAGCGAGATGGAGGAGGCGCGCACGTCCGCGATGTTCTTGCGCAGAATGGTCTCGTCGCCGCCTTCGCCGCTGCGCAGCGTGATCGAGCCGGGCGTTTCGCTGGCAATCACGCCGTCGTACATGCGCCCGTCCTGGGTGGTGACCATGTAGTTGGTGAAGCGCGGCTCGATGGAGGCGCTGGGATTCAGAATGGAATTCAGCAGCTCCTCTTTGGTCTTGTTGTTGACGCCGGAAAGGTCCGGGCCCACGCGCCCGCCGCCCAGCTTGCGCGGCATGTGGCACTTGGCGCAATTTTCGTGGAAGACCAGCTTGCCGTGGTCTTCGTGGCCGGTGAGCTTGACCACGTCCTGGTAGGCGGCCACCACCTTGGCGCGCTCCGAGGTGTCGCTCTGGAGCAGCTTGCGTGCTTCGGCGGAGATGGCCGGGTCGGGGTTGCTGATCAGGCGCGCGCGCTCGGCCAAATCCAGAACGGCGGCTTCGATCTGTCCGCTTTGGAGGGCCTTGATGAGCAAGGGCACGCGCTCTTTGTGATTCAGCAGCGCGTCCACCGCCTGCTTGCGGGCCTCCGGAGCGAAGGTTTTCCAGTCGTTCAGCAGGGCCGGGCCCACGGCGGCATCGTCGTAGGAAGAGAGCGCATCCACCGCGGCAGCTTGCAGCTCGGAGGGCGGATGGGTTTCGAGCAACTTCTGGATCAGCGGCGCCGAGGTGGCGTAGGGCGCGCCGCGCAGGGCTCGCACGGCCAGCACGCGCCGGTCCAACGGCAGGTTGGCGGCCAGCGCGTCGGCGCTGACTTTGCGGATCAGCCTCGGCAGATCGAAATAGCGCGAAGCCTCCCAGGCCGCAGTTTGGACGGCGGGCGACGTGCTGTTCAGCGAGCTTTCCAGCGCCGGTTCGGCCGAGGGTACCTTGAGACCGCGCGCGGTGCCCAGTTTGAGACCCTTGGCCAGCCCCGTGAGCGACGCCGCCCAGAGATCCTCCGGCAGGCGGCTGCGCGCCGGGAAGAAGCGCGCCAGTTCGGCCGGGTCGTGCTTGGCGCCGATCATGGAAGCGAGTTCCGTCAGGAAGGCGCCGTCGGAGAACTTGTGCCCCAGCAGGATCTGGAAAAACGGTTCGGCCGAATCGGCCACGGAGCTCAGCACCGCGGTGCGGAACCAGTGGTCGTTCTGGTGCGCCAGCGCAAGCTGCGCCAGCGGCTCCAGGCGGCTGGCGTCGCGCAACTGGCCCAGTGAGAACGCCAGTTGGAACTGCACGCGGGTATCGGCATCCTTGATCATGGCGCGCAACTGGTCGGCCACGGGCCGGGACTTGGGCGCCACCTCCTCGGCCACGCGGATGGCCTGTTCGCGCACGCGCGGCTCGGAGTCCTTCAAAAGCTGCAACACCAGCGCTGGCTCCAGCGCATCCAGGCCTTCCAGCGTCCACAGCGCGCGGGCGCGGGCCACCGGATTCGCATTCTTCGCGGCCATCTCCTCGAGCAGCGGCACGGCGCTGTGGTCCTGGCGGTCCACCAGCAGGCGCTGCGCGGTGGTCTGGTGCCAGCCGTTGGTGCTGGCGAGCAGTTGCACGAGTTCCGCCGTGCTGGCCTTGCCCAACTGTGGCCGCAGGTTGCCCTGGCGCAGCGGATGGTTGGAGGCAATGCGCCAGATGCGGCCCATGTTCGCGCCGGCGTAGAAATCCATGTTCTTCTTGATCTCTTCCGGAATCGAGGCGGGCGTCTCGATGAATTCCCGGTAGATGTCCGTCATGTACAGGTTGCCGTCCGGCGCGTTGGCGAAATTGCAGGGGCGGAACCAGACATCCGTGGAGGCCAGAAACTCGACGCCGTCTTTGGCGCGGTGCGCCAGGAAAGTGACCCCGTCGGGCTTGAGGATGTCGCGGTGCACCAGGTTGGCGCTCACGTCGCCCGTGAAGATCGTGTTGCGGTACTCCTGCGGCCAGGCATCGCCGGTATACGCCGTGCCGCCGGTCGCCGCGGTGAAGTATCCCCCCACCTGCTCGATGCGGTTCAGCTTGTTTTCGTTATAGCGCTGCTGCCGGATGCGGGTGCGCTCCTGGCGCCACTTCTGCGGGTGCGTCAGGGGAAAGATGCGCACGTCCGGCCGGCCGTGGTCGGAAATATCCTGCGAGACGGCCGAGACCTCCAGCAGGGGAGCGCGGATGAGGTATTGCATGGGCACCACGACATTCCGGATGTGCACCGTATTCTGCGAAATGAAACGGTCGCCCCAATCGTCCAGGGCCATGCCGAACTGGGTGGGGCCGGAGGCGGGCTCGGCCAGGCCGCGGTCCGGGCGGAAGCGGAAGTCCGCGCCGCGCACCAGCACGGGCGGCCGCTCGGGATGATCGGGCTGGGTGATGCTGCCGTTCGAGCCGCTGTTGGCGGCGTAGATCCAGTTGTCCAGGCGCAGCCGCAGGTTGGTGATGCGGCCTTCGGGATCCACCAGGGAGAAGCCGTGGAACAGCACCTGCCGGACGTCGGCCTTGCCGTCGCCGTCGGTGTCTTTCATGAAGTAGATGTCCGGCGCGCTGGTGACCAGCAGGCCGCCCTTCCAGGGCATCAGGCCGCTGACTTCCAGCACGTGGTCGGCGAAGACGGTGACCTTGTCGTACTTGCCGTCGCCATCTGTGTCTTCGAGCAGCCGGATGCGCGAGCGGGCCGGCGTGCCGGGCGGCGGGTCTTCCGGATAGTCCAGCATCTCCGCCACGTACAGCTTGCCGTTTTCATCCCAGGCCATTTCGACCGGGCTTTCCACCTGCGGCTCGCTAAGGAACAGTTCGGCGTGAAAATCCTCGCTGAAGTGCATGGCCTTCAGGGATTCCTGCGGCGATAGCGGCGGAGCGTCGGCGTACTTTCTGCCGCAGCCCGGAAGGAGCATCGCGCAGGAAGAGAGAATTGACACACACAAATAACGTTTGAGGTCCATGAGCATCCCTGTGCCAGCGATTATCTCACAGACCGCAGCGGCGCAACCGCTCCGTCACCCTTGCGGCTCGGTAACATCCTGCAATTTTTAGCACTTAGTGACTGAGCCGCGACCGTCAGGGAGCGGTTTTGCCGCTCACCGGATTTTTCCGTTTACGTCGCCGTGCCCGCCGGGCGATATTTCTTCACCGCGTCTTCGTCCAGCTCCACGCCCAGGCCGGGAGTGTGCGGCACCACGGCGTAGCTGTCCTTGATTTCGATGGGCTGGACGATCAGGTCGTCTTCCCGCAGGTAGCTCAGGATATCGCTGGGCAGCGTGCAGTTGGGCGCGGCGGCGCAGGAGTGCAGGTAGGAGGCGTCGATGATGCCCAGGTCGTTGCCCGAGCCGTGCCACACGGGCATCTCCGCGGCGCCCGCCAGGTAGCAGTTGGCAACGAAGCTGGCCATGCCGGGATTCCCGCCGGTGTTAAAGACCGAGCAGGCCTGCTCGCGGATGCCGCGGATCATGGCTTTGGGGTCGCCCAGGTGCAGGGCCACGTGCGTCTTCACCTGCCGGCGCAGCTCGCGGTAGCCCTCGAAGTCGCTCTTGTCAAAGGGGTCCTCGAAGACCAGCATGTTGCCGATGCCGTCGAGCGCCTTGGCCACCGGCAGGAAGGCTTTGAGGCCGTCGTAGCGCGTGTTGGGGTCCACGATGACCTTGATCCCGGGCGCCACTTTGGCCACCATCTCGACCGCTTCGACGATGGGGTCGCCCTGCTTGCACTTGGTCTTGATGCAGGTGAACTTGCCGGCCAGGGCGCGCTCGGCGACGCGGCGCATGCCTTCGGGCGTCTTGCGGCCGGTCCAGTAGCCCGCCAGCACCTTGGTCTGCGCGAGGCCCCCGAGCAGTTGATACACCGGCCAGCCGACGGCCTTGCCCACGGTGTCGTAGAGCGCCATCTCGAAGGCAGCCGTGCCGGCGGGCGAGGGCAGGTCCAGGCGATTGAGGTTCAAATCCAGGACCTTCTTGCCGCGCAGGAACTCCGCGTTGCGCTGGATGCCGGCGAAGTCCTCGCCGCGCCCGCTTTCGCCGATGCCGATGATGCCGGAATCGGTGTGCACCTTGAGGATGGCCTTCGGCACGAGGTCGAAGCGGCTGGATTCGGCCAGCGCGGCCTCCGCCGTGGAATCCGGCTTCATGGGCACGACTACCTGGAACAGCTCTACCTGCGTAATCGTCAGCCGCTCTTTCCTGCCGGCGGTGCACGCCGGAAGGGTGGCCAGACCGGCAACGCCGGCGGCCCCCGCAATCATCTGTCGCCGCGAGTATCCTGGCACAATACGCTCCTTTCCCGCCTTATTATCCGCTAATCGCGGGAGTCCCGGGACTGGGTCGAGTCACGTCTTTCGGAACTCCATTAGTATGAGAGCCCTAAGAGACGTGAGGGGCAACTCAACGAAGAGTTGGGGCAGGCAAAGCGTTTGTGCCGGATTAGCTCATGGCCGAACGACAGTCCGCGCCCGGATTGAAGCGCTCCGGGCTTCCTCGGCAGGATTAAGGCAGAACTGGGAGAATATGTGCCGTTCGTCGCCCGGCCCCATGACCGAGGTTGCCTGTTCGCGCACGACAGGCCACAGGTCGGTGCGCTTCCAACGTTCCAGCCATTCCGCATCGTCTGCGGGTGAATGCGGAACCAGACGCGAACGTAGACCAGGCCGTTTCTCAAATTCACGAGGTCATGAAGTACCGCGCCGAGCGAGTGGTGTTTGTGTCTGCTGACCCAGGCGTCGCCCGGAAAGACGTTCTCGCACTGATGGAGCGCGTTTGGAACGAAGCGGAAGTGATCAGCATCGTGACGCCAAAGATCGGCGCATTAGCCCAGAGGCGGATCTGTCTGACTCCATCCCGAGAGACTAGCGAGAAGCTGCCGCGATATAAAATACCGGCCCGTTGAAGGAATTGCTTCAGACGACTTATCGACGTTGTCCTCACCTGACTGAAATTGACATTACGGCCGCGCCCCTTCCGGCTCGAAACTGATTTTAAGCCGCGTTCCAGTCGCCTTGGCGTATTTCTCGAGTGTTCGCGTCGAGGGCATGCTTCCGCCGCCTTCCAGACGCGCTACCACGGCCTGTGTGGTCTTCATACGCTGCGCTACCTGCTCTTGCGTGAGGCCAGCGCGGGCGCGCGCTTCGATCAGCGCGGCGGCAAGCGAAAACTCTTCGTTCAGCGCTTCATATTCGCGCCGGTACTTCGGATTCTTCATCCACTTCTTGTGGAGATCATCAGCCGTCGTGCGTTTCTTTGATCCTGTACCTCCTGGGCCCTTTGCAGGGCGATTTCGATCTCTCGCCGGGGCGTCTTCTGCGTTTTCTTGACGAACACTGGGACGACAACGACCCGCTGGCCTTTCGCGGTGACGTAGACCGCCCTTGATATCCCGTCCTTACGCTTCATGCGCATTTCCCACAATGGGCCTTCCAGGTACTTTATGTGCGGCTCATGAACTCGTTCGAGGCCGTATCCCTGGATCAACTCGACGATATGCCGAAAGCGGGCCTGCATGTCGGGCGTATTATCGCATTTTTGCAATATTGCCAAACACGGAATGCGACAGCGAAAAAAGCTACAATTCTCATTCAAGTTCGAAGAGCGTATGGCACCTCGCGGGTTTCTCTGCGCAATTTTCCCGTTCGCGATGGCCGCAATCGCATCTGGGCAATCCTCATCCACACCGTTCGACCTCTCGTGGACGGCGGGGGCATGCCGAAACTGTGAAATCGTCCGCCAAGTGGCCGAAATCGGTGTATTCGCGCCGGGAGCCGTGTTGGCTGAAGGGTATTATTTTCCGGCTGAAGGACAGGGAAGCGGCGACTACTCCGTCGTTCGATCCAGCCATTCTGGTATGGACCTTGCCGAACGGAGGTTGATCCAGCGGGCGCTTGGCCCGGCTGTCATTGCTGCCATGGACCGGGTTGACCTCCGGCCGGAGCCGGGCGCGTGGCGGGCCTTGGCGCGGGCCGTCATCCTGTCGGCCGGAGACGTGGCCACCGATCCACGCGGCCGGGCCATCCTTGCCGCGATCTGCCGGAGGGCGGTGGTGGCGGATGACCGCGTGCCGGGCCGAATCGGTGAGCACCGCTTGTCGGAGGGCTGCTACTCGTTCAATGAAGCCATGACGCTGGCGGCGGCACACCTGAAGCAGACCGGCCGGGCCGCCTGGCCCTCAGCCTCTTGCAGCAGGGTTGGACGGTCCGGCAACTCCTCCGGCAGTTTTACAGAGATTGCAGCAGTGGTGACTGCATTGGAAGACGATCAGCGCACCCGCGTGATTCGCTACATCGTGGACCGTTTCAAGATTAATGGAGCCCCTGTAGCTCCACCGCCCCGACCAGAACCCGAGGAAGCGGTGACGGAGCAGAAGGATCAGCAGAGTTTTGAGGATTTCGCGACTCTGTTCGACGCATGCAGCCCCAACACGGATTCATTGCGCGCCTTGGTGGGCGCTTACTGGGTCCAGGTGTGCCAAGGCAACCAGGGTTTTGATGGCCAGTCAGTCAACAAGGAACTGAAACATCTAGGCCACGGACTCGGAAACATTACCATGGCGTTAAATCCCCTGATCGGCCAGAAGCCCGCGTACGTTTTGCAGCTCAGAAAGAGCGGCAACACAAAACAGGCGCGAAAGCTGTATAAAGTCACTGAAGCTGGTATTAGGAAGGTCAAGGCTATGATCGCGGGCGAGGACACGGAGTAGGAGCCACGGGCGCAACCAGATGACCGATGCACTTGAGAGTTTCCTGGGTTCAATCCCTGAAGTAAACAGCCTGCTGGCGAAGCACCAGGACGCTGTAGCCGTTTTTGGGTACTTCCTCTCCGCCGTCGCTGGGGAGACCATCACGCCCGGTGCCATCGCGAGGTGTTACGACGCTGCCACATCAAGGCACCAAGGAACATCTCAGACATTGTGGGCAAGTCTAGGGCGTTCGTCAGGACCAAGGATGGGTGGGTTCTGCAGCGCGACGCGGTTGCCCGGTTAAAGTTGGCCACGCCCGGTGCCGCGAAGAACGACAACGGCTCCACTCCTGAGCGTGCTAAGACCGTTATGGTCGTGTATGGGCAAGATGACGCAATGAGGACCGATATGTTCAACCTCCTCCGGGCGTTGGACCTGAGGCCCATAGAGTGGAACGATGCCGTTCTCAAGACTGGCAAGGCGTCGCCCTATGTCGGCGAAATTCTCACTGCTGCTTTCGCCATGGCGCAGGCCTTTCTTGTTCTGATGACTCCCGATGAGGAGGTAAAACTGCGGGTGGAGTTGCGCAAATCCCCAGATCGGGACGAGGCAGGTTTCCAGGCTCGCCCGAACGTCCTCCTGGAAGCGGGTATGGCGCTGGCTACCGATGAGGCGCGGACTATTCTTGTTGAAGCCGGTACTCTCCGTGGACTGTCGGACCTCACGGGACGGCACGTCATAAGGCTGAACAATTCACCTGCCCGGAGGAACGACCTGGTGCAGCGGTTGAAAATTGCCGGCTGCCTTCCAAACACCAATGGCACCGACTGGATAACGCTCGGGGATTTCGACCGTTGAGACGCTTTCGAAGGTCTTTCGGCTTTCGGGAGGCTTTCTGGTGGCTCCGTCCTGGTTTGCTTTATTTCACGGAACCCCTGATTTCATTGGTCGGGGCGGGGCGATTTGAACGCCCGACCCCCTGCGCCCAAGGCAGGTGCGCTACCAGGCTGCGCTACGCCCCGACTCTCTACATGTTTGATTCTAAGCCACTTCCAGCAGCGGTGCAAGTGGCGTCTCTCGCTGAGTTGCCCAGCCTCGTGTACTGGAGAAGCCGATGCTGCAAATTTCGGAAGCTGGGAGCATGTTGGAGGTCGCGAAAGGCTGGGTCGCCAGGGATACCCTGAAACTGCGAATTGTTTAGCACCAGCTCCAGTGCCCCCGCGCGAGCGGATGCGGCGAAGATCGTAGCTGCTTCCAGCAGCCCGTCGGCAACCGGGTAAGTAAAGTAGGCCCGCTTGACGTTCCGCATGGCGGCTTGGATTGACGCAGGGTTTAGGAGGTCTCCCTCCACCACTTCCGCGCCCTTCTGGCGCAGCTCATCGGACCTTGAATCGAGCTTATGGACGAGGGCGCGAACCGAAGTGCCTTGTTCCAATAGAAGACTCGCTACGAGGCGCCCGGTGGAGCCTTGCGCCCCACCAGCGGCGCCTGTAACCAAAATTGAATGCGACATGGGATTGTTTCCTTCCGCTCCATGGGATGATGTGCATAAGCCAATGGATTCGGTTTTTGCGGCCGGTCAAGGCGGCCCCGGAGGTTGCGCCCCAAGGATGATCGGCAGCATCCTAATAGTCGTGCGCTACCGCCCCGAACATAAACTCGAAATCCATCGAAAGATCGTGAAAGACGCCTCGCGACGGGTCCGGGCCGAAGGCTTAAACGGGGCCGCGGTTTCGGTCGTTATGAAAGACGCCGGCTTGACCCACGGAGGGTTCTACAAGCACTTCGCAAGTAAGCACGACCTGCTCCTGGAGTCGCTTCGCGAGGGGTTCCGGGAAATCGAGGATACTCTGGCTCATGCCGCGGAAGAGTCGCCGCCTGGTGAGGCATGGAAGGAAATCGTGACAACCTACTTGAGCCTGGAACTCTGTGAACATCCGGAGCGCGGTTGCCCCCTGGCGGCACTTTCGCCGGATCTGGCGCGGGCAGAAGAGAAAATCAAGCCGCAGATTGTCGCGGAACTCGTTAATTACAAGAGCCGAATGTTGCCGTTCATGCCTGGCCACCGTACCGCGGACAAAGAACGGGCCTTCTTTGTGATTTTTTCAGCCATGATCGGGGCCGTTGAAATTGCTCGAATTCTGCCAGATCGCGCCATGCGGGAGAAAGTGCTGGCGGGAACCAGAGATTTCCTCTTGCGCAGTTTCTGATCTCCGCAATGCATGGGGCACACGCGGGAGGCGATGGGGTAATACCTGTTGGAATTCGGAGTCCGCTCGCCGGCTGCGAGGCAGGAGTCAAGGCCCGAGGCCGTTAGGAGACTCAGAGGGCCGGCTACAATAAGTATCAGTATCCCAAATGCCTTAAGGGCCAGTTGGGCGATCCGCTTTGAGTTCCCGTCAGGGTCTTGCCTCGGCTTCAGCCTGCGCCAAGCTCAAGAGCTTTTGTCTGCGCTGCGGAATCTGCGAGCCCCAAGGAACCTCCCGATGAGGGCTCCTAAGACGACGGTGGCGATAATCGCGGTACCATGCGCTCCAAGCGCATGCCTCAGTGTGGGATACGGACAAGCAATACGCCAACCCGCATTGATCGCAACGCCCGCGCCAGCGCCATACAGTGCACCCGCGAGAGTTGGCCGGATCGCGAGCGAGTTTCGGAATACCCAAGTGAAAAGTAAGACCAGTATTCCTCCCGTGACGGTGCTTCCGACACCGCAGGCCAAGTCCATGATCCACGGCGGGACGACACGCACTACGCCGCCGACGCGCAATGTGCTTCCCACCGGGCTGATCGAGAACGTCGACACGGTAATGGCGACGACAACTAGCAACGCTGCCACCGCTGCCGAGTATACAGTCCCCCTTGGTAACCTGCCCGCCGGGGTGCTCTCATGCGCGGCGATCCAGACGAGTACGATAGCCAACGTGAACTGCGCAGCGGAGGTGCCCCAGGTCAGGAGTGGTCCCAAGACGCTCGCATCGCCTCGGATTCCGAGCGCCAGCAGGATCAGGGAGGAAACCAGTAGCGCAACGGGCGCGGTTTTGAGGGCAAGGCTGAGCGGTCGTGGCGAAGGCTTGACGGGTCTGAGATCCTGCGCGATCGCTCGCATCAGCGCTTCTGGCGGTTTTGGTGAACGATCGATCATGCTTGAGCCCTTTGCAGATGATGCAACGCAGCGCGCAAGTCCGTCATTCCGCGACTGGCGCGCGCCCGAGCCGCCGCGGCAGTAATGCCCAACATTCCGGCGATCTCATCGAAGCTGAACCCCCACTGATGATGGAGCAATAGCGCTTCGGCTTGATCCGCTGACAAATACGCCATACCTCTGCGGATCTCGTCCCGCGAGCCGAGGCTGTCAGCTTCCGGAAAGACGGGAAATTCCGGCAACTCCTCACGCGATTCATGGACCTCCGCGAATCGGCGAGCCGCTCGCCGATTCATTAGGAAAACATTTCGCGCCAAACCGAACACCCATGGCCGGACCGCGTATGCCGGGTTGTAGGCGGCCCTCGATCGGTGCATCTGAAGAAACGTCTCCTGCAGCAAATCGTCGACAATCTCCGAGCCGCCAGCAAGATGCGAAAGGTATCGCCGCACCGCAACCGCGAGCTGCGCGTAGATTTCCTGAAATGCTTCCAGCGATCCGCCTTGGTAACGGATCATCAAGGCACGAAGTTGATCTTCTCCTTCGCCCACTTCTAACCTAATACTCTTTGCCTCACGCGGCCGGTTTGTGACCGGCTTCCTCGGAGAAATCTTTCATTCGCAATCCTGTCACGAATCGGGCGTCGCGGGCAAATACAGAGACAGAGGGCGAGCTTAAAGCCGCCCGAATCGATCACCACAAGGAGAATGAAATTGAAATCGCTTCTGATCCCGATTCTTACCCAGTTGCCGCTGGCCGGCACCGTCCTGCAGGCTCAATCCACCCCGCCTCCGCGACCGAAGACGACGGCGGTACTGGTCATACTCACCGCGAAGCAGGGCGTCACGCCTCAGCAGGTCATGAAGGTGATGCCGGCTGAGATCCGGGCGACCATCGAGTTGTATCTGAATGGCAGAATCAGCCAATGGTTCTCACGCGGCGATGGAAGAGGCGTCGTGTTTCTCCTCGACGCGAAAGACCTTGCTGAAGCCCAGACACTGATGGAAGGGCTTCCACTTCACAAAGTGAACCTCGTGGACTATGAGTACATTCCCGTCGGCCCTCTGATGCCCCTGAGGTCCCTGATGGCTGGCGAGGAAAAGAAGGACTAAGAGCGGCTGAACATGGCGGCTCAGGACCGGCGGCGCGGTAGGCTCAGGCGGCTGCCGCGCACCGGTCGGACATCGCAAGAGACATTCAGGAAGGGATATCCACGTGACTGCAATACTTTGCCTCGGTTACTTAGCTGGAGTGTCCATCATCATTGTAGCGCTAGCGTTACCTTCGCGAGCGCTTGAGAGCTCTGTTGATAGGGCTTCCCCTATGGCTACTATACGTTGGGCTGCTGTCGTATTTGGGCGTGGTCAGCAACACGGCTTTACGGCCTCCTGGAATTGTCTATGTAGCTTTTCCGGCCGTTCTGTTTGTGCTCGTCGTGTTCGCGTTTTCTCGCGCGGGAGCGCGAATGACCTCCGCCTTTCCACTGTGGGTCGTCATCGGGCTACAGACGTTCCGGATTGGCGTTGAACTGCTGCTGCACCGGCTTTATCTGGACGGGCTCGCGCCCCGCATCGTTACCTATCAGGGCGGCAATATGGACATCTGGATCGGCTTGTCAGCGCCGCTAATTGCCTGGATATCCACGCGCGGGCATTGGGGAGAACGGCTCGCGCTCGGCTGGAACCTCGCGGGCCTGCTGACGCTGGCCAACGCCATTACCCTCGGTGCGCTGACAGTCCCGGGTCTCAATCTCATACACAGCGAAGTGCCTAATAGGGCGATCGGCACCTTTCCGTTTACTTATATCGCCGGCTTTTTCGCACCGCTTGCCATGGCTCTTCACGCCGTCTGGATTCGAGGCTTGCGCGCGGAGCTAAGAAGCAAACGGTCTCTACGATCGCCCGTAGTCGCAATGTGAGCCAAGGAACTAGAAGCCGCTCGACATTGCAAGAAGTCATCAAAGGTTGCTACATCCCGAGCCGCCCGGACGAGGTAAAGGGCGGGAGCACTGCGTGGTACGCCTCTTTCTGGCGTTCTTCCGCTGCTTACCTCGAAACGCGTTTCGGCAAAAACTGTAGCCTGTATGTTCGCGCCCAGCGTGACAGCGGGGCTGCTAAAACCCTCCGACCTCGCCGGTTATCGAAACGGCCAGGTATTCATACGGAAGTCCATGCACGTGCCGTTGAGCCGGGACGCAGTCCGGGATGCGATGCCCGCCTTCTTCGATCTCCTACGAGAGGAAGAGCACCCGGCAGTGCGTATCGTGCTCGGGCATTTTGTATTTGTATACATCCATCCCTACCTGGACGGCAATAGGCGCATGGGGCGCTTCCTCATGAATGTCATGATGGCGGCGGGCGGCTACCCGTGGACGGTCATACCGCTCTCCTCGCGCAACGCCTATATGGCCGGTCTCGAGAAGGCCGGCGTTGCAGAGGACATCGCACCGTTCGCAGAATTTCTGGGTGAGCTCGTCCGGAAGGGTCTTGCCTGAGAGCCGCTCCCGTCGGTGCCGAAGGGATAGCCTCCCGACAAAGCTGAGTGGCTTAGGCGAAGATCGTACCGTGTCAAAACCGTGCCTAAATTCTTTGTGCGGGATCCGCTGGGGTTAGCTTTGAGCGAAAAGCAGATGCCCCAACCTGTTGAAATCATTAGGGGTGTGGAGAATTGCAAAAACCGTTGGAACCGATCTCGGGCCCAGGACCGCAGGGCTACCCCGACCCTTGCACGCCGCCTTTCAACAGTATGCGCAATGGTCAGAGGCCGAGCGCATCTCTTTCCTGTTGACACGCGCCGAAATGGATAGACGATGCGACCCTTTGCGTCGCGTTCGCGTTTGATCGCCTGCGCACCCGCCGGGTAGTCGAGACCGCCATCGGCATCAGTGCGCAGAGTTCCGCATGCCGCCTAAAGAAATGTTATATAATTCCGCCACGTTCACCGCTGTGGCCGGGCAGGCGCGACCTTTCGCTCCGGCAAAGCGGCTGATGGAGGCCTTCATGACCAAACGCGAATTCCTCACGGCCGGCGTCGGGGCCGGCCTGGCTCTGGCGAAAGGAACGGCCGCGTTTTCGCAGCAATTGTCAGCCGCCGCGCGCTCGGGGGGCGTACCCGGGCGGGGGCGGGTTCCCACCCGGATGGCCAAGACTACGAAGCTCTTCAAGACCCCGTCGGGCTATCCCAACGCGGTTGCCGTGACGCCGGAGGGGTTGTGGATTGCGGAGCAAAAGCTCTCGGGAGCCCAGGCCGTTGCCTATCACATGTCCGAACCTCAATCCCTGACCGAAAACTGCTGGCTGGTCGACTGGAACGGCAAGGTGCTGAAAACGGTGGCGACTCCCTCCCGAAACACCAGCGGCATGGCCGTCGGCGGCGGATATGTCTGGATGGTAGCGAACGCGCCTCCGGAAGGTGTTTTTCAGGTGGACATGAATTCGCAGGTAGTCAGTCACCGCCAGATCCCGCTTGGCCCGCCCAACGACGGCGGCGGTTGCCACGGCGCTCTCTGGCACGACGGCAAGCTGTGGATCGCCGCCTTGCGGCTTCGCGGAAATCTGCGCGTCGATCCCAAGACCTGGGAGCCCGAATTCATGATCCCGTTCTACCAGGCTCCGGACCGCGTGCGTTACCACGGCATCGCCTGGGACAACGGCACCATCTGGCAGGTGGTCGGCAACGACTGTAAGCGGTATAGCGACTACCGGCCGTGCCTGGTGCGGTACGAAGCCGCGACCGGCAAGGTGCTGGAGATCGTGGACTTCGTTCCCAACTCCTGCGACCCGCACGGGCTGGCCATGCACGACGGCAAGTTCATCAGTTGCGATGCTGGCATCCATCCGGGCTGGCCCAACAACGACAGTCCGACGGCGGGCTGGATCTTCCAGATCGACTTCATCTGATGCGTCCGCGGGCCGCGGCTCCCTGCATCGCCTGGCTCGATTCGCTGCGCGCCGACGCGGTCTTCGCCTGGCGGCAGCTCAGCAGACGAAAGGTGACCTCGGCCGCGGCGATTTTGTCGCTGGCCCTCGCGATGGGGGCGTGCACCTCGGCCTTCCGTCTGCTCGATGCGCTGCTGTGGCGTCCTTTGCCCGTGGCTCACCCGGAGCGGCTCTACGCGCTGTTCCGGGAAGGATTCGTCCTGTTTGGCAAGCCCGGCACATACGACGGCGGGGAGTATCCCCTGTTCCGCCAGATGCGCGACGCGGCGGCGGATCAGGCCACCTTGATCGCCATTTCCTATGCCGAACGGGTGAACCTGATCTACACGCCGGGCGAGGATATGGAGAAAGCGCACGTGCAGTACGTCTCGGGGCGCATGTTCGACTCGTTCGGAGTTCAGCCCGCGCTGGGGCGCCTGTTCCACGAAGAGGACGACCTCGCGCCGGGCGCGCACCCCATAGCCGTGCTGTCACACGATTATTGGTCGCGCCGTTTCGGGGAGGATCCGCATGTGATCGGACGCTCCTTCCGCATAGGGGACGGCCTGTACCAGATCGTCGGCGTGATCGGGCGGGGCTACACCGGCACGGAGCCGGGCACGGTGGTTGACATTTTCATGCCCGCGATGATGCACTGGGGGATCAACCAGCCAACCTGGACTTTGTTCCGCACCTTTGTGCACCTGCGGCCGGGCATAGGCATACAACCCGTCCGCGACCGTCTGAGCGCCACGCTTCTGGCATTCAACCGGGAGAGGGCGAAGGAGCGGCCCGACGACCGCGCGCAGCTTCTCCGGCAGGTCCTCGTGATGAAGCCCGCCGCGGCGGGCGTTTCTACGATGCAGACCAACTATCAGCTTTCGGTGACCGCGCTTGGGGTGCTGGTAGCGCTGGTTCTGCTGATTGCCTGCGCCAATGTGGCGAACCTGATGACGGCTCAAGCAACGGCGCGGGCGCGAGAACTGGCGCTGCGCGTCTCCCTGGGAGCGGGACGCTCGCGCCTCGCGCAATTGGTGCTGGTGGAGAGCGCGATACTCACGCTGTTCGCAGCCGCGGGGGGCGGCGCATTCGCGGAGTGGTCCGCGCCGTTCGTCGTGAGCCGCCTCAATCCGGCCGAGAACCTGGCGCGCTTCTCGCTTCCCGCGGACTGGCGCGTGCTGGGGTTCGGCTTGGCGGTGACTCTCGGTGTGACGTTCCTGTGCGGCCTGGCGCCCGCGCTGCGCGCTCTGGGAGTCCAGCCCGCGAGCGCGTTGAAGGGTGGACAAGACCCTCGCTCGCGGAGCCGCCTGATGCACGCCTTGATCGCGGTCCAGGTGACTTTCTGTTTTCTGGTGCTCTTTGTCGCCGGGCTCTTTATCGGCACCTTCGAGCGGCTCTCCCGGCAGCCCGTAGGCTTTCCCGCCGAACGGCTTCTCAATCTCATTACCGTCACGCCCCGGAATGAGCCGGTATCCCTATGGGACCAGGTGGCCGAACATCTGCGGGCAGTGCCGGGGGTCGCATCCGTCGCATTTGCCGATTGGCCGCTGTTGGACGGTTACAGCTTCAAACTGAACGCGGTGGCCATCCATGGCGCGCCCCCTTCCGACGACCTGGCCTGGTTTCTGAACGTCTCGCCGGGCTGGATCGAAACCCTGCGGATTCCGCTGATCGACGGGCGAGACTTCCGCCCGGGCGATCTCTCTCCCGGCGCCGCGATCGTCAACCAGGCCTTTGCCAGGCAGTACTTCGCGGGCGAGAATCCCATCGGCAAGTGGTTTGAGGGAACCTCCGGATACATGCGTGCGCAGCGCTTCCGGATTGTTGGACTAGTGCGCGATGCCCGCTACCGCTACCTGCGCCAGCCGGTCCTGCCGGTGGCCTACACGCCCTTTCACAGACTGGATGACAAGGGCACCATGAAGGGCGGCACCTTCGTGGTGCGTACCTCCAGTCCGAACCCTCTGACGCTGGCATCGGCACTGCGCCGGGAAGTGACGCGCGCCCGGCCTGAGTTCCGTGTCAGCAGCATCCGGACCCAGGAAGACCTGATTCAGGCGCAGACCGTGCGGGAACGGCTGCTGGCGATGTTGGCGCTGTTTTTCGCGCTGGTTGCGCTGTTGTTGGCGGGCATCGGACTTTACGGCGTGCTGGAGTACTCCGTCTTTCAACGCCGCCGCGAGATCGGTATTCGCATGGCCATCGGGGCGCAGGCCGGCGACATCGCCCGCCGGATTACGTTCGATGTCTTCTCCATGGTCATCGCCGGAACGCTGGCCGGCGGGGGACTCGGCGTGGCCTCGGTACGGTACATCGAGACACTGCTTTACGAGATCAGGGCCGCCAATCTGGGCGCCCTGGCACTTCCGTCGCTGACTCTTCTGGCAGTCGCCCTGCTGGCTGCGGTCCCGGCGCTGATCCATGCCCTGCGCACCGACCCCGCGGGGGTGCTGCGCGCCGAGTGAGGCGAATCGCCATCGCCTGGCGATCGCGCCCGGATAAATCGGCTCAGATATACTCAACCGAAGAGGTGTCCCATGCACAAGATCGCGTTCGCCCTCATATTGGGCGCCGTGGTGTCACTTAGCGCCACCTCGTCGTACCGTATCACCCACACCTACACGCTGGGCGGAGACGGCCGGTGGGACTACATCGTGCCCGACCCGCCGAATCACCGGCTGTTCATCGCCCGGCAGGATCGGATTATGGTGGTTGACGAAGACAGCGGAAAGCTGCTGAGCGAGATCAGCGGGATTCACGGCGCGCACGGGACTGCGCTGGCGCATGCCGCGGGTCGTGGATTCGCCACCTCCGGCAACGACGGGACGGTGGTCATGTTCGATCTGAAGACATTCCGGGTGCTGGGCCGCATCCCGGCCGCGGAAGACGCCGACGCCATCATCTACGACGCCCCATCGAATCGCATCTTCACGTTCAACGGGGACGCGCACTCTTCGACAGTGATCGACCCGCGGGCCGGGACTCGGATCACAAATATTCCATTGGGCGGCAAACCGGAGTATGGCGCGTCGGCGGGCGACGGCAGGGTATACGCCAATCTGACCGACACGAGCGAGGTGGTCGAGATCGATGCGAAGAGGGCGGCCGTGACGCGGCGCTGGTCCACCGCTCCATGCAAACAGCCGGTCGCCATGGCCATCGACACGGCTCACCACCGGTTGTTTAGTGGATGCCGCAGCGGAGTGATGGCCGTCTCCGACTACGAAGCCGGCAAAGTGGCCGCCACTGTTCCGATTGGCGTCGGTGTGGACGGCGCGGGGTTCGATCCGGACTCAGGCAACGCGTTCGCCTCGAATGCGGACGGCAGGCTCACGGTGATTCATCAGGACGCGCCGGACCGGTATCACGTCGTCGAAAACTTGCAGACCCCCGAGGGGGCGCGCAACATGGGGCTGGATCCCGCGAATCACCGCGTGTACATCGTCTCGGCGAAGTTCGGGCCGCCGCCCGCAGGCTCGACCGGCCGCGTTCGAGCACCGGTGCTGCCCGGAACCTTCAGCCTGATGGTGATCGAACGAAGCCCGGGCGGGAACTGATCCGCGCGAGCGCCGGGCCACGCGTTATCGGCCGGCTGGCGACCGGCAGAGGAAGGCAGCTTCCACGGGCGGGCTTCAGCCGGATCACGCCCCTCGCGGTGGAATGTTGTGGTTCAGCCGGAAGAAATTGCCGGGATCGTATCTGGCCTTCAGCATCGCCAGCTTGTCGTACTTCTCCGCGCCGTAAGCCGCCCGGACGCGGCTCCCGGTCTCGTCCGCAGTCAGATGATTGGCATATACGCCCGCCGACACAAAGGGCTGGGCTGCGTTCCATACCTCGCGCGCCCAGCCAATATTGGCGGCATCCGCGCCGGGATCGGTCCAGCGCGCGATGATGGAGAGCTCGAAATTCGCATCGCGGTGATCAAAGGCCATCGCAGCTCTCGGAACCCGCCGGATCTCCCCTTTGATTTCAAACAGCAGGATGATCGAGTGCGGGGATGGCATGGCCGCGGCGCCGTCGCGCAGCACACTGACGAGGCCAGGCGCGATTTCGGAGACAAAATTGGATTTCCAATAGTAGCGGTCGCCGACAGGGGCGGCATCATCGAGCATGCTCTGTACTCCGGTGTAGGGCATCGCCCGGATGAGGTCCGCTACGGGCGGACCGAACTTGCGCAACGGCTCCAGCACCCGTTCACCCTCGCGCGGCGCGCCCGCGTACATCGCCACGACGGCAACCAGCGGCGCCCCCTCCGGCGAGTTGAGAAAGCCGATGGAGGTGTCCAGTTCGTCGGGGGAACCCACCAGAAACTCCCGATGGAAAGCAATGAGCTCGCCCGCCAGTTCACGCGGGTGGAGCAGCAAACCGGCCAGTACTTCGCCGAGGGGATGGAGCCGGTAGCGGAAAGAAGTCACAATTCCGAAATTCGCGCCCGCGCCCCGCACCGCCCAGAACAGATCCGGATTCTGCTCGACGCTGGCCGTGAGCATTTCGCCATCCGCCGTGACCAGGTCAACGGAAAGCAGGTTGTCGCAGGTCGCGCCGTGCTTCCCCATGAGGTAGCCGATCCCGCCTCCGAGCGTCAATCCGGCAATGCCGGTGTGGGAAACCTGCCCTCCGGTTGTCGCCAGCCCGTGGGCCTGGGTGGCGCGGTCGAACTCGCCCCAGAGCAGACCGGGCGCCGCCGTGACCTGCCGTGAGACTGGATCTACGCGGATGTCCTTCATCCGCGAGAGATCGATCATCAAGCCGCCGTCGCAGACCGCGGTCCCGGCCACCCCGTGGCCCCCGCCACGGACACTGACTGGCAGGAGTTCCGCGCTCGCCAGCTTTACGGCCGCGCGAATATCGGCGGCAGACACGCATCGCGCGATCAGCTCCGGCCGGTTGTCGATCATGCCGTTCCAGATCCGGCGCGATGCTTCATAAGCGTCGTCAACCGGGGTGAGAAGTTGGCCTTCGAATTGCCCCTGCCACTGCCTGGCTAAGCGTGCACCGTTTCCCGTCACAGATGCCTCCTTACGAAATCGTTTGATTATATGCGGGGCTCCAGGCGCTATCAACAGAACGCTGACAACACCGAAATAACAAGACCTGTAACTCCGCAATCCCCGTAGACTCGCTTCGCGCCAGAGGCTATCATCGAACGCCAGGAGGACCGATCAATGCCCGAATATCACGGCGCCGCCATGAGCCGCCGCAGGCTGCTGCGCGCTGCGTCAGGCGCGGCCGCCGGGGCCCCGCTGCTGCAACTGGCCGCCCAGCCCGCCCAGGCGCCCGCTTCCGGAACGGTGAACCGCAACTCCGCTCCCAGCGATCTGCGCATCACGGATATGCGCGCGTGCACCGTAGCGGCGAACTACGACTACCCCATCATCCGCATCGATACCAACCAGGGCATCTACGGACTTGGCGAGGTGTTCGCGGCGGGCGTGGCGGGCAGCGCGCTGATGCTCAAGCCCCACATCGTCGGCCAGAATCCGCTCGAAATCGAGCGCGTGCTGCGCGGCATCCGCAATTCCGCCGGGCAGAACTTCTGGAACACCGGCTACGGCGCCATCGACCTGGCGCTGCACGATATCGCCGGAAAGGCCTTTGGTGTGCCGGCCTGGCAGTTGATCGGCCCCAAGCTGCGCGACCGCATTGTGCTGTATTGCGACACCACCGGCCACCCCGACCCTAAGGTCTACGGCCAGCGCATGTTGAGCCGCAAAAAGCAGGGCTTCCAGTTCTTCAAAATGGACCTATATACCAGCCTGGTGAGGAATCGCCCGGGTGCGGTGATGCCCAGCGGCGCCGCCACCCAAAAGGGCCTGGAGTACCTGTGCGAGTACATCGCCGGCGCGCGCGACGCCATCGGAAAGGAGACCCCGCTGGCCGCCGACCACTTCGGGAATCTGACCGTCAAGGACAGCATCCGTTACGCCAGAGCCTTCGAGCCCTACAACCTGGCCTGGGCCGAGGACTTCATCCCGGAGTGCTGGCTGAACTGGCGCGGCTTCAAGGAAATCCGCGAAAACACCACCACCCCGATCCTCACCGGCGAGCAGGCTTTCGGCCTGGAGGAGGGCTTCCGGGACCTGATCGACAATCACGCCGTGGATCTCATTCACCCCGACTATGTGGCTTCCGGGGGTATGCGCGAGATCAAGCGCATCCACGATTACGCCGCCGTCCGCGGTATCCAGACCGTGATCCACCAGCCCGGTTCTCCCATCGGCGCCCTGGCCATGGCGCACGTGGCTTGCACCCTTTCCGGCTTCGTGGCCTGCGAGTTTCACGCCGGAGACATGCCCTGGTGGCAGGACCTGGTCAAGGGAAAGAAGCCCATCATCCGCGACGGCCATATCGATGTCCCGGCGGGCCCTGGCCTGGGCGTGGAACTGAACGACGACGTGGTGAAGGAACACCTGCGCTTCCCGCAATACTTCGAGCCCACGCCGCAGTTCGACTTTCCAGTGACCTCCGGCTTCCAGCGGCGCTGGTCCGGCCCCTGGCCGCACTACGACGAAGAAGGCAAGTGGTGTAACTGCGTGACATACTGAAGGGACATCAGGCTACGCTGGCAGTTCGTCTCTGCTGGAAGAAATGATGAGGAGCAGGCAGCCGCCCCGCGTATGGATGCGGCCATGATCGCTGAAGGCGTCGTTCCGGCTGTAATCTCCGGGACTGAGCACGACGTCGTCCAACTGGATGTCGCCTTCCAGCGCCAGGCACTGCTCGACCGCCCTGCGCCGCCTGGGCGAGCTACATGCGCAAGAGCGGCTCGCGTTCCTGCCCGGAGGCCGCCCGGACTTCGGCCGCGGCACTCCTATCCAGGGATACGCGCGGAGGCGATGAAGCGGATTCATCCACGGCTGGTCACCTGCCCATCCAGCGCATTTTGAGCACAAAACCATTGCGGCCCCGGCCCCTAGAAGGTTGCTAGCGGATTCAGCGGCGACCCCGTGCCGTTGACTACCGGAATGGGCGCCGCGGTCAGCAGGAACTCCCAGCGACGGCGTTGGGCGGCCGCCGCGCTGACGGCCTCCAGGTCGCAGTTGTCGAAGATGGGCGTGCCCATGGCCACCAGCATCAACTGGTGGATAGGCTGCAAGACGCCTTCCACGCCGGAGGGCATGGCGTCGCTGGCCGCATCGCTGCCCAGCATGGCGATATCCCGCAGCTTCAGCCAGCGCGCGCAACTGGCGTGCAACCCGGCCGAATGCGCCGCCACGTCCCAGGGCCCCTTGGCGGCCCGCCGCGCCCAGCGCCCCGTGCGGATGAAGACCACGTCGCCGCTGGATACCCGCACGCCGGCCTGCTTCTCCCAGGCGTCCAGGTCTTCGGGATAGATCAGGGCGTCCGGCTCCAGGTAGGGCACGCCTTTCAGGCGCGGAATGTCCATCAGAATGCCGCGCGTAAAGATGCCGTTCTTGAAATTCGTAATGGCCAGCTTTTGCGCGCCCTGGTCGGTGACCTCCATCTGCGAAAAGCCGTTGAACATCTTCCCCTGGTAGAACATGTGGCACAGGGAGTCCATGTGGGTGTGCCCGTAGCCGTGGTAGGAGACCGTGTAGGTGTCCAGATCGAACTGCCCGGCTACCGGCTTGGCGCCGGTAGCGGTCATCACTTGCACCCACGGACTGCCGTTATCGATGGCCTTGACCTTTTCCGTATCCCGCGCCAGCGACACCGAGACGCCGTCCCGCACCAGCGCCGCCGCCTGCCGGCGCTTGGCCGGCGTAATCAGGTGGACCGCACCCATCTGGTCGCTCTTTCCCCAGCGGCCCCAGTTGGAAAGCTCCTGCATCATGCGGTCGATGTCGGCCTTGGTGAGGCTGCGGGCAGATTGCGCGTGGGCCAGCGCCAGCGCGGCCAGGCCCGCGGAAAGATAACGCGTATAGATTTTCATGGCCGGGATCGTTTTACTCTACCGCAACTCCGGCCGGAGGAGCGGGCGCGCGCCGCAGCGGGAGGCCCGCCAGCATACCGCTCAGCACGCCCAGGGTATTGGCAGCCGCATCGAAGGGGTCCACGGTGCGCCCGGGCGAAAAGCTCTGCAAGCCCTCCAGCGCGACGCCCACCAGGATCATCAGCAGCGCGTAGCCGAACGCCCGGCGCCAGTTCGAGAAACTGATCACCGGCAGGAAGGAGAGGACCAGGTACGCGGAGTAGTGGATCACTTTATCGTTAATATGTAGCAGGTCCAGGCCGCGCATGGGCGCGGAGGAAGCCGGCAGCAATGAGCCGATCACCACCAGCACCAGAACCCCCACCCATGCGCGCTGCAGCAAATGCCGCCGCGGCTCGGAAATCTTCATGTTCCCTCTATTCTATCGGACCCCATGATATTCTGATCGGTGGCATCAGAAGACAGCGGCTCCGGCAGCCTTCCGGAGCCGCGCCGGAAAAGGAGACAGCACGGTGAGAGTCGGCGTATTTACAGCCTTGTTGGCGCAGTTGTCCCTGGACGACGTCCTGAAAAAACTGAAGAACATCCACATTGACACCGTGGAACTGGGAACCGGCAACTATCCCGGCGATCCCCACTGCAAGCTCTCCATGCTGGAAAGCAAAACGGAGCTGGAAACCTTCAAGTCCAAGCTGGCGGACAACGGATTCACTATCAGCGCGCTGAGCTGCCACGGCAACCCCCTGCATCCCAACGGCGAGCGCGCCAAGCACGATCAGGAGGTAGCCCGCAAAACCATCCGCCTGGCGGAAAAGCTGGGCGTGCCGGTGGTGATCGACTTTTCCGGCTGTCCCGGCGACTGCGAGAATTCCAAGCAGCCCAACTGGGTCACCTGCCCCTGGCCGCCGGACTACCTGGAGATTCTCAAATGGCAGTGGGAGAAAAAGGTCATCCCCTACTGGACCAAGCACGCCAAATTCGCCGCTGATCACGGCGTGAAGGTGGCCATCGAGATGCATCCGGGCTTCGTGGTCTACAGTCCGGAGACCCTGCTGAAGCTGCGCGAGATCGCCGGGCCGTCCATCGGTTGCAATTACGACCCCAGCCACATGTTCTGGCAGGGGATCGATCCAATCAAGGCCATCCGCGTGCTCGGCGACGCCATCTTCCACGTGCACGCCAAGGACACCCAGATCTACGACTACAACCTGCCCAGGACGGGCGTGCTGGACACCAAGCTCTATACCGACGAAGCGCACCGCGCCTGGATCTTCCGCACCTGCGGCTACGGGCACGACGCCGGCTGGTGGAAGGAGTTCGCCTCCACGCTGCGCATGTACGGATACGACTACGTGCTTTCCATTGAGCACGAGGACAGCATCCTCTCGCCCGAGGAAGGCCTGACCAAGGCGGCCGAGTTTCTGAACGGCCTGGTCATGCGCGAAAAGCCCGCCGCCGCGTGGTGGGTGTAGGCAGGGCGGGAGTCCGTCCGCCGCGCCGTCTTCTGTCACCCGCTCGCTATAATTAGGTGTGAAATTCCCTCATACAAGGAGCATTCATGGCTGCTAAGCGCATCGGCATCCTCACCGGCGGTGGGGACGTGCCCGGACTGAATTCCGTCATCAAAACCGTTGTGTACCGAGGCAGCGAGATCGATTGCGAAGTGATCGGAATTCGCCGCGGCTGGGAGGGCCTGACGCACGTCAACCTGGAGGATCCGGCGAGCCGGGCGCGCTACATTCTGCCCCTGAACCGCGAGAACACGCGCACCATCGACCGTACGGGCGGCACCTACCTGCACAGTTCCCGCACCAACCCGGCCAAGATGAAGAAGCTGCCGCCGAATCTCGAGGGGGGCACCTATCCGTCCTCCGAAAGCACGAAGAAGGGTGTCACCAGCACGGTCTACGACGTCACCTCGCAGGTGCTCCGGAACGTCGAGACGCTGGGGCTGGACTACCTCATCGCTATCGGCGGCGACGATACCCTGAGTTACGCTGCGCGCCTGGATCAGGAGGGTGTGAACGTCATCGCCATTCCGAAGACCATGGATAACGATGTTCAGAACACCGAGTACTGCATCGGGTTTTCGACCGCCATCACCCGCGCCACGGAGGCGATCGAACGCCAGCGCACCACCGTGGGCTCCCACGAGCGCATCGGCATTTTCCGGGTCTTCGGGCGGGACGCCGGCTACACCGCGCTCTACACCGCCTACGTTACTTCCATCCGCTGCTGCATTCCGGAGTACCGCTTCAACCTGAAGCACCTGATCGACCTGCTGATGACCGACAAACGGTACAATCCCAGCAACTACGCGCTGGTGATCCTCTCCGAAGGCGCCGAGTGGGAGGGCTACCAGGTCAAGGAATACGGCGAGGCGGACGCCTTCGGACACCGCAAGAAGGCGAACGTGGGGGAAGACTTCAGCGAAGAGGTCAAGAAGGCCACGGGCGAGGAAACCATCGTCAGCGACCTGACCTACGACCTGCGCAGCGGCAGCCCGGATTTCGTGGATAAAATGGTGGCCTCGACGTTCGCCGGGATGGCTGCCGACTGCGTGGAAAAGGGCGAGCACGGCGTGATGATGGCCATCTCGCACGGATGCTATGCGGCGGTGCCCATCCCCGATCCCAAACTGGGACCGCGCAAAGTGGACATCGAGACGATGTACAACACCGAGCGCTACCGACCCAACTACGCGCACAAGCTGGGACTGCCCATCTTCCTGACGCGGGCCTGAACGTGGACTGGAGGCGCCTGTTCGGCGGGACCGGCCCGCGGCCGCCTGGCCGTCTGACGCCGGAACTACGGCAACAGATCCGCGCCTCCTTTGAAGCCGCTGCCGGTGACGAGGAACATTTTCCCTCCACCATCGATCCGCGCATCTACCATGTGCGCCTGATCCTGGAGTATTTCGGTGAACTGGCCGGCAAGCGTGTGCTGGACGTGGGCTGCGGCAAAGGGCGCTTCGCGCGCATCCTGAAGGAGACTCACCCGGCGGCGGAGATCTGCGGGCTGGACCTGGCCGCCGCCATGCTGCGCTCGGTGCCTGCCGGCATCCACGCCTGCGCGGGCACCATGACGGCCCTTCCGTTCGGCGACGCCTGCTTCGACGCGGCGTACGCCACCGAATCCCTGGAGCACGCCGTGGAAATCGACGTGGCGGTGGAGGAGATCTGCCGCGTGGTGAAGCCCGGCGGGCGTATCGTGATTATCGACAAGAACGCGGAGCAATGGGGCCGTCTCCAGACCCCCGTCTGGGAGAAATGGTTCCGGCGCGACGAACTCGAAAAACTGCTCTGCCGGCACTGCCGGCGGGCTACCAGCCGCCTCATCTCCTATTGGGAGGACGTGGAGCCGGACGGCCTCTTCCTGGCCTGGCTGGCGGAAAAATAGACGCACCCGGCCCATCCGGTAAAATGGAAGTTTCTATGCATTTACAGGAATTGGTCGAGGCGGAAGGCCACCTGATCGACTCGCATGTCATGGAGAACATCTTTGACAAGGTGGTCGAGCACAATGGCCGTTTCGAGGTGGAACAGTTCCGCATTGGCCGCACCAACAGCGATCCCTCCTACCTGCGCCTGAAGGTGGAAGCCCCCACTCCGGAGCTGATGCAGCACCTGCTGGAAGAGCTTCTGGGGTTGGGGTGCTCCCCGGTGGAGGCGGGCGACGCGCTGCTGCGCACCGTGGAGCGGGACCGCTGCGCGCCGGAGGATTTCTACTCCACCACCAACCACCGCACCTATGTGCGCCACCGGCAAAAGTGGCTGGAAGTGGAGAACCAGAGAATGGACGCCCTGCTGGTGGTACACGACGGCCGCGCCTGGTGCCGGCGCCTGCGGGATATCCGCGTGGGCGACCAGGTGGTGTGCGGCATGCGCGGCATCCGGGTGCTGCCGGAATCCAAGGAACGCGACCGCCTGGCCTTCGCCTTCATGTCCAACGGCATCTCGTCGGAACGGCAGGTGGAGACGGCCGTGCGGCAGACCGCCAGCCTCATCCAGCACACCCGCGAGCAGGGGCTCAAGGTGGTGGTGGTGGCCGGCCCCGTGGTGGTGCACACCGGCGGCGTGCAGGGACTCTCTGATCTGATCCGCCGGGGCTACGTGCAGGTGCTGCTCAGTGGCAACGCCCTGGGGGTGCACGACGTGGAATCGGCGCTGCTCGGCACCTCGCTGGGCGTGCGCCTGGCCGATGGCCGCCAGGAGGAGCACGGGCACCGCAACCACATGCGCGCCATCAACGCCATTTATCACGCGGGCGGAATCCGCCAGGCGGTGGATAGCGGGCGGCTGCGCTCGGGGATCCTCTACGAGTGCGTCCGGCACAACATCCCCTTCGTGCTGGCGGGCAGCCTGCGCGACGACGGCCCGCTGCCGGACACCATCACCGACATGAACGCCGCGCAGGACGCCTATGCCGAGCAGTTGCGGGGCGCCGGGCTGGTGCTCTGCCTGGGCTCCATGCTGCACTCCATCGCCACGGGCAACATGCTCCCCAGTTTCGTCAAGATTGTGTGCGTGGACATCAACCCGGCGGTGGCCACCAAGGTGAGCGACCGCGGCACCGGGCAGGCCATCGGGGTGGTCACCGACGTGGGAATGTTCCTGGACCTGCTGGCCAAAGCCTTGCCGCCGAAATGAAGAGACAATACACCGACGAACACGCGCGGGCGGGCGTGGACGCCGCGCTGCCCGAAATCGAGACCTGGCCCAACCAGTTTCCCGGCTACGAGATTGAAATCGTCATCCCGGAGTTCACCTCCGTGTGCCCCAAGACGGGGCTGCCGGACTTCGGGAAGCTGACACTGCGCTACGTGCCGGACCGGCTGTGCCTGGAGCTGAAATCGCTGAAGATGTACGTGCTGGCTTACCGCAACCTGGGCATCTTTTACGAGAACGTGGTGAACCGCTTCCTGCGCGACGTGGTGAAAGCCGCGCGGCCGGTGAGCGCCACGGTGACGGGCGAGTTCACGCCGCGCGGGGGCCTGCATTCCACAGTCACCGCCACCTGGAGCAAAAAGAGTGGCCGGCGCTGAGGACCCGCAAGCGCTGAAGACCGAAGAGCTGGTCGCCATGCTGCGGGAGGTTCGCGAGCGGGTGCGCGCGCAGTATCCCCAGACTTCGGCGGGGGTGCCCGGCGTGGCCTTGCCCGACCTGATGCCGCTGGTGCACGCGCGGGACGCAGCGCAGGCCAAAGTGGCCGCTATCGGCAGCGTGAATCCGCGGGCGGGCGGCCTGCTGAACGGCCTGATCCAGGGGGCCAAGAAGCTGGTCGCGCGGGCGCTCGACTGGCACGTGCGCGAGCAGGTGGAGTTCAACCGCAACGCGATGGGCTGCGTGGAGGCCGCGATCGAGGCGCTCAACGAGACCAACCGGGCGCTGGTGGAACTGGGTAGCCGGATGAGCATCCTGAGCGCCCGGCAGCAGGAGATTCAGGACATGCTGAACGCCCGGCAGCAGGAGTTCCAGGACCTGAGCAGCCACTGGGTGGCGTGGCGCGAGGAATGGGAGCGCAAGCTTTCGGTCAACGAGATCCAGTTTCTGCGCAGCGTGGCCGATCTGCAAGGCGCTTTCCAACACCGCGTCACGCTGATGGAATCCAATTTCCGGGAGCTGATGCAGGCGCAGCATCGGGACTTCGAAGGGGCGCTGGAGCGCGGCGCGATCGAGGTGCAGAAGCGCCTGTGGGCGGACCTGGAGCAGATCCGGATCGAGTACGAGCGGCTGATCCACAACGAACTGCGGGTGATCCGGCAGCGCGCGGCGGCGGCGCGGCCGGTGGAGACCGCCCTACCCGCGGCGGCCGGCGCGGCGGCCGAGTTGCGCTTCGATTACGGCCGCTTTGCGGAGCGCTTTCGCGGCTCGGCCGAATACGTGCGTGAAAAGCAGCGCTTCTACCTGGCCTTCTTCACCGGGCGGCAGGCCGTGCTGGACATCGGCTGCGGCCGCGGCGAATTTCTGGAGTTGATGCGCGAGGCCGGCGTCGAGGCCCGCGGCATCGACCTGAGCCGCGAGTCCGTGGAGCAGTGCCGCGCGCGCGGCCTGGAGGCCGAGGAGGCCGACCTGTTCGCCTACCTCGCCAGCCTGCCGGAAGCTTCGCTCGACGGCATCTTCTGCGCCCAGGTGGTGGAGCATCTGCCGCCGGAGCGCCTGCCGGAGATGGTGCGCCTGGCGGCCTCGCGCCTGAGCCGCGGCGGCGTGCTGGCCATCGAGACCCCCAATCCGGAGTGCCTGGCGATTTTCGCGGTGCATTTTTACCTGGACCCGACGCACACGCGCCCCGTTCCGCACCCGCTGCTGGCGTTCTACATGGAGGAGTGCGGCCTCGGGCGGATCGAGGTGCACAAGCTTTCGCCCGCCGCCGAGTCCATGCCCGCGCTGGCCTCGCTTCCGGCGGATTTCCGCGAGGGCTTCTTCGGCGGCCTGGATTACGCCATTCTGGGCCGCAAGCTGTGATCAGGCCGTGCGCGAGGTTTCGGCTTTCGCGGCCATCTTGGCGGTGAAGCGGGCTACGTTGATAATGGTTCGTTCGTGCGTGCCTTCGCCGAGCTTCTCTTTCTCGTCGAAACACTCCACGCGGAACTTCACCTTGCGGTCCTCCACCGCGAGGACTTCGGCGCGGAAAGTTACGGTGGTGCCCATGGGCGCCGCCGCCAGGTGGTAGACATCCACGTGCGTTCCCACCGTGTCGTAGCCGGGATCCAGGTAGCCCACGGCGAGGTTGCGGCAAGTGATCTCCATGTGGCCAATCATCTGCGGCGTGCTGAGCACGCGCGCGTTCTCCAGCCCCATAAAGCTGATGGCCACGTCACTGGTTACCAGAAGCGTCTGTTCTCTTGTCGCTCCGATCGGAATGTTTGCCATATCCTGCCTTTTCGCGGGCCCAAGTCACTAATTTCCGGGCCCAGGGAAAATAATCGCTGAGAATCACCAGGCCGGGAATCAGGAACACCCAGCCGGGCATCACCGGCAGAAGCAAGCCGACAATACCCACAATCACCAGACACCACCCCCAGAAGTGGCGGACGATGCGGGTCAATCAGCCCTTCAAGCCGGCGAGCACACCGCGCATGTAGGCGAAGGAGCGCTGCATGCCGGGCAAGGGATCGTCAGCGTGAATCTCATATTCCAGGTTGACGCATCCCGCGTAGCCCATTTTGTGCAACTGCCGGAAGATGCCCACGATGGGCAGCGCCCCCTGGCCGACGTCGCACTGGCTGTTTTTGTCGGCGGCGCTGCGCAGATCCTTGATGTGCATATCCAAAAGGCGCGGCCCGGCGTCGGCGACGACCTTGACCAGATCCACGCCGGTGCGCGCCGAGTGCCCCACGTCCATGCACAGGCCGACTCGCGGGTCCAGGTTCCGCACCGCCTCCAGCACCGTGTAAGGCGATGGGAAGTGCTTGTCTTCCGGACCGTGGTTGTGGATAGCGGCCTTGATGTTGTATTCCTTCACCAGGGATTCGAGCTTGCCGAGGTTCTCGTGCGTAGGGGCACAGACGATCATGGGCATGCCGCACATCTTGGCGTACTCGAAGTAGCGGCGCATGTCGGCCAGATCGTCGTTGGGCAGGCCGATGTTGCCGCCGCTCATGATCCTCAGGCCCGCTTTCTCGAATTCGCGGCGCCCTTTTTCGAGCTCGTCCGGCGTGCTGTGGTACAGCAGGTGGTACTCTTTGACGCTGACATAGGGGGTCTGCAATTCCCGGATGCAGCGGATGGCCAGGGCGCGCTGGAATTCGCGGAAGGAATAACTGGCCACGCCCAGCTTGATGCCGTAGGGCGACTCCTCCACCGCGGCAGGGGCGCTGCCGGCGGTCAACCCCAAGAGGCCGGCGGCGCTTCCCAGGAAGCCGCGCCGGGTGGCTGTGACGGTCATGCCTCTCATTCTACTGAATCGGCCGCGGACGCAGGGCGACCCGGCGCCCGCGGCCCAAGGGATCAGGCGGCGACCGTCTGGTGCGGGTCGATGACGAACTTCTTGGCCGCTCCGCGGTCGAAGTCCTTATAGCCCTGAGGGGCATCGTCGAGCGAAATGACGGTGGCGTTGACCGCCTTGGCGATCTGGATCTTGTCGTGGAGGATGGCCATCATGAGCTGGCGGTTGTAGCGCATGACCGGGCACTGGCCGGTGGTGAAGGCGTGGGATTTGGCCCAGCCCAAACCGATCCGGATCCCGAGGGTGCCGGTCTTGGCGTTGGCGTCCGTGGCGCCGGGATCGTCGGTGACGTAGAGGCCCGGAATGCCGATGGCGCCGCCGGCGCGGGTGATCTGCATGACCGAGTTGAGCACCGTGGCGGGTCTCTCCTGGGCGGCTTCCTTGCCCTGGCCATGCGCCTCGAAGCCCACGCAATCAACCGCGGAATCGACCTCGGGGACGCCCAGGATCTGTTCAATCTGCTCACCCAGGGTGGCGTCCTTGCGCAGATCGACGGTCTGGCAGCCGAAACTGGCGGCTTGCGCGAGCCGCTCGGGGATCATATCGCCGACGATCACCACGGCGGCGCCCAGCAACTGGCAGGAAGCGGCGCAGGCCAATCCGACCGGGCCGGCGCCGGCAACATACACCGTGGAGCCGGGACCCACGCCGGCGCTCACGGCCCCGTGATAGCCAGTGGGGAAGATATCCGAGAGCAGGGTGAGGTCCTTGATCTTGGCCATGGCCTGGTCCTTGTCGCGGAACTTCAGGACGTTGAAATCCGCGTAAGGGACCATGACGTATTCGGCCTGGCCGCCGACCCAGCCGCCCATATCCACGTAGCCGTACGCGGCGCCGGGGCGCGCGGGATTGACGTTGAGGCAGATGCCGGTTTTGCCTTCCTTGCAGTTGCGGCAGCGCCCACAGGCGATATTGAAGGGCACCGAAACCAGATCGCCGACCTTGACGAACTCGACGTCGCGCCCCGCCTCGATGACCTCTCCGGTGATTTCGTGGCCCAGGATCAGCCCCAGAGGGGCGGTTGTGCGGCCGCGCACCATGTGCTGATCGCTGCCACAGATGTTGGTCGTGACGACTTTCAGAATCACGCCGTGCTCGCACTTGCGCGAGCCCAGCGCCAGTTTGGGGAAATCGATGGACTGCACTTCTACTTTACCGGGGCCCATGTAGGCCACGCCGCGGTTGGTTGCCATGTAAACTACCTCCCAATGAGTGTCGAAATGCCTAGCGGAAATCAATGTCATCAAAACTGGCGGCGGAGTGTCAAGTCCGTTTGGCGTTAAGATGGATCGCATGAAAATGCGGCGATGGGGCGTGTTGGCGCTGGCCAGCTTGGGTCTGGCCGCGGCGGCGGACCTGGATCTGGAGCTACGGTCGCGGGTGGAAGCCTTCAAGGGCAGCGGCGACTGGCAGGAAGTGCGCTTTCGCAAGAGCTTTCCGGTGGACCAGACGGCCATCCTGATCTGCGACATGTGGGATAACCACTGGTGCAAGGGAGCGGTGAGCCGCGTGGTGCCTCTGGCGCAGAAGATGTCCCCGCTCATCGACGCGGCGCGGGCGCACGGAGTGCAGATCATCCACGCGCCTTCGGAGACCATGGATTTCTACAAGGACTTGCCGCAGCGTCTGGCCATCCTGGCCGTGCCCAGGGTCGAGCCGCCGCCCTCGCTGGGGTTGAGCGACCCGCCGCTGCCGATTGACGATTCCTCCGGCGGGTGCGACACGCCGGACAAATTCTACAAGGCCTGGACACGCGAGATCGCCACGCTGCACATCACCGGCAACGACGTGGTGAGCGACAGCGGGCCGCAGATCTATAGCTTTTTGCGGCAGCGCGGCATCCGCAACCTGCTGTTCATGGGCGTGCACACAAACATGTGTGTGCTCAACCGCACGTTCGCGATCAAGAAGATGACCAACTGGGGGATCCGCTGCGTGCTGGTGCGGGACCTGACCGATACGATGTACAACCCGAAGGACCGGCCCTACGTGAGCCACTCGCAGGGGACCGAACTGGTGGTGGAGCACATCGAGAAGTATTGGTGCCCGACGACGCTGAGCGGGGAAGTGATGCGGGCGTTGCAGAAGACCGGGGGCGGAAGGCAGCAGACCGAATAGGGAGACTAGCGTTTGCGCGGTAGGACCCACGCAGGCGATGTGCTCCCCGGCAATGGCGACATTGGCGTGGAGGCGGCATGGGTGCAACGTGGAGGCGGCATGGCGACGTCTTCTGTGTATGCAGCAAGATTTGGCATACACCCGCCGCGATGTGCTTTTGCTCGCTTCCGGGACGGTGCTGGCGTCCTGGAGCCGGGCGTACGGGAGCGAATCTGATTTCTGGAACAAGAAAGACCCCGCGCAGTGGTCCAGCGAGGAAATCGACAAGCTGACGAGCAAATCCCCGTGGGCCAAGGAAGTAAGCGCGTCTACGGAGGGCGCCGGACGAGGCGGACGCATGGGCCGGGGGGGCATGGGACGCGTCGGTGGGATGGGGATCCCGGGCGTAGGCTACCCCGGCGGCGGATATCCTGGTGGCGGCTATCCAGGGGGCGGCTATCCAGGCGGAGGGTACCCGGGCGGCGGGTATCCCCGAGGCGGCGGGGGCACGGGCTACCCGGACGATACTGGCGGAGGGTACCCCGGAGGCGGCCGGGGGATGTCGTTTCATGGCGTGGTGCGCTGGGAGAGCGCCAAGCCCATCCTGGACGCACTGAAGACGCCGCTGCCGGAGGCGCTGGCCAACCACTACGTGATCAGCGTGAGCGGCATTCCGATGCTGGCCTCGCGCCAGCAGCGCTCTGACGACGGCCAGACGGACACCACGATCTCGCAGGGTATGAGCGAGGACATGCTGGAGCGGCTGAAGGGTCTGACCTACCTGGAGCCGAAAGGCAAAGAGCCGGCCCAGCCCGGCGTGGTGCAACTGGCGGCCACCACGTCGCGCGAGACGAAAACCGTGCTATTCGGGTTCTCCAAGGACCTGCTGCACCTTGGGCCGGAGGACAAGGAAGTCAGCTTCACCACGCAGTTCGGCAGGGCGCCGATCAAGGCAAAATTCAACCTGAAGGAGATGGTGTACCGGGGCGCGCTGGCGCTGTAGGGCGCCTCACTTTTTCCCGCCCCGGGAGCGGAGCAGGTCCCGGATTTCGGGGTGTAGGCGCGCCAGATCGAGAGGTGTGTCCCCGCTCTGCGTCCTTGCGCGGGGGTCGGCCCCACCCGCCAGAAGCGCTTTCACGACGGCCGGATACCTGTTAGCTACGGCCTCATGGAGCGGCGTGCGGCCATCCTTGGTCCGCGCGTCCACCACGGCGGCACGGGCCAGCAGAGCGTTCACAGCTTCGACGTGATTCTCCGCCGCGGCGATGTGCAAAGGCGTCTCCCCGTTTCCGGCGTGCGCGTTCACGTCCGCTCCCTGGGCGCACAGCAGGTTGATCACCTCCACATGCCCTTCCCGGGCGGCCAAATGCAGAGGGGTCCGGCCGCTCCGGTCGGGCTGGTTGACCGCGGCTCCGGCAGCCAACAGCACCCGGACGGTCTCCAGGCGGCCCTTGAGGCATGCCAGCTCCAGCGCAGTGCTGTCGATATCGCCCCTGGCATCGACGTCCGCTCCGGCTGCGAGGAGAAACCTGACGACCTCGACCTGGCCGTACATCGCGGCGATGTGCAGAGGTGCGCGGCCACGAAATCCGAGGGCATTCACATCCGGGCAGGCGGCGACGATCGGGCGCACCGTATTGAGGTCACCCGCGGCGGCGGCCGCCTCCAGCGCATTTTCAAAGTTGTCGTTGACTTGATAGAGCTCGACCAGGTATCCCCAGTCCCGGAGTTTTTGAAGCACGCCGGCCAGGGCGACCGCCACGCCAAAGGGCGGCTGATCGCCCTGGATCATGCCTGCCAGGAAGCCGAAGGGATCGAGCAGGGCTCCGCCCGAATGACCCGGGCTGAGAAACGTGGACTGAAACAATATCCTGCCATCCGCGACTTGCGCGACCAGGTCCGGGGTGACTGGCATGCCCCATCCGAACCCGTTCGGATTTCCCACCGGGTACACGGGGTCTCCGCGCTTCAGCCCCTGTGCCTCCGCCAACTGAAAGAAGAACCACGAGCAGGGGTCCAGTCCCCGCGCGCCGCGAGTATCTACGCTCAAGACGGCGATATCCGCGGAGGCATCGAACTGGCCGAGCAACTCGGCGGGGAGAGGCAGGGAGGGCGAATCGCGGAACTTCACCTGCAAGTTCCGCGCGCCGGCGGCGCCCCGGCGCACCACGTGGTTCGCCGTGACGACGTACACTTTCTCCCGGCCCCGTCCAAAGACGATGCCGGCGCCGAGCACGGGAGCATCGTTCAGTTCCCCGGTGATCATGACCACCAGGCGCAGGCTGACGCGCCTGCGGCGGGCACTGGCGCGAGCGTCGCCATCCAGGTTGGGGTTGGCACGCTCTTCCTCGGTCAAGGCCCTGTATTGATCGACCTGCATTTTATGGCGCTGGAGCTCGCGCTCCCGTCGCGACGGATCAACCGGGCGGGCCGGGGCCTGACTCAGAAGGCGGACCGGCAGGAGAAGCAGGAGCATTGCGGCGGCGCGCGAGGGATGCGGCAACATGGCGGCGTCACGGGCGGTTGGCGGCGTTTTCCAGGCCGCCGGCAGCCGCATCGATGGTTTCCCCGATGTTTTCGAGCACCTTTCCTACGCGCACGATTTGCTCTTCGGCTTCCTTCCACTGGTTCTGCTCGATGGCTTCGCGCACGGCGGGGATGGTCTTGACGCCGTAGCCGGTATAGAAGCCGGGAGCGTAGATCTGGTGCTTGAACCAGGGGCGGCCGGGCAGGCCGTCGGGCAGAGTGAGCATGCGCTCGGTCTCGACCAGTTTGGCGTTAATCTCGCGGAGGGAGGCGCGCGCCAGAGCCGAGCCTCCGTCGGCAGCCGCCCGGGATAGGGCCTTTTCATAGCGCTCCGCGGTGCGCGTGAGGGCGGCGAGGCCATTCTCCAGTGGCGCAAAGTTCAGAAACGGGGGCACTGGCTGGCGCTGCGGCGGCACGTAGGTGCGCTGCGGGTCGGCGATAGCGGTGAAGACGCCGTCGTCGATCTGGCGGTTGCGATCGAGGGCCTGCTGGCGGCGGTCGCGCGCCAGTTTTTCGATCTCCTGGACATAGCGGCCCACGGTTTCGCTGAAGTCGTTGAACTCATAGGGCAGGACCTCGGCGTCAGACAGGCGCAGGACGGCGGTGCCGATGGTTTGGGCCAGCGCGCGGCCGTAAACGAAGGTGGTGTCGTCGAAATGGGTGTACCAGTAGAAATCATCGTAGATGGAGTGGTAGATGCCGCCGCCGTCCTCGCCGCCGTAGCTGAGGTTCAGACTGGCCACCCCGAGGTGATCGAGAAAGGCGGTGTAATCCGAGCCGGAGCCCAGGGCGCCCAGGCGCAGGTCGGAGCGGTTGCGCACCTCCTGCTTGTTGGAAGCCTCGGCGATTTCGTGGGCCTGGAGGCGCTTCCAGACGGAGATGTTTTTCTCGGGGTCGGTGATGTCGCGGGCCACTCCGTTCATGAATTTCTCGAGGGTGTGCGAACCGGACATGCTGAGAAAGCCGCGGCTGTTGGCGTCGGAATTGATGTAGACGGCGGCGTGGCGGCGCAGGTCTTCGGCGTGCTCTTCGGCCCACTCGGTGGAGCCCAGCAGGCCTTCCTCCTCGCCGTCCCAGACGCAGTACACGATGGTGCGTTTGGGCTTCCAGCCCTGTTTGAGAAGTTCGGCGAGGCCGCGCGCCTCTTCCATGAGCACATTGGCGCCGGAGACGGGATCGTCGGCGCCGTTGACCCAGGCGTCGTGATGGTTGCCGCGGATGATCCACTCATCCGGATACGTGGAGCCGGGGATGGTGAAGATGACGTTGTACAGGCGCCGGATATCCCAGTTGGATTTGACCTTGAGGTGGACTTCGGCGGGGCCGGGGCCGACGTGATAAGTGATGGGCAGCGCGCCCCGCCAGGGAGCAGGGGCGACGGGTCCCGAAAGCGCGGCCAGCAGCGGCTGAGCGTCGGCGTAGCTGATAGGCAGGACGGGGATACGGGTGATGGTCTTGGCCTCTTCGAGCTTCAGGCGCGTGGCGCCGGGGGTGGCGCCGACGCCCGGAGTAAGCGGGTCGCCGGGGTAGACGGGCATGTCCATGACGCTGCCGCGCTGCACGCCGTCGGGAGGACGGTAGGGGCCCTTGGGGAAGACCTCGCCCTGGGAATAGCCGTCCTCCTTGGGATCCGAGTAGATGAGGCAGCCGATGGCGCCGTGCTCGGCGGCCACCTTGGGTTTGATTCCGCGCCAGGACGCCCCGTAGCGGGCGATCACGATGGCGCCCTTGACGGAAATGCCGAGGCGATCAAGCTGCTCGTAGTCTTCGGGCACGCCGTAATTGACGTAGACCAGCCGGCCGGTGACATCGCCGTCCCGCGAATAAGCGTTGTAGGTGGGGAGCTGTTCGGTTTGCTGGCTGGAGGTGGGATCGACGGCGACGGCCGGTTCCTGGAGCCTGGCGACGAAGCGCGCGGGGCGCAGCAGTTCGACGGCGCGTTCGCGGGGCGTGGGGAAGAGGACGTCGAAGGATTCGATTTTGGCGTCCAGGCCCCAGGAGCGAAAACGGGCCAGGATCCACTCGGCGTTGTCCTTGTCGTACGCTGAGCCGACGTGATGGGGGCGCGCGGAAAGGCGCTGCATGTAATCGTGCAGGTTGCGGGTGTCGGGGATGGCGCGAAACCGGGTTTCCCAATCGCGCTCGGCGCGGGCGGCCGCGGCGGAGTAACCGCGCAGAGGCGCGGGCTCGTCTACGGCAGCGGCGGTAAACGCAAAAAACGTCAGAGCGAGGACCAGGCCAGGCCGGAAAATACGCATGATGTTTTTATAGCAGAGCCGGGGGCGTGGGGTTCGCCGTGCCAGGACATATAATGTGGATTCGAACCAAGCGGAGAAACTCGTCTCATGGAACCTCGAACGGCTAAAACATCTCTCATCATCCTGGCGGCAGGAGTCCTGCTGAGTTCGTGCGCGGGACCGAAGAAGGAGGAGAAAGCGGCCGCTGCGCCTGCCCGGCCGATCGGGACGCCTGTGGAGATCAAGGCGCCCCTGGGGCTGCCGCCTGTACCGACTCCGGCGGACAATCCGCCCACGGCGGAGACGATCGCGCTCGGCCGCCGGCTCTACTACGACACGCAGTTGTCGGTGGACAACACGGTTTCGTGCGCCACGTGCCACAGTCCGAGCGCCGGGTTTTCGGACGGCAAACCCGTCTCCAACGGGGTACACGGAAAGACGGGGACACGCAACGCCCCCACGGTGTTCAACTCGGCGTATTTCACCGTGCAGTTCTGGGACGGACGGGCGCCCAGCCTGGAGAAGCAGGCGGAGGGCCCGGTGCAGAACCCGGTGGAGATGGCGCACACGCTGCCCGACGTGGAGAAGAAACTCAGCGCGGACCCCAGCTACGCAGCGGAATTCGAGAAGGCGTGGGGGCCGGGTCCGATCACGTACGAAAAAATAGAGAAAAGCATCGCCTCTTTCGAGCGGACGGTGGTCAGCGGGAATTCCCCCTTCGACAAATATTATTTCGGCGGCGACAAGAAGGCCATGAGTGCGGCGGCCATCCGGGGCCTGGAGGTTTTCCGCAAGGCGGACAAGGGCAACTGCACGGCGTGCCACACCATCGACGAGAAGTTCGCGCTGTTCACGGACAACAAGTTCCACAACCTGGGGGTAGGCATCAACGGCAGAGGCGAGTTGACCGATCTGGGGCGGTACACGGTGACCAAGGTGGACGCGGACCGCGGCGCGTTCAAAACGCCCTCGCTGCGCAACATCGCGCTGACGGCGCCGTACATGCATGACGGCAGCCTGAAGACGCTGACCGACGTGGTGGAGTTCTACGTGGGCGGCGGTACATCGAGCCCGTGGCGGGACAAAGAGATCCACGCGCTGGACTTTCTGACCCCGCGGGAGCGGACGGACCTGGTGGCCTTCCTGGAATCGCTGACCGGGGAGATGCCGCCGAACGTAGGGCCGCCGGAGGCGAAGAAAGCGGAGGTCCGGAGCGTGGGCGCGGCGCTGGCGGAGGCGCTGGTGCCGGGATACCGCTCCCTGACGGCCGCGGCCCGGTAACATCGCGGCCAGGCGCCGGCTAGACGCAATACGGCTCATTCAGCGCGAGGGTCTTCGCACCGCTCCGTATCCACCAGGGCCCGGCGCGCAAGGGAGGAATTGCGGCCGGAACTGGTTCTAAGCTACGCGGGGCCACAGTCCGACATGCGACGTAACGGCAAACTGACCAGCGTTCATCGCGCTCGAGACGTCAGAGCCGCAGGGCGATGCCGCTGGAGAACTCGTCGAGCGGGAAGTTGGTGTTGTAGTGCTTCGCCGTCCAGCGCGCGTAGTGGAGATCGGGAGCAAGGGTGAGGGGACCGAGGTGGAAGGGGAACTCGGCGACAGCGCCGACGCCGAAGACCGCCTGCCGGTCCAGGGAGCGGAAGTAATCGACGGGAAAGCTCTGGGAGCCGGTGAACGGATTCCGGATCTCGTAGCGGCTGTGGCTGCGGGTGACGAGAGAGAGCTCCGGTCCGAAGCCCAGCCGGATATGCCGACGCGGCTCCCATTGGAGCAGAGCGGGCACCCGCCAGCGGTTGGCGGCGGTCGCCTGCTTGGTGATGGCGAGGCCAGCGGGGCCGGGCGGCAAAGTCTGGTACGTGAGGCCCGAGGCGGTGTCGCTGATACCCCAGCGCTGCCAGGTGCCGTCGAGGCGGATGCGGAGGTGCGAGGCAAGCGGGAGCGAAGCGGAGACTCCCAGGGCGGGATGGCGAGTCCAGGATTCCGGCACCGCCACGCAGCAGAAAGACGGGAATTTGGTGGAGATGACGGGGCCGTGGAGCGGCACGCCGACCGTGACGCCCCATTCGGCGGCGCTCGCGAGAGAAGTCGCCCACAGCAACCAAACGAGTCGAGGGCTCACTGATCCTAAGACCCGGTGCGCACGCTGTTCGCTACAGCGGCGACGCTGCCGGCATCCCACGGCCATGTGTTTCCTCACCGTGTTTGTATTCTCGGCCACGTGGCTGTATCACGTCCTAGGGTTCTTTGTAGCCGGAGATTGCAGTTGCGGCCTCATGAAGGCGACGTGGGTGAGGATGCAAGGCGCGCCGGGCGAACAGACACACTTCGGCGGCCGCAGGGGTGTCTGGCGGATGGGAAGGTGATCGTCACCGCCCCGGCCCTCCGCGTTTTGGCGGGGACCGAGGCGGGGTGAAACGTAACGGGGCTTATTGGCGGCAGTCTCCGGGGGGAAACCCCAGACTTACCCGAACCAATTCCCGAAACTCTGGCCGAAAACCGGTTTCTGTTGG
>JAJPJX010000039.1 GCA_021324015.1 Solibacteraceae bacterium | reverse complement strand
TCCTCCTGGTATTTCTACCGCTACTGCGATGCGCGCAACGACCGCATGCCGTTCGCCCCGGAAAAGATCGCCTACTGGTTCCCCATCGACCAGTACATCGGTGGTGTGGAGCACGCCATCCTGCACCTGATTTACTCGCGCTTTTTCACTAAAGTGATGCGCGATATCGGCCTGATCCGGAACAACGAACCCTGCCGGCGCCTCTTTACCCAGGGCATGGTCATCGCGGAAGGCGCGAAGATGTCCAAGTCCAAGGGCAACGTAGTGGGCGCCGACATGCTCGCCGACAAGTTCGGCACGGATACCGCGCGCATGTTCATCCTGTTCGCCGGTCCTCCGGAAAAAGAGGTGGACTGGCGTACTGAGGGCGCCGAAGGCATCTATCGCTTCCTGGGCCGCGTTTACCGCTTCACCACCCGAAACGTCGGACAGGGGGCATCCGCCAACCCCCCTGGCGACGCCGACCGGAAAGTGTTGCGCAAACTGCACCAGACCATCCGCAAGATCACCGAGGACTTCGAATCGCGCTGGCACTTCAACACCTCCATCGCGGCCATCATGGAACTGGTGAACGAACTCTACGCCCAGGAGGCCCAGCTTTCCGCCCCTGCCGTGCGCGAGGTGTTGGAGAAGCTGGCCCTGCTGCTGGCGCCTTTCGCCCCCTACCTCTCGCAGGAGATGTGGGAAGAACTGGGTAACGACGGTCCCACATTCCGCCAGAGCTGGCCGCGGTTCGATCCCGAACTCGCCCAGGAGGAGTTGGCCGAAATCCCTATTCAGGTGAACGGCAAGCTGCGCGGGCGCCTCTCCGTCCCCTTTGGCACGACCGGAGCCGAACTCGAACGCTTGGCCCTGGACGATCCCAAAGTGAAGGCCATGGCTACCGGAAAACAGGTGGTCAAGGTCATCGTGGTCCCGGATAAGCTGGTCAATGTGGTGGTCAAAGGATAGGGCTGAAACGAGAGTAACCCTAATCCAATTAAGCACTTCCGAGAGATCCGGCTGGGCCGGTTGTACCAGCTCCGGCTCGCGAGCGGGGTCGTGTAACGGTGCCGCCTAGGGCGACTTTCTTCCAAAAGATACAGTCTCGGCGGTATATATTCAGGATAATGAAGTCTCATACTCTGATAGCGAGGAGTTGGAGGCTCCCCAATCGATGCTTTATTCCCGTTCCGCCGAGTATGCGATCCGTGCGCTGATTCGCCTGGCCCAAGTGCCGGCGGGAGAATATGCTCTGGCCAAGGACATCGCCGCCCGGGAAGACATCCCGGCACATTTCCTGGCCAAGATTTTGCAACAACTTGCGCGTGAGGGCTGGCTGCGCTCATGCAAGGGCCCTAACGGCGGTTTCCGGCTGCGTTTCCCCGCGTCTCAGATCAGCCTGCTGGACATTGTGGGTTCACTCGATACCATGTTGCCCTATCAGCGCTGTGCCGCCGGCTTGGCGACCTGCTCGGAGAACGCCCCGTGTCCCATGCATGAAAGCTGGTCGGAACTGCAAGCCCATATCCTGGCGTACCTCCGGGACAAGACCATCGCCGACCTGGCAAGGGTTCCCGAAACCAGGAGCCAGGGCGTGCCTTTGCGCCGCCGGGCCGCGGGCATGACCCCTCAGGAAGCCACCGCATGACACCCCGGTGAGCAGTCAGCCGCCCGGGGAAGTAACCCGGGTCCGGATTGTGCCATCATACAGAGTATGGAAACCATTGGAATGCCGGAGTTGCTGGTCATCCTGGGGGTGGCCGTGCTCCTCTTTGGCGGGAAAAAGATCCCCGAGCTGGCCAAGGGTCTGGGCGAAGGTATCCGCAACTTCAAGACCGCCCTGCGCGGGGACGACGAACAGAAAAAGGAAGCCTGACTCCGGCCGGCAGTTCTTCCGCCCTCGGCCACGTCGATCCGGTACCATGGAATCATTCCATGCGACCCCTCGTGACCGCGGCGCTGCTGGCGTTCCTCCTGCTGACCCGCCTTCCGGCTGATGATTATTCGCATCACAACCTGACCTTCGGAGTGGGGGCTGGTGTCCCCCAGGGTAACCTCACCAGCTACATGCAGCCCAGTCCATTGCTGACGCTGGGATATGGCTATCGTTTCCTGCGGTATTTGCAGGCGGATTTCGGCCTGGACATTACTTTCGGCGCCGCCCAGGTGCGCGAATTCCTGACCACCGAGATCGGCGATTTCCGCGTGAAAGACCGGGAATATTTCCTTCCTTTCGGGGGGCGTGCCATCGCCCCCCTGGCAGGGGGGAGGATGCTCCTCTCCGGCGGCGGGGGCGGCGCCTGGATCAAGTACACCACCCGCATCAGCCAGCCCAGCTACTATTTCAGTGTGTCATGCCCTATCTGCACGGAGCGCACCGGATGGGGTTATTATGCGCTGGCGAACGCCACCTGGTTCCTGGATTACGCCCGGCACTTCCGTGTCGGGGTGACCTCCCGCTTCGTCCGCGGGCACACCAACGGAGAGGCGATCGGGAATATCCCTGCTACCCGTACCTCGGACCACTGGCTGAATATCTTCGGCGAGGTCGGTTTCAGTTTTTGACTCCCGCCGCCGGCTCCGCCGCTCCGTTACCGGAAATCCTAAGAAGTGCTTTGACTGCCTGGCAAAAAGTGGCATATTAGAACCTACGCCCGGAGGGTTCTTGCGCCATGCCACGTTTGTCTTCCCCCATCGAGAAAATTCAGGACCATTACACCGTGGTCGTGATCGGCTCGGGCTATGGCGGTGCGATCGCCGCTTCGCGTCTGGCCAGGGCCGGCCAGAAGGTCTGCGTGCTCGAGCGCGGCAAGGAGTTTCAACCCGGCGAATACCCGAACACGGAACTGGAGGCCTTGCGCGAGATGCAAGCCAGTCTCCCCACCGGGCACGTGGGGGCCCGCACCGGGCTGTACGATTTCTTCGTCAACCACGACATTAATGTTTTCACGGGATGCGGGCTGGGCGGCACCTCCCTGGTAAATGCCAACGTGTCTCTGGAAGCCGAGCCGCGGGTCTTTCAGGATCCCGCCTGGCCCCAGGCCCTGCGCCAGGATCTGGACACACGGATGGCTGAGGGCTACCAGCACGCGCGCGACATGCTGCGGCCCCAGCCCTACCCGGACACCCAGCCGCCGCTGGCAAAGATGCAGGCGCTCGAAAAGTCCGCCGCCTACCTGAACTCGCCGTTTGAGCGCACTCCCATCAACGTGACCTTCGCTGAAGGAGTGAACCACGTCGGCGTTCTCCAGCACGCCTGCCGGCTTTGCGGAGATTGCGTGACGGGCTGCAATTACGGCGCCAAGAACACCACGCTGATGAACTACCTGCCGGATGCCCGGAACTTCGGCGCCGAGATCTTCACACAGGTTGCCGTGCGGTACCTCGAGCGCAAGGATGGCCGCTGGCTGGTGCACTACCAGATGCTTGCTTCCGGCCAGGAGAAGTTCGACGCGCCTACCCAGTTCGTCTCCGCGGACATCGTGGTGCTGGCGGCCGGGGTGCTCGGCTCCACCGAGATCCTGCTGCGCTCCAAGGCCCACGGCCTGCCCCTCTCGGACCGGGTGGGCGAGCGCTTCTCCGGCAATGGCGACGTGCTGGGGTTCAGCTACGACAGCGACCAGGTGATCAACGGCGTGGGCTTCGGCAGCCGCGATCCCCGCGGCCGGCAGCCCGTCGGGCCGTGCATCACCGGCGTCATCGACATGCGCCAGCAGCCCAAACTGGAAGACGGCATGATTATCGAGGAGGGCTCCATCCCGGGAGCCATCGCCACCCTGCTGCCGGTAGGCCTGGCGGAGGCCGCCGCGACCCTTGGAGTGCACTCGGCCGAGGGCCTGGAGGCGGCTGTCAAGGCGGATGAGGACGAGGTCACCAGCCTGTTTCGCGGTCCCTATGACGGCGCTGTGCACAATACCCAGACCTACCTGGTGATGACCCACGACGCCGGCAACGGCCGCATCTCCATGGAAAACGATCGCCTGCAGATTCGCTGGCCGGGCGTGGGCGAGGCGCCCATCTTCCAGAAGGTGAACGACACGCTGGCGAAAGCCACCGAGCCGCTCCACGGCACCTATGTGATCAATCCCATCTGGAGCAAGCTGTTTCACCGGAATCTGATCACCGTGCATCCGCTGGGCGGCTGCGTCATGGCCGAAGACGCCTCCGCCGGTGTGGTAAATCACAAGGGCCAGGCCTTCGCCGGCGCGTCCGGCAGCCAGGTGCACGAGGGCCTGTACGTGGCCGACGGTTCCGTGATCCCGCTGCCGCTGGGAGTCAACCCGCTGCTCACCATCTCCGCGCTGGCCGAGCGCGCGTGCGCGTTGCTGGCCGACGACCGCGGCTGGAAGATCGATTACACACTGCCCTCGCAGCCTCCCCAAGGGGAGCCCGAGGCGCGCCTCCTGGGAATCCAGTTCACCGAAACCATGCGCGGGTATTTCTCCACCGCGGTGAAGGACGACTGCGAGCGCGGCGCTCAGCAGGGACAGGCCGAAAATTCCCCTTTCGCCTTCACCCTGACCATCCGCTCGGACAACCTCGACGAGATGCTGCGCAATCCCCAGCACCGGGCGCGCATGACGGGCGTGGCGGAGGCGCCGGCGCTCTCCGCGCAGCCCATCACCGTGACCGATGGCGTTTTCCAGTTGTTCGTCGAGGATCCGAACAACGTGGAAACGCGCAACATGATCTACCGCATGAAGCTGACCACGGAAGAAGGCCGCTCCTACTTCTTCCACGGCGTCAAGATAGTGCACAGCAACCCCATTTTGGACGTCTGGCACGACACCAGCACGCTCTACATCACTCTCCACGACGGAGAGGATGAGACCTGGCCGGTCCTGGGGAAGGGCATCCTGCACATCCTGCCCGCAGACTTCGCCAGGCAGCTCACCACCATGGAGGTGACCAACGCCGCAAACCCCGCCCAGCGCCTGGAAGGCATGGCGCGGTTCGGCGGGTTCTTTGCCGGCGTGCTGTGGGACACCTACGGGCACGTGTTCGCGCATCCGGCGGTCTTCGATCCCGATGCGCCGCCGCGCAAAAAGCGTCCCCTGCGGGTGAATGCCCCGGAAGTGCGCTTCTTCGAAACCAGCGACGGTGTGCGGCTGCGACTCACCCGCTACCGCGGCGGTTCCAAGGGCCCGGTGATTCTCTCGCATGGCCTGGGCGTCTCCAGCCTGATCTTCTCCACCGACGTCATCGAAACGAACCTGTTGGAGTACCTGTTCGCCCATGGCTACGACGTGTGGCTCCTGGACTATCGCGCCAGTATCGCCCTGCCTGCCGCGGTGCTCCAGGCGACAGGCGACGATATCGCCACCAAGGACTATCCGGCGGCCGTCAACAAGGTGCGCGAGCTGACCGGATCCGCCACCGTACAGATGGTGGTGCACTGCTGGGGCTCTACCACCTTTTTCATGGCCATGCTGGCGGGCCTCGAGGGCGTGCGCTCGGCGGTCTGCTCGCAGATCGCCACGCACATCGTGGCGCCCACCATGACAAAGCTCAAGACCGGCCTCCACCTGCCCGAGTTTCTGAACAAGCTGGGTATCAAGTCCCTGACGGCCTACGTGGATACCCACGCCGACTGGAAAGAGCGCGTCTACGACGCGGCGCTGAATCTCTACCCCATCGAGATCCGGGAGCGCTGCAACAGCCCCGTGTGCCACCGCATCACCTTTATGTACGCGCCGCTCTACCAGCACGAGCAGCTCAACCAGATCACTCACGATACCCTGCACGAGATGTTCGGCATCGCGAACATGAGTACCTTTGAGCATCTCGCGCTGCTGACGCGGACGGGACATCTGGTGAACGCTGCCGGGCAGGATACTTACCTGCCCCATCTGGAAAGGCTGGCCATCCCGATTCGCTTCATTCACGGCGAGCAGAACCACTGTTTCCTGCCGGAAAGCACCGAAATCACCTACAACTTGCTCCGCCAGCACAATGGCGAGAGTCTCTACTCCCGGCAGGTCATTCCGGGTTACGGCCACATCGACTGCATTTTCGGGAAAGACGCCGCCCGGGATGTGTATCCGCACATCCTGGACCATCTCGACGCAACCAGGTGACCGGGCCGCGACTGTGGGGTTCGGTAGGCATCACCCCAGTTCTTACCAAGGAGGTGACTCTTTGACGAACGCATACGCAAAGTGGTTTAGCCGGGTAGTGTGGCTCGGCATCGTCGTGAACCTGTTCTTTATCGTTCCGCAGGTGTTCATGCCCGACTACATCAACGTGACCTACAACCTGCCCGTGGGCTACTCCACGGTCTGGAACCGGGCGCACGGCATGATGGTCCTGGCGCTGAGCATCTTCTACATCCCGGCGGCCATCGCGCCGCTGCGCACCCCGGGCTATTCGTGGCTGCTGGTGCTGTCGCGGCTGCTGGCGGCCGGACTCTGGGCCTGGGTTTCGCGGACCAATGCGGCGTTTGTGTCCTGCCTGCTGATGGACGGCTCCTTCGGCGTGGTGGAGGGCATCCTGCTCCAGTTGGCGCTGCCCCAGGATAGCCGCATCAACGGCGCGAGTATCGCCCGCGTACTCGGGAATTTCTTCGCCGGAATCGGCGCGGCGCTGCGGAAGCCGGCTGTGCGCGTGGCGCTGGCAGTCCTGGTCGTGCTCATCGCGGTAGCGGGCTATATCCTGTGGGACAACCTGCTGCGTAAGGAGCCCGACATCTCCTACGCCTCGGTGGAGGAACATTACAAGCACGGCGCCATCGGCTTGGGTCCCGGCAGCCAAATCCCCTACTGGATCTGGAAAGTCATGCCGGAAGTGTTCGCCGACCGCCTACCCGGTCCGGGCGGTTGGGCCTCCCTGGGACTCATCATGGAGCCCGGCGCGGACCTGCCGGTGGGCTTCTCCAAGCGACACCTGGGCTACGACGCCGTGGAAGCCAACTGCGCGCTCTGCCACACTGGCGTGTTCCGGCGCTCGCCTTCGAGCCCCCAGGAAGTCATCCTGGGCGGCCCGGCCAACGTCCTGGACCTGGAGGGCTTCCAGCGCTTCCTCTACGGTGCCGCCGCCGACTCGCGCTTCAGCGCCGATGTGCTCCTCCCGGCCATCGAAAAGATCCATTCGCTCTCCATGGTGGAGTCGTTGCTCTACCGCAACATCATCATTCCCGCCATGAAGGAAGGGCTGCTTCAACAGAAGGTGGCCTACTCCTGGCAGGAGTCCCGTCCCATCCAAGGGCGCGGCCGCACGGACACCTTCAATCCCACAAAATTCAATGTGTTCCACATGCCGGACGACAACACCATCGGCACCGTGGACCTGCCGCAGGTCTGGAACCAGCGGCCGCGCGTGGGCTTGAATCTGCACTGGGACGGCAACAATAACAACATCAACGAGCGCAACTATGCCGCGGCCATGGCCATCGGGGCCACTCCCAAATCCGTGCTCATTCCGAGCTTTAAGCGGGTCACCGATTTTCTGCTGGACCTGAAACCGCCGGCCTGGCCCTTCGACCTGAACAAGGACATGGCCGCGCGCGGCAAGACCATCTACGAGCAGCACTGTGCCGAGTGCCACGAGTTCGGAAAGCCCAGGACCGGGCAGGTGGAACCCATCGAGCAGATCGGCACGGACCGGCACCGGCTGGATTCTTTCACCGCCCAGTTGGTGGAGAAGTTCCACTCCATCAACCAGCCACCCTTCGTCTTCGACGCCTATCACAAGACCAACGGCTACAGTGACGTCCCGATCGACGGCATCTGGGCTCGGGCCCCCTATCTGCACAACGGGTCGGTGCCCAACCTGTGGGCCCTGCTCCAGCCGCCGCAGGACCGCCCGGTGCTCTTCTACACCGGCTACGACGTCTACGATCCCAAAAACGTCGGCTTCGTGACCGACGGACCGGAGGCCCGCCAAGTTGGCTTTCGCTTCGACACCGGGATTCCGGGCAACGGCAACCAGGGGCATCTCTACGGCACGAATCTGGCCGAAAAAGACAAATGGGACCTGATCGAGTACCTCAAAACCCTGTGAGCGATCCATGGATTTCGACGTCATCGTAATCGGCAGCGGTTTTGGCGGGGCCATCACCGGCTGCCGTCTGGCGGAAGCAGGCTACCGGGTGTTGATCCTGGAGCGCGGCCGCCGCTGGGACAAGGATAGCTATCCGCGCAAGCCCGGCGACATGTGGACCTGGAGCCACCAGCATCCCGAACTGGAGCACGGTTGGCTGGACCTGCGCGTCTTTCCGCACATGGCCGTGGCGGCCGGCGCGGGCGTCGGCGGCGGGTCGTTGATCTACGCCAACGTCTCCTGCGAACCTCCCGCCAAAATCTTCGAGAAAGGCTGGCCGCCGGAAATCACCTACAGCGAGTTGCAGCCTTACTACGAAACGGTGGCGCGCTTCATGAACGTGCAGAAGGTCCCGGCCAACCAGTGGACCCGCCGCATGCGCCTCATGCAGGAGGCCGCCGGCCAAGCCGGCTTCGGCGACCGCTTCACGCAACTGGAGCTGGCCGTGAGCTTCGATCCAGATTGGACCTACGAGCAGGACGATCCGTTCAATCCGGCCAAGAGCAAGAAGTTTGTCAACGCGCAAGGGGTGGAGCAGGGCACCTGCGTGCACCTGGCGAACTGCGACTTCGGCTGCGACGTGTATGCCAAGAACACCCTGGACCGCAACTACATCCCGTGGGCCGAAAAACACGGCGCCGAGGTGCGCGAGTTGCACCTGGTGAGCCGCCTGGAGCCGGTCCAGGGCGGATACCGCGTCTCCTACGACCGGATCGCGGACGGCCGGCGCGCGTCCGGAAGCCAGACCGCGCGCCTGGTCATCGTGGCCGCCGGTTCCCTGGGCTCCACGGAACTGCTGCTGCGGTCCCGCGATGAGGCCGGAACCCTGCCGCAGCTCAGCCCGTTCCTGGGTCGCAACTGGAGCAGCAACGGCGACTTTCTCACCCCGGCATTCTATGACCGCGAGATCGATCCCTCGCACGGTCCCACCATCGCCTGCGCCATCAACTTCCTGGACGGCAGCCAGAATGGCCAGGCCTTCTGGGTGGAAGACGGCGGCTTCCCCAACCTGCTGGCCAACTTTCTCGACGCCGAGCACGCCCGCGGGGTAAAGTCCAAGATGCTGCTCGATACCTTCCGCCACTTGCTCCGCGACGTGGAGCCGTTCCGCAACGTGATGCCCTGGTTTGCCCAGGGAGTGGACGCGGCCAACGGCGTTTTCTCGCTCAAGCGCTCCGTTCTGACCGGCGAAGCCGAGCTGCACCTCGACTGGGACATCGCCAAGTCGCGCGAGGTCATCGACACCATCGTGGCCACGCACGAGAAACTCTCGCATGCCACCGGCGGCAAGCCGGTTGTGCCGCCCACCTGGAGCCTGTTGCACGATTTGATCACGCCCCATCCGCTGGGCGGCTGCAACATGGGCAACACGCCCGCCGACGGCGTGGTGAACCACAAAGGCGAAGTCTTCGGCTATCCGAACCTCTATGTGGCTGACGGCGCCATCATCCCGGAAGCGTTGGGGGTGAACCCGTCGCGCACCATCGGCGCGCTGGCCGAGCGCATCGCGCGCCTCATTCGCGAGGAAGGACGGTAGATCTCCGTGACGCCGCATCGCCCCCACTTCAAGAGTTTCCTGATCTCCCCGCCGGTGCACCGGGAGATGGACGCCCAGGATAAGGCCCATCCGCAGCCCATCGCCGTGATTATCACACTAGCCGAGTCCAGGGAGCATCCCGAAGAAGGTGTGGGCCCCTCCAAGGCGCGCGTGCGCGAGTTTCTCCAGTCGCGCCATTACGAAGTCCGCGAGACCGACTTCTACCTGTTCGCCCGGATGCTGCCGGAAGATATCGAGCACCTGGCCACCATGAAGCAGTGGGTTTACCAGATCTGGAAAGACGAGACCTGCTACGCCCACCTGCTGGCCTCCACCGATACGGTGAAGGCAGCCGCCGCCTGGCGCACTTTCGAAGCGCGCGGCAAAGGGATCACCTGGGCCGTGCTGGATACCGGCGTGAAGGCGGACCACCCGCATTTCTGCGACACCGTGGACCAGCAGTTAAGCCGGAATTTTTCCAACACTACGTCGCTCGACGACGTCAACGGCCACGGCACCCATGTGGCCGGCATCATCGCCGGCTGTGCCGCGCTGCGGCCCGCCGGGAGTCCTTACAAGGCTGCCACCTACGTCGAGAACCAGGACACTCCGGAACTGGTGGACCTGCCCGGCTGTCCCTCCGGCGTGGCGCCGCTCGCGAAGATCGTGAATGTCAAGGTGCTGGATGACGACGCCACCGGCTCGGCGTCCGCCGCCATCCAGGGCCTGGAATACCTGCGCAAGCTGAACCAGAACAGCCGCTCCATCAAGGTGGACGGCGCCAACCTGAGCCTGGGCTATCCCTTTGACCCGAAATGGTACGGGTGCGGCCATAGCCCCCTGTGCGAGGAGGTCTCGCGCGCCGTGCGCTCAGGGCTGGTGGTGGTGATCTCCTGCGGCAACTCCGGCTATGGCACCACTAAGCTGGATACCGGCCAGGAGATACCCACCTGGATCGACCTGTCGATCACCGATCCGGCCAACACCCAGGAGGCGATCGCGGTCGGCTCTGTGCACAAGACCAAACCGCACACCTACGGCATCTCCTATTTCTCCTCCAAGGGCCCCACCGGCGATGGCCGCCTTAAGCCGGACCTGGTGGCCCCCGGCGAGAAGGTAATCTCCTGTTCCCTCCACCTGAAGGAGGGCTACGAATACGAAGAAAAAAGCGGCACCAGCATGTCCGCCCCGCATGTCTCCGGAGCCATCGCGGCGTTTCTCTCCGTGCATCCCGAATTTCGCGGAAATCCAATGCTGGTGAAGGACATCTTTCTGAAATCGGCCACCGACTTGGGCCGCGACCGGAACTTTCAAGGCGCCGGCTTGGTGGACCTGATGCGCGCCATTATGTCGGTATAGCGAGGAGCATAACGATGGCAAAACTGGAGCAGTTTCGTGACCCGGAGCTTTCGCTCTGGCAGTCGGCGGTGGACGAAGTGGTGGCCCGCAAGCAGGCGGGCGCGCAGGCGCAGGAGGCCGGCGGCGCGCAGGCGGTCACTCGCCCGGACCCCGGTCACAGCATGGTGAAACTCGCGGCGCAGCACGCCAAGCGCGTGCAGGACGCCGGCCTGAATTCCGAAGTCGCGCCCGTGCCGCCCGCGCCGGCAAAAGCCACGGAAGGCATTGGCGAAGTGGTGGAATATTGCGCCTCCCTGGCCCGCAACTACGCCGTGGCTAAGTTCAAGGGGGATGACGAGGCGGCCCAGCGCTATCACGAACAACTGACCACCCAGTTCACCGTCTGCGATCCCGGCTGGGTGGATACGGCCGTCAAGTACGCCGAGTTTCTGGCTTCCCGCAAGCAGGTCCCGTACCGCGTCTATCAGAACATCGGCGACTACGTCATCGACGGCAAGTTGCCCGCCAAGGCGCGCGTGGCCCTGGTCGGCGATTGGGGCACAGGCCAGGTCGAAGCCAAACGCGTGCTGGCGCAGATCGCCCGCAAAAACCCGGACGTGGTCGTCCACCTGGGGGACATCTATTATTCGGCCACGGATTTCGAGGTGCAGAATTACTTCTTCAACATCTGGGCCGGCCTGCTGGACGTGAAGCGTATTCCCACCTTCACCCTCAGCGGCAACCACGACATGTTCGGCGGCGGCGCGCCCTTCTACAAGCTCCTGGACCAGCTCGGACAGCCGGCCAGCTACTTCTGCCTGCGCAACCAGAACTGGCAGTTCATCGCCCTGGATACCGGACTGAACGACCGCGTGCCCAACGGCAGCGTCCCCACTTTTTTGCAGGACACCGAAGTCGCCTGGCTGAAGGACAAGTTGGATAACCGGCAAGGACGGCGCAGCGTGCTCCTCTCGCACCATCAGCTCTTCGCGGCCTACGAAGACATCTGCGGCAAGGCCGTGAACGAGCGCTTGAACCAGCAGTTGGCTCCTCTGCTGCCCAACGTAGACATCTGGTTCTGGGGCCACGAGCACAACCTGGTCATCTACGAGAAGTACATGGGCGTTCTGGCGCGCTGCGTCGGCCACGGCGCCTTCCCGGTGACGCCCCCCGAAATTCCGGCCCAGCCGAAATTCCCCGAGGTGCCCGTCAAGAACATCAAGCTGGACCTGGACGAGGACGGCACCTTTTACACGCACGGTTACGTCCTCATGGACCTCGACGGAGCGTCGGCCAAAATCACCTACTACCAGGACACCGACGAAGACGAACCGCAGTACACCGAAACGCTCTGACCGGCCGTTTCCGAGCCGCGATCGTCAGGGAGCGGTATTTCCCGCTGAAAGCTGATCGCTCCCACGCCTGATATCATGTCTGCTTCGAGAGGGAAGGGGTCCGCTTGGAAGCCAACGTCCAGACATCCCACGCCGTGGCGGAGCATACTGCGCATGCGCACGCGCCTTCCCGGCGGCGCCGCGTGGTCAGTACCCTGATTCTGGTTCTCATCTATATTCTGGTGGCGCACGTCCTGCCGCGGCCGGCGGCTATTCAGCCGGCGGGCTGGCGGCTGCTGGGCATTTTCCTGGCTACCATCGGCGGTCTGATCCTCCAACCCATCTCCGGCGGCGCGCTGGTGCTGTGCGCCGTCACCCTGGCTTCTCTCTTCGGCGGCCTCAGCATTCAACAGGCGCTGGGCGGCTTCGGAGACCCCACGGTATGGCTGGTGATGGCGGCTTTCTTCATCTCCGACGCGCTCCTGAAGACGGGCCTGGCGCGCCGCATCGCCCTGCTGTTCGTGCGCGCCGTCGGCGCCAGCTCGCTGGGCGTCTGTTACGCGCTTTCCCTCACAGATATGGTGCTGGCCAGCGTCATCCCGTCCAACGGCGCTCGGTCCGGCGGCGTGGTGCTCCCCATCGCGCGCTCGATCGCCGAACTCTACGGTTCCCATCCCGGCCCCACAGCCGCGCTGCTGGGGTCGTTCCTGATGACCGGCGTGTACCAGAACATCTGCGTGACGGCCGCCATGTTCATGACCGGCCAGGCCAGCAATCCGCTGGCCGCGAAAATCGCGACCGATACGTTCCACTTCCCGGTGACGCTGGTGAGTTGGATGCTGGCCGGCATCGTGCCCGGCCTTTGCTCGCTGGCCCTGGTGCCGCTGGTGGTCTACCGCCTGAATCCGCCGCAGATCCGCCGCACGCCCGAAGCCACCGCCTTCGCCGGCCGCGAACTGAAACGCATGGGACGCATGGACCGCGGGCAAAACATCGTGCTGGGCGTCTTCCTCAGCGTCTGCGCCTTCTGGGTCACCACGCCGCTGCACCACATCGATATCACTGTCTCCGCGCTGTGCGGGTCTGCGGCGCTGCTGATTACCGGCGTGTTGCGCTGGGAGGACATCACCAGCAACCGGGCGGCCTGGGACATTTTCATTTGGTACGGCGGCCTGGTGCGCCTGGGTAAGGCTCTGAATGACGCCGGCATCACGCGCGAATTCGCCCGCGCCGTGGGCGGCGCCTTTGCCGCCGCCGGATGGGTAACCTTGTTCACCATCGCCCTGCTGGTGTACTTCTACTCGCATTATGGCTTCGCCAGCATCACCGCCCACATCCTGGCCATGTTCACTCCCTTCACGGCCGTGCTGGTTGCCAAGGGCGCTCCGGTGGGCCTGGCGGTTTTTGCCTTCGCCTGTTTCAGCAACCTGTGCGCCGGCCTTACGCACTACGGCACCACCCCTTCGCCCATGTTCTTCGCGCACCATTACGTGCCCTTCCGCAAATGGTGGCAGGTGGGCTTCGTGGCCTCGCTCGTGAACCTGGCCATCTGGTCCACGGTGGGCTTCGCCTGGTGGAAGTTCATGGGAATCTGGTAAGGGCGGCCGGCAAAACTCGTCCGCGACCTATCCGTATGATCAAGAGTGTCATCTTCGACCTTGGAAAAGTAATCATTCCGTTTGACTTCAGCCGCGGCTACCGGGCCATGGAGCAGCACTGCGACTGTCCCGCCGGAGAGATCCCCCAGCGCCTCGGCAGCACCGACTTGGTGCAGCGCTTCGAAACCGGACTGCTCGAGCCCGAGCCGTTCGTCCGCCAGTTGTCCGGCATCCTGGGCCTGCGGGTGGATTACGCCGGCTTCTGCCGCATCTGGAGCAGCATCTTCCTGCCCGACCCCTTGCTGCCGGAAAGCCTCCTGGCCGGTCTGCGGAAGAACTACCACTTGCTGCTGCTTTCCAATACCAACGCCATCCACTTCGAAATGATCCGGGAGACGTACCCGATCCTGCGGCACTTCCACGACTTCGTTCTGTCCTACCGGGTCAAGGCCATGAAGCCCTCGCCGCTCATCTACCGCGCGGCCGTCGAAAAAGCGGGCTGCCGCCCTGAGGAATGCTTCTTTACCGACGACATTCCGGCTTATGTGGATGCCGCTCGACGCGAAGGCATGGATGCGGTACAGTTTCAGTCCCGGGAGCAGATTGAAGAGGAACTGCGCGCCCGGGGCATTGGGTGGTGAGGTGTATGTCTGATCTTGAGATTACGGCTCTGGAGGTCTACCCGCTGCGCGAGCCTGTCTCGCGGCGCGCGTATACCGTGGTGCGGCTCCGAACACGATCGGGGCTGGAGGGGTTCGGGGAGTGCCGGGCGGCATCACCGGCCGAAGTGGCGCGCGCGCGGCAGTTGGTCGCAGGCCGCCCCGCCACGGCCTTCGAGGTGCTGCGCCGGGAACTGGCTCCTCTCCCCGCGATGCAGTCGGCCGTGAACATGGCCCTGTTGGACCTGGTGGGCAAGTTCTCCCGGGCGCCACTGTTCCAGGTCCTGGGCGGGCCCACGCGCAATCGCGTCCGCGCGCTGGCGCCTCTTGCGGGCTCGACCGATGCGGCGCTCGCTGCCTCCCTGGAGCGCGCGCGGGCCGCCGGCTTCCGCGCCGTTGCCGTGCCCTTGCCGCCCCCCGCGGCGCGCAATCAGGGACAGGCCTTCGTGCTGGCTGCGCGGCGCCGCCTGGAAGCCCTGCGCACCGCCGCGGCCAACCTGGACTTCGTGCTGGATGCCGGCGCCGCGCTCTCGCCCGGGGACGCCTCCGTCCTGGCCGCGGCTCTCGAGCGCTTCCACCTGTTATGGTTTGACGAGCCCTGCCGCCTCTTCAACCTGGACGCCGTGCGTAAGATTTCCTCCGAAAGCGTCACCCCGCTGGGATTCGGCCGCTCTCTGCGTGAGGCCGCCGGCTACCAGGAACTCCTCCGCAACGATGCCGTGGATATCCTCCGCCCGGATCTCGCCGCGCACGGCGTCACCCAGATCCGGCGCATCGCCGCCATGGCCGAAACCTATTACATGGCCGTCGCTCCCTATCATGACGGCGGTCCGGTGGCTACCGCCGCCGCGCTGCACCTGGCCGCCAGCCTGCCCAATTTTTTCATCCAGCAGTTTCCCTTTCCCGAAGCGGAGGAGGACCGCCGCATGCGCGGCGAACTCACCGGAACGCCCGTGGAAACCGTGCGCGATGGCTACGCGCCGCTGCCCACCGGGCCGGGATTGGGGATCGAGGTCCGTACAGAGGTTCTGGAGAAATATCGGGAGCGTGCCGCATGAAACGACGCGAATTTTTCGAAGGCATGGCCGGAGCCCTGGCAGCCGGCCGCGTGGCCACCGCGCAGAACCCCTGCGAGTGCGCCTTGATGCCCGCGCAGAACGCGCTGGGCGCCGAGGCCTTCCACGGCGTGGGCAGCCGCCTCCGCATCACCAATGTGAAGGTGTTCGGCGTCTCCCTCACACCCCAGTCCGACCGCCCTTATGTGTTCGTCAAGCTGGAAACCAACCAGGGGCTGGTGGGCTGGGGCGAGGGCACCCTGGAAGGCAAGGCCGGCGCGGTCATGGCCTGCATCAACGACTTCCGCGAGTTCCTCATCGGCAGCGACCCGATGCAAGTGGAGCATCACTGGCAGTCGATGTACGTGCACAGCTTCTACCGCGCCGGCCCCGTCATCGGCTCCGCCGTCTCCGGCATCGACCAGGCCCTCTGGGATATCCGCGGCAAAGCGTTGGGCCTGCCCGTGTATCAGTTGTTGGGAGGGCCGCTCGATCCGCGGGGCGTGCGCGGCTATTACCACACCTTCGCCACCAGCCTGGAACAACTCCGGCGCCTGCGCGAGACCGCCCTTCAGGACGGAGTTTCCTGCTTTAAGTCCGGCATTCCCGGCTACTACGAGTGGATTGAGACCCACGCCGCCATCGAGCGCGCCGTCAAGTCCATGCAGATCCTGCGCGAGGGCCTGGGCCCGGATATCGATATCGCGGTGGATTTCCACGCCAAGACCAGCCCCAGCGTGGCCTCCATCCTGGTGAAGGAAGTCGAGCCCCTCAACCTGCTGTTCGTCGAAGAGCCTTGCCCGCCGGAAAACGTGCGCGCCATGGCGCGCATTGCCCGCCGCACCACTACGCCGATCGCCACTGGCGAGCGCCTGATCGCCGCCTACGGCTGCCGGGAACTCATCGAGATGGGCGCGGTGGATATCCTGCAGACGGATATCAATCACGTGGGCGGTATTACCGCGCTCTGGAAGGTGGGCGCGCTCGCGGATGCCTCCGGCATCTCCATGGCGCCCCACGCTTGCGAAGGCCCCATCGGCGGCTTGGCCACCCTCCACGTGGATGCCGCCATGCCCAATTTCCTGGTACAGGAGATCTGCGGCCAGGTGCAGCCCGGACGGCAGGAGAAGATCTGGGAGGAGTGGTTTGGCTTCCCGGCCATGCGCATGGTGGACGGGCGCTTTCCGCTCTCGCAGAAACCTGGTCTGGGATTCGAGCTCAGCGAAGAAGCCCTGAAGAAGTACCCCTTCGGGGGTACCCGGCCCATGGCCAGGGTCTTCCACGCGGACGGTTCCGTGGCCGAGTGGTAAAAAAAGACCGGGCGCCTGGGAAAGGCGCCCGGTTGAGGAGCACCTGCAGACTGCTCGGAGGTTACAGCCTGCAGGGGTGGAGGAGCTTGTTACGGTTACGCCAGCAGGCCGCCGTGTCCCAGGCAGGCCACCTCCCAGCCGGAGACGCGATATCTGGCCAGCAGCGGCGGCAAAACCAGGTCCACCACGTTCGGCTTGGCCGAACGGAAGCACCCGGGCGCCGAAATAATCGGAATATCGTCCTTGTATGCTAGCAATAACAGATTTCCCGGTTCGACGGGAGCCAGGAAGCGCTCCATCTGCCCCCCCACCTTGGCCAGTGCCTGCCCGATGACGTCTTCCGGGCCCGCCGGCGCCGTCGTGGAAGCGATCAATATGACCGACGGACGCGAGCGCAGCAGGTGCTGCAGGGACCGGCATACGCTGGCCTCGTCTTCCAGGCAAGATAGCACGTAGTTGGTAGCCACGCCGAAGCGTTCCAGGCGCTGCCGCATGATGTTTTCGAATAATTGCCTGGCGCGGTCGCCGCTCAACGGATCAGTGTAGAGAACTCCTACAGTCGGGTTCCGGATCGGACGCGCTTGCAGGATCGGTCCACGCTCTTTCAGGATTCCGATGACCGCTTCGAGTTGCGTCTGCGACACGGCGAAAGGCGCGCTCTTCACGGTCGCAATCCGCTGCCCCGGAATCGCGAAGCTGAAGTTCAGCGCCGTGGCGATCACCACGCTGGCCGTGCAATTGATTTGCTTCAGCAGTTCATCGTCCACCAACACGCAGCACTTCTCGGTGGCCATCAGGTTGGCCCGCCCGCCCGCTGCCAGACGGATCTCCAGGCTTCCACAGCCCATCTCGCTGGCCACTCCGCAGACGGCATCATCTTCGCCGACCTCTCCCTCTTCCAACTCCGTTACCCAGATGGTGTTCATGCCTTCCGATTCCAGGACCCGGATATCTTCCTCGCTGATTATATGGCCTTTGGCAAGAAGCTTTTTGCCGCCGGGCCGGAATACGGTACAACACAAGACCCTGCCAGTTGAAGATTTCACGTCAACCGTTTGCGCTCTCATGAAGACCTCACAAGATGTGTTTTGTTCGCAACCACCGTAAAGGAGTTGTTTATCCTATTTGAAATTATACACGGAATGTTTCCGCAGGCGTAGAGTTTTTCTTCAAACCCGGGATCAATTATGAGGGGGGGCGTCCTAGTCCCCCTTTTGAGGGTAGGCTACGGCTTACAACGGCTTGCGGATTACGGGAAGCGAAATCAACCGGTCGCCATCCGCCAGTTCCGCCAGCGGCTGCAAACGGGCTGCCTGCCAGAATTCGGGGCGCAGCACGCGCATGACGGCAATCTCATCGCAACACTGGAACTTCGGGCAGCGCAGGCAGTCCTTCCAGGCTTTCAGCGGCAGAGCGCCGCGCTCCACCTCCTGAAAGCCCATCCGGCGAAAGAACTCCGGCACGTAAGTGAATGCAAACACGGCGTGGAGCGCGAAAGCGCCGGCTTCTTCCACTAAAGACTCGATCAGCCGCCGCCCCACCCCATGTGTCTTCCAGGCTTCATCTACCGCTAGGGAGCGGATCTCTGCCGTGGTCGGGCTGTAAAAGTGCAGCGCGCCGCACCCAACGAGTTGATCATCAGAGACTGCCACGGAAAAATCGCGGATGCTCTCTGACAGTTCGAACTCGGTGCGCGGCAGCATGATGCCCTTGGCCGCATATCCATTGATGAGATGCAGGATGGGAGCGATATCGTGCATTGCGGCCTTGCGAACCGCAATGTTTCCCTCGGCTTGCGTCGGCTCGCTCACCGCATCGGCGCGCAGGCTGCTGATCATCGGACCGCCGCCTCGTGCGCGACCAGCCGCGTCCCCACGGGTTCGCCGCTCAGAATGCGCTCCAGCACCTGCTCGCCGCTGCCCGGCGCGATGCATACTTGCGCCACTCCCTGTCGCAGCGCCGCGTTGGCCGCATTCAACTTAGCCTGCATGCCGCCGGTAGCGATGCCGTCCGCGATGAGCGCTTCGCTCTGCGCCATGCTCAGCACCGGGCAGACCCGTTTTTCCCCGTCCATCACGCCTGGCACGTCCGTGAGAAAAATCAGGCGTGCGGCCCCGAAGCCCGCCGCACATGCTACCGCCATCTGGTCCGCATTGACGTTGTACGTGTTCCCCTGCCGGTCGCCGGCCACGCACGCCACCACGGGCAGGTACCCATTGCCGGCCAGCAGATCCAGGATCGCAGGGTTCGAGCGCACCACCCGCCCCACCGAGCCGAGTTCCGGGTCCATTTGCTCCGCTTCGGCCAGGCAAGCATCGATGCCGGTGATGCCGACCGCCGCGGCGCCGGCGCGGATCAGGCTGGCGACCAGTTCGTGGTTCACGCTGCCGGCAAAGACCTTGATCACCGCGTCCATAGTTTCCGGCGTGGTGACGCGCAGTCCGTTCACGAAACGGCTTTCGATGCCCCGTTCCGCCAGAAAGCGGGTCATTTGCTTGCCGCCGCCATGCACCACCACGACCTGCTGCTGAGCGGCCACGCGGGCGATCTGCCTGGCGAGATCGTCTCGCGATGAAGCGGAATCGAGCAGCGTGCCCCCGAGCTTGATGAGGAGCTTCAAAGCAGCCCCTCCGTCTCGGCAAATCCCAGGGCCAGGTTCATGTTCTGCACCGCCTGGCCGGCGGCCCCTTTCACCAGGTTGTCGATGGCGCTCACCACTACGCCCCGGCCGGTGGCGGCGTCGAAGGTCACTCCGATGTCGCAGAAATTGGTGCGTGCCACGCCGCGCAGGTCCGGCTGCTGGCCCGGGTGATACAGCCGGACAAAAGGCTCACCGGCATACCGGGCTTCGTAGAGGTCCAGCAGTTCTTCGGCGCTTTTCACCTTGTCGGATCTGAAATAGATGGTTTCCAGAATACCGCGATCGATGGGAATGAGCTGCGCCGTGAAGCTGAACTCCCGTTCTTCCAGGCCGGAAACCAGCAGCACCTCCGCCACGTGCCGGTGGTGCAGGATGGAATAGGCTGAAAAGTTCTCCGTAACCTCGCAAAAGCTGGTCTTGAGCGAGGGTTTGCGCCCCGCCCCGCTGACGCCGGACTTGGCATCGCAGATGATCCCCACCGCGCGGTCCGCCACCCCCGCCTCCACCAGCGGCCGGATGGCCAGGTTGGCGGCTGTGGGATAGCACCCGGGGTTGGAGATCAGTCTTGCCGGGCGGATGCGCTCGCGGCAGTACTCGGGCAGGCCGTAAACCGCCTCCGCCAGCAGCGCGGGCTGAGTGTGCGGCTCCTTGTACCAGCGGCTGTAAGCCTCGGAAGTGCGCAGCCGGAAAGCGCCGCTGAGGTCGATCACCTTGGCCCCGGCCGCGAGCATGCCCGGTGCCAGCTCCATCGAGACTTCGGGCGGCGTGGCCAGGAACACCACCGAAAGCCGCGCTGCCTCGACCGCCTCCGGGGTGCACGGAAGCTGCTTGGGACCTTGCGCCCGGCGGATGCGCGGGGCCGCATGATGCTCCTCGCGATGCTCCAGCAGGACCGGCTCCACGCCCGGATGGCGCTCCAGAATCCGAACCAGTTCCGCGCCGCTATACCCCCGATGGCCGACAATCCCAGCTTGTTCCATGGTTATTTATTCACTCGTATGAATAAATATACCACGGCAGGACCTAAAGACATAGGGCACCCTCAGCGCTCCGCCACCGAGCGTTCGGCCAGTTCTCCGATGATCGGGAGGGAATAGGCTTCTTCGTGGCTGGCCTTCACGATCATAAAAATGGAGACACCCAGGAGCACGGCTTTGAAGAGGTCGTCCAGGTGCAAGCCGGGGACGCCATGTACCATGGGGCGAATCACCCAATCTTCAATCAGCCAGGCCACGAACAGGTACAGCCCTTGGAAGGCGTGGAAGCGGACCGTGCGCAAGGTGCGGAATCTCTCCGAGGCCAGCACCACGATGGAGGCGATCCAGCCAATGCCCGGGATGTAGCACAGGATGGAAGCCGTCCGTGGGCTCATCCCGGAAAACGGGTCGTGCGGGGGCGGGGGCGTCAGCGGCTGCCGGGCGCCACAGGTTCCGCAGTATGCGTCGCTCCCGCTCACCTGCTTTCCGCATTGGCTGCAGTAGGGCATCCTGTAAATCCATACGTTATTGCAAACGCGAATGTTCCGGCAACCCTTCCGGTGCCTTTGTGATAGGATTCTGACCATGCGAGTTTCCCGGATCGTGCTGCTTTCCCTCGTTTGGGCCTGTGCTCTTGCGGTGGCCAAGCCGCTGGAGGTGTATTTTGTCGATGTGGAGGGCGGGCAGGCCACGCTCTTCGTTTCGCCCTCTGGGGAGTCCCTGCTCGTGGATACCGGCTGGAGCGGCTTTAACAGCCGGGACGCGGACCGCATCGCCGCCGCCGCCAAAAAAGCCGGTGTCAAGAAAATCGACTACCTGCTGATCACGCACTATCACGAGGACCACGTGGGAGGCGTGCCGCAACTGGCGGCCAAGCTGCCGATCCGCAACTTCGTGGACCACGGTCCTAACGGCGAACATGGCGAGCGGCCTGATGCGCTTTTCAATACCTATGTTTCCTATCGGGATAAGGGAAATCATATCCAGGTGAAGCCCGGCGACAAGATCCCCATCAAGGGGCTGGACGTGACCGTGGTATCGTCCGCGGGCGACGTGCTTGCCGGCCCGCTGCCGGGTGCCGGCCAGCCGAACCCTGCCTGCGCCGGTTTTCAGAAAAGGGCCGAAGACAAAAGCGAGAACGCGCGCTCAACCGGCATTCTGGTCTCCTACGGGAGTTTCCGCATCATCGACCTAGGCGATCTGACCTGGAACAAGGAATACCTGCTGGCCTGTCCGGACAACAAGATCGGCACGGTAAGCGTGTACCTGTCCACGCATCACGGGATGAATATCTCCGGACCGCCCGCCATCGTGGACGCCCTCCATCCGCAAGTGGCCATCATGAACAACGGAGCCAAAAAAGGCGGCACGGCGGAAGCCTGGCAGACCATTCGCCACTCGCCCGGACTTCAAGACATCTGGCAGTTGCATTTTGCGGTGGCCGGCGGCCGGGACAACAACGCGCCGGATACCTTCATCGCCAATACGGACGAGCACTGCACCGGCAACTGGATCAGGCTCTCTGCGGAAAAGGACGGCGCCTTCACGGTGACCAACAGCCGCAACAAGTACAGCAAGACCTACCGGCCGGGAGCGTGAGAGAAGGATCCGCGGTTATGGTGCGCTTTCGCCCGCGGCGAGGGATTATAGGATACACTGACACTAGGCCGGCACGGAGGGACCGACATCCCTCTGCGCGGGCACGGGCCGCGATGGACACGGAAGCGAGCCGCGGAGCGGAGAGGCACCGCGGGGCTTTTCCGGACACCCACTGAAGTCTATCGCCGCACAAAGGAAGCTACATGGAAGAGAAATTGAAACTGGCCGTGTTTATCGACTTCGACAACATCGAGATCGGTGTGAAGTCGACGCTGCATCGCGAATTCGACGTGGCGGCAGTGCTGGACGCATTGAAGGAACGCGGCGAAATCGTCACCAAGATCGCCTATGCCAACTGGAGCCGGCAGGAGGGCGCCACCCGCGCGCTGGCCGAACACGCCGTGCAGATGGTGCAGCGCGATCCATCCCCGCGCGGGGATAAAAACGGGGCGGATATCAACCTGGCGCTGGACGCGCTGGAAATGGCGTTCACCCACGATCACATCAACACCTTCGCCATTGTCAGCGGAGACAGCGACTTTATCGCTCTGTTGAACAAGCTGAAGCAGAAGGACAAGCGCGTGCTGGTGATTGGAGGCCGGGCCTTCACCAGCACGATTTTGCAGAAGAACTGCCACGAATTCATCTCCTACGAGTCGCTGCTGGATGAGTCGAAACCGGCGGTCAGCCGCGTCTCCCATCCGCCGTCCCACCAGCAGTCTCAGCCGCAACCGCAGCAGCAGCGGCAACCGCATCGCCGCCCCGCGCCGCTGGACCTGGCGCAGGCCATGCCCCTGGTGGAGCGCGCGCTCCAAGTGCTCGAACGGCGTGAAGTGCGCCCCCAGCTCGGGCTGCTGAAGTCCACCATGCTGCAACTGGATTCCACCTTCAACGAGAAGGCTTACGGCGCCAGTTCCTTCACGGACTTCGTAGAGAAGCTGCAGAAGGCCAACTACGTCCAGGTGACGGGCGGCGAAGGGCGCTACATGATCAAGCGCATCGCCTCCGTGCCCGAGATGCCCCAGGCTAAGCCCGAGGAGGCCCTGCCGCTGCTGCGCGACGTGCTCGAGACGCACCGCATGGAAGTGGACAGCGGTTCGCTGGCCGACGAACTGACGGAATGGGTGAAGCAGGAGCAGCCCAGCTTCGACTGGAAGCGGTACGGCTTCCAGGAATTCAGCGAATTGCTGAACTATGCTCAGGACAAAGGGGTCGTGCGCATCCAGCCGGACGAAGAGAAAGGCCTCATGGTGTTCCTGGGGACCGAGTTCCATCCGCCCGCCCTGCCGGAGCCGGAGCCGGAAGCGATCGCCGAGCCGGAGGACGAGCCGCAGCCCATCGTGGCCGGCCAGCCGGCGGCGCGCGAAGAAAAGCCCGTGCGGCGGCGCGCCACGCGAACGCCCCGCAAGACTGCCGCCGAGAGCGGCGAAACCGGCGCCACGGCCAAGCGCCGCAGCACCCGGCCACGCAAGAAGCCGGCCGCCGAACCTACGGCGGAATAGCGGCTACGGCGCCGTGACCGCGACTGGCACGGAACGCGGGCTTTCATTTCCGGAGCGGTCGAACGCCGAGACGGCATAGCGGTAAAGCTCGCCGCTGTGGATTTTGTTGTCGCTGAACGTGGGCGTGTCCGGGACTTCCGCCAGCCGCTCGAAGGCGCCGTTTCCCGAGGCGCGGTAGACCCGGTAGCCGGCCAGGTCGGCTTCGGTATCGCGGTCCCAGGTCAGTTCGATCGTGGCCGTCGAAGGGATGGCCGTCAGGTTTTTCGGCACCGCGGGCGGGAAGGTGTCCGCCGGTGTGACACGCACCACGTCGGAGAGGTCGCTTTCCGCGGTCCCGGAACCGGCCTTCACCAGCGTCTGCACCATGTATTCGTACGGCTTGCCGTACTCGGTGGCCGTGTCGGTCCATTCGGGCTTCTCCGTGCTGGCGGCAAGCGACCAGGCAGTCTCCTGCCCGGCTTTTCGAAACACCCGGAAAGCGGGGCCCCGGGCCTGCCAGGTGAGCCGCACGCCGGAAGGCACGGGTTCGGCGCGCAACCCGGCGGGTTTCTCCGGCGGCGGCACCACGGAAAGAACTACGAAGTTCGACCAACCGGCATCGCGCCCGTTGGCGCCGATCACCTTGGCGCCGAAGATCACGTCCTTGCCGGTCCATTCGGCGGAGGGAATTTCGTAGCGCTCGTGCCCCTCCGCCGATGTCGCACCACCAAAGGCCTTGGAGGAGGCCGCCCAGGCATCCGCCTGAAAGGGCTGATCCGCCGTGCCGCCGTGCAGCTCCGCGCGGATGTCGCCCTTGATGAGCGAACCTTCCGTGGTGACTCGCGGAAGTGTGAACTGCACGATGAGCTTTCCGCCGCGCTGCACGGCCGCCAGATCGTTGACTCGCGCGGGGATGTTCAGCAGCGGTGGCAGCGGGTCCCCGATGTACCCGCACCCGGCCAGCGCCAGGGCATAGAGGGAAATCGTCGCCCGAAGGCGCGCGCCAGACCTGCGAGGGTGGACCGTCATTCGCGAAGGCTCGTAATTTCCTATTGTCCCAGAGAGAGCGGAACCGGCGGGCTACAGACGCGCTGGCCGCCGGAACCGTACACGCACGCCGCCAGCGCCGTGCGCATGCCCGCGAGACCGGCCGGCACGGGCACGTTGAACTGCTCCACGCCGACGAGGCCCGGGGCGGGGAAGACCGGCGCCAAAGTATCCCGCCCGGCAATCACTACGTCCACGTTGCCGCTCGCCGGCAGACCGGTGGCAAATACTTGCAGCACGCTGCCCGGCCCCGCTGGGGAGGCTGCCGTGTTGACGGTGTTGTCCTGGTTCAGGATGCCGAAGATGCCCGGCGAGAGTTCCGCCAGCGGCACGGCTTGTGGTGCGCCGGAGGCGCCGTCCACCGTGACCACCATCTGGCTGGAGGAACGCCCTGCCAACTGCGCGGGGATTTGCAGGTTGATCTGCGTGCTGCTGGTGTAAAGCAGCGTGGCGGCTATGCCGTCAAACGTCACGCTGACGCTCCTGCCGGAAAGATGCGTGCCCAGCAGCGTGGCCAGCGAACCCGGCGCCAGCGGCCCGGCCACGAACGTGGCGGCGTTCACCACGCTCGCGACCACCACTACCGGTGCAGGCGCGGGCGTTACGGTGAACGCCACCGGAACGGTCTTTCGCCCCAGGGAGCCGGCATCAATGGTGATCGTCGCCTGGTAAGTGCCGGGCGCCAGGGACCGCGGGCTGGCGAACACCTGGATGCCTGCTCCGTTCACCCCGGAAGATGTGCTCAGCGTCAGCCAGCCGGACTCCGATTGGTAAGCAACAGTAGCAGTCCAGGTGACGACGCCTCCTCCCTGGTTCTGCACGGCGATGTAGCCGGGAAACTCGGGCGGCCCGCCGCCAGCCGCCGCCGAAAATTGGATCGGTTGCGCCACCACGGCAAATTTCGGAAAGTACGCCGCGCCGCAATCGTCCTCGACTGCGCAGTCGGAAGCCGGCGCCACAGCGGCAAATCGTGGAATGGGATCCGTCGCCGTGGCATAGGCCGCGTTGGATACCGGGGCCAGGGATACGCTTTCCTGCGCCACCGCCCCGGCAGACGCACTGGGAATCGCCAGGAACGTGGGGAACTGCGCGCTCTCCTGCTGGAGCGGATCCGCCGACACGACTTCATACACCACCAGCGCGGAGCCGTTTACCACCGGAATCTCGCTGGCCGCATCCAGGGTTACGGGCGCCGGGCCGGGCGCGGACACAAAGGGAACCAGCGCTCCGCCCGCGCCGTTGGCGTCCGTGTAGGCGGCACGCGCCAGCAGCAGCCCGTTGCTGCCGGGAAAATACTGCCCGGCGGACTGCGGCAGGCCCAAGTCGCCGCCCGCGGTGGGCCGCGCCGCGCTCGATCCGGCCACCAGGTCCGGAACGAACAGGCGCGCCCCGGCAGGCAGCCCGGAATATCGCACCAGGAAGCGGGTGCCCGTGTCCGAAGTACTGTCCCTGGGTTGAAACGCCGTGGCGAACCCTTCGGTGAGCCGCGTGGAAACCAGGCTTGTTCCGGCGGCAAACAGGTCGCTCATGCTCACCGTTGGCGGCGCCGGAGATCCAACGCACGAGATGCCGGTTCCCGAGTAGGAGGCCAGCAACCCGGGGTTCGTCACCGCCACGGTGGCCGCTCCGGGCGCCAGAGACAGGCTGCTGGGAGGGTTCACGGAAAGCTGTGCCCGCACCGAAGCCGCGGATTGCACGCCCAGCAGGTTCACGTTCACGCGCAGATTCGCAATGTTCACGTTCACGCCGCCGGAAGCCGGCACCTGCACCTGAATTCCGCTAAAAGTGATGCTGTTGGAGGTTACCTGGCCCGGCGGCCCGGGCGCCCCGTTCAGGGTCAGCGCCGCGCCCGCGGCCGTGCCATCCGCGTTCAGCCGGTTGGTGATGGGCGCCGGCAGAAACACGGTGAGGCTGAAGCTAACAGTGCTTCCGGCCGTGCCCGTGCAGGCCAGAGCCAGGTCCCCCATGCGCTCCGCCAACCCTTCGGCCCGCGCCAGCGCCGGGCTCGCCGAAACCGCGCAAGTAAGCGGCGCTGGTTGGGCCGCCGCCACGCCGAGGACAAAAATCCCGCAAAGGGCCCGCGCCGTCCACCGCTCACCAGTCCGAATACGGGGTCCCATCAGTACCAGTTTTATCCGAACCGCTGCGCACGTCAAAGATCCCCGGCTCGGTCTGGTTTACGCTTCGTAAGGCGTCCTCCATGATTACCTTCCAGCTCTGGTTGGAGCCGGTCATGGGATCCACGGGAATGTCCCGCAAATAGCCTTCGGTGACCAGGTCCTGGAGCGATTGAGGGGCCTTCTGTTTGTCGTAGGTGTACTCGTCGATCAGCGTGCGCAGAGTAAACAGGTTGTTCTTGAGCACGCTCTCCTTGGCCCGGATGATGGACTTCTGATACAAGGGCAGAGCGATGGAAACCAGGATCACGATGATCGACATCACGATCATCAGCTCGATCATGGTGAAGCCGGCTAGGCCGCGGCGGCCCGGACGGCTCCCCTCACCACTCCGAGTACGGGGTCCCATCCGGAGCCTTCTCTGTGGTCTTCGTATACACGTCAAACACGTTCTGGCCGCCCCAACTGTTCGATTTCGGATCGTCCCGCGTGCTGCGTATGCCCCAGTCGGTGGAGTTCGTGAAGGGATCTTTGGGGATGCGGCGTAGGAACCG
>JAJPJX010000077.1 GCA_021324015.1 Solibacteraceae bacterium | reverse complement strand
TTCTGTTGGTCCCGTCCGCGGCATCTGGCACACAGGGCCAGTCCCGCGGCAAGCCTTTCTAGGGGCGCCGGGCGCCAGGATCACCGATGGGAGCGGCCCAAGGCCGCGCCACTGACGATGACATGCTGCGCAGCATGGAACTCATCGGGCCGGCCCGGGTGAACGAACCAGCCTTTCCTGATTTCAGCGTACGGCACGGGGGAAGGGGGCGCGGGGCAATTGGGGCGGCGCGGGATTGAAAACACTGGGGGATATTATTTTGTTTGAGTGGTGACCGTAGTAAGATGCGGGAGATGCAACGCCGCGATTTCCTCGGCGCTCTGGGCGCCACACTGGCTTCCTCCGCGCTGGCGCAGCAGGCGCCGCGCTACGACATTCTGATCCAGAACGGCGAGTTGCGCGATCCCGCCTCGCAACTGCGCCGCAAGGGCGATCTGGCCATACTGGACGGCAGGATCGCCGCTATCGGCGGCGAGATTCCGGCCGAGCGGGGGATCGACACGATTGATGCGCGCGGGCTCTACGTCACACCCGGCCTGGTCGATCTGCACACGCACTGCTACCACGCCGCCACCGGCCTGGGCGTGGAGGCGGATCCCATCGCCGCGCGGTCCGGGGTGACCACCTGGGTGGACGCCGGCAGCTTCGGCTGGGACGCGACGGAGGGCTTCCGCCGCTTTATCGTGCGCCCGCAGCAGGCGCGCATCTTCGGCTTCGTGTACCTTTACCCCAGCAGCCGCGATCCTTCGGTCAACCCCGTGGAGTACGTGCGCCGCCAGATGCGCCAGACCGGAGAGACCGCCGTGGCCAACCGGGATATCCTGTTGGGCGTCAAGTTCCAGGTGGGCTCGAATATGAACGGCCCGTACAGCCTGGAGTTCCTGAAGATTGCGCGGGAACTCTGCGACCGGTACCACCTGCCGCTCATGGCGCACATCAGCTTCGCGCCGCCCGAGACGGACCAGGTGATGGAGTTGATGCGGCCGGGCGATATCGTCACGCACATCTACAACCATCACACGCTGGGCATCCTGGACTCCGCCGGCAAGATCAAACGCAGCGTGCTGGAGGCTCGCGCGCGAGGTGTGTGGATGGACGTGGGGCACGGCCTGGGCAGCTTCAACTTCGAGTCGGCGCGCAAGGCGCTGGATGCGGGATTCCCGCCGGATAGCATCTCCACCGATATCTACAACCTGAACATCCACGGTCCGGTCTACGACCTGCCCACGACCCTGACCAAGCTGCTCTACCTGGGGATGAGCTTCGAAGACGTATTGCTGCGCGCCACCGCGAATCCGGCGCGCGTGGTCAACCGCGTTCCGCTGATGGGCACCTTGCAGATGGGGGCCCCCGCCGACGTGGCCCTGCTGGCGATGGAGGAAGGCAGCTTCCAGTTGATCGACTCTCAGAAGAACACCGTCACTGCCAAGCAGAGAATCGTCAGCCGGCTGACCATCTGCCGCGGAAAGCGGCTCACCGCCATATGAAACCGGTACTCCTGTCCCTTGTTGCCGCAGCGACCTTGGCCGCCGCGCATGCACCGTGGAAAGCGGGCATGGCGGCGGTCGATATCACGCCCTCGAAATCCATCTGGATGGCGGGCTATGCTGCCCGCAAACATTCCTCCGAGGGCGCTTTGCAGCCGATTCACGCCAAGGCCCTGGCTCTGGAAGACCGCAGCGGGCGCCCCGCCGTGCTGGTCACCACCGACCTGTTGGGCCTGACCGCCAAGGTCGCCGGGAATATTGCGGAGCGCGCCGAGAAGCAGTATCACCTGACGCGCGACCGCCTGATGTTCAACTCCTCGCACACGCACTGCGGGCCGGTCATCGACCGCATGCTAGCCGTGGCCTACGACCTCACGCCGCAGCAGTGGGCGGACATTGACGACTACACCCGGGCGCTCGAAGACAAAATCGTAGGGGTCATCGGCGCGGCACTGAACGGCATGCATCCGGCGCGGCTGAGCTTCGGGCATACCCAGGCGGGCTTCGCCAAGAACCGCCGCACGAGCTTCGACCCCAACGGTCCCGTGGATCACGACGTGCCGTTTCTGAAGATCGAGGACCCCAAGGGGAACCTCCGCGGCGTCGTGTTCGGCTACGCCTGCCACAACACCACCATCGACGCCAATGTCTGCCAGTTCAACGGCGACTACGCCGGTTTCGCCCAGGCGGACCTGGAGCGACGCTTCCCTGGCGCGACGGCGTTCTTTGTGGAAGGGTGCGGCGCGGATGCCAATCCCAACCCGCGCGGCACCGTGGAGCACGCCCGCACTCACGGGCAAGATCTGGCCGGCGCGGTGGCGCAGGCGCTTTCCGGCAAGCTGGACGCCGTGGGTGGACCGCTCGCCACGCGCTTCGAACACGTCACCGTGGAGTTTGCCACACCGCCCACCCGGCAGGAACTGGAGGCGCGGCTCCAGGACAAGAATCCTTACATCCGCCGGCACGCCCAGGCCATGCTGGATATTCTCAATCGCGGCGGGCAACTACGCACGACCTATCCCTATCCCATCCAGGTCTGGCAGTTCGGCAAGGACCTGACCCTGGTCGCGCTGGGCGGAGAAGTGGTGGTGGACTATGCCCTCCGCCTGAAGCGCGAGCTGGGGGCCGCGCGCCTCTGGGTGGCGGGCTACAGCAACGACGTTTTCGCGTACATCCCCTCCCGGCGCGTGCTCCAGGAGGGCGGCTACGAAGGGGGCGGCGCGATGATCTACTACGTCGAGCCCGGCCCCTTCGCGCCTTCCGTGGAAGAGACCATCATTTCCAAAACGGAAGAGATGGTCCGCTCCCTCACCACAGGAACTTCAGCGAAAGCTGCACGTCCCGCGGGTCTTTCGACGTCCCGCTGATGATGCCGAACTGCGGCGTGTTCAGCGTGGATCCAGGAAAACCGAACTGCGCGTGATTGAAGGTGTTGAAGGTCTCCGCGCGGAATTGCAGCTGCCTCTGCTCGTCGATGTGGAAGGACTTGAACATGGAGAGGTCCCAGTTGTTCAATCCGGGCCCGATCACGATGTTGCGGCCCGAGTTGCCGAAGTGGTAGGGCTGGGGCAGGGTGAAGGCGGACTTGTTGAACCAGTTGTAAATGGACTGGTTGGCGACGGAGTTCGGATTCCCGACGAGGTCGGCGAAGGTCGGCCCGTCGGCGGTGTTGGAGACGTCGGTCGGGGTGGTGACCGTAAACGGCTGGCCGGAGCGGAGGGTGATGATGCCGTTCACCTGCCAGCCGCCCACCAAGAGATCCGCGGCGCGGTTCATGGTGCGCCCGAAATGCCGCCCGCGGCCGAACGGCATGTCGTACACGAAACTCTCCGAGAAGCGCTGCCGCGAGTCCTGGGCGCACAGCCCGCGCATGCCCCGGAAGTTGTTGTTGTCCTGGAAGCGCACTCCACCTTCGCCCACGAAAGTGCCACCGCTGTTGTCGATGCACTTTGAGAACGTGTAGGCGGTGATAAACTCCAGCCCGCTGGAATACCGCTTTTCGAGCTGAATCTGGAGACCGTTGTAATTGGCGTCGGCGTTGGTGTCCAGCCCGTAGATGGTGCCAAACCCCTGGTACGGCCGCCGCGGCTGCACTGGTCCGGGCCCCGGCAGAGGCTGGTTGGGAACCGTCTCGCGGGCCAGGTGGCTGCTGTGGTTGCCCACATAGGCGACTTGCAGCACCATGTTGTGAGCCACTTCCTGTTGCAGGTTGAAGTTCCACTGCTGCACCATGCCGTCCCGCCAGTTGGGATCCATGGAGAAGACCAGCAACGGCTTGGGTGGCGCCAGCGCCGTGGGCTGTTGCAGGTTGTAATTTCCGAAGTAGAAGGGGCTGGTGGGATCCTTGTCCAGGAAGATCTGGGTCTGCCGGATGAACGGGACGTTAATGGCGATGTCGATCCAGGTGTTGGCCGCCTCCCGCTGATAGAAGATCCCGTAGGCCCCACGGAACACCGTCTTGCCATGCAAAAACTTCGGGGAGTAGGCAAAACCCACGCGCGGGGCGAAGTTATCGAAGTCGTTATAGGCCAGAGCCCGCGGAAGCGGTCCCGGATCGCGGGCGGTGAGGAGTTGGGCCTGCTGCCCTGGCAGGAACAGCACGCTCGAGATGCTGTTGTCGTCCGAAGTCGGCCTCCCCGACCACTCCCAGCGCAGCCCCAGGTTCACGGTCAACTCGCTCGAAACCCGCCAATCGTCCTGGAACCACGGTCCCACCTCTGTGTTGCGGAAATGCGGGTCGAACACGTCGATGCTGGTGAGCGTGCTGTAGGGATCTCCCAGGAGGTAATCCGCGAAGGGCGATCCGGTCAGAAAGCCGTTGTACCCGAAGCTGCCCCGCGGATAGATGGCCTCCGGGAAGGTATCGCGGTGCCGGGCGACCGTGATGCCGGCTTTCAGACTGTGCGCCCCGGCGGTGTGATACAGGCTCTCCTGCATCTGGTAGACTTCGTTGCGCCAGGCGCGGCCCGGAAACGTTCTGCCCGCCGTGTTCGCCGAAGGAAGCGAAGCCGGTGACGTTCATCTGCGGAATGCCCCAACACTTGGGGTTCTCGCACAGCCCTTGCATACCCAGTTCCTGCACCACGTTTTCCTTGCCTGCGCGGGCCTGGAATTCATTTTCCCGGAAGCGGCTGTAGCCCACGCGGAACTCGCTCAGGGTCTTGGGGCTGAACAGGTGCGTCCAGGCTGCCAGCAGGTTCTGGCCGCGGAGTTTTTGCGAGGCCCCGTCGGTGGGGAACAGGCGCGGGTAGTGGAAATCGGTGTCCTCAAACAGGTAATGGCCGAAGATCGAGTCGGAGTCCGAAATGCGGTGGTCGATGCGCCAGTCGTACTGCTCCACGCCGATGGTCTGCGGATCGGTGGAGATCCAGTTGAGCACGCCACCGCCGGGATTGTTGGGCAACGGCACCCAGCGCTGCAAAATCGTATTGTTGATGGCGCTCTGGCGGGAGGCCGGGATGATGTTGTTGGGGAAGGGCGCGCCGCTCAACGGATCCGTCACCGGCGCCAGGCCGCTGAAATCCCCGCTCCGCAGCGCCGCCGAGGGCACGGTGCTCAGTTGCGTGATGCCCTTGCTCACGCGCGTGCCCTCGTATGCCCCGAAAATGAAGGTGCGGTTCTTCCCGTTGTACAGCTTGGGCAGCCACACCGGCCCGCCGGCGGAGACGCCGAACTGGTTGCGCCGGAAGGCCGGTATCCCCACCCTGGAAAGGTTGTTGAAATAATTGTTGGCGTCGAAATCGCTGTTGCGCACGAACTCCCAAGCCGAGCCGTGGAAATCGTTGGTGCCGGACTTCATCACGGCGTTGATTTGTCCGCCCGCCTCCACGCCGAACTCGGCGCCGTAGTTGCTCGTCTGCACACGGAATTCGCGCAGCGCGTCGATAATGGGCTCGATGGAGTTGGTTTCGTGTTGCACCTCCTTGGCCATGAAACCGTCGATCAGGTATTCGTTGTAATCGGAGCGCTGTCCGTTGACGCTGAACGACTGGCCGCCCGCGCGCTCCGAGTAGTGCCCTTGCACGACGTTTCCGGCGGAACCCTCTACGGCGCCGGCCATCAGCACCATCAACTGCGTGAAGTTGCGGCCGTTCAGGGGCAGGTCACTGATGGCCTTGGTGGGCACTACGCCCCCCATCTGCGAGTCGGCCGTCTGTAGCTGCAAGGCGGTAGCTTCCACCTGCACGCTCTCGGCCACCGCACCCAGTTCCAGCGTCACGTCCAGCCGAACGGTCTGCGCCACCTCCACGGTAACCTTGGGCACTACCGTCTTTTTGAAGCCCTTGCCCTCCACGGTGAGCGTGTAGTTGCCTGGTTCCGTGCTCGGAAAGGAGTAGAAACCCTCCGGCCCGGTCACGGTCGAGCGCGTAATGTGCGTGGCGGTGTTCTCGATGGTCACCCGCACTGCCGGCACCGCCGCCTGGGTCGGGTCCGTCACCGTGCCGTTGACCGTGCCGGCCTGTTGCCCTTGCAGGGCCGGCGCCAGGCAAACGATCGCCATCAGTGCCAGGCCTAATCCCCGTTTGTGCGCCCTGGAGCCTGCCAGCGCGCACACGAATGAACGCATCAGTGAAATCGTCATGACCGTCCCCCTTCTGGTAATGGGGGATTGGATACCACGGTGCGAGCAGGAGTGTCAACTCGGATTTGATTCCGCCAAATCGGCGGGTGGCCTCCGAGCCGGGCAGTCAGCGGCAGCGGCGGTCGCGGCCCAGCAACCGGGCAGGGTATTATGGGAAACACGTGTCAGGAGTGTATATCTCCTATCCTTTTTGCGCCCAGAAGTGTACTTACTGTAACTTCGCGTCGGGGGTATTTCCGGGGAATCTCGAAGCCCGCTATTTAGAGGCTCTGCGTGCGGAGATCCGCGGGCACGCCTGGGCCTGGACTCCGGAAACCGTGTACCTGGGCGGGGGCACGCCCAGCGGGATGAAGCCCGCCGACCTGGCGGGACTGCTGGCGCTGATTTCCGGGAAGCCCTGGGCGGAGGCCACGCTGGAGGTCGCGCCGGGCGGCGTCACCGCGGAGAAGGCGCACGCGTGGGTGGAGGCCGGGGTGAACCGGGTCAGTCTGGGAGTGCAGTCGTTCGCGCGGCGGGAACTCGCGCGCACGGGCCGTAAGCACACCGCTGAAGTCGTGGCTGCGGAGATACCGCGGTTGCGCGCGGCAGGCATCCGCGCCCTCAACATAGACCTGATTGCCGGCCTGCCGGGGCAGACCGAGGCAAGCTGGGGGGAGTCGCTGGACTGGATCGAACGCCTGGCGCCGGAGCACGTGTCGGTTTACATGCTGGAAGTGGACGACGACAGCCGCCTGGGGCGGGAGATTCTGCTGGGCGGCTCGCGCTACGGGGCGGCAGACCGGCCCTCGGAGGACCAGACGGCGGAGCTTTACGAGATGGCCGTGGAGCGGCTGGCACGCATGGGGATCCGGCGCTACGAAATTTCCAATTTCGCGCGTCCAGGGTGGGAGTCGCGACATAACCTCAAGTACTGGCGGCTGGAGCCGTATATCGGGTTCGGCGCGGACGCGCACTCATCCGACGGGCGGCGGCGCTGGCAGAATCCCGAGACCGTGGAAGCCTACCTGGAGTCGCCCGGACCCGAGTACAGTGAGGCGCATCCGGAAGAGGAGAAGTTCTTCGTGAGCCTGCGCCTGAGTGAGGGCGTGCGGCCCGAACCGGCGGAATGGCGCCGCTACCAAGAGACCATCGACCGTTTCGTGGCCGACGGGCTCCTGGAGGTGCGGGACGGATGTCTGCGCTTGACGGGCCGCGGGGTGTTGCTTTCCAATGAAATTTTTCAGGAGTTTCTGACGACATGATCGATTTGCGCAGTGATACGGTAACCAAGCCCACGCCCGCCATGAGGCGCGCCATGAGGGAAGCCGAGGTCGGCGACGACGTATACGGCGAGGACCCCACGGTCAACCGCCTGGAGGAGCGGGCGGCGGAGATCACGGGCAAAGAGGCCGCCCTGTTTGTGCCGACCGGGACCATGGGCAACAACATCGGGGCCAAAGTGCATACCGAGCACGGGCAGGAGGTAATTTGCGACTGCCGGTCGCACCTGCTGAATTACGAGCTCTCGATGCTGGCCTGGTTTTCGGGCTGTGTGGCGCGGCCCATCGTCACCGCGGACGGCATTCTGCGCTGGGAGCAGATCCACAAGGAAGTGCGCGCGGTCAACCCTCACTCGGCTCCCACCGGGCTGATCGAGATCGAGAACACGCACAACATGGCGGGCGGCACGGTGTATCCGCTGGAGGTGATCGAGGAGATTTGCGATGGGGCCCACGAGTCGGGCATCCGGGTGCACATGGATGGCGCGCGGGTGTTCAACGCCGCGGCCGCTACAGGGACGTCGGTGCGGGAGATCGTGGCCCGGGTGGATACGGTGATGTTTTGCCTCTCCAAGGGGCTGGGCGCGCCCGTAGGTTCCATGCTGGCGGGGCCCAAGGAAGTGATCGCCCGAGGGCGGCTGTACCGCAAGCGCCTGGGGGGCGGCATGCGGCAGGCGGGAGTGCTGGCGGCCGCGGGGCTGCTCGCGCTCGAGGAATCCCCTCGCCAGTTGCCGGAGGATCACCGCAACGCCAAGCTGCTGGCCGAGGGGTTGGCGCGTATTCCGGGAATCGGCATCGACCCGGCGAAAGTGCAGACCAATATTGTTATCTTCGAGGTGACGGGAACCGGGCTGGCGCCGGCGGATATCAGTGCCCGGCTGCGCGAGAAGGGCGTGCGCATCAACGGCATCAGCGGCACACACATGCGCGCGGTGACGCATCGCGACGTGGACCGCGCGGGCTGTGAGCAGGCGATCGAGACGCTGGCCGAGGTGGTGCATTCCCGTTCCCTAGTCTCCGCGGGCGGGTAAGGGGCAGCCAGCGCGAGTGCCAGGCTTGGGTTAAGACACATTAGGATATTAAAGTAAAAAACCCCTAAATACTCTGAGAGGGGAATTCCTTAAGGGACACTACCGCAGTGAATCCGAAAGCCGTCCTCCTGAACAGCCCGTAAGGGAAGGACGGACAGGAGACCCACGACATGAACAATCGCACGGCCGGAGTGTCTCTGGCCTTTTGTCCGCGTTGCGGCAGCTATGACATCCGCCCCGTTTACCGAGCCGCCCGGCTGGACGCCCTGGCCCGGCGCTTCGCGCTGTTGGCGTTGCGGTGCAGGGCATGCCGCCGGCGCTTTTACGGCGGGATCAAGACGTTCGGCGAGATTCTAGCGGCGTCGCCGCGCGGAGCCGAGCGAGTACCCGCCGGTGAAAAGGTTGGGACGCAGCAGAAGGAGAATGTGGTATGCCACTCGTGGTAGAGCGAGGCCGGGAGACCCACGCCGGGTTGGTGCGGCTATCCAGGAGGGACCTGCAACTGGCCCACTTGGTGACCCAGGGCCGGATCAACAAGGAAATCGGTTTTCTCCTGGGCATCACGGAAGGAACCGTGAAAATCTACATGTCCACCTTATTTGCGAAACTCGGGGTGGCGAACCGGGCGGAGTTATCCGCTTGGGCCACGCGCCACGACGAGGAGATCGGCCGGGAACTGGGCACGGCCCCGTAGGGGCGCGGAAACAGACGGCCAGATCACAATTCTCCGAAATCGTAATCCCATGCAAGTGAATCCGCTGTGGTTGTGCGCGGGCCTAATCCTGGGGCTGACCGGACCCGCCAACTGCGAGACTGTGCAGATCGATTTTGACGAACTGGTGACCCAGCCGGCGAATGGCGTCAGCATCCGCGGCGTCACGTTCGGCTTTTGGATGGGGAACTCGCCCTCCGACGAGGCGACCTACAACTATCCCATTGGCCTGGACGGCCTGAGCTACGAGGATGGCGGGGTGTTGGAAGGCCCGGCCGGGGGCACCCTGACGATGGATTTTGCCAGGCCCACGCCACTCCTCATATTCGGCGCCGCGTTCGCCACGCTGGAACCGCTGGAGCATGCCATGACGGTGAACCTCCTGGCGGGGGACGGAACTCTGCTGGAGCCACAAACGCTGGCTGCGGCACCGCTGGCCGCGGTGGACGAGACGGAATTCCGCTACCTCGGGGTACCGGTCCGCCGGGCGGCAGTTTCGTTTGACGAAGACGCCTGCCGGTTCGCTATAGACCGCGTGACTTTCGAAACTCCCGAAGTGGGTACGATGATGCTGCTGGGCTCGGGCGTGCTGCTGCTGGCGGCGGGCCGGCTGCGGCGGCGGACGTGAGCGGCGTCAGTTCAAATACTTCCGAATGTCCGGGAAGAGCAGGGCCTTGACGTCGGGAAGCTGGAGGTCGCCTCGGGAGATCACGCGGGCGTGCAGATCGATTTGCCGCGGAGGCGCTTTTCCATTGAGTTTGTCCACCAGGGTCTGGACGGTCATATAGCCCATCTTGAACGGGTCCTGCGCTACCAGGGCATCGATGATGCCGCCGCGCAGATCCTCGACCAGCCCTTCGCTGGCATCGAAAGCGACGAAGCGGACTTTGCCCGCGAGACCGCGCTCCCTGATGGCGCGCGCAGCGCCCACGGAGCTGGGCTCCGAGGAGGCGAACATGCCGTTCAGGTCCGGGTGGGCGGTAAGCATGTTCTCGGCGGCGGCCATGGCTTTGGAGCGCTCGGACATGCCGTACTGCCGGGCCACCACGGAGATTCCAGGAAACTCCTTGGCGAGGGCATCGAAGAAGCCTTCTTCGCGGTCCATGGTGGAGCGGCTGCCGGGGGCGTGCAGCACTACGGCCACGGTGCCTTTGCCTTGCAACAGGGCAGCGAGCTTGCGCGCGGCCATCTGCCCGGCCTCATAGTTGTTGGTGGCCAGGAAGGTCATGTACCTGGTGGAATCCACGCCGGAGTCGAAGACCGTGACGGGGATGCCGGCCGCGGCCGCCCGATCGAGGGAGGCGTTGAGCGCATCCCGGTCCTGGGCGGCCACGGCCAAGCCATCCACGTGGCGGGCGATCATGGAGTCCACGATCTCGATCTGGCGGCTGTAGTCGGTCTCCGAGGCAGCGCCGTTCCAAAGGATGTTGACGCGGAAATCGCGGCCGGCGGCGACGGCCCCGGCCTGCACGGACTGCCAGAAGAGATGCGAAGTGGCCTTGGGGACGACAGCAATTTCCCGCGTGGGCGCACGGCGGCAGCCGGCGGCGAGCAACAGGACGGCGGCCAGCGCAGCCGCGGCTCGGTGACACCGCGTCATTGGGCGCACCAGCCGCCGTCGATGAGCACGTCGGTGCCGGTGATGAAGCCGGCGTCCTCCGAGCACAGATAGACCGCCAGTTGTCCTACTTCCTCCACCTTACCCCAGCGGCCCAGCGGGATTCGGGAAGTGAACAGGCGATTGGTTTCCGGGTTTTCGAGCAGCGGGGTGTTCATTTCGGTGGCGAAGGGGCCAGGGCTGATGCCGTTGACGGTGATGCCCTCGGGAGCCAACTCCAGGGCCAGCGCGCGGATCATGCCGAGCAGGCCGCTCTTGCTGGTGGAATAGGCCGCGCGGTGCGGCATGGAGGTCCAGGCCATGGTGGAGGTCAGGTTAATGATGCGCCCGTACCCCTGGCCCTTCATGTGGGGCACGAAGGCGCGGCACATCAGGAAGGCGCTGGTCACGTTGGTGTCCATCACGCGGTTCCACTCCTCCAGGGTGAAGTCCGTAATCGGCTTGCGGATGTTGATGCCAGCATTATTGATGAGGATGTGGACGCGCCCGAGCGCGGCCTGGACCTCCTGTTCCAGCCGGGCCACATGATCCTCGCGGGAAACGTCGGCGGGGAAGACCTGGGCTTCGGCGCCGCGCTCCCGGATCTCGCGGGCCACCGCATTCAACTGCTCGAGATTACGGGAGACCAGCGCCAGGCGGGCGCCCTCGGCGCCCATGGCCATGGCCATGGCCTTTCCTAAGCCGCGGCTGGCGCCGGTGATCAACGCAATTCTGCCTTGCAACTTGCCACTCATCGATCTGGACCTCGTGAACTTGGATTGAAAATCGTGCGGATGACGGTATTTTACCGCTACCGCGATGGCTACTTTCCGAGCCAGGACTGGTAGGCTTCGAGCACCGTGCGGCCGCGATATATGACGGTGTGCGGAGCGAACTGCCGGTTGGGATCGCGGCTGTTGAGCACCGCGGTGGGCACACCGCGGGCTTCGGGGTAAAGCTCGATCTTCAACTCGACCGGCTCGGCGACGCGCCAGGGGGCGAACTCGGAGATGCGGCGCACGGCGCGTTCGGCGGCGGCGCGTATGCGTTCCCGGGCCACAGGATGGGAAAGGCTCCAGGTCGAGCCCGTGCCGGCGAGGTGTTTGACGGCAACCACCTCAGCTTTGGGCTGGAGGTCGCGAACCTCGTCGCAGGCCGCCTGGTCGCCGGAGAGCATGATGACGGGGATGTGGAAGTAGCCGGCGATGGCAGCAGCCTGGCCGATTTCGCCCACCGGCTTGCCGTTAATCGTAATGCGCTCGACGCCGAAGTTCTGGGAGTGTGCCAGCACGGCGTTCTTCGCACCCGCCATGGCGTGCTGGCCCACGAACATGAGGCCGTCGAAGGCACGCTCGGCCAGATAGTAAGTTGGCGGCGTGGGGTGCCCCTGGATCAGCTCGGCGCGGGGGTGGATCTCGTCCACCGACAGGCTGCGGCTGCCATCGTGGCCGTCGAGGATCACTACCCGGCTGGCGCCGGCCAGAAACGCGCCTTCGGCGGCGGCGTTGACCTCGGCGGTGAGCAGGCGCCGGGTTTCCTCGTAGCGGCGCTGGCCGGGCAACAACTGCTCCTCGGCGTTGTTGACGCCATCGACTCCCTCCATGTCCGTCACGATGAAGATGCGGGGTCCCTGCTGAGCCAGAAGCGGCGCGGCCAGCAGGAACAGCAGCCCCAGCCGGCGCTGGAATCGGCGGGCCGTCATGGTTGCACGGAAGCTCTCCGTTGTCATGTAATAAGGGCCTACCATGCGAGTCACCAGAAGAAGCGCATTCCGTCAACTCGTCGCCATGTTCGGCGCCGCGCCGTTCCTGGGCGCTCAACAGGAGCGCAACCCGCAGGCGAACCCAAGCATACCATCGCCTGACCCGGTAATGGAACCAATCAACGTTTTCGACTTCGCCAAGATCGCGAAGCAGAAGCTGGACCCCGTGGCCTGGGACTATCTGGACGGCGGATCGGAGGACGAAGTCTCGCTGCACGACAATCGCGCGGCCTTCAACCGGATCATCATCCGGCCGCGGGCTCTGGTGGACGTGCACAAGATCGATCTTTCGCTGGAATTGTTCGGCATCAAGCTGGATTATCCGATCATCCTGGATCCGGCGGGCGGCAAGAACTGCTTCTTTCCAGACGGCGAGAACACGGTAGCGCGTGCGGCGGGCCGGGCCAAAGCGTTGCAGATCACCAACGGCGGCATCCAGAAGACGCTGGAAGCCGGAAAGGGGCCCGTGTGGTTCCAGTTGACCACGGGGGGAGAACTGCGCAACACGCAGACCATGCGGGCGTTCGTGAAGCGGCTGGAGGCGCAGGGGTGCAGCGGCATCTGCTTCACGACGGACATCATGTACGTTTCGCACCGGGAGCGGGAGATGCGCAACAAGCTGGAGCGCTCCTGGTGCGAGACGGGCCTGCCTAAACGCGACGCCAACGGCAAGCTGCCGCCGGCGCAGCACCCGTGGGTGGCGGGCATCTTTCCGTCGCGGCCCTTTCCGACGCCCACGTGGGACTCCGTGCGGGAACTGCGCAGCCTGACGAGCTTGCCAATCCTGTTGAAAGGCATCCTGACGGCGGAGGACGCCACGCTGGCGGTGGAGAACGGGGTCTCGGGCGTGATCGTGTCCAACCACGGGGCCCGGCAGTTGGATCAGGTGGGCGCCACCATCGAGGCGCTGCCGGAGGTGGTGCGCGCGGTGAACGGCAAGATTCCGGTGCTGGTGGACGGCGGATTCCGGCGCGGCACCGATATTTTGAAAGGCCTGGCGCTGGGCGCCAAGGCCATCTGCGTGGCGCGTCCCTATCTCTACGGTCTGGCGGCGTTCGGGCAACCGGGGGTAGAGCGCGTCATCGAGTTGCTGCGCACGGAACTGGCGCTGGACATGGGGCTGGCGGGAGTGCCCAACCTGTCCTCGATCACCCGCAACCTGGTGCGCATCCGCGGGGAGCAGGCATGAAGGCGGCGCTGCTGGCAGCGTGGCTGGCCGCGGCTTGCGCGGGCCAGGAGGCCAGCGGCCCGCGCATTCTGCGGCCTACGGATCACTCGGTGGTGGAGGCGGGTCCGCTCTCGATCGTGGCCAAGGGCGGCAGCCTGAAGCTGGACGGCAAGGCGATCGCGGCCACCTCTCCCGGGCCAGGGGCGCTCACCGCGACCGTCACGCCTTCGGCCGGACTGCACAAACTGGAGGCCGACGACGCGGCGATTCAGTTTTTCGTGGGCGCCGGCGCCCCAACGGGGTGGCAGGAATTCAAGACGCATCCTCCCGGGGGGGCCGCGTGCAACACCTGCCACGCGGTGATCCGCGGCGCCTGGGAGATCAAGGGTGGGGTGACGGGAGACAACTGCTTCCAGTGCCACAACCAGGAGGCTTTCCCCAAGGTCCACACGCACAAGCCGGAGGTGCTGATCGATTGCCAGCTTTGTCACAGCCCGCATGGATCGACGGTGAAGGCGCACCTGAAGATGGCCAAGGACGCCGCGTGCAAGCAGTGCCACGATTGAGCGTGGAGTCGCGGCGAGTACCTGTAAGGATTGGCCGATACCACATGCCCGGGAAATTACCGGCCAGAAAACCGCGGAATGCCACGTGGTAGGCGCTCACGGCCGCGCTGACGATTTCGCCCACTTTCGTTGATATCGCCAGGCGCTGTAGCCGAGTCCGCAAACGCCGGTCAAGCCGAGGAAGAAGCACAGCCTCGCATAGATATTTCCGTATGCCAGAAGTGCACAAGGCAAGGAAAGCAATAGTCCGAGCACCAACGAGCCCCATTCGTTCGGAGTCTTCACGAACTTTGGGTGAAGATGAAACGCAGCCGCCTCGCCGACCAATCGAGCTGTGTGGTAGTGGATGCTCCAGGCTGTTACGGCGAGCACCGTAGTGCTCAAGTTGCAGATCGTGACGGCACAACTTACGACCGCGATCAGCGTCACGAAGAGCCTGCTGTAAAGCCCGGCCGGCACGTTGCCCGCAACGAAGGCAATGACGAGACCTTGAGCAACGACCAGCCGAAGCAGGCGAGCGGCACTGGGATACTTGCCAAGCCCAGGCGCCGATTCCATGAGTCCATACCTGAGACCCCAGATGGTACTGGCGGCGTCAGCAATCCGGCCGCTCACCGCCACAACTGTCAGATACACGAGCGACAGCTTCGATGTCCACCCGGACGGCATCCAGCCAGGGAGCCATTCCGGAGTCCTCTGGTAGCTTAGGAGCAATGCTACGGGAAGAAGGAATATGACCAGGAGCGCGTACTTGAGCCAATAAAAAAAGGCGCTTCCTTGGTCCTCAGGCATCTCTCCGGGCATTCGGGTTCATCCCAGTTGCTACTCCGGCACGTTTCTGTACCTGCTAGTTCCTAGGACCTCCAGCGAACGCCGACATTCAGCTTCTTTTTAGCGTACTCCAGGCTGCGCTCGAGGTCCGCGCGCTGCTGCTCTTTGAGGGCGGCCTCGATGGCCGGGGGCTGCTTGCCTTCGCCGCCGATCACCATAGGTCCGATGTAGGGATGGCCTTTCTTGGCCAGAGCCAAGAAGCGCGCGAATTCCCAAGCGGGCATCTGGCGAAAGTACTTCCAGAAGTCCGGATCGAGGTACGGAAGGATCTGCGGAGGGCGCCCGGTAATGATTTCCAGTTGCATGGCTGCGTGGGGGCAGAGCCGGCGGTATTTCTCGACGAAAGCGACAAAATCGACGGAGCCATCGCCCAGCGCCACCCACTGGGCCGCGGCGCCTTGGGGCACCTCGAACACCGCGGAATCGCGGATGTGGGTCGTCACCACGTAGGGGGCCAGCGTTTCCAGGGTGACGAACGGGTCTTCCAGGACCCACATGGGGTTGCCGCTATCCAGGCAGGAGCCCACGAAATCCCTGCCGGCCTCTTCGATGATCGTCTTGACCTCGCGGGCCTGCATGTCTCCGGCATGGTTTTCGAGGCCGATTTTGATGCCCAGGTCGAGGGCCCGGGCGCGCACGGAGCGCAGGACTTTGACGGTGCTCTGCATGTGCGCTTCGAGCGGCAGGCTGCCGCGGCGGTCGGCGGCGGAGCCCATGTAGCAGCGCATGCTGGAGGAGCCCACGGCGTGGGCCACTTTCAGGCTCTGGAGCAGGTAGGCGGTGGGATCGCCCTGTTTTTCGTGGTTATAGCTGGCGGAAGTGGGGCAGATGCAGCCGGTGCCGGCGTCTATGCGGACGCCCAGGCGTGCCGCGTGATCCTTGACTTGCGCGAGGTGGGCCGGTTCCAGACTCTCGTAGTCGTTAAGGCTGGAAAGCTGGATGGTGTCCAGTTTGAGGCTCGCCGTATAGTCGAGCAACTGCATGGCTTTCCACTGGAAAGCGCGGATGGAATAGCTGTCTAAGCCGAGCTTGATGTCCATAGGATTTGCGGAGAGCGGAGCGGCCGCGGCCAGGCCGGCGGCTTTCAGAAAACTCCTCCGGTGCATAGCTATGGTTGTATCACGGGCTTACTTGCGGAAGGAGAGGCCGGCGAAGCTGACGACGCTTTGGGGGTCGATATTCCACTGTTCGTAACGCAGCAGTTCGCCCGCGGCGGGTGCGGCGGCGCGGAGGAAGGTATAGAGGGGTGAGGAGCCGCACCACTTGAGGTCGTCCTGGCCATCCTGCACGAGGTCCCAGAAGCCGGGGGTATCGCCCGCCAGGATGCGGGCGATGCGCTGCTGGTCGCGCTCAGCCACTTCCTGCATGCGGCCAGTTCCAGCGGTCGCGCCGAAGGGGTCGCGATAGCGCGCGCCCATGTGGGCCATATCGATGCCCAGCACCCAAAAGAGGCGATCGCCCTCGCGCGCTGCCAACTCGCTCAGAGCGTCCAGGAACCGGCTCACGCCGGGGTCGTCTTCGGGCTTGCCGCCCATGTAGATGCTGCGGGCGTAGGGGCCGCAGAGGATGGGCAGAATGCGGATATCCGGCCCGTAGACGTGTTGCAGGAAGAGCACCTGGAACTCAATGGTGTGCTCGAAGGAGTGGCAGTAATCCTCCATGATGGCGGCGTCGCCGCCACGGGCGGCCAGCCAGTCCACCAGGGCAACGTCGGTCGCACTGCTGCCGAGGGGGGTGATATAGGGCTTACGGGTGAGGCCGAAGCGCTCCGGTTCGCCGTAGTGGGAAGTGCCCAGGATGACGAACGTGCGGTCTTTGTACCGCGGCGCCAGCGCGCCATAGGCGGCCTGGTAGGACTGCCAGCCGCCCTCGGGACTGACATGCGGGGCGGCGATGGCGAACAGGCGGTCGTCCGGCGCGGCGGCCGCGCTGTGGTCCATGTAGCGAGCCATGGTTTCCCGCAGCGGGTCAAGCTCCTCCGGATACGCGGACCCAGCGTGCGCCGGCAGGCGGGATGGCTCGGCGGCAAACTCCTGCTCGCGGCGTTCTTTCAAGCGTGCGAAGACCTCGTCTTCCAGGAAGCCGGCGGTGCTGAGAGTCTGGATCAGGTGGCGTTGCAACTCGCCCACCTGAAGGTCACCGGTCAGGCGGACCAGGAGGGCGCGCAGGTCCGTCTCGGTTTGCTCGCCGTCGAACAGGCGGAGGCATTCCACCAGGACGGGTGGAATGATGAGCATGGCATCCGAGTAGCGATAAGGGTCGCGGAGGAACAGCCCCGGGCGGTCGGGCACCGGCTACGGCATGAAATCCAGCGTGGTGCGAAGGCGGGGCAGTGGTTGCGCCAAGATTCCATCCTATCGCAGAAGGACGGACGCCGACGCGATCCTATTGCCGCTCGACCTGGCGATGACGCGGGCCGGCGCCGTGCGGCGGGTTGTGGACAAGCTGTTCCAGCCGGTCTTCGGGAATGCTCAGCGAGACCGTGGTGATGTTGGCCGCGGTCTTCACATCCAGGTTCTGAAGCAGGTCAGCCGGGACCTGGGTGTTGTTCTGCCGGGCCTGATATTGGGCCATGGAGGCCACAAAGCGGATCACGTCGGCGAGCGCAGTGGCATCCTGGCTGGTGGCGGCGACGGCTTCCGCCGTAAGCAGCACGTTCGGGCCGAAGAGCACACCCCCGCTGGCCTGCTGAATCTTCTGCAAAACGTTGGCCTGGGCGCCGGCGGGGTTATCCGGGGGCAGCGGTGCGTGCATCCCTGCGCCGGGCACCAGCGAGACGAACCAGGCGGATTGCGTGACGCTCAGACCGTTGGCTTTGGCCACCAGCACCGGATCGAGCGCCGCCGGCGCCGTGCGCCGGTCAATGGCGCCGCGGACGAAACCCGCGTTCCCGGCTACGGCGAGGGTGCCGTCGAGGAAGGCCAGCGACTGGCTGTTGTCCGGGTTATTGAGGATCTGCACACCCTGGTAGAGTTGGGGGGTCTGGCCTTTGTTGCGGGCGGCTTGTAAGATACGGGCGACGTCAAAGTTGCCGCGCACGACCGCCAGGCCCTGGTGGTTGCCGGGCCTTCCGGTGGAGGCAAACAGCACCTCGCTGAGGTCCCGCCGCGGATCGAAGCCGGTAGCACCGATCAACTCCTGCAAGCCAGTGTCATTACTTTGCGCCTGGGAGAGCAGGTACTGGCCGAAGGGCGACGCCTTGGCCTGCTGCACATTGATGCCGGCCAAGACCTTGGCGTCCGGCATGACCAAATTCATGAGCTGCGGATCGGCGGCGGCGGCCATGCCGCAAAATGCGACGGCGGCGAGGGCGACAAACGGCAGTTTCATCATGAGCCTCCAGGTTGCTAAACGAGAAGACGGACGGAAAAGTTCCCGGGAGCGGGACACGGCGGCCGCGGGCCGGTTAATGCGGGATGGGCTCCTGGCCGACAATTTCGATGCCAAATCCTTCCAGGGCCACGATTTTGCGGGGGTGGTTGGTGAGCAGGCGGATGGTGTGCAGGCCCAGGTCCGAGAGGATCTGCGCCCCGATGCCGCTTTCGTGCTGTAGCAGACGCTGGCCGTCGGCATTGGTGTAATGCATGAACTCGCGGCCGTGGGAGATCATACGGTCCACACCGGCGGGATCTTTCTGCACGCGAAATCCAGGGCCGGTCTGGTGCAGGTAGACCAGCACGCCCAAGCCCTCCTGGGCGATGCGGCGCAGGGCGCCGCGCACCAATTTGCTGCAGTCGCAGTGCACGGAGCCGAAGACGTCGCCAAACACACAGTGGGAGTGCATGCGCACCAGCACGTCCTCGCGGCCCTGCACGTCCCCGCGGATGAGGGCCATGTGGTACTCGGGGTTGATGTCGCTGGTATACGCCACGGTACGGAAGGAGCCGAACTCGGTTTCGATGCAGCCCTCCACCACCCGGCGGATGTAGCGTTCGTGCTGCAGACGGTAACGGATGAGGTCGGCGACCGAGCACATCTTCAGGCCGTGGATGCGGCAGAACTCGTCCAACTGCGGAACCCGCGCCATGGTTCCGTCCTCGTTCATGATTTCGCAGATGACGCCGGCAGGGTTCAGGCCGGCCAGGCGCGCGAGGTCCACGGAGGCTTCGGTTTGCCCGGCCCGCACGAGCACGCCGCCTTCGCGGGCGCGTAGCGGAAAGACATGGCCGGGGCGGGCGAGGTCGCCGGGGCGGCAATTGGCGGTGATGGCCTGCTGGATGGTGCGGGTGCGATCGGCCGCCGAAATGCCGGTGCTGGTGCCCTCGCGGGCGTCGATGGATTCGCAGAACGCCGTCCCGAAATTTGATGTATTATGAGGGGACATTAACGGCAGGCGCAGGTAGTCGCAGCGCTCAGCGGTGAGGGCGAGGCAGATCAGGCCGCGGCCGTGCTTCGCCATGAAATTGATAATTTCAGGAGTAACCTTTTCAGCGGCGATGGTCAGGTCTCCCTCATTTTCCCGATCCTCGTCGTCCACCACGACGAGAATCCGGCCCGCGCGTATTTCCTCGATGGCCTCAGGAATCGAGACAAATGGCATCCATTCTATTTTCGTATAGGTTGGTGCGGTTAGGCACTCTCTGATCGGGCAGGGGTATGGACGAAGAACGTAGGGAACGCATCCGCTATTACGGCTTTGCCGCCTTTGTCGGCATCCTGCTGGTGTTGAACCTGACGGGGATGTTCAAGAGCCTGCTGGGGATTGACACGGCGGTCTTCATTACCCTGCTGGCGGGCTACAAGACCTTCTACAACTCGATTTCGGCCCTGCTGGAGAAAGAGATCTCGGCGGACCTGGCGCTGTGCATCGCGGTGATTGCGGCCCTTTCCGTGGGCGAGTACCTGGCGGCCGCGGAGGCCATGTACATCGTGCTGGTGGGCGAAGGGCTGGAATCCTACGCCGCCGGCCGCACGGAAGCCGCCATTCATCGCTTCGTGGAGCAGATGCCGCGCCTGGCGAGGCGGCTGCGGGACGGCCGGGAGGAGGAGGTGGACGCCGCGGCGCTGGCGCCGGACGACCTGATCGTGGTGCGGGCAGGGGAGCGAATTCCGGCCGACGGGACCATTGAGCAGGGGGCCTCGAGCATCGACGAGAGTTCGATCACGGGCGAGCCGCTGGCGCGGGACAAGCAAGCCGGTGACGAGGTGTTTTCCGGAACGCTGAACGGCAACGGGCTGCTGCGGATCCGGGTGAGCCGGGCCGGCTCGGAAACGACACTGGCGCGGGTGATCCAACTGGTGGAAGAGGCCAAAGAGAAGCGCGCGCCGGTGGAGCGGCTGGCGGACCACTACGCCAAGTACTTCCTGCCCGCGCTGCTGGCGAGCGGCATTTTGACGTACGTGTTCACCGGCAACTGGCTGCGCACGGTGGCGGTGCTGATCGTGGCCTGCCCCTGCGCGCTGATCCTGGCGACACCCACGGCCATGGTGGCCGCCATCGGAGGGCTGGCGCGGCGCGGCATCCTGGTGCGCGGAGGCGCGGTGCTGCAGCGGGCCGCGGCGGTGGACACGGTGGTGTTCGACAAGACCGGCACGGTGACCGAGGGCCGCTTCGAGATTCTGCGCGTGCTGGCGGCGGAGGGGAGCGAGGAGGAACTGCTGGCGCTGGCGGCGGCCGCGGAGCGCGGTTCCGATCACATGCTGGCGCGCGTGATCGTGGAGGAAGCCGCGCGGCGCAGGCTGCCGGTGGCGGAACCCGCGGAAGCCCGGGTGCTGCCCGGGCGAGGCGTGGAAGCGGTGCTGGGCGGGCGCGTGATCCGGGCCGGGAATGCGGCCTATCTGGCGGAGCACGGCATCCGCGAGACCGATCATCTGCTGGAGGAAGCCGACCGGGCGGGCGCCACGGCGGTCCTGGTGGCCGACGGAGACCGGCTGGCGGGGGCCATCCTTTTGCGCGACCGCCTGCGGGAGGGGATTCGCGAGGCGGCGGCGGAACTGTCGGCGCTGGGCATCACCTACCAGGTGATGCTGACCGGGGACCGGCGGCGCGCCGCCGAGGTCGTGGCGCGCGAGATCGGCATTCCCAACGTGGAGGCGGAACTGCTGCCGGAGCAGAAGCTGGAGCGCATCCGCCAGTTCGGTTCCCAAAAGCGGACCGTGGCGATGGTCGGCGACGGCATCAACGACGCACCGGGCCTGGCGGCAGCCAGCGTGGGCATCGCCGTGGCGGGAGCCAGCGACATCACCGCCGAGGCCGCCGATGTGGTCTATCTCTCGCACTCGCTGGAAAAGCTGCCCACGCTGTTCGCCGTGAGCCGCCGCGCCATGCACACCGCCTGGCAAAACATCTTTTTCTTCGCCGGCGGGGTCAACCTGGTGGCGGTGCTGCTGTGCGCCACGGGCAAGCTGGGGCCCATCGGCGCGGCGTTCACGCACCAGACTTCTTCGTTTTGCGTGATGATGAACTCGCTGCGGCTGCTGCGGGTCGGGCGGGGGGCGCCATCGCGCTGGCGGCGCTGGCTGGCGGCCTCGCCGGCGCCGCGCATCTGGGAACGGCTGCGCGACCTGCATCCCGCGGCTGGCTTCCAGTGGATCTGGGAGCGGAGGCGGGAACTGGCCCGCCCGGCCCTGTATGCCGCCGCCGGGCTTTGGGTGCTGAGCGGCTTCTACATGCTGGGGCCGAGCGAGACGGGCGTGGTGCTGCGCTTCGGGCGGAAAGTGCTGCCCTACAAAGAGCCTGGCCTGCACTACAAGCTGCCCTGGCCGGTGGAGACCCTGACGCGCGTTGGGGCGCACCGGGTGCGGGTGGTGGAGATCGGCTTCCGCTCGAACTCGAACACGCCGGACAGCGAGCCGGCGGCCTACGAATGGAACGTGCAGCACCGCTCCGGGCGCTTCCAGCGCAAGCCGGAGGAGTCTCTGATGCTCACCGGCGACCAGAACATGATCGAGCTGAACGCCACGGTGCACTACAGTCTTTCACGCCCGGACGATTTTCTGTTCCGTCAGTTGGACGGCGACACGACGGTACGCGCGGCGGCGGAGTCGGTGATGCAGGGGATCGTGAACCGGACGCCGCTGGACGCCGTGCTCACCACGGGCCGCCAGGCGATCGAGAGCCAGGGGCTCGAGGAATTGCAGCGCCGCCTGGCGCGCTACGGCGCGGGGGTCGAAGTGCTGCGCGTGAAACTGGAGGACGTGCACCCGTCGC